>CAMTVD010000011.1:0-9441 GCA_947085095.1 uncultured Thermus sp. | reverse complement strand
GGTGACCAGGGCCTGGTACAAGGTGGCGTAGGCGGACTCCCGGTCCAGGGGATCCTCGTTTTTCCAGTAGCGCCTGCGGCCCCGGCGCACGTACCACTGGGAGAGGTCCTCCACCACGAAGTCCCGCAGGGCCCGGCTGCTTTGGGTGGGGTCGTAGGCCTCGAGGGCCTCCGTCACCCTCTGGATGAGGTCCTGCATGCGGGCGAGGAGCCAGCGGTCCAGTTCCGGGCGCTTTTCGGGAGGAGGTGGGGCCTTGAGGTTGGGGCGGTCCAGGTTGGCGTAGGTGACGAAGAAGCTATAGACGTTCCAGAGGGTGAGGAAGTAGTCCCGCACCGTCTCCCGCACCAGGGTGGGCCCAAAGCGGCGGTCGGCCTCGGGGGGGGCGGAGACGTAGATGTACCACCTCAAGGCGTCCGCCCCGAACTCCCGGATGATGTCCCAGGGGTCCACCACGTTCCCCTTGGACTTGGACATCTTCTGCCCCTTCTCGTCCAGGATGAGGCCGTGGCAGATCACGTTTTTGAAGGCGATGGAGCCGAAGAGCATCACCCCGAGCTGGTGCAGGGAGTTGAACCAGCCCCGGGTCTGGTCAATGCCTTCGGCGATGAAGTCGGCGGGGAAGGCCTCCCGGAACTCTTCCCCGTTCTCAAAGGGGTAGTGGATGGCGGCGAAGGGCATGGCCCCGGAGTCGTACCAGACGTCAATGACGTAGGGGACCCGGCGCATGGTACCCCCGCAGGCGCAGGTGAGCTCCACCCCGTCCACCTGGGGGCGGTGGGGGTCAAGGGGCTCGGGGAGAGGGGCCTTGGCCCGCGCCCTAAGCTCGGCGAAGCTCCCGATGGCCTCCTCCTTCCCGCAGGACTCGCAAACCCAGATGGGCAAGGGGGTCCCCCAGTAGCGGTTGCGGCTTAGGGCCCAGTCCACCAGGTTTCTGAGCCACTCCCCGTAGCGCCCCTCCTTGATGTGGGGGGGAACCCAGTTGATCTCCTGGTTTTTCCGGATGAGCTCCTCCTTGAAGGCGGTGTTTCGGATGAACCAGGTCTCCGTGGCGTAGTACATGAGGGGGGTGGAGCAGCGCCAGCAGTGGGGGTAGCTGTGGAGGTGGCTCTCCTCCTTGAAGAGGAGGCCCCGGGCCCTTAGGTCCTTGAGGATGGCCCGGTTGGCCTCGCGGAAGAAGAGGCCCTCAAAGGGTTCCACCCGCATCCTCCCCTCCTCGTCCACGGTCTTGAGGAGGGGGAGGCCGTAGCGCCTCGCCGTCTCCAGGTCCTCGGCCCCGAAGGCGGGGGCCTGGTGGACGATGCCGGTGCCGTCCTCCCGGCTCACGTAGTCGGCGAGAACGGTGAAGTACCCCTTCTCCAGCCCCTGGGGGTAGGGGGGCTGGTAGGGGAGGCCCTCGAGGTCCTTCCCCAAGAAGGTCTTGAGAACGGGGGTCTCCTCGCCCAGAAGCTTCTTCCCCAGGCCCTCTTCCAGGATCAGGGCCTCCCCGCCCAGGGCGAAGGCGGCGTAGGTGAACTGGGGGTGGAGGGCGGCGGCCACGTTCCCGGGCAGGGTCCAGGGGGTGGTGGTCCAGATGAGGAGGCTCGCCCGCTCCAGGCCCAGCCTCTCCGGCTCCTTGAGGGGCAGGCGCACGTAGACCGAGGGGTCGTGGATCTCCTTGTAGCCCAAGGAGAGCTCGTGGGAGGAGAGGGGGGTGCCGCACCGGGGGCAGTAGGGCACCACCTTGTGGTCCCGGTAGAGGAGGCCCCGGTCAAAGAGGTTTTTCAGGCTCCACCAGATGCTCTCAATGTAACTGGGGTGCAAGGTGGCGTAGGCGTTCTCCAGGTCCACCCAGTAGGCGATGCGCTCGGTGAAGGCCTCCCATTCCTTCTCGTAGGTGAAGACCGACTCCCGGCAGGCCTGGTTGAAGCGGGCGATCCCGTAGGCCTCAATCTCCCGCTTGCTCTTCAGGCCCAGCTTCTTCTCCACCTCCAGCTCCACGGGAAGCCCGTGGGTGTCCCAGCCCGCCCGCCTGGGGGCATAGTAGCCCTGCATGGTCTTGAAGCGGGGGAAGAGGTCCTTGTAGCTCCGGGCCTGGGCGTGGCCCACGTGGGGCATGCCGTTGGCGGTGGGGGGGCCTTCGTAGACGCTGTAGCGGGGGCCGCCCTTGCGGCGCTCCACGCTCTTTTGGAAGATCCTCTCCCGCTTCCAGAACGCCAGAACCTCTTCTTCTAGCTTGGGGAAGTTGGGCTCGCCGACCTCTTGGAACATCCCTCACCTCCTAGCAAAACGCCCGCGCCCAAAGGCGCGGACGAAAGCCCCAAAGACTTCCGCGGTACCACCGCGCTTCCTGGGAAACCCCAGGCCCTCTTTTGGGCGCGATCACGGGCGCCACCCGGCGGGCATTACTCGGGGAAACCCCTTTCCTCCCGCGGCTCCGGGGTGATCTTCCCACCTGCCCTCACCGCCAGGCTCCCACCCTCCCCGGCTCGCTTGGGGCTCTTGGGCAGGGGTACTCTCCCCATCCTCGCCTTTACAAGCCGCCAGCCCTGGGGTAAAATCCCCCGTTGGCGGCTAAGGCTATGCTAGCAGCCCCTCACCTCCCTTGACAACGCCCTTCCCCGGTCTGCTAGACTCAGGCTAAGCCGGTCCTCTTCCTGCAAAAAAGGAGCCCACCATGGAGCTTTATCTGGACACTGCCAACTTGGAGGAGATACGGGAGATCGCCCTTTGGGGCGTTCTCTCTGGGGTGACCACCAACCCCACCCTGGTGGCCAAGGAGTTCGCCGCCAGGGGGGAGGGTCTCACGGAGGAAAACCTACGGATGCACCTGAAGGCCATCTGCGAACTGGCCAGAGGACCGGTTTCCGCCGAGGTGACCGCCCTCGAGGCCGAGGCCATGGTGGAGGAGGGGCGGAGGCTGGCTGCCATTCACCCCCATATCGTGGTCAAGCTCCCCACCACCGAGGAGGGCCTCAAGGCCTGCAAGCGCCTCTCGGCGGAGGGGATCCCAGTCAACATGACCCTGATCTTCTCCGCCAACCAGGCCCTCCTGGCGGCCCGGGCAGGGGCGGCCTACGTGAGCCCCTTCCTGGGCCGGGTGGACGACATCTCCTGGGATGGCGGGGAGCTCCTCCGGGAGATTGTGGAGATGCGGGAGGTGCAGGACCTGCCGGTGCGGGTCATCGCCGCCTCCATCCGCCACCCCCGGCACGTGACGGAGGCCGCTCTCTTGGGAGCGGACATCGCCACCATGCCCCATGCGGTCTTCAAGCAGCTCCTCAAGCACCCCCTCACGGATCTCGGCCTCAAGCGCTTTATGGAGGACTGGGAGAAGGTTAAGCCATGAAGAAGCGAGCGGAAACCCCCGAGGTGGCCCTTTCCTACCAGGAGCTCTCGGCCAAGATCCTGCCCGAGCTCCACCTCCTGGCCCAGGAAGCGGGCATTGACAACTACAAGCGCATGAAGAAGGACCAGCTGATCATGGCCCTCCTGGAAAGGCAGACCCAGGGGGAGGGTCTGCAGCTGGTGAGGGGATACTTGGAAATCAGCCCCGATGGCTACGGCTTCCTCACGGAGAACCTCTACAACCTCGAGTCCCGGGTGGCCATCGTCTCCGCTGGGCTCATCCGCCAGTACGCCTTGAGGAGCGGGGACTACATCGTGGGCCGGGTCCGCCCCCCCCGGGAGAACGAGCGCTACGGGACCCTCATCAAGGTGGAGGCGGTCAACGACCTGGACCCCGAGGCCGCCAAAAACCGCCCCCGCTTTGACGAGCTTATCCCCCAGTTCCCCGACCGGCAGATCCGGCTGGAAACCGCCCCTGAGGAGCTTTCCACCCGGGTGATAGACCTCCTGGCCCCCATCGGCCGGGGACAAAGGGGGCTCATCGTGGCCCCGCCCAAGGCGGGGAAGACCACCCTCCTCAAGAAGATCGCCAACGCCGTTCTCAAGAACGAGCCCGACATCAAGGTCATCGTCCTCCTCATTGACGAGCGGCCCGAGGAGGTCACGGACTTCCGGGAAAGCGTAGCGGGGGCCGAGGTCATCGCCAGCACCTTTGACGAGCCACCCCAAAACCACATCCGGGTGGCGGAGTTCGTGCACGAGCGGGCCAAGCGCATCGTGGAGGAGGGGGGGCATGTGATGATCCTCCTGGACTCCATCACAAGGCTCGCCCGGGCCAACAACCTGGTGACCCCACCCACGGGGCGCACCCTCTCGGGGGGGCTGGACTCCGCCGCCCTCTACTTCCCCAAGCGCTTTTTAGGGGCGGCCCGGAACATCCGCGGCGGGGGAAGCCTCACCATTCTGGCCACTGCCCTGGTGGAGACGGGAAGCCGCATGGACGATGTGATCTTTGAGGAGTTCAAGGGCACGGGCAACATGGAGCTCCACCTCTCCCGCCGCCTGGAGGAAAGGCGCATCTTCCCCGCCATAGACATCCTGAAGTCCGGCACCCGGCGGGAGGAGCTCCTCTTGGGCGAGGAGGTGGTCCACAAGATGTGGCTCCTCCGCAAGGTCCTGGCGGACATGGACCCCGCGGAGGCCATGGAGATGCTCCTTTCCCGTTTGGCCCGCACCAAGAGCAACAAGGAGTTCCTGGCCGCTTTGGCGGCCCGCTAGGCCTTTTGCCCCTTGCCTTTTGGCCCCGGGGGGTTGGTATAATCCCCCCGGGGTTAAGGGTTTGGTTTTGGAGGTGACCTTTGCGGGGAATTTTGGGAGCCTTGTGCCTATTTTGCGCCTTGCCCGCTTGGGCCAAACTGCCTGTCCTGAGCCCCCTGCCCCTTCCCGAGGCCAGGGTGGAGGTGGGGCAGGCGGCTAAAAAAGGGTGGGTTCTCTACCGGGTGCGGCCTGGGGACGCCCTGGCGGGCATCGCCGCCCGCTACGGGGTGGACCCCAGACACATCATGTGGTCCAGTGGCCTCCGGAACGACCGCCTGCAGGTGGGCCAAGAGCTCCGCATCCCCCTGGTGGCCGCGGAGGAAAGGCCTCCCCGGGTCCCTCCAGGGGTGGAGGCCTACCGGGTCCGCCCTGGGGATACCCTGGCCTCCCTTGCCCAGCGGTTTGGCCTTTCCCCCTTGGAGCTGGTTTCCGCCAACCCTTCCTTGGAGAGCCTGGACCGGCTGGTGGTGGGAAGCGTGCTGTACATCCCCAAGGGGGCCAAGGGGCTCTTGGTGGCCCTGCCGGAAGGGGAGACCCTGGTGGATCTGGCCCGGCGCTTCGGCCTCTCCCCGGTCCAGGTAGCCCGGGCCAACGGGATCCAGGACCCCACGGAGCTTAGGGCGGGCGACCTGGTCCTCCTTCCCGGTATAGAGGCGAAGACCACCTACCAGCGCCTCCTCGCCAAGCAGGAGGCGGAAAGGCAGGCCCGCCTCGAGGCCGAGCGCAAGCGCCAGGAGGAGCTTAGACGCCTGGCCGCGGAAAGGCGCAAGCTGGAGGCGAGGCGGCAGGCCCAGCTCCGCCAAGACCGCCAGGCGGCAAAGCCCGCGGTGCGCCGGGTGAGCTACCAGGAGGGGGGGATGCGCTGGCCCCTTTCCGGTTTCCGCATCACCACCTACTTCGGCCAACGGGGAGCCTTCCAGCGTTACCACACGGGGATAGATCTGGCCGCTCCTCACGGCACCCCCGTGGTGGCGGCCAAAGACGGGCAGGTGCAGGTGTCGGGCTGGAGCTCTTTCGGCTACGGTTTCCACGTGATCCTGGACCACGGGGGGGGCGTGGAGACCCTTTACGCCCACCTCTCCCGCATCGCCGTGCGCCCAGGGCAGTGGGTGGAGGCGGGCCAGGTGGTGGGCTACGTGGGCTCCACGGGCTGGTCCACGGGTCCCCACCTGCACTTTGAGGTGCGGGTGAACGGGGTGGTCCGGAACCCCCTGGCCTACCTGCCCTAGACCCCGGGGTTTGTGTCCCCCCACCCTTGACCCCCAGGGGCGTAAGCTGGAGGATGGAGGGCGGGATGGAGAAGGGTACCTTTCAGATCAAGACGGGCTTTGCGGAGATGTTCAAGGGTGGGGTGATCATGGACGTGACCACCCCCGAGCAGGCGGTCATCGCCGAGGAGGCGGGGGCGGTGGCGGTGATGGCCCTGGAGAGGGTTCCCGCCGACATCCGCGCCCAGGGCGGGGTGGCCCGCATGTCGGACCCCAAGGTCATCAAGGAGATCATGGCCGCCGTGTCCATCCCCGTGATGGCCAAGGTGAGGATTGGGCACTTTGTGGAGGCCATGATCCTCGAGGCCCTGGGGGTGGACTTCATCGACGAGTCCGAGGTCCTCACCCCTGCGGATGAGGAGCACCACATCGACAAGTGGAAGTTCAAGGTGCCCTTCGTGAACGGGGCCCGGGACCTGGGGGAGGCCTTAAGGCGCATCGCTGAGGGAGCGGCCATGATCCGCACCAAGGGGGAGGCGGGCACGGGCAACGTGGTGGAGGCGGTCCGCCACGCCCGCACCATGTGGAAGCAGATCCGCTACGTCCAGTCCCTAAGGGAGGACGAACTCGTGGCCTACGCCAAGGAGATCGGGGCCCCCTTGGAGCTGGTCCGGTGGGTCCACCACCACGGCCGCCTTCCCGTGGTGAACTTCGCTGCCGGGGGCATCGCTACCCCAGCGGACGCGGCCCTCATGATGCACCTGGGGATGGATGGGGTCTTCGTGGGAAGCGGCATCTTCAAGTCCGGTGACCCCAAGAAGCGGGCCCGGGCCATCGTGCGGGCGGTGACCCACTACAACGATCCCGAGGTGCTGGCTGAGGTTTCCGAGGACCTGGGTGAGCCCATGGTGGGCATCAACCTGGATCAACTGAGGGAAGAGGAGCGCCTGGCCAAACGGGGCTGGTGAGATGGTGTCGCGGGCGGTCTGCGGGGTTTACGAGATCCACCCTGAGCGGGTGGAGAAGGCGCGCGCGGCCTTGCCCGAGGAGGCGGTGCTGGGGGAAGCCGCCCTCCTCCTTAAGGCTTTGGCCGACCCCACCCGGATGCGCCTTCTTCTGGCTTTGAAGACGGCGGGGGAGCTTTGCGTGTGCGATCTAGCCCTCCTCGCTGGGGTTTCGGTTTCTGCGGTGAGCCATCAGCTCAGGCTTCTGCGCCAGGCAAGGCTGGTGGCCTTCCGGAGAGAGGGAAAGCGGGTCTACTACCGCTTGGCGGACGAGCACGTGGAACGGCTTCTTGAGGAGGCTTTGGAGCACGCGGAAGAGAACACTTGACTAGCTACTCAAATGATGCTACCCTGGGAACATGGATGCTCACAGGGTTCGCGTGTTCCGGGTGGAGGGTTTGGACTGCGCCGACTGCGCCTTAAAGGTGGAGAAAGCCCTTTCCGGGGTGCCTGGAGTGGTGCAGGCCCAGGTCAGCTTTGCCAGCGGTAAGGCGTATCTGCACCTCGAGGTTCCCGGGGCGGAGAAGGAGGCGGAAAGGGTGGTTTCCGCCCTGGGCTACCGTTTGAAGCCTGAAGGGGACACGACCAGGGGGGTTTTGGGACCCTGGCGCTGGGCCTTGGCTTCCGGAGGGCTTCTCCTGGCGGCCTTTTTGGCTTCGCTCTTCCTCCCCGGCCTAGCCCCTTGGGGCTATCGGCTGGCGGCCTTGATAGGGGTTTTCCCCCTGGCTCGTCGTGCGGTGGCTGCGTTCCGGCAAAACCCCTTCAGCATGCAAACCCTGGTTACGCTGGCTACCCTGGGAGCCTTGCTCATCGGGGCGGAGGCCGAGGCGGCGGTGGTGGTCTTCCTCTTCCTCGTGGGGGAGGTGCTGGAGGCTTATAGCGTGGCCCAGGCCCGCAGGTCCCTTTACGCCCTTTCCGAGCTTCTTCCCAGGCGGGCCTACCGCCTGAAGGAGGGTGGGGTGGAGGAGGTGCCCCTTAAGGCCTTGAGGGTGGGGGACCTGGTGAGGGTGCCCCCGGGGGAGCGGGTACCGGCCGACGGGGTGGTGGTGTCTGGACAGGCTTCCGTGGAGGAGGCCGCCTTCACCGGGGAGCCCTTGCCTAGGCCCAAGGGGATAGGGGACCGGGTTTACGGGGGCAGTCTGGTGCAGGAGGGGAGCTTGGTGGTAAAGGTGGAGCGCCTTCCCGAGGAGGGCTTCCTGGCGGAGATGGAACGCCTGGCGGAGGGGGCCTTGCTTAAGAAGAGCCAGGCGGAGCGGGTGGTGGATGCCTTTAGCCGCCGCTACACCCCGGCGGTCCTGGCCCTGGCAGGCTTCGTGGGCCTGGTCCTTCCCCTTTTCCAGGGGGATTTCCTGGGGCATGTCTACAAGGCCTTGGCCCTTCTCCTCATCGCCTGTCCCTGCGCTCTGGTGGTGTCGGTGCCTGCGGCCATCGCCGCAGGGGTGGCCCGGGGAGCCAGGGCGGGGGTGCTCTTTAAGAGCGGGGCGGCCCTGGAGCGCTTGGCTGGGGTTCGCTACGTGGCTTTGGACAAGACGGGAACCCTGACCCTGGGAAAGCCCACGCTGGTGCGGGTGGTTACCTTTGGGGTTTCGACGGAGGAGGCCTTGGCCCTGGCGAAGGGGGTGGCGGAGGGTTCCTCCCACCCCTTAGCCCGGGCAGTGCGGGAGGCTTCGGGCCCCAAGGCCTTGCCCTCGGAGGAGCATCGGGCGGTGCCGGGCCTCGGGGCCTTCGCTCGGGTGGAGGGGAAGGAGGTGGGTTTGGTGCGGCCCGAGGCCTGGGACCTGTCCCCGGAAGTAGAGGCCCAGGTGAAGGCCTTGACGGAGGAAGGCTTCAGCCTTTCCCTCTTGGTTAGGGAGGGGGTTCCCTTGGCCCTCTTGGCCTTCCAGGATACCCCCCGCCCCGAGGCCCGGGAAGCCTTGGCCGAACTGCGCCGACTGGGCCTTAAGCCCCTCCTGCTTACCGGCGACCGGGAGACCTCTGCTTTGGCTTTGGGCACGGCCATAGGGCTTTTTCCTGAGGAAATCCGGGCTGGCCTTTCTCCCGTGGACAAGCTCCGCCTGGTGGAGGAGATGGAAGGTAGGGGTGGCGTGGCCATGGTGGGGGATGGGGTGAACGACGCCCCAGCCCTGGCCAAGGCCACGGTAGGGCTTGCCGTGGCCGAGGGCACGGAAGCGGCCCTGCAGAGTGCAGACGTGGGGCTTCTGAGCCTTGCCGCCTTGCCCCGGGCCTTCCGGCTAAGCCGCCTGACCCTGGGCGTGGTCCGCCAGAACGTGGCCGTGGCGGTGGGGCTCAAGGGGCTTTTCCTCCTCACCACCCTCATGGGTTACACGGGGCTTTGGACCGCAGTGCTGGCGGACAATGGAGCACTCGTGTTGGTGACGGCCAACAGTCTGCGTCTTTTGTGGCGCCGGGTATAGTAATCCCATGCCCGTGCGCAGGTATCCCAGGCTACTAAGTGCCAACCCCTTATCATGTCAACATGGCAGCCCCTCTTCAGATCCAGCTGACCCCTGAGGAGGACCGGCTCCTGCTGGAACTCTCCCTGGACCCGAAGACCCACAAGAAAACCCGCCTCTGGGCCGCCATGGTCC
>CAMTVD010000010.1:0-55341 GCA_947085095.1 uncultured Thermus sp. | reverse complement strand
TTTGCGGAAGGAGGAGGGGGGTCGGCACACGGGTTTTTTCACGGGGTACCGGCCGCAGTTTTACTTTCGGACGACGGATGTGACGGGGGTGGTGGAGCTGCCCCAGGGGGTGGAGATGGTGATGCCTGGGGACAATGTGACGTTCACGGTGGAGCTGATCAAGCCGGTGGCGTTGGAGGAGGGTTTGCGGTTTGCCATCCGGGAGGGTGGGCGGACCGTGGGCGCCGGTGTGGTCACCAAGATCCTGGAGTAGGTCCTGGGGGGAGGGTTGCCTCCCCCCCCAAAAGCGAGGTGAGGCATGGCCAGCGAGGTCCGCATCAAGATCCTCTTGGAGTGCACGGAGTGCAAGCGCCGCAACTACGCCACCGAGAAGAACAAGCGCAACACCACCTCCAAGCTGGAGCTCAAGAAGTACTGCCCTTGGTGCGATAAGCACACGGCGCACCGGGAAGTGAAGGTCTGATGTTCGCCCGGATTGTCCGCTACTTCCAGGAGGCCCGGGCTGAGCTTGCCCGGGTCACCTGGCCCACGCGGGAGCAGGTCATTGAGGGAACCCAGGCCATCCTGATCTTCACCCTGGTGGCCATGGTGCTCCTGGGCCTTTACGACCTGGTCTTCCGCTTCCTGATAGGGCTCTTGCGATGAGCATTGAATGGTACGCGGTCCACACCTACGTGGGGCAGGAGGAGAAGGCCAAGGACAACTTGGAGAAGCGGGTGAAGGCCTTCCGCATGGAGGACAAGATCTTCCAGGTCCTCATCCCCACGGAGGAGGTGGTGGAGGTGCGCGAGGGGGGCAGGAAGGAGATCCTGAAGAGGAAGCTCTTCCCTGGCTACCTTTTCATCCAGATGGACCTGGGCGATGAGGAGGAGCCCAACGAGGCCTGGGAGGTGGTGCGGGGGACCCCTGGCATCACCGGCTTCGTGGGGGCGGGCCACCGCCCGGTGCCTCTTTCCCCGGACGAGGTGCGGCACATCCTCGAGGTCTCCGGTCTCCTGGGCAGGAAGGAAGCCCCCAAGGCCCAGGTGGCCTTCCGGGAGGGGGACCAGGTAAGGGTCGTCTCCGGCCCCTTCGCCGATTTCACCGGCACCGTGACCGAGATCAACCCCGAGAAGGGTAAAGTCAAGGTCATGGTCACCATCTTCGGGCGCGAGACCCCTGTGGAGCTGGATTTCTCCCAGGTGGTCAAGGCCTAAAGGCGCTTGCACCCCCAACTTGGGGGGAGCCTAGGAGGGAAAAATGAAGAAGATCGTTGCCGTAGTCAAGCTGCAGCTGCCCGCGGGCAAGGCCACGCCCGCGCCCCCGGTGGGGCCCGCCTTGGGCCAGCACGGGGCCAACATCATGGAGTTCGTGAAGGCCTTCAACGCGGCCACGGCGGGCATGGGGGACGCCATCGTCCCGGTGGAGATCACCATCTACGCCGACCGTTCCTTCACCTTCATCACCAAGACCCCGCCCGCCAGCTACCTGATCCGCAAGGCGGCGGGGCTGGAGAAGGGGGCCCACAAGTCGGGTAGGGAGAAGGTGGGGAGGATCACCTGGCAGCAGGTGCTGGAGATCGCCAAGCAGAAGCTTCCCGACATGAACACCACCGACCTGGAGGCCGCCGCCCGGATGATCGCCGGTTCGGCCCGCTCCATGGGGGTGGAGGTGGTGGGGATGCCGGAGGTGAAGGATGCCTAAGCACGGCAAGCGCTACCGGGCCCTCTTGGAGAAGGTGGATCCGGCGAGGGTCTACACCATTGACGAGGCCGCTCGCCTGGTGAAGGACCTCGCCACCGCCAAGTTTGACGAGACGGTGGAGGTCCACGCCAAGCTGGGCATTGACCCCCGGAAGTCCGACCAGAACGTGCGCGGCACCGTCTCCCTGCCCCACGGCCTGGGCAAGCAGGTGCGGGTCCTAGCCATCGCCAAGGGGGAGAAGATCAAGGAGGCCGAGGAGGCCGGGGCCGACTACGTGGGCGGCGAGGAGATCATCCAGAAGATCCTGGACGGCTGGATGGACTTTGATGCCGTGGTGGCCACCCCCGATGTGATGGGGGCCGTGGGCTCCAAGCTGGGCCGCATCCTGGGTCCTCGGGGCCTCCTCCCCAACCCCAAGGCGGGGACCGTGGGCTTCAACATCGGGGAGATCATCAAGGAGATCAAGGCGGGGCGGATTGAGTTCCGCAACGACAAGACCGGGGCCATCCACGCCCCCGTGGGCAAGGCCAGCTTCCCCCCGGAGAAGCTCGCCGACAACATCCGGGCCTTCATCAAGGCCCTCGAGGCCAGCAAGCCCGAGGCGGCCAAGGGCACCTTCCTGCGCTCGGTCTACGTGACCAGCACCATGGGGCCCAGCATCCGCATCAACCCCCACTCCTGAGGCGAGGCCCGGGGTCTGCTTGACTCCGGGCCCTTTACTGCGTACACTCCTCTATGGCACCCCGGGCGCGTGGGCGCCCAGGCCAAAGACAGCGGGGGGCTTAGGCCTTAAACATCCCGCCGAGGCGCTTGAGGGGGAGCGTTTCGCGAAAATCCCAAGGAAATCGGTCGGGGTTCCCCTGCCCCAAAAGGGAGGAAGGCGTGCCAAACAAGCGCAACATCGCCCTTCTCGCCGCCCTCAAGGAGAACCTTGAGCGGGCCCATGGCTCCTTCTTCCTGGTGAACTACCAGGGGCTTTCCGCCAAGGAGACCCACGCCCTGCGCCAGGCCCTGAAGGAGAAGGGGGCTAGGCTCTTCGTGGCCAAGAACACCCTGATCCGCATCGCCCTGAAGGAGCTTGGCCTGCCGGAGCTGGACGGGCTTGCCGGGCCCAGCGCCGTGGTCTTTTATGAGGACCCGGTGGCCGCGGCCAAGGCCCTGCAGGAGTTCTCCAAGAAGAACCCGAAGGGGATTCCCGAGGCCAAGGGCGGGCTTCTGCAGGGCCAGGTCCTCTCGGCCAAGGACCTGGTGGCCTTGGCGGAGCTCCCCACCATGGACGAGCTCCGGGCGGAGCTCGTGGGCGTGCTCCAGGCTCCCATGGCGGAGCTTGTGGGCGTTCTGGGTGGGGTGGCCCGCGAGCTGGTGGGCATCCTCGAGGCGTACGCGGAGAAGAAGGCGGCTTAGGAGGTAGGAGATGGCTTTGGACATTGAACGCATCAAGGAAGAGCTTTCCCAGGCGACGGTTTTGGAACTCAAGCAGCTCATTGACGTTCTCAAGGAGACTTGGGGTGTGACCGCGGCGGCCCCCGTGGCCGTGGCCGCGGTGCCCGCTCAGGCCCAGGCCGCGGCCCCCGTGGAGGAGAAGACCGAGTTTGACGTGATCCTCAAGGAGGCCGGGGCCAAGAAGCTGGAGGTCATCAAGGAGCTCCGGGCCATCACCGGGCTCGGCCTCAAGGAGGCCAAGGACCTGGCCGAGAAGGGCGGCCCCATCAAGGAGGGCATCCCCAAGGCCGAGGCCGAGGAGATCAAGAAGAAGCTGGAGGCCGTGGGCGCGGTGGTGGAGCTGAAGTAACGCCGCACCACGGGGTGCCCCCCGGGGCCTGGACCCCGGGGTTTTCTTATAGTGGGGGCATGCAGCTTCCCCGCGTGGTGGTGGGGCTTTCCGGGGCCAGCGGCATGCCCTACGCCCTGGACCTCCTTCAGGCTTTGGCCGGTCTGGCCGAGGTGCACCTGGTCCTCTCCCAGGGGGCCAAGCGGGTCCTCTGGGAGGAGATGGGGCTAGGCCCCAAGGACCTCTATCCCCTGGCGGCCCGGGTTTACAAGGACAGCGACCTGGGGGCCCCCATCGCCTCCGGCTCCTTCCAGACCCGGGGGATGGTGGTGGTCCCCTGCTCCGCCACCACCCTGGCCAAGGTGGCCCACGGCCTGGCGGACACCCTCCTCACCCGGGCCGCCTACGTGCACCTGAAGGAGAAAAGGCCCCTCATCCTGGTGCCCCGGGAGACCCCCTTGCCCCTTCCCACCCTGAAGGCCATGGTGCAGGCGGCGGAGGCGGGGGCCCTGATCCTCCCCGCCAGCCCTGGGTTTTACCACCGGCCCAAGGAGATCGCCGACCTTCTGGGCTTCCTCACCCAGCGCATCCTGGACCACCTGGGCCTTCCCGCTCGCCGGGCTCCGAGATGGGGAGAGGAATGACGTTTTTTTGCTGCCTTGCAGTGATACGATAGGGCTGATGACCCTCACCCCAGAGCAAAAGCTGGTCCTGGACACGCTACGCCAGGTGGCCAAGGAGATCCTCTACCCCCTGGCCCCGGAGTACGACCGCAAGGGGGAGTACCCCTGGCCCCAGCTCAAGGCCCTAGGGGGGCTGGGCTTTTTGGGCATGACCACCCCCGAGGCCTGGGGGGGTGCGGGACTGGACTCCGTGACCTGGGTTTTGGCCCTCGAGGAGATCGCTGCCGCCGACCCCAGCGTGGCGGTGATCCTCTCGGTAACGGCCGGCCTTCCCCAGTACATGCTCCTCCGCTTTGGCACCGAGGCGCAAAAAAAGCGCTACCTGGTGCCCCTGGCCCAGGGGGAGTGGATCGGGGCCTTCTGCCTCACGGAACCCCATGCGGGCTCGGACGCGAAAAGCCTCCGCGCCGAGGCCAGGCGGGTGCCCGGGGGGTTCGTCCTGAACGGGGTGAAGAGCTGGATCACCTCCGCCGGGCAGGCCCACCTCTACGTGGTCATGGCCCGGACGGAAAAGGGGATCAGCGCCTTCTTGGTGGAGAAGGGCACCCCCGGCCTTTCCTTCGGCCCGCCGGAGGAGAAGATGGGTCTGCACGCCGCTCACACCGCCGAGGTGCGCCTGGAGGAGGTCTTCGTCCCCGAGGCGAACCTTTTGGGGGAGGAGGGGCGGGGGCTGGCCTACGCCCTGGCAGGCCTGGACTCGGGGCGCCTCGGGGTGGCGGCCCAGGCAGTGGGCATCGCCCGGGGGGCCTACGAGATCGCCAAGGCCTACGCCGACCAAAGGGAGCAGTTCGGCAAGAAGCTGAGGGAACACCAGGCCATCGCCTTCAAGATCGCCGACATGCACGTGAAGATAGAGGCGGCCCGGGCCCTCACCCTGAAGGCGGCGGAGAAAAAGGACCGGGGGGAGCGGTTCACCCTCGAGGCCAGCGCCGCCAAGCTCTTCGCCAGCCAGGTGGCGGTGGAGGTGACCCGGGAGGCGGTCCAGGTCCTGGGGGGGTACGGCTACCACCGGGACTACCGGGTGGAGCGCTACTACCGGGATGCCAAGGTCACGGAGATCTACGAGGGCACCTCGGAGATCCAGCGCCTCGTCATCGCCCGGGAGCTTTACCGCTGAAGCCCTTCCCTTTTGCCCACCGGGGGATTAGGGTGGAAAGGGTATGCTCCGCCGCCTCCTAAGCCTTTCCCGCCCCCTCTACTGGCTCTACGAGAAGCGCCTCCTCAAGGAGGTCAAAAGAGGCCCCATGCCCCGGCACCTGGGCCTCATCCTGGACGGGAACCGCCGCTATGCCCGGGCCCTGGGCCTTCCCCCCACCCTGGGGCACGAGTTCGGGGTGCACAAGGCCTACGAGGTCCTGGAGTGGTGCCTGGAGCTGGGCATCAAAACGGTCACCGTCTGGGTCTTCTCCACGGAGAACTTCCGGCGCTCCCCTGAGGAGGTGGAGGCCCTCATGCGCCTCTTCGTGCGGGAGACGGAGAGAATGGCGGAGGACCACCGCATCCTGGAGCACCAGGTCCAGGTGCGCTTCATCGGGCGGCGGGAGGGGTTTTCCGCGGAGGTGCTGAAGGCCGTGGAGCGCCTCGAGGCCAGGACCCGGGACCACAAGGGGATGGTCCTCAACATCGCCATGGGCTACGGGGGCCGGGAGGAGATCGTGGACGCGGTGAAAAGCCTCCTTCTGGAGGCGGAGGAAAAGGGCCTTTCCCCCAAGGGGGTGGCGGAGACCCTTACCTCGGAGGAGATCGGGAAAAGGCTTTACACCGCCGGCCTGCCCGACCCCGACTTCATCATCCGCACCTCGGGGGAGGTACGGCTTTCCGGCTTCCTCCTCTGGCAGTCCGCCTACTCCGAGTTTTATTTCGCCGACGTGCTCTGGCCGGAGTTTCGCAAGATAGACTTCCTCCGGGCTCTGAGGAGCTACCAGGCCCGGGAGAGGCGGTTTGGGCGTTGACAAAGCGGGGGGTTTCGTATATCCTTACCGCTAAGATGCTGGCCCGTGAGAAAAAACTCGGCCGCCGGGGGGTAGGATAGCCCTCTAAGGGTTCCTTATCCCCCGGCCCGAGTTCGGGCCGGTTTTCTTTTGGGGAGGGGCGCATGCGGGAGTGGAAGATCATAGACTCCACCTTGAGGGAAGGCGAGCAGTTTGAGAAGGCCAACTTCTCCACCCAGGACAAGGTGGAGATCGCCAAGGCCCTGGACGAGTTCGGGATTGAGTACATTGAGGTCACCACGCCCATGGCCTCGCCCCAGTCCCGCAAGGATGCCGAGGTCCTGGCCTCCTTGGGCCTGAAGGCCAAGGTGGTGACCCACATCCAGACCCGCATGGACGCCGCCCAGGTGGCGGTGGAGACGGGGGTCCAGGGGATTGACCTCCTTTTCGGCACCAGCAAGTACCTGCGGGCGGCCCACGGCCGGGACATCACCCGGATCATTGAGGAGGCCTTGGAGGTGATCCAGTTCATCCGGGAGAAGGCCCCCCACGCCGAGGTGCGCTTCTCCGCCGAGGACACCTTCCGCTCCGACGAGCACGACCTCCTCGCCATTTACGGGGCCATCGCCCCTTACGTGGACCGGGTGGGCCTGGCGGACACCGTGGGCATCGCCACCCCCCGGCAGGTCTATACCCTGGTGCGGGAGGTGCGGCGGGTGGTGGGGCCCCGCGTGGACATAGAGTTCCACGGCCACAACGACACGGGCTGCGCCGTTGCCAACGCCTTTGAGGCCATTGAGGCCGGGGCCACCCACGTGGACACCACCATTTTGGGGATCGGGGAGCGGAACGGCATCACTCCCCTAGGCGGCTTCCTGGCCCGCATGTACACCCTCCAGCCCGAGTACGTGCGCGAGAAGTACAAGCTGGAGATGCTCCCCGAGCTGGACCGGATGATCGCCAGGATGGTGGGGGTGGAGATCCCCTTCAACAACTACATCACCGGGGAGACCGCCTTCAGCCACAAGGCGGGGATGCACCTCAAGGCCATCTACCTGAACCCCGAGTCCTACGAGCCTTACCCCCCTGAGGTTTTCGGGGTGAAGCGGAAGCTCATCATCGCCTCCAAGCTCACGGGCCGCCACGCCATCAAGGCCAGGGCCCAGGAGCTTGGCCTCCACTACGGGGAGGAGGAGCTCCACCGGGTCACCCAGCACATCAAGGCCCTGGCGGACCAGGGGCAGCTGACCCTCGAGGAGCTGGACCGCATCCTAAGGGAGTGGATCACGGCATGAGGCTAGACCTGGTGACACCCCTCCTCGGAGAGGCCCGCCTCCTTCAGGATCTTCCTGAAGGTGCCTTTGGGAAGGAAGGGCACCACCCTTCCGTCGGGGTGGGCGAAGAGGCGATGCCCTCCCTTGGCCATGCGCTCCACGAAGCCCAGTTTCCGGAGCTTTCGGGCCACCTCCTCGGGCCCAGGCGGCATCCACCCTCACCTCTACCGCTTCCACGTCTTGGGGAAGGGGCCGCCCCTCTTCCTTCAGGTAGGCCAGAACCAGCTCCAGGGCCTCTTGGGCGTTCTTCAGGGCTTCCTCGGGGCTATTGCAAAAGAGTGGGCCTGGGGCACGGCGGGGAACTCGGCGATCCAGACCCCAGGGGTTTCTGGGTCGGGGTAAAGGATGGCCGTGTATTTGGCCATACCCTCAGTATAGGAGGTAGGGCATGGGCCAGACCCTAGCGGAAAAAATCCTCTCCCACAAGGCGGGGAGGCGGGTGGAGGCGGGGGAGCTCGTGGTGGTGGAGGTGGACCAGGTGATGGTGGTGGACTCCATCGCCGGGAGCTTCTTCAAGCGCCTGGAGTACCTTCAGGCCACCCCCCGCTATCCGGAAAGGGTTTCCATCGTCATTGACCACGTGGCCCCCGCCGCCAACCTCGAGGTGGCCAAGGCCCAGAAGGAGATCCGGGAATGGGGAAAGAGGCACGGCATCCGGGTCTTTGACGTGGGCCGGGGGGTGTGCCACCAGGTCCTCATGGAAGAGGGCCTGGCCCAGCCGGGCTGGATCGTGGTGGGCTCGGACAGCCACTCCACCACCTACGGGGCGGTGGGGGCCTTCGGCACGGGGATGGGGGCCACGGACATCGCCCTGGCCGCCGCCTCGGGCCGCACCTGGTTGAGGGTGCCGGAGAGCGTGAAGGTGGTCTTCCGGGGAGGGCTTCCCAGGGGGGTCACGGCCAAGGACGCCGCCCTGGAGATGGTGCGCCTTCTCACCGCGGAAGGGGCCACCTACATGGCGGTGGAGATCCACCTCCTGGACGGGGCCGAGGCCCTCACCCGCGGGGAGCGCATGACCCTGGCCAACCTCACGGTGGAGGCGGGGGCCAAGGCGGGGCTGGTGGTGCCGAGCGGGGAGATTCTGGAGATGTACCGGGTCCCCGACTGGCTCTACCCCGACCCCGAGGCCCGCTACCGGGAGGTGGTGGAGATAGACCTTTCCTCCCTCACCCCCCGGGTTTCCGTGCCCTTCTACGTGGACAACGTGCACGAGGTGGCCCAGGTCAAGGGGAAGCGGGTGGACCAGGTCTTCATCGGCACCTGCACCAACGGGCGGATTGAGGACTTAAGGGCCGCCGCCGAGGTGCTGAAGGGGAGGCAAGTGGCCCCCGGGGTGCGCCTTCTGGTGGTGCCCGCCTCCAGCCAGGTCCTGGAGGAGGCCACCAAGGACGGCACCCTCCTCACCCTCCTCCAGGCCGGAGCCACCATTGGCACCCCGGGGTGCGGCCCCTGCATGGGGCGGCACATGGGGGTCCTGGCCCCGGGGGAGGTCTGCGTCTCCACCTCCAACCGCAACTTCCGCGGGCGCATGGGGGCCCCGGACGCGGAGATCTACCTGGCAAGCCCCAGGGTGGCGGCGGCCAGCGCCGTGGCCGGGTACATCACCACACCGGAGGAGCTGGATGCGGGAAGCCTGGCGTAGCTTCAAAAAGGAGCTTCTGGTCTACCGGAAGGCCCTGGCCCATCCCAGGACCCCTCGCCTGGCCCGCTTCCTCCTCGGGCTCCTTTTGGCCTACGCCCTAAGCCCCGTGGACCTTATCCCCGACTTCATCCCCGTTTTGGGCCACCTGGACGATGCCCTCATCCTTCCCCTTCTCGTCTGGCTCGCCCTCCGGCTCGTGCCCAGGGAGGTCGTAGCGGAGTGCCGAAAGGAGGTTTATGGCCAAGGTCTTTAAGTTTGGCGACCAGATCAACACCGACGACATCCTGCCCGGGAAGTACGCCCCCTTCATGGTGGGGGAGGACCGGTTTCACCTCTTCGCCTTCGCCCACCTGCGCCCGGGCTTTGCCGAGGCGGTGCGGCCCGGGGACATCCTGGTCTTCGGGCGGAACGCCGGGCTTGGCAGTAGCCGCGAGTACGCTCCGGAAGCGTTGAAGCGCCTGGGAATCCGGGCGGTCATCGCCAAGAGCTACGCCCGCATCTTCTTCCGCAACCTGGTGAACCTGGGGATCGTTCCCTTTGAATCGGAGGAGGTGGTGGATGCGCTAGAGGACGGGGATGAGGTGGAGCTGGACCTGGAAAAGGGGGTCTTGCTTAGGGGAGGGGAGCGCTTCCAGCTCAAGCCCCCGCCCCCTTTCCTCCTGGAGGCCCTCAAGGAGGGCTCCCTCCTGGACTACTACAAGAAGCACGGGCGCTTCCCGGGGGAGTAGACTTTGGGCATGGAGGACCTGGAGATCACCTGTCCGGTGTGCGGCGAGGTCAGCCTGGTGCTGGCCGAGGATCTGGAAACCCTCGAGGCGGGGGACGTGCTGGAGTGCGAGGCCTGCGGAGCCTTTCTGGAGGTGGTCTCCCTAGACCCCCTGGAGCTGGAGGTCTCGGAGGGCGGCCTGGAAGGGTTCTTCGTGGACTGCCCCCGGTGCGGCTACACCCTGGAGGTTTCCGAGGAGGAGGCGGGGCAGGAGGTGGAGTGCCCCGAGTGCGGCTTTCGCTTTGTGCCTGACTGGAGCGAAGTAGAGGAGGAGGACGAGGAATGGTAGCTACTTGCCCTGAGTGCGGTGCGGAGCTGACCTTGGAGAATCCCGAGCTGGGTGAGCTTTTGGTCTGCGAGGAGTGCGGTGCGGAGCTGGAGGTGGTCTCCCTGGACCCCTTGCGCCTCGAGCCCGCCCCTGAGGAGGCAGAGGACTGGGGGGAATAGGGGGGCATGCTGGCCATCCTCTACGACCGGATCCGGCCCGACGAAAAGATGCTCTTTGAGCGGGCCGAGGCTTTGGGCATTCCCTTTAGGAAGGTCTACGCCCCAGGGCTGCGCATGGTCCTGGGGGAGAGGCCCGAGGAGCTGGACGGGGTCACCGTGGCCCTGGAGCGGTGCGTGAGCCAGAGCCGGGGCCTGGCCGCGGCCCGCTACCTCACCGCCCTGGGCATTCCCGTGGTGAACCGCCCCGAGGTCATGGAGACCTGCGGGGACAAGTGGGCCACGAGCGTCGCCCTGGAGCGGGCGGGCCTGCCCCAGCCCAAGACCGCCCTCCTCACCGACACCGAGGAGGCCCTAAGGCTCATGGAGGCCTGGGGCTACCCCGTGGTCCTGAAGCCGGTGATCGGGAGCTGGGGGCGGCTTCTCGCCAAGATCACCGACCGGGAGGCGGCGGAGGCCATCTTAGAGCACAAGGAGGTCCTGGGAGGCTTCCAGCACCAGCTCCTCTACCTGCAGGAGTACGTGAAGAAGCCTGGGCGGGACATAAGGGTCTTCGTGGTGGGGGATAGGGCCATCGCCGCCATCTACCGCCGGAGCCAGCACTGGATCACCAACACCGCCCGGGGCGGGCAGGCGGAAAACTGCCCCGTCACCGAGGAACTCGCCCGCCTCTCCGTGCGGGCCGCCCAGGCGGTGGGGGGCGGGGTGGTGGCCATAGACCTCTTTGAGTCGGAGAGAGGGCTTCTGGTGAACGAGGTGAACCACACCATGGAGTTCAAGAACTCCGTGCACACCACGGGGGTGGACATCCCAGGGGAGATCCTTAGGTACACCTGGGAGGTGGCCCGTGGATAGGAAGACCCTCTCCATCGTGGGGGCCTCGGGGTACGCCGGGGGGGAGTTTCTGCGCCTGGCCCTTTCCCACCCCCACCTGGAGGTTAAGCAGGTGACCTCCAGGCGCTTCGCCGGGGAGCCCGTTTCCTTCGTCCACCCCAACCTGCGAGGACGCACGAACCTCAAGTTCATCCCGCCGGAAAAGCTGGAGCCCGCGGATATCCTGGTCCTGGCCCTGCCCCACGGGGTCTTGGCCCGGGAGTTTGACCGCTACGCGGGCCTCGCCCCCATCCTGGTGGACCTCTCCGCGGACTTCCGCTTGAAGGACCTGGAGCTTTACCGCAAGTACTATGGCGAGCACCCCAGGCCGGAGCTCTTGGGCCGCTTCGTCTACGCCGTGCCCGAGCTGTACCGGGAGAGGCTGAAGACGGCGGACTGGATGGCGGGGGCGGGGTGCAACGCCACGGCCACCCTCCTGGGGCTTTACCCCCTCCTCAAAGGGGGGGTTCTGAAGCCCTCCCCCATCTTCGTCACCCTCCTCATCTCCACCTCGGCGGGAGGGGCGGAGCCGAACCCGGCAAGCCACCACCCCGAGCGGGCGGGGTCCATAAGGGTCTACAAGCCCACGGGCCACCGCCACACCGCCGAGGTGGTGGAGAACCTCCCGGGCCGCCCGGAGGTGCACCTCACCGCCATCGCCACCGACCGGGTGCGGGGCATCCTCATGACCGCCCAGACCTTCCTCCAGGACGGCTGGAGCGAAAGGGACGTGTGGCAGGCCTACCGCGAGGCCTATGGCTCTGAGCCCTTCGTCCGGCTGGTCAAGCAGAAGAAGGGGATCCACCGCTACCCCGATCCCCGCTTCGTCCAGGGCACCAACTACGCCGACATCGGCTTTGAGCTGGAGGAGGACACCGGCAGGCTGGTGGTCATGGTGGCCATAGACAACCTGGTGAAGGGCACGGCGGGCCACGCCCTCCAGGCCCTGAACCTCCGCCTGGGCCTTCCCGAGACCCTGGGCTTGGACTTCCCCGGCCTGCACCCCTAGCATATATGCATGCGTCGGACCACCCTTTACCTGCCGGAGGAGGTGGACCTGGAGCTCACCCGCCTGGCCCGGAAGAAGGGGCGTCCCAAGGCCGAGCTGGTGCGGGAGGCCCTCTGGCGGTACCTTCAGGAAGAGGCCCAGGGCCAGGTTCCCGCCTGGGTGGGGCTCGGGGCCAGCCAGGACTCCAGCTACATAGACCGGGACGAGGAGGCTCTGGCGGAGCTTCTGGCCCGGGAGGGGGCTGGACACCAGCGGGGTCCTGGTCCTTCTGGATCGGGCCCATCCCCTTCACGAGGCGGCCAAGGGCGCCTTGAAGGGGCGGCTTTTGCTTCCAGGCACCATCCTGCCCGAGGTAGACCGTCTGGCCCGGCACCGGCTGGGGGAAGACGAGGTCAGGGGCTTTCTGGAGGGTCTGGCCCGGGGGGAAGGCCTGTACCTTCCCTTTCTGGCGGAGAACCTCCCCCGGGCCCTCGAGGTCATGGACGCCTACCCGGGGGTGGGCTTTGTGGACGCCCGCATCGTGGTCCTGGCGGAGAAGCGCAGGGTAAGGAGGGTTCTGACCCTGGACAGGAGGGACTTCACCCGTTTTAGGCCCAGGGGGCTGGGTTATCTGGAGCTGTTGCCATGATTGTGGTCAAGGTAGGCGGCGCGGAGGGCATCAACTACGAGGCCGTGGCCAAGGACGCGGCCTCCTTGTGGAAGGAGGGGGAAAGGCTTCTTCTGGTGCACGGGGGGAGTTCCGAGACCAACAAGGTGGCGGAGGCCCTGGGCCACCCTCCTCGGTTTCTCACCCACCCCGGGGGCCAGGTGAGCCGCCTCACGGACCGGAGGACCCTGGAGATCTTCACCATGGTCTACGCCGGCCTGGTGAACAAGCGTTTAGTGGAACTCCTGCAGAAGGAGGGGGTGAACGCCATCGGCCTTTCCGGCCTGGACGGGAGGCTTCTCTTGGGCCGCCGCAAGGCGGCGGTGAAGTACGTGGAGGAGGGCAAGGTCAAGATCCACCGCGGGGATTACACGGGCACGGTGGAAAGGGTAAACCAGGCCCTTCTGGACCTTCTTTTGGAAAACGGCTACCTCCCCGTCCTCACCCCCCCCGCCATCAGCCACGAGGGGGAGGCCATCAACACCGACGGGGACCAGGTGGCGGCCCTCCTGGCCACCACGTACCGGGCCGAGGCCCTGGTCTACCTCTCCAACGTGCCCGGCCTCCTCGCCCGCTACCCCGACGAGGCCTCCTTGGTGCGGGAGATCCCGGTGGAAAGGGTGGAGGACCCCCAGTACCTGGCCCTGGCCCAGGGGCGGATGAAGCGGAAGGTGATGGGGGCGGTGGAGGCGGTGAGGGGCGGGGTGGGGCGGGTGATCTTCGCCGATGCCCGGGTGGAAAACCCCATAAGGCGGGCCCTTTCCGGGGAAGGCACTGTGGTACGCTAGACCCATGGCGCGCTTCGCCCTGGTCCTCCACGCCCATCTGCCCTACGTGCGCTCCCACGGCCTGTGGCCCTTTGGGGAGGAAACCCTCTACGAGGCCATGGCCGAGACCTACCTGCCCCTCATTAGGGCCTTGGAGCGGCTTTGGCAAGAGGGCATAGAGGCCCGGTTCACCCTGGGCATCACCCCTATCCTGGCGGAGCAGCTAAGCGACGCCAAGGTGAAGGCGGGCTTCCAGTCCTACGCCAAGGACCGCCTGGAGCGGGCCCAGAGCGACTACCTGCGCTACCAGGGAAGCGAACTGGAGAAAAGCGCCCGCCACCAGGTGGCCTTCTGGGAGCTCACCCTGGACCACTTTCACCACTTGGGCGGGGACCTCCTCCAGGCCTTCCGCAGGGCCCAGGACCGGGGACAGATTGAGCTCCTCGCCTCCAACGCCACCCACGGCTACTCCCCCCTCCTGGGCTACGACGAGGCCCTCTGGGCCCAGGTGAAGACCGGGGTGGCCACCTACCGCCGCCACTTCGCCAAGGACCCCACGGGCTTTTGGCTCCCCGAGATGGCCTACCGGCCCAAAGGGTACTGGAAGCCCCCGGTGGAGGGCCCCCCGGAGGGCCTCAGGGCGGGGGTGGACGAGCTTCTGATGCGGGCGGGCATCCGCTACACCTTCGTGGACGCTCACCTGGTCCAGGGGGGGAAGGCTTTATCCCCCTATGGGGAGGCCTCCTGGGAAAGGGTGGAGAGCGCTGCGGCCACCTACTACGTGCACGAGCTGGAATCGGGCCTCAGGGTCCTTGCCCGCAACCAGGAGACCACCCTGCAGGTGTGGAGTGCCGACCACGGCTACCCCGGGGATGGGCTTTACCGGGAGTTCCACCGCAAGGACGCCCTTTCCGGCCTCCACCACTGGCGGGTGACCCACCGCCAGAAAGACCTCTCCGCCAAGGCCCCCTACGACCCCGAGGCGGCCTTCGCCAAGACCAAGGAGCACGCCGCCCACTTCGTGGACCTTTTGGCCCGTTTGGCGGCGGAGCATCCGGACGGGATCATCCTCTCCCCCTACGATGCCGAGCTTTTCGGCCACTGGTGGTACGAGGGGGTGGCCTGGCTGGAGGAGGTCCTGCGCCTTTTGGCACGTTCGGGGGTGAGGGCGGTGACCACCAGGGAGGCGGTGCAGGGAAAGGCGGTCCGGGCCGCCCTGCCCGAGGGCTCCTGGGGCCGGGGCGGGGACCACCGGGTCTGGCTCAACGGGAAGACCCTGGACTACTGGCGGGAGGTCTACCGGGCGGAGGGTGCCCTAAAGGAGGCGGTGCGCCGGGGCAACCTCTCCCACCGCCTCCTGCGCCAGGCCATGCGGGAGCTTTTGCTCCTCGAGGCCTCGGACTGGCCCTTCCTCATAGACACCGGCCAGGCGGAGGCCTACGCCCAGGAGCGCTACCGGGGGCATGCGGAGGCCTTTTTCCGCCTCTTAAAGGGGGTTTCCGAGGAGGAGCTTAAGGCCTTGGAGGAACAGGACAACCCCTTCCCCGATGCCGACCCCAGGCTCTACCTGGAGGTGGCCTAACCCCTTATTCCCCGGGGTGCGGGGAGTAGGATAGGGGCGTGGCGCGGCATGCGGTCTTGCAGTTCAGGCCGGAGAAGTCCCGGCTTAAGGAGAGCCTCCTTCGCCTTCAGGCCCACCTCGAGGCCCTGAAGCCCCACGCCCCCCAGGTGGTGGTCCTCCCCGAGGCGGCCCTCACCGGCTACTTTCTCCAGGGCGGGGTGCGGGAGCTGGCCCTCACCCGGCACGAGCTTTTGGAACTCCTCTCCGGGCTTCACCGCAAGGTGGGCTGGGAGGGGCTTTTGGACGTGGTGGTGGGCTTTTACGAGCGGGATGGGGGGGCTTACTACAACAGCGCCGCCTACCTGGAGCTTCCCCACCGCGTGGTTCACGTCCACCGCAAGGTCTTCCTCCCCACCTACGGCGTCTTTGACGAGGAGCGCTACCTGGCCCGGGGAAGCCGCATAGAGGCTTTCCAGACTCGCTTTGGCCGGGCGGCCATCCTGATCTGCGAGGACTTCTGGCATTCGGTTACCGCGGCCATCGCCGCCCTGGACGGGGCTGAGGTCATCTACGTGCCCGCCGCCAGCCCGGCCCGGGGCTTTCAGGGGGAGCGCCCCGAGAACGTGGAACGCTGGCGCACCCTGGCCCAGGCGGTGGGGGCGGAGCACGGAGTGTACGTGGTCCTGGCCAGCCTGGTGGGCTTTGAGGGGGGGAAGGGGATGAGCGGGGGAAGCCTGGTGGTGGGCCCCGAGGGCCGGATCCTCGCCGAGGCCCCCCTCTTTGAGGAAGCCGCCCTGCTCTTTGAGCTGGACCGGGAGCGCATCCCCCCGGTGCGCTACGATAGCCCCTTGCTTTCCGACCTCCAGGCGGCCCTCCCCCTTCTTCTTCCCGACCTGGAGCGGGTTTCGCGAAGGGAGGTGTCATGAAGCTGGTGCAGGCCCCTAAGCTTCAGGAGAGCCTGGAGCTCAACTGGCCTTTGGTGGCGGACTTCCTCACCCGCTTTATCCGGGAGGAGCTTTCCTGGCGGGGCTACGAGAAGGCCCTGGTGGCGGTCTCTGGGGGGGTGGACTCGGCCACCACCCTGGCCCTGGCGGTGCGGGCCCTGGGGGCGGAAAGGGTCCACGCCCTTTTCCTCCCCCATCGGGACTCCAACCCCCTTTCCCGGGCCCACGCCCATCTGGTGGCGGAGGCCTTTGGCGTGGCCCTGGAGGAAGTGGACATCACCCCTATGGTGGAGGCCTACGCCGCCCTGACCCCGGACCTCACCCCCCACCGCAAGGGGAACGTCATGGCCCGGGTGCGGATGGTGGTCCTCTTTGACAAGTCCCAGGCCTACCGCGCCCTTCCCTTAGGCACGGGGAACAAAACCGAGCGGCTTTTCGGCTACTTCACCTGGCACGGGGACGACACCCCGCCCGTGAACCCCCTAGGGGACCTGTACAAGACCCAGGTCTGGGCCCTGGCCCGCTTCCTGGGGGTGCCCGAGGCGGTGGTGGAGAAGCCTCCCACGGCGGACCTCATCCCCGGCCAGACGGACGAGGGGGACCTGGGGGTGCGCTACCTGCGGGCCGACGTCATCCTGGAGCACTACCTGAAGGGCTACCCCGAGGGCTACCTCCTGGGCCTGGGCTTCAGCGAGGAGGAAATCCGGAGGGTCAAGGAGCGGGTGAACCGGACCCACTGGAAGCGGGCCCTGCCCACGGTGGGCCTCCTTTCCTCCACGGCCATCGGGGAGTTCTACCTGAGGCCCTTGGACTACAGGCCCTAAGGACTATGGCACGGGAGATTGGAAAGGCCGGAAAGACCCTCTACAGAAGGATTTGGCGGATAGCCGCTGTTCTCGGGGGCGTGGGGTTAGCCACCTGGTTTTTGATCAAGCTTACAGTGCCCTGGATGGGGGCTCTGGCTTTACCCTTGGCCCTGTTGGCCGTGGTCAGGATGCTCCAGGAGAAGGATGTGGAGCGCCTGGTGGTGGCCAACGTCCGGGGCTACCGGGGTGAGGCCCGCGTGGGGCGCATCCTTGCTGGTCTTCCTTCCACCTGGAAGGTGTTTCATGACGTGGATCTGGACGGGGAAAACGCCGACCACGTGGTTGTAGGGCCTGGGGGTGTCTTCAACGTGGAGGTGAAGAACTATAGCGGCCCCGTGGAAGTGCGCCCCAATGGGCTATGGGTCCGGGGCCAGCGGCGGGACGACCTGGTGCGCCAGGCCTGGCGGCAGGCCCACAAGCTTCAGGAGCTCCTGGGGGTGGAGGTCCAGCCCATCCTGGTCTTCTTGGACAAGAAGGTTAAGGGCCAGGTGGGGCGTCTTTGGGTCATGGGGGAGGAGGACTTGCTGGGCCACCTAAAGGCCCTGCCGTCACGCCTCACCTTCGCCGAGGCCAAGCAGATCGGGGAGGTTCTGGAAAGGAGGGTGCGCTGATGGTGGACGCCTGGCTGAAGGCTCATCTGGAAAAGGCCCGCACCATCGCTGTTCTCGGGGCCCACCAGGACCCTTCCCGCCCCGCCCACTACGTGCCCCGCTACCTCTGGGAGAAGGGCTACCGCATCCTGCCCGTGAACCCCCGCTTCGCCGGCGAGGAGCTTTTTGGGGAAAAGGTGGTGGCGAGCCTTGGGGAACTGGGGGAACCCGTGGATGTCCTGGACGTCTTCCGACCGGGGGAGGCCCTTCTGGGCCACCTCGAGGAGGTCCTCGCCCTGAGGCCCGGTCTGGTCTGGCTCCAGTCGGGTATCCGCAACCCGGAGTTTGAAAAGAGGCTTCGGGAGGCGGGCATCCCCGTGGTGGCGGACCGCTGCCTCATGGTGGAGCACAAGAAGCTCCTTGGGGGTTAGCCGTGGAGCCCTGGCAGGAGGCCCTCCTCCGCTGGTTTCGGGCCCACCGGAGGCCCCTCCCCTGGCGGGGGGAGAGGGACCCCTACCGGGTCCTGGTGGCCGAGGTCCTCCTGCAACAGACCCGGGTCCGGCAGGCCATCCCCTACTACCACCGTTTCCTGGAGCGCTTCCCCACGCTAAGGGCCCTGCGGGAGGCCTCCTTGGAGGAGGTGCTTCGGGTCTGGCAGGGGGCGGGCTACTACCGCCGGGCCATCCACCTCCACCGCCTGGCCCAGGAGGCGGAGGACCTGCCCAGGACCTGCGCCCAGCTCCTCAGGCTTCCCGGCCTCGGCCCCTACACCGCGGCCGCGGTGGCCTCCATGGCCTTTGGGGAGCGGGTGGCGGCGGTGGACGGGAACGTGCGCCGGGTCCTCGCCCGCCTCTTCGCCCTGGAAAACCCCTCTTCCAAGGCCCTCCAGGAGCTGGCCCAGGGCCTTCTCCCCCAGGAGGCCCACCCCGGGGAGTGGAACCAGGCCCTCATGGAGCTGGGGGCCACGGTCTGCCTGCCCAAGAAGCCCCTCTGCGGGGCGTGCCCCCTGGCCACAGCCTGCCAGGGGAAGGGGGTCGCCGAGCGCTACCCCCTTCCGCGGAGGCGAAAGGCTAAAGAGGAGCGCCTCGCCGCCTTGGTGCTCCTGGGGCGGAAAGGAGTTTATCTTGAGCTTTTGCAAGGACGTTTCCAGGGCCTTTACGGCGTGCCCCTTTTCCCGGTGGCGGAGCTTCCGGCAAAGGCCAAGGCCTTCGGGGTTGCCCCCCGCTTCCTGGGGGAGGTGCGCCACGCCCTCACCCACCGGAGGCTTTTGCTGGAGGTCCACGGGGCCCTCTGGGACGGTGAGGGGGAGGACCCCGGGGCAAGGCCCCTACCCAGGCTCATGGAGAAGGTGCTCCGCCAGGCGGAGGCCCTCTTGGCTCATGAGGGCGTAGTCCCCTTCCCGCACACAAAGCCCCACGGCGTAGAGCCCCTCTAGCCGCCTCAGGCGCAAGGTGGCCTCCTCCCATTCCTCGGGGTGGAAGGCCCGGTAGCGCACCCGGTAGCCGGGGGTGCCTGGGGTCTCGGGCACGCTCCCCTCCCTTTCCACGAAGCGGAAGCCCAGCGAGAGGAGGTTTTCCAAGAGGTCTGGGTAGCTGACCTCGGAAAGCCGCCCCGCCTCCTCCTCCACCTCTCCGATAAAGAGCCTAGCCCCGAGGAAGCTCCCCACCGCCAGGACCACCCGCTCCGCCCGCACCGGGGGGCCCTCCCAGGTCCTCACCCCCACCACCCGGTCCCCCTCCAGAAGGAGCCCCGTGGCCGTGGCCTGGAAGAGGTGGAGGTTCCTTTCCCCCTCTAAGAGGTACTTGGCCCGGGCGTGGAAGGCCCAGATGCGGGGGTCTTCGGGGTCGTAGGCCTTTTCCAGGAGGCTCCCCGGGGGGAAGGGGGGCTTTGGGGGGAGGAAGGGCATCATCACCGAGTCCAGGCTCTGGGTGAGGAGGCCCACCCGCACCCCTCCTTGGGCAAGGCGGTAGGCGGCCTCGCTGCCCGCGAAGCCCGCCCCCACCACCAGGACCCGGTACCCATCCATAAGGAAAAAGCCCCTTTGCGGGGCTATTTGGCGGGCCGTGAAGGACTCGAACCTCCAACCCCCGGTTTTGGAGACCGGTGCTCTGCCAGTTGAGCTAACGGCCCCCGCCTTGAGGGATTGTAGCACACCTTGGCCCGGGGGCCAAGCCGGGGGGACCCCTTCAGGTTCCCTTAGGGCGACGCCAAGGAAGGCTCTTCTCCTTGGCCAAGAGGTCTAGAAGGCTCTTTTCTTTGGCCAAGAGGTCTAGAAACTCCTGGGCGGCTTTGACCATTCGGGCTTGCGAGCCTGCCTGAGCCTCTATTCCCAGATCCAGGTGCCGGCTCCAAAGCTCTACCAGGGCCTCAGCTCCCACGGGACTGCGGCGGAGGGCCGGGGCCAGGTGGTGGCGGAGAAAGGTTGGACCAAAGAAGCCGTTTCTCCACTCCGCATGCTCCCTGAGGAAGGTTTCCAGAGCCCTACTCAGGCAGGGCATGGCCTTCCTGCAGAAAAGATAGTTCTGGATCCGATCCCAAAGCTTTAGGGACTCCCTTTTGCGACGGGAGAGAAGCCGCTCTGTTTCGGCCTCCCGCAGCAGGGTCTCCTGCCGGTGCCGTGCTTCCAAGTACAGCTGAATGGGGTGAGGGAAATTCATCGCAATCATCCCTCCTCTCCTGCCTCTTCAGGCTAGACCTTTCAGCCGGAAAGGGGAATAAGGAAAATGAGTTCCAGCGCTCGTTTTGCTTTGGTTTGGTAGCTCAGAATGGGGCATGAACCTACGTAAGAAAGGGTTGCTGGACAAGGTGGATTGCCGTCTCCTTGAACTACTGCAGGGCAACGCACGCCTCTCCTTTGCCGAGCTGGGGCGCAGGGTTGGGCTTTCCCCGCCGGCGGTGGCCGAGCGGCTGCACCGCATGGAGGATGCGGGCCTTATCTTGGGGTACCGGATGGAGGTGGACCCGGCCAAGGTGGGGAGGCCCGTTGTGGCCCTGGTGCGAATCCGCTGCTTCATGGGCAAGGCGGATTTCCTGAAGCACCTTCTGTCCGGGCTTCCCGGGGTGGTGGAAGGCCACCTGGTCACGGGGGAGGATGACTACCTTGTCCGGATCGCTGTGTCCTCCCCAGAGCGCCTCGAGGCCCTCTTGCTCCGGATCCAGCCCTACGGGGAGACGACCACTCTCCTGGTCCTTTCTCCTCTGTTTCCACCCAGGCCGCTGTTGCCGGAGGTGTGAGAGATGCGGAGGATCAGAGTAAGGATGGGAGGGGAGATCCATTCTGGGCATCAGGCCTAGGCTTCCGCGGCCGCCCTGGGGTTTGCGGCCCTCATAGAGGCCTTCCCTCCCTCCTTAATGGCAAGTATCGCCTAGATCTTATGCCCGGCTGGTCTAGAGGCCTTGGCCTAGGCCCGGAAGGGGCTTCTTCGTAGAATGGGACCATGACCTGGAGGAAGCTTCTGGCGTTCCTTTGGCTCCTCTCCGGTGCCCTGGCCCAGCCCACCCACACCGTGGCCCCCGGGGATACCCTTTTTTCCATTGCCCGGAAGTATGGCACCACGGTGGAGGAACTCATGCGCCTGAACGGCCTGGAAAGCTTCCTCATCCAGCCTGGGCAGGTGCTCAGGCTCCCCGAGAAGGCCCCGGGGGAGCGGGTCCACGTGGTGGCCCCGGGGGAGACCCTCTTCTCCCTCGCCCGGAGGTACGGGACCACGGTGGAGGAGCTCATGCGCCTGAATGGCCTGGCCTCCCCGGACCTCAAGGTGGGACAGGTCCTGAAGCTTCCCCCGCTGGCCCCCGCCCTCGAGGGGGAGGCCCCGGGAGCAAAGGAGGCAAAAGAGGACCTTGACCCCGAAAGCCCCCTCCTGAAGGCAGTCCTCCGCTACCTGGGGGTGCCCTACAAGTACGGGGCCAACTCGCCCTTGAGCCTGGACTGCTCCGCCTTCGTGGCCCAGGTCTACGCCGAGCTGGGGGTGGCCCTGCCCCGGACCAGCCGGGAGCAGTACCGCGCTCTGCCCGTGGCCGAAACTTTGCGCCCCGGGGACCTGGTCTTTTTCAGCTTTGGGGGTAAGGAGGTGGACCACGTGGGCATCTACCTGGGCCGGGGGGTCTTCGCCCACGCCAGTAGCTACGGGAGCCGGGTGGTGATTGAGAGCCTCGAGGCCCCCTTTTACCAAAAGGCCTACCGGGGGGCGAGGCGGCCTCTTCAGGAGGCTAAAAGCCCCTAGGGCCAGTCGGGGACCTCCCCCCGGGACTTTTTGAGGGCCTCCAAAAGGGCTTCCCCGGGCTTTCCCTCGCCCCGGAAGGCCTCGGTTTCCCGTTCCAGCCAGGCCTCGCCGGAGCGGAAGAGGACCCCCCGGGCCTCCTTTAGGGCGGCCTCAATGAGGCTTCCCAGGGAGTAGAAGGGGCTTCCCGGGGGCAGGTCGGGGTCCAGGCCCTGGCGGGCCAGGGCGCGGCCGTAAGGGGCTTCCCGGGCTTCCATGGCGCCCCCCTGGGCGAAGTAGCGCTTGAGGACCCGCCCCCAGTCCCCCGTGCGGCTATAGGGGGCCATGGCCTGGAAGGCGGCCTCGAGGTCCTCCGGCCCGTAGGGGCGGTAGGCATCCTCGTGCACCACCAGGTGCCGGGGAAGCCTGGGCCTGGGTGAGCCCTCCTCGTCCGGGACCCCCACCGTGAGGCCCACCACGGGGAAGACCCCAGGGGGCAGGCGGAGGAGGTCCAACAGGGCCTCCGGTTCGTTGAGCACCCCCCCGATGAAGCAGATGCCGTAGCCCATGGCCTCGGCGGTGAGGGCCAGGTAGGCGGCGGAAAGCCCCGCGTCCAGGATGGCGAAGTGGAGGGCGGTCTTGGGCCAGGGGGCCATCCTCTCTCCCCGGTGGGCGAGGAGCCTTTCTAGGCGGTGGACGTCCGCCAGGAAGAGGAAGAACTCCGCCGCCTCTCTTATGTGCTCCTGGTCCCCGGAAAGCCGGGCGATGGTCTCCCGAAGGCCCCGGTCCTTGACCCTAAGGACGCTGTAGAGCTGGGCGCTGGCGTCCGTGGGGGCCCGCTGCAGGGCGAAGAGGAGCTTCGCCAGGTCCTCCTCGGGGATGGGCTCGGGCTTGAAACGGCGGACGCTCCGCCTTTTGGCCAGGGCAGGCGTCAGGTCCATGGGGGCAGGATAAGGCCTTGGGCCGGTCTGCGGTCAACCCACAGGGGTCCCTTCGTCCAGAAGGACAAGGCCTTCCCGGGCGGCCTCCCCCACAAGGCCGATCTCCCCCTTGCGGGCTTCCCATTCCTCGGGAGTGAGGGCCACGTAGTCCACGTTCCTCAGGGGAAGGAGGCGGTACAGGAGCTGGACCTGGCTTAGGTAGTCCATGCCCCGAAAAGTGGGAGAAACCACGAGGAGGTCCCAGCCACTCTTTCGGGGCTTCACCCCTGGCCCGGGAGCCGAAGAGGAATGTCCGGGTAAGGGGAATGAAGAAGCTTTCTTAGCTCGTGTAGATCTCTGACTTCACCCATTCCAAAATCCTTTCCGCCGCCTTCACTCGGGCCGTGGGTAACCTGGTCCTCCTCGGCTTGGGCAAGCAAGCGCTCGGCCTCGAGGCGCATCCCCTCCATCTTAGCAGGTGGCCCCTAAAGGCCCAGGAAGCGCAGGTACGCCTCCCAGATGCTCTCCCCGAAGAGGAAGGCCACCACCCCCCCCAGGGCCAGGTAGGGGCCAAAGGGGAGCTTCCGCTGGCGGAGGAGGAGGCCCAGGAAGGCCCCCAGGAAGACGGCGAGGAAGAGGGCCAAAAAGGCGTAAAGCCCGAGCCAGGCCCCCAAAGCCCCCAGAAGCTTCACGTCCCCGTAGCCCATGGCCACAGGCTCCTCTTCCTCCTCTTCCGGAGGGGAGGGCCTGAGGGCCCAGTAGAGCCCTCCGGCCAGGGCGAGCCCCCCGGCGGCGAGGAGGCTTCCCTTTAGGGCCTGGAGGAAGTCCAGGCCCAGGTAGGGGGCGGCGAGGAGGGCCAGGGGAAGGAGGGGCAGGGTCAGGCGGTCGGGGAGGATCACGGGCCTACCCGTCCGCGCCGAGAGGCCCCAGGTGAGGAAGGCCAGGGCCATCCCCACCCCCGGGCCCAGGAGGGCTCCGAAGAGGGCGGCCATGTGCACCTGATGGGGGCCCACCGGGACCTCGGGCCTTCCCTCCCGGAAGCGCCTCAGGAAAAGCCCCCCGTACCCCGCCACCAGGCCTAGGCCTCCCGCCGCCATGAGGGCCCCGTCCAAGCTCTCCTGGAAGGGGAGGGGGAAGGAGAAGAAGTGGGAGGCGGCGAGGCCCAGGAAAAGGAGGCCGTAGGTGAGGGAATCGGGGAGTTCGTAGGTGTCCAGGTCAATGAAGGAAAGAGCCACCAGGAAGGAGAGGAAGGCGAAGACCAGGAAGGCCTCGAGGGAAGGGGGGTAGAAGAGGGCGACGAGCCCGAAGAGGAGGCCAGTAAGCCCCTCCACCAGGGGGTAGCGGGGGCTGATTCTGGCCTGGCAGTAGCGGCACCGCCCCCTTAGGGCCAGGTAGGAGAGGACGGGGACCAGGTCTTTGGGGCCCAAGCGGTGGCCACAGCTGGGGCAGTAGGAGGGGGGATAGGCCAGGGACTCCCCTTTGGGCAGGCGGCGGATGACCACGTTGAGGAAGGAGCCCACCACGAGGCCCAGGACCAGGGCGAAAAGGGGCCACATGGGGGCATTGTACCGGGGCTTTCACCGGGTTTTCCCAGGCTGGAAGTATGATGCTCCCGTGACACCGGAAGCCGCCTATCAGAACCTGTTGGAGTTCCAGAGGGAAACCGCCTACCTGGCCTCCCTGGGGGCCTTGGCCGCCTGGGACCAGCGCACCATGATCCCCAAAAAGGGGCACGAGCACCGGGCCCGGCAGATGGCCGCCCTGGCCCGCCTCCTCCACGCCCGGGCCACCGACCCCCGAATCGGGGAGTGGCTTGAGAAGGTGGAGGGCTCTTCCTTGGTCCAGGACCCCCTTTCCGACGCCGCGGTGAACGTGAGGGCCTGGCGGATCGCCTACGAAAGAGCCCGGGCCATCCCCGAGAGGCTCGCCGTGGAGCTGGCCCAGGCCAAAAGCGAGGGGGAGACCGCCTGGGAGGCCCTGCGCCCCAAGGACGACTGGCAGGGCTTCCTGCCCTACCTGAAGCGCCTTTTTGCCCTGGTTAAGGAGGAGGCGGAGATCCTCGTGGCCGTGGGCCCAGATCCCCTGGACCCCCCTTTCGGGGAGCTCTACGATGCCCTTCTGGACGGGTATGAGCCGGGGGCCAGGGCAAAGGACCTTCAGCCCCTCTTCCGGGAGCTCTCCTCGGGGCTGAAGGGGCTTTTGGACCGCATCCTGGGAAGCGGGCGGAGGCCCAATACCAGCGTCCTCCACCGCCACTACCCCAAGGAGGCGCAGAGGGGCTTCGCCCTGGAGCTCCTTTTGGCCTGCGGGTACGACCTGGAGGCGGGCCGCTTAGACCCCACCGCCCATCCCTTTGAGATCGCCATCGGCCCCGGGGACGTGCGCATCACCACCCGGTATTACGAGGACTTCTTCAACGCCGGCATCTTCGGCACCCTCCACGAGATGGGCCACGCCCTCTACGAGCAGGGTCTGCCTAAGGAGCACTGGGGCACCCCCAGGGGGGAGGCTGTTTCCTTGGGGGTCCACGAGTCGCAAAGCCGCACCTGGGAGAACCTGGTGGGCCGCTCCTTGGGCTTCTGGGAGCGCTTCTTCCCCCGGGCCAAGGAGGTCTTCCCGGCCCTAGCGGACGTGTCCCTGGAGGAGTTCCACCGGGCCATCAACGCCGTGGAGCCCTCCCTCATCCGGGTGGAGGCGGACGAGGTCACCTACAACCTTCACATCCTGGTGCGTCTGGAGCTGGAGCTGGCCCTCTTCCGGGGGGAGCTGGCCCTGGAGGACCTCCCCGAGGCCTGGCGGGAGAGGTACCAAAGCCACCTGGGGGTGGCCCCCAAGGACTATAGGGACGGGGTCATGCAGGACGTGCACTGGTCCGGGGGGATGTTCGGCTACTTCCCCACCTATACCCTGGGCAACCTCTACGCCGCCCAGTTCTTCCGGAAAGCGGAGGCGGAGCTTGGGCCCCTAGAGCCCATGTTCGCCCGGGGGGAGTTCGCCCCCTTCCTGGACTGGACCCGGAAGAAGATCCACGCCGAGGGGAGCCGCCTCCGCCCTCGCGCCCTGGTGGAAAAGGTGACGGGAAGCCCCCCGGGCGCTCAAGCCTTCCTCGGGTACCTCGAGGCCAAGTACCGCGCCCTATACGGCCTCTAGCCCTCCTTGGGCCAGGCGGGGAGGAGGGCCAGGAAGAGAAGGAGGCTGGCCGCAAGGAGGGCTCCCTCCCCCCGGCCCAGGCTCTCGGCCAGGAGGCCCGCCACCGTGGGCCCCAGGGCTTGGCCCAGGGCGAAGGCTGCGGTGGAAAGTCCCATGGCCCGGGGCCAGGCGGAAGGGGGAAGGGCGGCGCGGAAGGCCTGGGTGATGGCGGTGATCACCCCCAGGAAGGAGAGGCCAAAGAGGAGGGCGCTTAAGGGCAGAAGGTGCAGGGCCAAGGGCGGGAGGCTTCCCAGGAAGAGCACCAGGAGGACGTGGAAAAGCCCTCGTCTTCCCCCCACTCGCTCCACCCAGGGGCCCCAGATGGGGCCGGTGAGGAGGGCTCCAAGCCCCAAGAGGGTGAAGAGGAGGGGCCAGTCTCCCACAGCGGTGGTGATGAAGGTCATGTACCCGATGTACCCTGCCCCGTAGAGGCCGTAGGCCAGGAGGAGGGGGAGGATGGGCTTTAGGCTCCCTTCGCCCCGGGCGGGGGGCGGGGGCTCCTTCAGCTCGCGCCGGGCCAAAAGAGGGAGCAGGGCGAGGAGGAGGGCACCCAGACCCAGCCTTCCCCAGGCTTCCTCCGGGCTTGCCGCCCCCCAGAGAAGCCAGGGGGCCAGCAGGAGGCCCAGCCCCACCCCTCCGTAGTAAACCCCCAGGGCCCGCCCTGAACGACCCTGGGCCATGAGGAGGGCGGCCCCGGCCACAAAGACCAAGGCCCCCAGCACCCCCTGGAGGAAGCGGAGGAAAAAGGCAGGGGCCTGGCCAAAGAGCCCGGTCAGGCCCAGGACGGCCGCCTGGAGGAGGAGGGCCAGGAAGAAACCCCGGCGGTACCCCACCCGTCCCAGGAGGGGGTGGCTCAGCAGGGCCCCCAGGAGGTAGCCCAGGGTGTTGGCGCTCCCCAAAAGCCCCCCTTCCGCGTAGGAGAGGCCCCAGGCCGCCTGCATGAGGGGCAGGACCAGGGCGTAGGCGAAGCGCCCCAGGCCTAAGGCCGAGGCGGGCCCCAGGGCCAGGAGGAGGCCCCTAGTAGCCATGGAGAAGCCCAAGCCGCCTGGCCCTTCTCGCTGCCAGGCGGAAGAGGAAAGGCCCCAGGAGGAAGTAGGCCAGGCTGTTGAGGAAGGCCAGGAGGAGGCCTAAGGGCTCCAGAGGCGTTCCCGTTGCCAGCATCTCCCGGGCCGGGGCCAGGTTCACTCCCTTCACCGCCTCCAAAGCCCCGAACCGCTTCCTGAGATGCCGGGTCTCGAGGAGAGGTTCCATGGGGCTACTCTAACTCCTTCGGGGTCCACCGCGCCCCGTCCCGCTTTTGGTATTTCTCCATGGCCTTTAGGAAAGCCTCCTCCAGGTCAATCCCCTCCCGGTTGGCCAGGGAGAGGAGGACGAAGAGGAGGTCGGCGAGCTCCATGGCCAGGTCCCCTTCCTCTTCTCCCGGCTTGGGCCTCTTCCCGTGGCGGTGGGCCAGGACCCGGGCCACCTCCCCCAGCTCCTCGGTGAGGCGGGCCAAGAGGAGGAGGGGCGGGAAGTAGCCCTCCTCAAACCGCCCGATCCAGGCGTCCACCATCTCCTGGGCCTCCTTAAGGGTGAGCACGGCTACAACCCCCTCACGAAGGCGGCGAGGAGGCGCACCGCCCGCTCCACGTCCCGGAAGTCCACCATCTCCACCGGGGAATGCATGTAGCGCAAGGGGATGGAGACGATCCCCGTGGGGATGCCCTCCCGCACCTTGGCCACCTCGTCGGCGTCGGTGCCCGACCACCGCCCGTGGGCGTGGAGGACGTAGGGGATGCCCTCCCTTTCCGCCGCCGCCTTCAGCCCCTTCAGGACCTCCTTGTCCACGAAGGGGCCCACGTCCAGCACCACCCCCTTGGAGAGCTCCGCCTCCCCCACCTGGGCCTTGTCCATGCCGGGGATGGTGCTGTCGTGGTGGACGTCCACCACCAGGGCCAGATCCGGGGCCTCCCGGAAGGCGGCGGTCCTGGCCCCGTAGGCCCCGATCTCCTCCTGCACCGTGCCCACCGCCACCACCTCCCCCGGGGCCTGGTCCTTGAGGAGGCGCAGGGCCTCGAGGACCACGAAGGCCCCCAGGCGGTTGTCCAGGGCCTTGGAGACCAGGCGCTTCCCCAGAAGCCATTCCGGGGCCTGGTCCAGGACCCCCACCGCCCCCACCTCCAGGTAGGCCAGGGCCTCCTCCCGGTTTTCCGCCCCGATGTCGGCGAAGAGCTCCGGGATCTCCACGGCCTTTTTCCTCTCCTCCTCCTTCAGCACGTGGATGGCCTTCCGCCCCACCACTCCGAGGACCGGCCCCTTCTTCCCCAAAAAGCGTAGGCGCTGGCCCACCAGCACCTGGGGGTCCCAGCCCCCCAGGGGCTTAAGGCGCAGGAAGCCCTTCTCCTCCACGTGGCTCACGATGACCCCGATCTCGTCCAGGTGGCCCAGGAGGAGGACCTTGGGCCTTTTGCCGGGGTTGAGGCGGGCGTAGGCGTTCCCGTGCCGGTCCCGCTCCGCCTGGGCGAAGGTCCGGGCCTTTTCCAGGAAGACCTGGGCCGCCTCCTCCTCAAAACCGGAAGGCCCCGGGGCCAGAAGAAGCCTCTCCAAAAACTCCAGGTCTGGCGCGTAGTCCATGCCCCAAGCTTACAATGGCCCCGTGAAATACCTGGCCCTCATCGCCCACGACGCCAAGAAGGAGGAGATGGTGGCCTTCGCCAAAAGGCACAAGGACCTCCTGGCCCGCTTTTCCCTCCTCGCCACCGGGACCACCGGGGCCCGCGTCCAGGAGGCCACGGGGCTTCCCGTGGAAAGGGTCCTCTCCGGGCCTTTGGGCGGGGACCAGCAGATCGGGGCCCGGGTGGCCGAGGGGCGGGTCCTGGCGGTGATCTTCCTCCAGGACCCCTTGAGCGCCAAGCCCCACGAGCCCGACGTCCAGGCCCTCATGCGGGTCTGCAACGTGCATCAGGTGCCCCTCGCCCCCAACCTGGCGGCGGCGGAGGCCCTGATCCCCTGGCTTAGGGGCCAGGCGGGCCTCTAAGTACCCCGCCGTGGCAAGAGCCACGGCGGGGTCCTCAAAGAAGCGCCGAGGCTCAAGGAAGGCTTTCTGTGTGGTGGCCACTTAGGCGCTTACAGGGTCTTGCGGTAGGCCAGGGCCTCGGCCACGTGGGCCTCCTCCACCCGCTCCGCCCCCCCGAGGTCAGCCACGGTGCGGGCCACCCGCAGGAGGCGGTCGTAGCTCCTGGCGGAGAGGAGGAGCTTCTTGGCGGCGGCCTGGAGGAGGGCCTCGGCCCCGGGGGTGAGGCGGAGGTGCTCCCTTAGGGCCTTGCCGGAAAGCTCCCCGTTGGGGCGGCCCTGGCGCTTCAGCATCCTTTCCCTGGCCCTCAGCACCCGCTCCCTCACCACCTCCGTGCCCTCCCCCTCGGGGGCGCGGGCGAGTTCCAGGGGTGTGAGCCTGGGCACCTCCACCACCAGGTCAAAGCGGTCCAAAAGGGGGCCGGAGATCCTGCCCACGTAGCGCTTCTGGATGCTTGGGGTGCAGGTGCAGGCCCTTTCTGGGTCCCCGTAAAAGCCGCAGGGGCAGGGGTTCATGGCCGCCACCAGGAGGAAGCGGGCGGGGAAGGTGAGGCTGGCCCGGGCCCGGGCGATGGTGACCACCCCGTCCTCCAGGGGTTGGCGCAGGGCCTCGAGGGCCTCCCGGGAGAACTCGGGGAACTCGTCCAGGAAGAGGACCCCCCGGTGGGCCAGGGAGACCTCCCCCGGCTTGGGGATGGCCCCGCCCCCAATGAGCCCCGCGTAGCTCACCGTGTGGTGGGGGGCGCGGAAAGGGGGGGTCTTGAGGAGGCCCTTGATGGGCTGCCCCGCGGCGGAGTGGATGCGGGTCACCTCCAAAGCCGCCTCCTGGGAAAGGGGGGGCATGAGGAAGGGAAGCCGCCTGGCCAGCATGGTCTTCCCCGAGCCGGGGCTTCCCACCATGAGGAGATGGTGGTAGCCGCTGGCGGCGATCTCCAGGGCCCTTTTGGCCTTGGCCTGCCCCTTCACGTCCCGGAGGTCCAGGACCTCCAGGGCCTCGAGGGGGTCCTCCGGCCTGGCCTCCTCCAAAGCCTCCTCGCCCCGCAAAAAGGCCACCACCTCCCCCAGGCTCCCCGTCCCAAAGACCCTCACCCCCTCCACCAGGGCTGCCTCCTTGGCGCTCGCCTCGGGGAGGAGGAGAGCCTTGCCCTCGGCAAGAGCCCCCAGGGCCAGGTTCACCGCTCCCGGGATAGGCCTCAGGCTCCCGTCCAGGCCCAGCTCCCCCGCCACGGCTAAAGGGGAAAGGGCCTCGAGGGGCACCACCCCCTGGGCGGCGAGGAGGCCCAGGGCGATGGGCAGGTCAAACTGGCTCCCCTCCTTCTTGAGCTCCGCCGGGGCCAGGTTCACCACCACCCGGGCCTGGGGGTAGGGGAGGCCCGCGTTCTTGAGGGCGGCCCGCACCCTCTCCCGGCTCTCCTCCACCGCCTTGTCGGGCAGGCCCACCAGGGCGTAGGAGGGGAGCCCGGGGCTAACATCCACCTCCACGGTGACGGGAACTGCGTCCAGGCCGAAAAGGGCGTAGCTCCGCACCTGGGCCAGCATGGAGGGAGTTTACCATGAACCTGTTAGTTGAAGGGGGTGGGTGCCTTTAGTCAACATGGGCCCGTGGAGGAGAATTGGCCCGTAAAAAAAGGCGTAATATGGTGGGGGTGGCGGCGGACTGGGCTAGAGCGTATAACAAACTGAGCCGAGCCCTGGAGGAAAGGCGCGCCCTTCTGGAGGGTTTTGGGGGCATGGACTTGGGCCTCATCCAGGTAGCCAACGAGGAGTGGCTTTACATGCTCCAGGAGGACACCCGCCACTCCCTGGCCATAGAGGGCTACTTCACAGACGAGCGGGAGTTGCGCCAGGTTCTTTCGGGCAGAAAGGAGGCTGCGGAGGTGGTCAACTACTTCCGCACCGCCCAGTTCGTCTACGAGCAGGGCCTTCAGGATGCCCTGGAGGACGTGTGGCACCTGGATCTCGCCTTCATCAACAACATTCACGGCCAGCTTTTCCGAAACACTCCCCTGGAAGGGGAGCGCGGCAAACCTGCCGACGGGGTGGAGCGCCGCATCCAGGGGGCCAAGGTAGTTCCCCCGTTAGAGGCCACGGACTACCTCAGGGCCTTCATCCAGGTATCCCGGACCCTTTTGGAGGGGTGCCCCATCCTGGAGGTGCTGGCCAAGAGCCATGCCCTCTTTGAAGCGATTCATCCCTACAGGGACGGCAACGGCAGGGTGGGGCGCTTGTTACTCAACTACATGGCCATTCGCAAGGGATTTCCCCCACTGGTGATAAAAGGGCTGGATGCAAGGGACCGGGAGCGGTATTACCATGCCCTGGAGAGGGCGGACCGCGGCCTTCAGGGGAGCTTTCCCCCTCCTAGCCCAAAGGCTTTGCTACGGGCCCTGGACCAGGGGGACTGGATCCCCTTGGCCCTCCTCCTTGGGGAGTCCCTCATTGTCCGCCTGGAGAAGGTGGTCTCCCTGGCCTTGATGAGGCTCGCTGACCTCAAGCCCCTGGACGAGGTAGCCCGGGACCTGGACGTTTCCCGGCAGAAGCTTTACGTGTGGGCTGGCCGGGGCCGACTCGTGGTGTACCGGCCAGGGAGTAAGGAACGCCTGCTTTCCCACCCATGGCTCTTCCTGGGAACCCGGGAGAAGCCCCCCATCAGGCCCTCGGAGCTTCCCTCTCCCCGGCCGGACTGGCGCGAGCGGGTGGCCGATCTGCAGCGGCTCCTCTTTCACCCCGATCTCTGAAGGAGGGGCAGGTAGAGAACCAGGGCGAGAAGGAGAAGACCCAAAAGCCCCAAGAAGGCCGCCGGGTAGCCCAGGGCCGCCACCACCCCCCCCACCCCCCACTGCAGGAGGAAGGTCCCCCCGATGCCGAAGAGGTTCACCAGGGTGGTCCCCCGGCCCACCAGGTGGCTTGGCACCAGCTCCCGGGCCTGGGTGAGGGTGAGGATGTTGAAGGCCCCGAAGAAGCCCAGGATCAGGTAGGCGGGGACCAGGACCTTCAGGAGGAGAAGAGCAAGGCCTAGGACGAAAAGAAGACTGGCGAAAAGGAGCACCCTGGCCGTGCCCAGGCGGTCCGCCAGATAGCCGGAGACCAAAAAGCCCAGGACGGCCATCCCCGAATAAAGAAGCAGAAGGTTCCCCACCTGCAAGGCCTCTAAACCCAAGTGATAGGCGTAGGCTCCAGCCCAGAGGGTCTGCAGGGAGAGGAAGCTCCCGGCAAAGGCCAGGGCCAGGAAGGCCACCCTGAGAAGCCTCCCGTTCCTGAACACTTCCGCCAGGCCTCCGCTCCCGCTTCCCTTGGGCCAGGCCACCCCAGGTGGGGTGTTCCGCACCCCCAGGTAGATGGCCAGGGCCACCAGGACCACCACCAAGCCCCCCCAAAGGAAGACCCCCCTCCAGCCCACCACCTCCTTCAGCAGGGCCAGGGGCGTGGCTGAGAGAAGGGCTCCCGTGGCCCCCAGGCCCACCAGGAGGGTGGAGACCGTGGCGTAGTTCTTGGGAAACCAGAGGCTGAAGGCCTTCAGGGAGCCCATGAGGGCCGCCGCCATCCCCACCCCGATCAGGGCCCGCCCCAGGGCCAGGGTGGCGAAGTCCTGGGCCAGGCCGAAGACCAGGCTCCCCAAGGCGGCTAAGAGGAGCAGGAGGGGGGTGACGATCCGGGGGCCCAGCCGGTCCAGGAGGCCTCCTAGGGGGAGTTGGACCGCGGCGAAGGCCAGGTAAAAGAGGCTGGTCATGAGACCCAGCTCCGCCGGGCCCAGCCTCATCTCCTGGGAGAGGTCCTGGGAGAGCACCGCGTTGGCCGAACGGTAGAAGTAGGAAAGAAAGTACCCTAGGGTAAAAAGGAAAAAGACCCTTGCTCCCATGTCACCTCCGGTTCAGGGCCACGCCCAGGAGAATCATAAGGCCCCCGAGGAGGGCCTCCGGCCGCAGGGGCTCCCCCGCCAGGGGCCAGGCGAAGAGGGCTCCGCTCAGGGGCTCCAGCATGGCCACCAGGGTGGCGGTGCGGGCAGGAAGGGTGCGTACCCCCAGGAGGAAGAGGCCAAAGGGCACCACCGTGCCCAAGGTGACCAGGTAGAAGACGGCCCCCCACTGGCCCGGGGTGAGGGCGAACGCCTGGTCCAGATTGGTCAGGAGAAAAGGGAGGGCCAGGAGGGTGCCCACCCCCGTGGCCACCCCCAGGCTGACCAGGGGCGGGGTCTTGAGCCCGTGGGAGAAAGCGGCGTAGAGGGCGAAGGAGAGCGCAGAGAGAAGGCCGAAGGCCACCCCTAGAGAACTTCCCGAGAGGCCCTCCCGGCCCACCACCAGCACGTAGGCCCCCAGAAGGGCCAGGCCCACGCCCCAAAGGGCCCTTCCCGGTAGCTTTTCCCTCTTGAGGAGGGCGTGGAGGGTGAGGAGGGCCGGGGCCAGGTACTGGAGGAAGATGCCCGTGGCCACCGTGGTGGCGTGGATGGCCAGGTAGTAAAAGGCCTGGGCCCCGGAGAGGGCCAGGCCCACCCGGAAGAGGCGGGGCCTTTCCTCCCGGGAAGGGGGGTGGCGGAGGACCAGGGGCAGGAGGAGGAGAAAGCTCAGGAGGAAGCGCAAGGGGATGAGTACCTCCGGGGGGATTTCCCGCATGAACCGCCCCGCCAGGGCACCTCCCAAACCCCAGAGGAGGGCGGCCAAGGCCACCGGGATCACCGCCGCCCCCCCAGGATCGCCAGGGCCACCCCCAGGAGGAGGACCAGGGCCCCCAAGAGCACCTGGGGACCGGGGAGCTCCCCGAAGAGGAGGAAGGCCAGGAGGCTTGCCCCCACCGGTTCAAAGAGGATGGCCAGGGTTACCAGCACCGGGGGGATGTGCCGGGTGGCCCAGTTGAAGCTGGTATGGCCCACCAGCTGGGGCAGAAGGGCCATCAGCAGGATGTACACGTAGACCACCCCCGGGTACCCTCCGTACCCCCCGCCGAAGAGGTAGGGGAGGGGAAAGAGGACTAAGAAGGCGGTGGTGTAGGCCACCCGCACGTATTCCAGGAGGGAGAGCCCCCGCCTTTGGGCCTCCCGTCCCAGAAGGAAGTAGAAGGAGGCGGCCACCGCCCCCAAGACCGCCAGGAGGTCCCCCAAAAGGGGGTTCGTGCCCCCACCCTCCGCGTCCCCCAGGCCGATGAGGAGGCCACCCATAAGGGCCACCCCCACCCCCAGGAGGGTGAGGCCAGAGGGCCTTTCCCTGAAGAAGAGCCAGCCGAAGAGGGTGATCCAGACCGGGTTCGTGGTGACCAAGGCGGTGCTGGCGGCCACGGAGGTGTAGGAGAGGGAGGTGATCCAGAAGGCGAAGTGGAGGGCCAGGGCCACCCCCGCTGCCACCGCGAAGGGGAGGCCAGTTTTTTCTGCAATGGGCTTCCGCCAGCCGGGAAGGAGGAGGAGGGCGGCGAAGCCCATGCGTCCCGCACTCATCACCAGGCTGAAGGCCAGGCTCGTGTCAGAAGAGGCGGCCAGGGCCAGCCGCACCAGGATGCTCCCGAAGCTGATGGCCAGGAGGCCCAGAAGGAGGACCGCTGCGATCTTCCATCCCGAGGGCCGCATGGGGGCATTCTCCCACAGGGGACTGCTCCTGACCAGAAAGTCAGCCTCTTGGTGCGGGGCAAACGCCCTGGCCTCCGTTGGTATACTGGCGCGGAAGGAGGTCCTATGGTGACCATCGCGGTTCCCAAGGAAAGGGCATCAGGGGAGAGAAGGGTGGCCCTGGTGCCCGAGGTGGTGGCCCGCCTGGTAAAGCAGGGGGCCAGGGTACGGGTGGAGCGAGGGGCCGGGGAAGGGGCCTACTACCCCGACTCCCTCTACCAGGATGCGGGAGCGGAGCTGGTGGAGCGAGGAGGGCTCCTGAAAGGGGCCAACCTCCTCTTCACCGTGCAGCCGCCCAGCGAGGACCTGATCCAGGCCCTCGAGCCCGGGTGCCTGGTGGTGGGTTTCGTCCAGGCCCACAAGAACCCCGAGCTGGTCAAGGCCTTGGCTGCCAAGAAGGCCACGGTCCTGGCCATGGAGCTCATCCCCCGCATCACCCGGGCCCAGAGCATGGACGCCCTCTCCAGCCAGGCCACGGTGGCGGGGTACCTGGCCGCCATTCACGCCGCCCGGCTTTCCCCCCGCTTCTTCCCCATGCTCACCACCGCCGCCGGCACCATCCGCCCCGCCAAGGTGATGGTCATGGGGGTGGGGGTGGCGGGTCTCATGGCCATCGCCACCGTCAAGCGCCTGGGGGCCCAGGTCTTCGCCTACGATGTGCGCAAGGCGGCGGTGGAGCAGGCCCTCTCCCTGGGGGCCAAGCCCATTGAGCTCCCCATCAGCGCCGAGGGGGAGGGCGGGTACGCCCGGGAGCTCACCGAGGAGGAGAAGCGCATCCAGCACGAGGCCCTTCGCGAGCATGTGGCGGGGATGGATGTCATCATCACCACGGCCCAGGTGCCTGGCCGCCGCGCCCCCATCCTCCTCACCGAGGACATGATGGACCGCCTCAAGCCCGGCACGGTGGTGGTGGACCTGGCGGCGGAGTCCGGAGGGAACTGCGTCCTCACCAGGCCGGGGGAGGTGGTGGAGGTGAAGGGGGTGCGCATCTTTGGCCCCCTGAACCTGCCCAGCGAGCTTTCCGTCCACGCCTCGGAGATGTACGCCAAAAACCTGCTCAACCTCTCCGCCTTGCTCATAGAGAAGGGGGAGTTCGCCCCCAAGTGGGAAGACGAGATCGTTCAGGGGGCCCTTCTTATGAGGGAAGGGGAGATCCTGCATGGGCCCACCAAGGCCCTTCTGGGAGGTGCGTGATGGAGTTTGGCTTCTGGTCTGCCCTTTACATCTTCGTGCTCACGGCTTTCTTGGGGTACGAGCTCATCACCCGGGTGCCGGTGATCCTGCACACCCCCCTGATGTCCGGTTCCAACTTCATCCACGGGGTGGTGGTGGTGGGGGCCATGGTGATCCTGGGCCATGCAGAAACGGGCGTGGAGAAGTTCATCGGCTTTCTTGGGGTGATCCTAGGGGCGGCCAATGCCGCCGGGGGGTACGCGGTCACGGTGCGCATGCTGGAGATGTTTGAGAAAAAACCGGGCAAGGGGGGTGGTCAGTAATGGACCTTATCCAGGCGGCCTATTTCGTGGTGGCCATCCTCTTCATCGTGGGCTTGAAGCGCATGGCCCACCCCACCACCGCCAAGAGCGGCATCGTCTGGTCGGGATGGGGCATGGTCTTGGCGGTCCTGGCCACCTTCTTCTGGCCGGGGATGGAGAACTTCTCCCTCATGTTCCTGGCCCTCCTCGTGGGGTCGGTGGTGGCCTGGTGGGCGGCGGTCAAGGTGGCCATGACCGACATGCCCCAGATGGTGGCCATCTACAACGGCATGGGCGGTGGCGCCGCCGCCACCATCGCCGCGGTGGAGCTCCTCAAGGGAGCCTTTGATAACCAGGGGCTGATGACCCTGGCCATATTGGGCGGGCTCATCGGCAGCGTGGCCTTCACCGGCAGCCTCATCGCCTTCGCCAAGCTCCAGGGCATCATGCGTAGCCGCCCCATCCTCTTCCCGGGGCAGAAGGTGGTGAACGCCCTGGTCCTCCTCGCCGCTGTGGTTTTGGGCTTCTTCCTGCTCTTTAACGATGCCACTTTGAACATTGCCCTCTTCTTCCTCCTGGCCCTCCTCTTCGGCGTCCTCATGACCCTGCCCATTGGCGGCGGGGACATGCCCGTGGCCATCTCCTTCTACAACGCTTTCACCGGCATGGCCGTGGGCTTTGAGGGTTTCGCCATCGGGAACGCCGCCCTCATGGTGGCGGGCACCCTGGTGGGAGCGGCGGGTACCCTGCTCACCGTGCTCATGGCCAGGGCCATGAACCGCTCGGTGTGGAGCGTGCTCGTGGGCGGTTTTGGCGTGGAGCAGGAAACAGGGGAGGTTCAGGGGAGCCTCAAGCCCATTGACGTGGAGGACGCCGCCGTCATGCTGGCCTACGCCAGCAAGGTGGTCTTCGTCCCCGGCTACGGCATGGCCCTCTCCCAGGCCCAGCACAAGGTGAAGGAGCTTGCGGACCTCCTCGAGGCCCGGGGGGTGGAGGTGAAGTTCGCCATCCACCCGGTGGCGGGGCGGATGCCCGGGCACATGAACGTCCTCCTGGCCGAGGCCGGGGTGGATTACGACAAGCTCAAGGACCTCGAGGAGATCAACCCCGAGTTCCCCACCGTGGACGTGGCCGTGGTCGTGGGGGCCAACGACGTGGTGAACCCCGCCGCCCGCCGCCCCGGGAGCCCCCTCTACGGCATGCCCATCCTGGACGTGGACAAGGCCAAGAACGTGATCGTGGTCAAGCGGGGCCAGGGCAAGGGCTTTGCCGGGGTGGAGAACGAGCTCTTCTACGCGGACAACACCCGGATGCTCTACGGGGACGCCCAGAAGGTTTTCACCGAGCTCACCCAGGCCCTGAAGAAGCTCTGACACCTGTTTTTCCCGAGGCCCTGGGCTTGCCCGGGGCTTCTTGACCTTTTCCGGCCCCCTTGCTATAGTGCCTAGTGCGGTCGGTCCGCGGTAGCTCAGCTGGTAGAGCGGCCGGCTGTTAACCGGTTGGTCGCAGGTTCGAATCCTGCCCGCGGAGCCAGATGGGGGCCTTAGGGCCCCCTGGGTCTTTTATTTGGGGGAGAAAAGGGGTATAATCCTCCTTCGTGCGGCCTGCCGGGCCCGGAAGGGAGGTGAAGATGCGCAAGTACGAGGTCAACATCATCCTGAGCCCCAACCTGGACCAGACCCAGCTCGCCTTGGAGAAGGAGATCATCGCCAAGGCCCTCGAGGCCCACGGGGCCAGGGTGGAGAAGGTGGAGGAGTGGGGGGTGCGCCGCCTGGCCTACCCCATCGCCAAGGACCCCCAGGGCTTCTTCCTCTTCTACCAGGTGGAGATGCCCGAGGACCGGGTCAACGAGCTGGCCCGGGAGCTCCGCATCCGCGACAACGTGCGCCGGGTGATGGTGGTCAAGACCGTGGAGCCCCTGCTCTCTAGGGCGTAGACTTTTCCCATGGCAAGAGGCCTGAACCAAGTCTTCCTCATCGGCACCCTGACCGCCCGTCCCGACATGAAGTACACGGCGGGGGGACTGGCCATCCTGGACCTGAACCTGGCGGGCCAGGACGTCTTCACGGACGAGTCTGGCCAGGAAAGGGAGATCCCCTGGTACCACCGGGTTAGGCTTTTGGGCCGCCAGGCGGAGATGTGGGGGGACCTCCTGGAGAAGGGCCAGACCATCTTCGTGGAGGGCCGCCTGGAGTACCGCCAGTGGGAAAGGGACGGGGAGAAGCGGAGCGAAGTCCAGGTGCGGGCGGATTTCATAGACCCCCTGGAGGGGAGGGGCCGGGAGACCCAGGAGGACGCCCGGGGCCAGCCCAGGCTACGCCGGGCCCTGAACCAGGTGATCCTCATGGGCAACCTCACCCGGGACCCGGACCTCCGCTACACCCCCCAGGGGACGGCGGTGGTGCGCCTGGGCCTGGCGGTGAACGAGCGCCGCCGGGGCCAGGAAGCGGTAAATGCCGAGAGGACCCACTTCGTGGAGGTTCAGGCCTGGCGCGAGCTGGCCGAGTGGGCCTCGGAGCTCAAGAAGGGCGACGGGCTTTTGGTCATCGGCCGTTTGGTGAACGACTCCTGGACGAGCTCCAGTGGAGAGCGGCGCTTCCAAACCCGTGTGGAAGCCCAGAGGCTGGAGCGCCCCACCCGTGGGCCTGCCCAAGCCGGCGGAAGCAGGCCCCCAAGGGACCAGACGGGCGGGGTGGACATAGACGAGGGACTGGAAGACTTCCCGCCGGAGGAGGATTTGCCGTTTTGAGCACGAAGAACGCTAAACCCAAGAAGGAGGCGCAGAAGCGCCCTTCCAGGAAGGCCAAGGTCAAGGCCAGCCTGGGGGAGTTTGACCTGAAGGACTACCGGAACGTGGAGGTGCTGAGGCGGTTCCTCTCGGAGACGGGGAAGATTCTTCCCCGCCGCCGCACGGGGCTTTCCGCCAAGGAGCAGCGCATCCTGGCCAAGACCATCAAGCGGGCCAGGGTTCTGGGGCTTCTGCCCTTCACGGAAAAGCTGGTGCGGAAATAGGGGGTGGACGGTGAAGGTCATCCTGCTTGAACCCCTGGAGAACCTGGGCGACGTGGGCCAGGTGGTGAAGGTGAAGCCGGGTTACGCCAAGAACTACCTCCTGCCTAGGGGGCTAGCGGTTTTGGCCACCGAGAGCAACCTGAAGGCCCTCGAGGCCAAGATCCGCGCCCAGGCCAAGCGCCTGGCGGAGAGGAAGGCGGAGGCGGAGAGGCTTAAGGAGATCCTGGAGAACCTCACCCTCACCATTCCGGTGCGGGCGGGGGAGACCAAGATCTACGGCTCCGTGACCGCCAAGGATGTCGCCGAGGCCCTTTCGCGCCAGCACGGCATCACCATTGATCCCAAGCGCCTGGTGCTGGAAAAGCCCATCAAGGAGCTGGGGGAGTACGTCCTCACCTACAAGCCCCACCCCGAGGTGCCGATCGCCTTGAAGGTGAGCGTGGTGGCCCAGTAGGGGCCTGGGGATCCGGCAGGCTGCCTTGGGACCCCTGGGATGCCGGGGGTCCTTAAGCTTTTCCTATGGGGGCTGTGCTCATCACGGGAGCGGGTAGCGGCATTGGCCTGGCCACGGCCCGGCTCTTGGCGGAAAGGGGTTTTCGGGTCTATGGCGGGGTGCGCAAATCCGAGGATGCAAAGGCCCTTCGCGCCCTGGGGGTGGTGCCCCTTTTCCTGGATGTAACCCAGGAGGAAAGCCTTGTGCAGGCCAGGAGGCTTCTGGAGGGGGAGGGGTTGGAGGGACTGGTGGCCAATGCGGGGATTGCCGTGGCGGGGCCCTTGGAGCTTATTCCCCCTTCCGTCTTCCGCCAGGTGCTGGAGGTGAACGTCCTCGGGGCCTTCGCCACGGTGAGGACCTTTTTGCCCCTTCTTCGAAAGACCCGGGGGCGGGTGGTGCTCATGGGCTCGGTTTCCGGCCTGGTAGCCCTGCCCCTGGCGGGACCCTACGCCGCCAGCAAGTTCGCCCTCGAGGCCCTGGCGGATGCCCTGAGGGTGGAGCTCCTTCCCTTTGGGGTGAGGGTGGTCTTGGTGGAACCGGGGCCCGTGGCCACCCCCATCTGGGAACGTTCGGAACGCTGGGCGGAAAGCTACTTGGAACCTCCTCCTTCCGGTACGGAAAGGGTGTACGGCCGCTACCTGGAGGTGGCCCGCAGGGCGGCCCGGGCCAGCGCCAGAAGGGGCCTGCCCCCCGAGAGGGTGGCGGAGGTGGTGCTTAAGGCCCTCCAAGACCCAAGGCCCAGGGCCCGCTACCTTGTGGCCCCTAGGGGGTGGCAGACCCTTCTTCTCCGCCACCTCCCTGAGGCCTTACGGGACCGGCTTCTGGCCCGCTTTCTGGCCTAGGCCAGCTCCAGGTTCACCAGAAGGATCAAGTGGCCCTCCTGCCGCTTCAGGATGCCCTCGAGGCTCCGCACGGGAAGGTGCTGGCGGAAAACCCCCAGCACCTCATCCATCAGCCTCTCCACAAGCCCAGGGTCCAAGGCCTCGGGGTCAAGCGCCAAAGGCATCTCCAGCCGGGTTTCCAAGTCCATGCCCCTAGCCTAGGTCCCTGGGGTCAGAGGCCGGTCAGGGCTACCTTGCAACATGCTTGCGCAAGCCAGCGAAGCTGGGCTCGGTGAAGCCCGATACTTTAAGGGAGCTTCCCCTGACGTATGCTTAAGGACGTGGAGTTTCTGGTGGAGGACCTGGGCCTTTTGCCCTACCCCCAAGCCTGGGAGTACCAGAAAAAGGTGCACAAGGAGGTGGTGCGGGGCGAGCGCCCCCCCACCCTGCTGCTTTTGGAGCATCCCCGGGTCATCACCCTGGGGAGAAAGGCCACGGGGGAGAACCTCCTTTTTCCCGAAAGCTGGTACCGGGAAAACGGCTTTGAGGTCTACTGGGTGGAGCGGGGTGGGGACGTCACCTACCATGGGCCCGGGCAGCTGGTGGGTTATCCCATCTTTCCCGTGGGCCGGGAGGTGCGCCGCTTCCTTCGCCAGATAGAGGAGGCCATCGTCAAGGTGGCGGCCTCCTATGGCCTAAAGGCCTACCCCACCCCGGGGTACGCGGGGGTTTGGGTGGGGGAGGACAAGCTCTGCGCCATCGGGGTGGCGGTGAAGGAGGAGGTGAGCTTCCACGGCTTTGCCCTCAACGTGAACACCGACTTAAACGACTTCTCCGTCATCATCCCCTGCGGGCTAAAGGGGAAAGGGGTCACCTCCCTGGAGCGGCTTTTGGGCCGCAAGGTTCCCATGCCGGAGGTAAAGGACAGGGTGGTGCGGGCCTTCGCCGAGGTTTTCGGAATGGACCCCCGTGTAAAGGAGGATCATCGTGAAGCCCAAGTTTGAAACCGTGGAGCTCCTTGCCCCCACCGGGGAGGTGGTGGAGCTCAAGGTGGTGAAGCATGGCCTAGCCCAGGCCCGGCCCGAGCCTGTGGATCGGAATAAGCCCGCCTGGCTCAGGGCCACCCTGCCCACGGGGGCCAAGTACCAGGCCCTGAAGGCCACGGTGAACGAGCTCAAGCTCCACACCGTCTGCCAGGAGGCCCTCTGCCCCAACGTGGGAGAGTGCTGGAGCCACGGCACCCTCACGGTGATGATCCTGGGAAGCATCTGCACCCGGGCCTGCAAGTTCTGCGCCGTGGACACGGGAAACCCCAGAGGCATTGTGGACCCGGAGGAGCCCCGTAGGGTGGCTGAGGCCATCGCCCGGCTTAATATCCGCTACGTGGTCCTCACCAGCGTGGACCGGGATGACCTGCCCGATGGCGGGGCGGCCCACTTCGCCGCCACCATCCGGGCCATCAAGGAGAAGGCCCCTGGGGTCTTGGTGGAGGCCCTTACCCCCGACTTCCAGGGGGACCTGAAGGCGGTGGAAACGGTTTTGGATGCGGGCCCTGAGGTCTACGCCCAGAACCTGGAGACCGTGCGCCGCCTTACCTCCAGGGTAAGGGATCCCCGGGCGGGGTACGATCAGACCCTTAAGGTCCTGGCCCACGCCAAGCGCTATCGGCCTGACGTTCTTACCAAAAGTAGCCTCATGCTGGGCCTGGGGGAAACGGAGGAGGAGATCCTCGAGGCCATGCGGGACCTGAGGGCGGCCGGGGTGGATATCCTCACCCTGGGCCAGTACCTGCGCCCCACCCCTGCCCACCTGCCCGTGGAGCGCTACGTGCCCCCGGAGGACTTCAAGCGCTACGAGGCCTGGGGGTACCAGCTGGGCTTTAGGGAGGTCTTCGCCGGGCCTTTGGTGCGGAGCTCCTACCGGGCGGATAAGGTCTTCCTGGAGGCCAAGGCCCGATGAGGCTTTTCTTCCTGGACCTCCTTGCCCTCCTCCTTTTCGCCTGGGTGGGCCTCAGGTCCCATGGCCTTCCCGTAAGCCTCGAGGGCCTAGCCCGGAACGTCCTCCCCATCCTCTTCGTGTGGCTTCTCCTCAGCCCCTTCCTCGGCACCTACCGCCGGCCGAGCTGGTCCAGCCTCCTCCTCAGCTGGCTTTTGGCGGTCCCCGCGGGGCTTTGGCTTAGGGGGATGATCCTAGGGGAGGGGTTTGGCCCGGGGTTTTTCGTCTTCCTGGGCGTGGCCATGGGCTTTGGCCTTCTCTTCCTCCTCCTTTTCCGGGGCCTCGCCAAGCTCCTGAGGCTTTGGTAAAAAGGGGACATGGGTCAGCCGCTAGGTTCTCTGAAGGTGGCCTTCCTCGGCCTTGGGGCCATGGGCTATCCCATGGCGGCCCATCTGGCCAAGCGCTTCCCCACCCTGGTCTGGAACCGCACCTTTGCCAAGGCCTTAAAGCACCAGGAGGAGTTCGGTTCCAAGGCCGTGCCCCTGGAAAAGGTGGCGGAGGCCCAGGTGATCTTCACCTGCCTGCCCACCACCAAGGAGGTGGTGGAGGTGGCGGAGGCCCTTTGGCCCCACTTGAGGCCCGGCACCTACTGGGTGGACGCCACCAGCGGGGAACCCGAGGGAAGCCGCAAACTGGCGGAGCGCCTTTTGCAGAAGGGGGTGGTTTACCTGGACGCCCCGGTTTCCGGCGGGACCTTAGGGGCGGAAAAAGGCACCCTCACGGTGATGCTGGGAGGGCCCCCTGAGGCCGTGGAATACGTGAAGCCCTACCTGGCCTACGCCGCCAAGGTGGTCCACGTGGGGCCCGTGGGGGCGGGGCATGCGGTGAAGGCCATCAACAACGCCCTTTTGGCGGTGAACCTCTGGGCGGCGGGGGAAGGGCTTATCGCCCTGGTACGGCAGGGGGTGTCCGCCGAGAAGGCCCTCGAGGTCATTAACGCCTCCAGCGGCCGCTCTAACGCCACGGAGAACCTGATTCCCCAAAGGGTGGTCACCCGGGCCTTCCCCAAGACCTTCGCCCTGGGCCTCCTGGTGAAGGACCTGGGGATTGCCATGGGAGTTTTGGATGGGGGAAAAGCCCCAAGCCCCCTGCTTCGCCTCACCCGGGAGGTGTACGAGATGGCCAAAAGGGAGCTGGCCTCGGAGGCCGACCACGTGGAGGCCTTGAAGCTTTTGGAGCGCTGGGGCGGGACGGAGATCCGCTAGGGATGGGAGAAGGCCTGCGGGCTGCCTGGCCCATCGCCCTGGGCTACTTCCCCGTGGCCGTGGCCTTTGGCGCCTTGGGGGCCCAGGCGGGGCTTGGCTACCTTTGGATCCAGCTCACCTCCCTTCTGGTCTTCGCCGGGGCCAGCCAGTTCGCCCTGGTGGGGCTTCTGGCCCAGGGGGTGCCGCCCCTTTTGGCGGCCTCCCTGGGCCTTCTCCTTAACCTGCGCCACGCCTTCTACGGCCCGGCCCTGAGGCCCTACCTGAAAGGAGGCCCCCTGGAGGCCTTTTTCCTCACCGACGAGGTCTTCGCCCTGGCCCTAAGGGCCCTTCCTGGTCTTCCTCCGGGGGAAAGGCGGGGCTACTTCCTGGGCCTGGGTTTGGGAGCGTACCTCTCCTGGAACCTGGGTACCGCCTTGGGGGCCTTGGGGGCCAAGGGGCTTCTGGCCTGGCCCAGGTTGGGGGAGGCCCTTGCCTTTGCCCTTCCGGCCCTTTTTCTCCTCCTGGCCCTGCCCCACCTGCGGAACCCGGTGGCCCTTCTGGCGGGCGGAGTGGCCCTGGGGTTTCACCTCCTGGGCCAGACGGCCTGGGGTCTATTCCTGGCAGGGGTGGTGGGGTTCCTTTGGAAGGAGCCCTGGAAAGGGAGGAAGGCATGACCCTGGCCCTTCTCCTTCTGGCTTTGGGCACCTTTCTCCTCCGCTTTCTGCCCTGGCGGGGGGAAAAAAGCCTGAAGACGGGCCAGGCAGGGCCCGCCTTGGTGGTGGCCCTCTTCCTGGTCTCCGCCTTCAGCCCGCCTCCCTCTTCCGAGTGGGTCCGGGCGGCCTTGGCCCTTCTTGGCACCTATCTGGGGCTTAGGCTCACCGGGAACCTGGGCGTGGCCGTCTTCCTGGGGGCAGGGCTTTACGGGCTTCTCGGGGCCCTGGGCTTTTAAGGGTCCGGTGGGGCAGAAGCCCCACCGGGAACTCCCAAGAAACCTGTTGGGTCAACGGTTCAGGATGTGGATGGCCTGTTTGTGGAGGGCCTCCGCCGCCTCCATGAGCCCCTCGGAGAGGGTGGGGTGGGGGTGGATGGTGAGGCCCAGGTCGGAAACCGTGGCCCCCATCTCCAGGGCCAAGGTGGCCTCGGCGATGAACTCCCCCGCCTGGGGTCCCACGATGAAGACCCCCAGGAGGAGGTCGGTTTCCTCGTCCCCCACCACCTTGACCAGGCCCTCCGGGGCCCCCAGGGTGAGGGCCCGGCCCGAGGCGGCCAGGGGGAACCTGCCCACCCGCACCCTGTACCCCGCCTTTTTCGCCTCCTCCTCGGTGAGGCCCACCCCCGCCCACTCGGGGGCGGTGTAGACCACGGCGGGGACCTGGTAGTCAAAGGCGCTGTCCTTCCCGGCGGCGTTCTCCGCGGCGATGAGCCCTTCCCTCATGGCCTTGTGGGCCAGGAGGGGGGGGCGGGCCACGTCCCCGATGGCGTAGACCCCTTTCTGGCTCGTCTCCATGCAGGCATCCACTCGGACGAAGCCCCTTTCGTCCAAGGCCACCCCGGCCTTTTCCAGGCCCAGCCCCTGGGTGCGGGGCCTCCGGCCCACGGCCAAGAGGACCTTGTCCACCACCAGGGTTTCCTCCTTGCCCCCTCCTGCGGGTGAGAGGACCACGTGGAGGCCGTCCTTCCTCTTCTCGTAGCCCAGGGCCTGGGTACCGGTGCGGACCCTGATCCCCTCCTTCTCCAGGGCCCGGTGGAGGAGGCCGGCGGTCTCCGGGTCCCCTTGGGGGAGGATCTCGGGCATGTACTCAATGAGGGTCACCTCCGCTCCCAGGCGGCGGTAGATCTGGCCAAACTCCAACCCCACCGCCCCGCCCCCGATCACCAGGAGGCGCTTGGGGACACCTTCCTCCACCCTCAAGGCGCGGGTGGAGTCCCAGACGTCTTCCCCGAAGGGGAAGCCCTTGAGGGGCATGGGCTCGCTCCCCGTGGCCAGGATGAGGCTTCGGGCTTGGTAGCGGTTTCCGTTTACCTCAATCTCCTTGGGGCCGAGGAGCCGGGCGAAGCCCTGGACCAGGTCCACCTTATTCCCCTTGAGGAGGGTGGACACCCCCCCGGTGAGCCGCTTCACCACGCTCTCCCGCCAGGCGGCGAGCTTTTTGTGGTCCAGGGCGGCCTCCGCCTTCAGGCCGAAGGCCTCCCCCGCCTTCAGGGCGTGGAGGGTCTCCGCGGCGTGGAGAAGGGCCTTGGTGGGGATGCACCCCACGTTGAGGCACACCCCGCCCACCCTCTCCGCTTCCACTGCCAAAACCCTTAGGCCCAGCTGGGCCCCGCGGATGGCGGCGTGGTACCCCCCGGGCCCGGTGCCGATGACGATGAGGTCGTAGATGCGCTCGTTTTCGTGGGTCATGGTGTCCTCTATGGTTCTCACATCTCCAACATCAGGGTCTCGGGCTTCTCCAGAAGCCTTATCACCTCCCTGGTGAACATGGCCGCCTCGGCCCCGTCCACCAGGCGGTGGTCAAAGGAAAGGGAGAGGAACATGATGTCCCGGGCTTGGATGGAGCCATCGGGCATGACCCAGGGGCGCTTCCTGATGGAGTGAACGCCCAGGATGGCGGCCTCGGGCACGTTGATGATGGGGAAGCTGAAGGTGGCTCCCACAGAGCCGATGTTGGTGATGGTGAAGGTGGACCCCGAGACCTCCTCTGGGGAAAGCCGCCCCTCCCGGGCCTTTTGGGAGAGGTCGGCGATTTCCTGGGCCAGCTCCAGAAGGCTCTTGCGGTCAGCGTCCCGGATCACCGGGACGATGAGCCCCTTCTCCGTGGCCACCGCCAGGCCGATGTGGTAGTAGCGCTTGTAGACGATCTCCCCCTTCTCCTCGTCCAGGCTGGTGTTCAGCATGGGGTACTTCTTCAGGGCCCGCACCACCGCCTTGACGATGAAGGGCAGGTAGGTGAGCCTGACTCCCTGGCGCTCCGCCTCTCCCTTTAGCCTCTCCCGAAGGGCCACCAGCTCCGTGAGGTCGGCTTCATCGGCATTCAGGGTGCGCACGGTGTAGAGGTGGCTCTGCCAGAGGCCTTGGGCGATGGTGCGGCGGATGCCCCTCAGGGGGACGCGCTCCTCCAGGTGCTCGTACCCCTTGGGGGAGGTGTACCTGGGGGGAGGTGGGAAGCCCACCGGGGCGGGGGCTTCCTGGGGAGGCGGGGAGGCTGGCGCCGGGGGAGGGGAGGGCGGGGCCTTCAGCTTTTCGGCGTAGGCCCGCACGTCCTCCACCCGCACCCGGCCCAGGGGCCCTGAGCCCGGGACCGCCTCTATGGGGATGCCCAGCTCCCGGGCGAGCTTCCTGGCGGCGGGGACGGCCAAGACTCTGCCCGCCTTGGCCTCCTCCTTGGGCTTTTCGGTCAGGAAGGGGTTTTTCACCGCCACCTGGGTGGGGTCGGGCTTGAAGAGGGAGAGGTCCTCCTTCTCCTCCTTGGGGGGAAGGCCCGGCTCCACGATGGAGCGCTCCTCCCGGGCCTGCACCGGGGGAGGCTCCTTCACCCCTTTTACCGCCTCCCCCGGCTCGGCGATGAGGGCGATGGGGGCGTGGACCTTGACCACCTCCCCTTCTTTGGCCAGCTTCTTCAGGAGGACGCCTTCGTAGGGGGAGGGGAGCTCCACGGTGACCTTGTCGGTCATCACCTCCACGAAGGGCTGGTCCTTCTTCAGGTAGTCCCCCTCCTCCACCAGCCACTTCAGGATCTCGCCCTCCACCACGCTTTCTGCCAGTTCCGGCATGAGGATTTCCTTGGGCATGGGTCTCCTCTAGAGCAGATTTAGAAATTCTTCCAGGTCAAGCCCGGAATCTTTGATGATCCGCGCCAAGGTAGAGCGCTTGATGGGGATGTGGGCGGGCACGATGACGGTGATCTTGCCCTCCTCTAGACGCTTTTCCATGCGGATGTGGCTTCCCCTCTGGCCCACCACCTTAAAGCCCGCCCTTTCCAGAACCCTCACCACCCTTTTGGTAGGAAAGGGAGGGAACTTTCAAACCTCCACCTCGGCTAGCTCCCCTCCCTGGGGAACATCTTCCTCCAGAGGCTCCAGGTAGAGGGCGATGGCTTCGCGAATGTTGGCTAGGGCCTCCTCGAGGGTGTCCCCCTCGCTTATGCAACCCGGAAGCGCAGGCACGTACACCGTGTACCCGCCATCTTCGCTTTTTTCAAGGACTACTTTCAGACGCATAGGGTCTCCTCTAGTATTCTAAGGCCCGCTTGGCGGCGTTAAGGATACGGGTCACCGTGGGCATGTAGAGCTTGTCCTGGGCGTAGGGGTAAGGGGTGTCAAACCCCGTGACCCGGATGGGGGGGGCCAGGAGCATGTCCAGGATCTCCTCGGCGATGGTGGCCGCCACCTCGCTGACGAAGCTGGCGTGCCTGGGGGCGTCGGCGATAAGGACCGCCCGCCCCGTCTTGGCCACGGAGTTCATGACCGCCTCGTAGTCCCAGGGCATGAGGCTCCTTAGGTCCAGGACCTCGGCGGAGATCCCGGCCCTAGCCAGCTCCTCCGCCGCCTGGAGCACCTCGGGCATCACCGCCCCGTAGGCGATGAGGGAGAGGTCCTTCCCCTCCCGCCGGATGGCGGCCTTGCCGATGGGGAGCAGGTAATCCTCCTCGGGCACCTCCTCCTTCACCGAGCGGTAGAGGCGCTTGGGCTCCAGGAAGACCACGGGGTCCTCGTCGCGGATGGCGGCTTTCAAGAGCCCCTTGGCGTCGTAGGGGGTGGAGACCGCCACCACCTTGAGGCCTGCGGTGTGGACGAAGTGGGCCTCGGGGCTTTGGGAGTGGTGGTGCCCCCCCTTGACCCCACCCCCGGAGGGCATGCGCACCACCAAAGGCGCGGTGAACTGGCCCCCCGAGCGGTAGCGGAGCTTGGCCACCTGGCTCACCAGCTGGTCAAAGCCCGGGAAGATGTAGTCGGCGAACTGGATCTCCGCCACGGGCCTCAGGCCGTGGGCCGCCATGCCCAAGGCGGCCCCCACGATGGCGGCCTCGGAGAGGGGGGTGTCCATGACCCGGTCGGGACCGTACTTTTGCAGAAGCCCCTCGGTCACCAGGAAAACCCCGCCCCTTTTCCCCACGTCCTCCCCCAGGACCACCACCCTGGGGTCCTTGGCCATCTCCTCGTCCAGAGCCCGGTTCAGGGCCTGCACCATGGTCATGACTGCCATACCCACCCCCTAGAGCTCCTCCTTGAGGAGGGCCTCCTGGCGCAGGAGGTGCCAGGGCTTTTCGGAGAGGACGTCCTCAAACATCCACTCAGGGGGGATGGGCCCGGCCTCCTCGGCTTCCTTCAGGCCCTGCTCCAGCTCCCTGCGGATCTCCTCCATGAGATGCTCCTCCCACTCCAGGTTCCAAAGCCCCTTGCCTTCCAGGAAGCGCTGGAAGCGGAGGATGGGGTCCTTTTTGCGCCAGGCTTCCACTTCCTCCCTGGGGCGGTAGCGGCTGTCGTCGTCGGCGGAGGAGTGGGGGCCATAGCGGTAGACCCTGAGCTCCACCAGGCTGGGGCCTTCCCCCATCCGGGCCCGCTCTATGGCCTCCTTGACCACGTAGTAGCTGGCGAGGACGTCCATCCCATCCACCAGGTAGCCGGGGATGCCGAAGGCGTGGGCCTTGTCGGCGATGGTGGGGCTGTGGGTCTGGCGGCTGTAGTCCACGCTGATGGCATAGAAGTTGTTCTCGGCGATGAAGACCGCAGGGGCCCCCTGCACCGCGGCGAAGTTGATGCCCGCGTACCAGTCCCCTTCGCTGGTGGCCCCGTCCCCGAAGGTGCAGACCGCCACCTGGCCGGTGCGCAGGAGCTTCATGCTGATGGCGGCCCCGGCGGCGGGGGGCACGTGGGAGGCGATGGGGGAGGCCACGGTGAAGTAGTTGAGGGCCCGGGAGCCGGGGTGCTCGGGCATTTGCCGCCCCCGGTTGGGGTCGGCCTGGGTGGCCAGCATCTGGCCGAAGAGCTCTTTGGGAGGAATTCCCAGGGCCAAGGCCAGGCCGTGGTCCCGGTAGTAGGGGAAGAGCCAGTCAAACCCCCGTCTGACGGCGTGGGCGATGGCCACCTGGGCGGCCTCGTGCCCGGCGGCGGGGGCGATGAAGCTGGTCTTGCCGGTGCGGATGAGGATGGTGTAGCGCTCGTCCAGCATCCGGGCAGCCAGCATATCCCGGTAAAGCCGCCTTAGGTTTTCCTCCCCTAGGTCCAAGGGGAAATCCCCTAACCACTCCCCTTTCTCCCCTATAAGCCTTATGGGCTCGGGGGTGAAGGGCTGGAACCGGTGGGTGTTCGTTACCATAAACCCTCCTTCCAAAGGCGCTTTTGGCGCCGAAGCCCCGCCCTGGGTAAGGGCTTGGGGGCGTTTCGGGGTGGGGCAGGTCCCACTTTCCCTTCGCCCCGAGTATAACCTCTAGGTGTGCGGTTGCGGGTGGTGGCGGTGGGGAGGCCTAGGCTCCCCTATGCCCGGCTGGGGGTGGAGCTCTATGGGGAGCGCATTCGGCGCTACGCTCCCCTGGAGCTCCTATACGTGCGGGAGGCCGGGGAGCTCCTTCCTAAGGCGGAGGGGCACCGGAGAATCGTCCTGGACGAGCGGGGAAGGCTTTTCACCACGGAGGAGCTTTACCGCTTCCTGCTGGGTTTTGAGGGCGAACGGGTGGCCTTCCTGGTGGGCGGGGCGGAGGGGCACCCGGAGGAGGTGCGGCGAGGGGCGGACCTCGTCCTTTCCCTCTCCCCCCTCACCTTGCAGCACGAGCTGGCCCTTCTGGTTCTCCTGGAGCAACTCTACCGCATCCTCACCCTGAGGGTGGGGCACCCCTATCACCGGCCATGACCTACCTCGAGTTTGTGAACCTGGTGGAGCGCCTTTGGCAAGAGATCCCCGAGCCCTTCAAGCGGGGAGTGCAGGGGGTGCACGTCCTCCCCCAGGCCAAGCCCGAGCCGGGGCTAGAGGGGGTGTGGCGGCTTGGGGAGTACCTGGACCCAGGCCCCCCCTCGTCCTTTGGCGGGTTTGAGGGCCTGGGGCGGCACATCGCTCTTTACTATGGCTCCTTTTTGGAGGTGGCGGGGCCGGGGTTTGACTGGGAGGGGGAGGTGTGGGAAACCCTCCTCCACGAGCTCAGGCACCACCTGGAGTCCCTGGCAGGCCGGGACGACCTGGTAAGGGAGGACCTCAGGCGCCTGGCTGAGTTTCGCCGGGGCGGGTCTTTTGGGGGAGAAGGGTAGCCTTTAGGGGGAGGCGGTCCTTGAAGCCCCCGGAGAGGGGGTGGTAGTGACCCACCTCGGCCTCCCCCTCCTGCCAGCAGAGGAAGACCACCTCGCCCCCAAGGCGGGCGGGGAAGTCCACGAGGCCCCGGTCCAGGTCCTTGAGGAAGACGCCCAGGGAGGCCAGGTAGCGGGCGTCGGCCTCGAGGGTACCCAGAAGGAAGCGCACCTCCTCCTCCAGGGCCCGCCGCTCCAGCCCCCGGGTATCGGGAAGCCGGGCCTGGGCCTCTAGAAGCTCCTGCCTGGCCTGGCGCATCTCCTTAAGGACCCGTCTGAGCTCGGGCAGGAGGGCATCGGCCTCCTCCTTGGTGAAGATGCGGGCGAACATACCTGACCTTATAGTAACACAATATGCGAGGAAAATCTAAGCCTGACTTACTCAAGGAGGGGGAGAAGCTCCACCTCCCCCGCCCCCACCCGCACCCCCCCCACCAGGAGGCTCCCGTCGGGGAGGAGGTCTTCCGCCACCCCCTCCACCCTCCCTTTGGGGGTTTCCACCCGCACCCTCTGCCCCAGGGTAGAGGAGGCCTGACGGTAGCGGGCGAGGAGGGTTTCGGGGTCCTCGAGGAGGGGAAGGAGGGCCTCCAGGTGGCGGAGGAAGGCGAGGAGGACCTCCCGCCTGGAGTAGGAGCCGAACTCCTGGAGAAAGGCCGCCCCCTCCGGGGCCCAGGCCACGTTGACCCCTACCCCCAGGAGGGCGTAGGCCACCTCCTCCCCCTCGGCCTTGGCCTCCAGGAGGACCCCCGCCAGCTTCCTCCCGTCCGGGGCCAGGAGGTCGTTGGGCCACTTGAGCCCCCCCAGTCCCACGGCCTCCCAGAGGGCCAGGCCCGCGAGGAGGGGGAGGAGGCTTAGGGCGGAGAGGGGGAGGGCGGGCCTCAAGAGGAGGGAGAAGGTGAGGCTATCCCCAGGGCGGCTTTCCCACCCCCTTCCCCGGCGGCCCCGCCCCTTCTCCTGCACCTCGGCCAGGACCAGGGCCCCCTCGGGGGCCCCCGCCTCGGCCCAGGCCCTGAGGATGTCCTGGGTGCTCCCCACCCGGCCCAGGTAGCGGTAGGGCTTTCCCAGGCGTCCTTTGGGCTGGAAGAGGTGGGGGAGGGGGGTGCCGGGGCGGATGCGGTAGCCTCGCCGGCCCACCTCCACGGGAAAGCCCTCGGCCAAAAGCCGCTTTGCTTCCTTGGAGACCGCGGCCCGGCTCACCCCGAGGCGGTCGGCCAGGGTCTCGCCCCTCTGGTAGGTCTCGTCCAAAAGATCCAGGAGTCCCATGCCCCTTTTGCCTGGGGAAAGCTCGGCGGCTCAGGCCAGCTCCACCTGGGAGAGGTCCCCCAGGACCAGGCGGTGGGCCCGGGGGAGGCCGTTGCGGCTCCCCACCCTGGTCCCTACCCCCAGGATGCTCTCCTGGAGGCGCAGGGGGACGTTTTCCAGGACAGCGTGGTCCTCGAGGATGGAGTACTCCACCTCCGAGACCACCACCCTCACTCCAGGGCCCAAGGAGGTGAAGGGCCCCACGTAGGCCCCCTCCACCACCGCCCCCTCTCCGATGAAGGCAGGGCCGATCACGGTGCTCTTCACCACCCTGGCTCCCTTTTCCACCACCACCCTCCCGGTGAGGGTGCTTTCCACCACCTCCCCCTCCACCCTGGGGGAGAGCTCCTCCAGGAGGAGGCGGTTGGCGTCCAGGAGGTCCTCGGGGCGGCCCGTGTCCTTCCACCACCCCATGACCTCCACCCCTACCACCCGCCTCCCCTGGTCAATGAGCCCCTGGATGGCGTCGGTGATCTCGTACTCCCCCCGGGCGGAGGGGCGAAGGCCAGGGATGACCTCCCACACCTCCGGGGAGAAGACGTACACCCCCGCCACCGCCAGGTCCGAGGGGGGCTCCTTGGGCTTCTCCAAAAGCCGCACGATCCGGCTCCCCTCTAGGACGGCCACCCCAAACTGCCTGGGGTCTTCCACCCGGACCAGGGCTAAGACGGCGCTCACCCCTTCCCGAAAAGACTCCAGATAAGGCCGGATGCCCTTCTGGAAGAGGTTGTCCCCCAGGTAGAGGACAAAGGGGCTGTCTCCCAGGAAGTCCCGGGCCACGGCCACGGCGTGGGCCAGCCCCTGGGGTTCCTCCTGGAGGATGAAGCCCACGGGATACCCCTCGAGGGCCAGGCGCAGATCCTTTTCCGTCTCTGGGGAGACCACCACCCCGATCTCCCCTACGCCCGCTTCCAAAAGGTTTTCCACCGCGTAGTGGATGATGGGGCGGCCCGCCACCCGGATCACCGGCTTGGGCCTGGTATGGGTGAGGGGGCGGAGCCTCGTGCCCCTTCCTGCGGCCAGAATGAGCCCTTTCATGCCCCGGAGTATACCCCGTACAATGGGATGGGAGATGTCCAGCGCCCTTACCCGGGTGGCCTACGCCTACGACCGCCTCCGGGCCTACCCTCCCGAGGTGGCGGGGCGGATCGCCACCGCCATGGGCCACGCCGTGGCGGGCAAGGGGGAGGAGCCTGTCCTCCTGGAGCTGGGGGTGGGCACGGGGCGGATCGCCCTCCCCCTCATCGCCCGGGGGTACCGGTACATCGCCCTGGACTGCGACCCCGCCATGCTGGAGGTCTTCCGGCAGAAGGCGGCGGGGGTCATGCGCAAGGTGCGCCTTCTCGTGGCCGATGCCCGGGAGATCCCCCTTCCCGGGGAGAGCGTGCATGGGGTGATTGCCGTCCACCTGTGGCACCTCATTCCTGACTGGCCGAGGGCCCTGGCCGAGGCCTTAAGGGTCCTGAAACCGGGGGGGGTCCTTCTGGAGGGCTGGGACCAGGTGGCCGCCGAGCCCGAGTGCCGCCTCCAGGAAAGGTGGCGGGAGCTTTTGGCGGAGGAGGGGGTCTTGGTGGAGCGGGGGCTCCACAGAAGGCGCCTTTCCGAGGTGGAGGAGGCCTTAAGGCGGCTTGGCCTCAGGCCCAAGACCCGGGAGGTGGTGGCCTGGCGGGAGGAGCGCACCCTGAGGGAGGCCCTCGAGGCCCTCTTTGAGCGGCTTTTCTCCTTCACCAGAGGGGTGCCGCAGGAGGTCCATGAACGGGTGATGCCCCGGCTTTTTTCCTGGGCGGAGGCGGAATTTGGCGATTTGGACCGCCCCTTCCCCGTGGAGAAGCGCTTCTTCCTGCGCACCTCCCGCCTTTCCTAGTAGGCTTGGGCCATGAAAAGGATTGCGGTGCGCACGCCCCCTGAGGGGTTGGTGAACATCACCCGGGCGGTGGAAGGCGTTCTGGAGGGGCATACCGGCCTGGTCTACCTCTTCGTGCCCCACACCACCTGCGGCCTCACGGTGCAGGAGGGGGCCGACCCCGATGTGGCCCATGACCTCCTCCTGCGCCTCTCCGAGCTCGCCCCCCGCCTCCACCCCAAGGACCGCCACGGCGAGGGGAACAGCCACGCCCACCTCAAAACCCTCCTCACCGGGGTCCACCTCCTCCTCCCCGCCGAGGGGGGGCGGCTTCGCCTGGGGCGCTGGCAGCAGGTCTTCCTGGCGGAGTACGACGGACCCCGGGAGCGGGAGGTCTGGGTAAAGCTTGTATAGGCCAAGGGTCTTCTTGGAGGCTCTGGGGTTCCTGCCCTGGCGCAGGCCGGGACGGGGCCTTAGACCCAGCGCACCTCCTCCACGCTCTTCACGCCCCTCAGGGCCTGGGCCAGGGCCTCCCGCTCCCCGTCCCCCACGGTGAGGCGGAGGCGGATCCGGGCCACAGGCCCCAGGATGCGGGTCTCCGAGCCCAAGGCGCTCTTCCCCGCCTCCGCCACCACCTGCATCACGTCCCGGAGGAGGCCGGCCCGGTCCTGGGCCAGGACCTCGAGGGTGGCCACCTTTCCTCCCACCCCTTCCCAGTAGGCCCCGATGACCCGGTCCGCCTCGGGGCCCCCGAGGAGGCGGCGCAGGTTGGGGCAGTCCGCCCGGTGCACCGTGACCCCCCGGCCCCGGGTGACGAAGCCCAGGATGCTGTCCCCCTTCATGGGCTCGCAGCAGGAGGCCAGGCGGATGGGGGCCTCGAGGTCCTGGTCCAGACGGATCCCCCACTCGTTCTTGGGGACCCTCTTGGGGCTCTCCGGCTTGAGGAGGGCCTTGGGGTAGAGCTTTTCCGCCACCTGCTTGGGGGTGAGGCGGTTTTGAGCCAGGGCCAGGTAGAGCTCCTCGGGGGAGGGGGTGAGGCCAAGCCTTTTGGCCGCCTCCTCCAGCTGGCTGTCCGTGGGCCTCGGCAGGCCCCGGCGCTTCAGGTAGCGCTCCAGGAGGGTCTGGCCTCTTTCCAGGGTTTCCTGGCGCTCCTGGGCGCGGAAGTACTGGCGGATCTTGCTCTTGGCGGATCGGGTCTTGGCGAACTCCAGCCAGCCCTTGGAGGGGTGGGCGTTCTTGGCGGTGAGGATCTCCACCATCTCCCCGTTTTGCAGCTCGTAGGAGAGGGGGACGATCCTGCCGTTCACCTTGGCCCCCACCATGTGGTGCCCCACCTCGGTGTGGATGTGGTAGGCGAAGTCCACCGGGGTAGCCCCCTTGGGCAGGTTGATGATCCGCCCCTTGGGGGTGAAGACGAAGACCCTGCCCCCCAGGAGGTCCCGGGTGACGGCCTCCACGAACTCCCGGGAGCTAGAAAAC
>CAMTVD010000009.1:0-96198 GCA_947085095.1 uncultured Thermus sp. | reverse complement strand
ATCGCACTCAGGAGGTCACGGGTTCGAGTCCCGTCGGCTCCACCAAAAGACCCCCCGCCCAAGGGCGGGGGGTTAGGTGTTTTGGCCTAGTAACCCGTGGACGAGCGGGGGTTCAGGAGGGGGGCTAGGCTCTGGGGGGCGATCCTGGTGCGCTGGGGAACCACCAAGCCCAGGGGCAGAGGGGTGGTGTCAATGGTGGCCACGGCGGAGAGCACCTTGGTGTTGGTGGAGTCGTAGTAGAGGGGGTAGTCGTTGGGCCCCGGGACCAGCACCGAGGAGCAGGCGATGGTCACGTCGGTCATGCCCTGGGTGATCTGATGGGGGCGTAGGGAGGCCTGGGGCAGGGTGTTGTAGCCGCAGTCCACGGCCTGACCGGTGTTGGTCATCACGGCGCCCATCTTGCTTAGGAAATCGTTTTCCAGGGTGATGGCATCGTAGTAGCCCTGCCATTCGCCCACGAAGACCACGCGCCCACCTTCGCTGGCGAACTGCTTCAGCACGTTGATCTCGGCGTTGGTGAAGGTCTCCGTGGGGTTCCAGAGGAAGACCACCTTGACCTCGGGGGCCAGGGCGGTGATGGAGCCCTGGGTGGAGTTCAGCTCCTCAATCGTGAAGCCCTGGCCCTGGATGACGCTGCGGAAGGTGGAGAGGCTGGCATCGGAGCACTCGCCGGTGCCCCCGCACACGGAGTTCCGGCCCCGGTCAAGGAGCACCTTGGTGCCCGTTCCCCTGGGCCCCGAGGTGGTGTAGTTCACCAGGTTCTTCACCATGAGCTGGTTGTTGGGGTTGCCCATACCGGTGTTGTCAAAGGGGTTGATATCGTTGAAGACCACGATGTCCTTGCCCGGTGGTGGTGGGGTAGTCTTGCAGGCCTGGACCTTATACGTCAACTGGCCTTGGCCTTGGGCGAAGTTGTAGCTGGGGGTGAGGAGGAAGGCGTGGCCCGCCACGTAGAGGGTGTCTCCGGGGTTTACGCCCAGACTGGCCAGGGCGAAGGCGTAGGTGAAGCTGTTCACGTAGGGGTCGTGCACGGCCTTCTGGGGGTAGGTCCACCAGCCCCCGGGGGCTGAAGTGCCCGCGTAGGCGCGGCTTTCCGTGAGCTGGTATGGGGGGACACCGGAAAGCCGCACGAAGAGGGTGTCGGCGGTGTTCCAAACCAAGAGCCCGCCGTTTTTGCCCATGGGGGCCTGGGCCACCTCGCCGCAGGCCTGGACCGGATCGCCGCCGGCATCGTCCCGGGGGCCTGGGGCCACCATGTTGGGCGTGACGCCTTGGGGGCTGGAACAGGCCCCGAGCGCCGCCACCAACGCCAAAGCACCTAAACGCCAATACCTGGGAATACCCATCCGAATCCGCCTCCAATCTGGTCTCGTGAGACCAAGGTTAGTGTAGGCGGACGGGCCCGTTACACCTTCGTTACAGCGTTACAGCCCAAGGAGCCAGGCCACGAAAGCGTTGACCACATCGTTTTCGGCCAAAAGCTCGGGGTTTTCCAGGACGTGCTCGTAGAAGGTGCGCACCAGGTCAGGGCTAGGGTCCTTGAGGAGCTCTTGGACGCTCTGCCCCTTGTAGGGGCCCTTTTCCAAGGGGGTGGTCAGGCGGGGGGCGGTGGCCAGAGGGGCGGCCTCCTTCAGGGCCTGTAAGGTCCTCTCTAGAAGGAGCCTTTCCCCGTCCGCTCCCAGGGCCTCCTTGGGGGTGAGGAGGGGCTTTTCCGAGAGGTCCCGGGGAATGAGGCCCAGGGCGTAAAGCCCCCGGGCCAGGCTGGGCGGGCCCACCTCCAGGGGGATCCGGGCCTTGGCCTCGCCGTAGCGGACCTCCAGGGTGTACCGCCCAGGCTTGGGCAGGGTGAGGGCGGGGGCCACCTCCTTTAGGCCCGCGGTGAGGGGGGGGAAGCCCAGGGGTTTTTCCGCCCGGTCCACCGCTACCCCCTCCTGGAAGAGGAGGGTTTCCAGGGCGTGTCGGGGAAGGTAGGGGCTCCCCAGTAGGCGCACCTCGGGAAAGACCGCTTCCCCGGCGCGGAAGGGGCGGGCCTCGAGGTCGCTGGGGATCAGGGTGAGCTTCTCCACGGAAAGCTCCAGTCCAACCCTTTCCAGGCGGTTCAGGGCCCTTCGGGCGGCGAGGGCGGCGGGGTGCTGGGGGTGGGCCTTGAGGAACTCTTGGTAGAGCGCCTTGGCGGGAAGCCCCGCCCGCTCGGCCACATAGGCCCGGAAGAAGAGGGTGAGGGGTTCGCCCCGGGCTTCCAGGTCCTTTAGGGCCTCTCCAAAGTCCTCCCCCTCGTCCAGCCGGAGGGCCCGGTCGTAAGCGGCCTTGGCCCCCAGGTAGTCCCCATAGATGGCGCGGAAGAGGCCCAGGTTGTAGTAGGCGGTGGCGTTGGGAGAAAGCCGCACCGCCCGCTCCGAGGCCAGAATGGCCCGGGGGAGGTCCCCCGTGAGGTAGAGGGCCCAGCCCAGGTTGGTCCAGTAGAGCCAGGAGTCGGGGCGGAGCCTCAGGGCCTGGAGGAGGGCCTCCTTGGCCTCTTCTCCCTTTCCTTCCTGGAAGGCGGCGAAGCTCACCTCCTCCCAGGCCAGGGGGAGCTCGGGGAAGGCCTCCTTCAGGGCCCGGGCTGAGGTGGGCCAGCGGGGGTCCTCGAGGGCCCTGAGCACCAGGTGGGCGGCGGTGCGCTCCAGGATGTCCCCAGAGAGGAGGGCTTCCGTCTGCTTCAGGGCTTCCTCCCGCTTTCCTTCGGCCACCAAACGCATCAAGGCGTAGGCCCGGGGAAGCCGCCCCTGCCAAAGGAGGAGAAGCCTCTGGGGGAGAAGCCCCTGCAAAAGCCCCGCTCCCCGCCCCGCCCGCAGGTCCAGGGCCGACTGGTGGAGGGGGTCGGGGTCCTTCCCCTGGGCTAGGGCCTGGAGGCGGGCTTCGTCCTCGGTGGGCGTGGGGAGGGTGCTAAACTTGGGGGCCAGGCCCTCCCGCACCAGCCAGAGCCAGGCCACCCCCGGGTGGGCGAAAAGTCCCTCTTTAGCCCCTTCCTTCCGGGCCAGGAAGAGCCTCAGGCTCCCTTTCTCCTCCCGACCCAGGAGGACCCAGTCCGCTCCCGTTATGGCCTGGGCCAGGCGGGCCCCGGCCCGGGAGTAAAGCCCCCCCGTGAGCTCGTACCCGTCCCGCCAGGGGGGCTCGGGGAGGAGGAGGGCGAGGAGGGTGGGGGGCGGGGCCCCAAGCCCTTGGGCGAAGGCCTGGGCCAGGCTGTACCCCCTGGGCCCCTCAAAGGGCAGGACCAGGCCCTGGGCCAGGGCGAGGCCCAGGAAGAGGGAAAGGGCTAGCGGGCGCATGGAGGCATTCTAGCGCCTTTCCCTGAGGACCAGGTAAGCGAAGCGCCAAAGCCTGGGGGCCCGCCGCCAGCGCCTGGGGTCCAGGCCCACCCGTAAAAGCCACTCCAGCCCCAGCCTCTGGGCCCAGAAGGGGGGGCGCCGGGCCTCCCCCGCCAGGACGTCCAGGGTGCCCCCCACCCCCATGGCCACCCGGGCCCCCAGGTGGGGCTTGTGGCGGTGGATGAAGGCCTCCTGCCTCTCCCCCATGCCCACCAGGAGGAGGTCTGGGGCCTTTCTCCCTATCTCCTCCACCACGGGGCCTTCCTCCCGGAAGTAGCCGTGGTGGAGGCCCACCACCCTGGCCCCATGCCTTTCCACCTCCTTGGCGGCCCGCTCCGCCACCCCGGGCCTCCCCCCCAGGAGGTAGACCCTGAGCCCGGGGAAGCGCCCGAAGAGGGCCAGGGTGAGGTCCACCCCCGTGACCCGCTCCTTCAGCGCCGCCCCATGGAGCTTCTTGGCCGCCCAGAGGATCCCCACCCCGTCCGGGGTGATGAGTTCGGCCTCCAGGACCGCCCGCCTCAAGGCCTCGTCCTCCCTGGCCCGCACCACCATCTCCGGGTTCAGGGTCACCACCTGGTGGGTCCTGGCCTCCTCCAGGAAGGCCCCGATGCGGTCTAGGGCCTCCTCCATGTCCACGGGGTCCAGGGGAAGACCCAGGATCTCTAGGCGCTCCATGCCACGAACCTCTGGGCGTAGCGGTCCTGGGTGAGGCCGAAGGCTTCCTTGGGGAAGAGACGGGTTTCGGCCAGCCTGGGCACCACGGGGTCCACCCCGATCAGGCTCGCCCGGGCCAGCTCCTCGGTGCGCCCTTCCCTGTGGAGGGTCTGGCCCTCCGGGCTTTGGAAGAGGGCCTCCTGGGGGTCGGGGAAGGCCTTGAGGAGGGCGGTGGCCAGGGTGGCGGGGCGTTCCGGCGAGAGCCGCTTTTGGAAAAACCCCGCCACCACCACCGCCGAGAGGAGAGGCTCCGGGGCCCCGGCGGGGCGGAAGGTGAGGGGGTTTAGGGTTCGGGCTAGGTCCAGGGCGACCTTGGCGTTTCTCAGGTTCGCCAGGTAGACCTCCCTTTCCCCCGGGAGGAGGCTTCCGTTCAGGATGGGGGCCACCAGGATGGCCTTTTTCCCCCTCACCTCGGCCCTTTCCAGGTCCACCAAAGAGAGCCGCCCGTGGAAGCCCTCAGGAGGGAACCCTTCCACCTCTCCCAGGAGGAGGGCCTCCTTCCCTAGCTCCTCCCCTAAGAGGCGGGCCACCTTGGGGCCTGGGGCCACCCAGACCTCTTCCGCCCCCTGGGCGAGGAGGAGGGTGAGGAGGCTTCCTGCGGGGAGGACCTCCACCAGGAAAAGGGGCCCGGAGACGGGCCTCAGGCACAGGTCAAGCCGGCACACCCCGCCATGATACCTTAGCCTGGGCCTATGCGGCTTAGAGACCTGGGCGAGCGGGCTCTCCTGAAGAGGCTTGCCCCCTTGGGCTACCCCGAGGGGGCCCCCCTTCCCCCGGGGGACGACGCCGGGGGGGTGTGGGTGGGGGAGGCGGCCTGGCTGCTGAAGACGGACGGCTTCCTCTACCGGGAGGTGGCCCTCCTGGGCATGGGACCCTTTGAGGTGGGCTTTAGGGGGGTGGCGGCCACGGCTTCCGATCTCCTCTCCAAGATGGGGCGTCCCCTGGGCTTCACCCTGGGGCTTTTCCTGCCCTGGGACCTCGAGGAGGCTTTCGCCCTGGAGCTGGTGAGAGGGGCGGTGGAGGCGGCGAGGCGGCTTGGGGCCCCGCTCCTCGGGGGGGACACCAACGCCGGGGAGGAGGTGGCCCTCACCGTGTCCGGCTTTGCCCTGAGCGAGGCCCCCCTGCCCCGGAAGGCCCTGCCTGGGGACCTCCTCTACCTGGCCGGGGACCGCTGGGGGCGGACGGGGGCCGGCATCCGGGCCCACTACCAGGGGATTTCCCTGGAGAGCTTCGCGGAGATCCGGGAGGCTGTCTTCTATCCCCTTCCGCGCCTTGAGCTCTTGGCCCTCGCTGGCCTTCCCCGAGGGAGCCTGGACTCCTCCGACGGCCTGGCGGAAACCCTCTGGCAAGTCTCTGAGCTCGGGGTGCGGGTGGACCTCGAGGCCCTCCCCCTCTACCCCGACGTCCTGGCCTTCGCGGGGAGCGAGGAGGAGGCCTTGGAGCTGGTCCTCTACGGGGGGGAGGAGTTTGAGGCGGTCTTGCTGGTGCCGCCGGAGAGGGAGGGGGCGGTTTTGGCCAAGGCGCGGGGGGCGGGCCTGCCCCTCTTCCGCGCCGGGCGGGTGGGGGAGGGGGAGGGAGTCTACCTACGGGGTGATCTGGTCCTTAGAAAGGGCTACGACCACTTCCGGCCCTAGGAGCCAGCGGGCCTCCTCCCGGAGGACCCGGGCGAAGCGGGGACTCCTCTCTGCCAGGCCCCGCCACTCGGGGAGGGTGTAGACCAGGGCCTCCGTGGGCACGGGGAGCTCCTCGAGGGGGAGCCCCATGGCCCGCTGCCAGGGAGGGAGGTCGGAGTGGCCTACCACCAGGACCAGGTCCAGGTCGCTCCCCACCCCGTGGTCCCCCCGGGCGTAGGAGCCGAAGTAGCCCAGGGCCAGAAGACCCGGGATGGGGTGGCGGGCGAGCCAGGCCTTGAGGGCCTCCTCCACCTCCTCCCGGCTAGGCCATCTGAGCACGGGCGAACGCAAGGATCTCGCGGGCATAGTCCAGGGCCTGCTGGCTCTGAAGGGGGCCGTAGTGCTCCGCGGAAGGGCCTTCGGGGAAGGCGTCGGGATAGCGGGTGGGGATGTAGAGGCTGTCCAGGTAGCGGGCCTTTTCCACCAGGTCCTGGGGCACCTCCAGGGGAAGCTCCCGGAGAAGGCGGGCGATGAGGTGCCCCCAGGCCTCCTGGCCCAGGTGCAGGTGGAGGGCCTTGACCGCCTTCTCTGCCCCTTGCTGGGCGGCGAAGCAGGCCCACTCGTGCCTTCCCGCACCCCGGGCGATCTCGGCCATCTCCAGGTCCTTTTCCGCTTGGGAAAGCCAATCCCTCGCCCGGTTCACCCCTTAAGTCTACCCGGTATACTGCCCCTATGCGGGCCTTCAAGGCGCACCTCCGGGGTCTTTCCCCTTACCCCTACGCTAAGGTGGAGGCCCCCATCAAGCTGGACCAGAACGAGAGCCCCTTTGACCTGCCGGAGGCCCTTAAGGAGGAGGCCCTGAGGCGTATGGCCCGCCTCCCCTGGAACCGCTACCCGGAGATCCACGCCGAAGGCCTGAGAAGGCGGCTAGCTGCCCTTTGGGGCTGGCCAGAGGAGGGGGTGGTCCTCTCCCCGGGGTCCAACCTCCTCATCCTGGCCCTGGCGGTGGCGGCGGAGGAGGTCCTGGACCTAAGCCCCTCCTTCCCCCACTACGCCCACGCCGCCAGGGTGGCGGGGACCCCTTACCGGGTGGTGCCCCTGGCCGAGGGCTTCTCCCTGGACCTAAAGGCCCTCCTCGCCGCCTTCACCGGGGGGGTCTTCTTCCTCCCCAACCCCCACGCCCCCACGGGGGCCCTTTTCCCCGAGGAGTCCCTGAAGGCCCTGGCGGAAAGGGCCAGGGAGGTGGGGGGGCTTCTCGTGGTGGACGAGGCCTACCGGGAGTTTTCCGGGACGGACTTCTCCCCCTTGGGGCGGGATAACCCCCACGTGGCCCTCCTGCGCACCTTCTCCAAGGCCTTCTCCCTGGGAGGCATCCGGGCGGGGTACCTCCTGGCGAGCCCGGAGGTGGCGGAGGTGGTGCGGGAGGTGCTTCCCCCCTTTGTCCTCCCCGCCCACACCGGGGCCATTCTGGAGGTGGTCCTGGAAAATCCGGGCTATGCGGAGGAGGTGGCGGACTATGTGCGAAAGGAGCGGGATAGGGTCTACGAGAGGCTTAGCCAGCACCCCCTTTGGCGCCCCTACCCGAGCCACACCAACTTCCTCCTGGTGCGCACCCCCGATGCCGAGGGGGCCTACCACCACCTCCTCCAGCAGGGCATCTTGGTGCGAAGGCAGGACCGCTACCCGGGGCTTGAGGGGTGCATCCGGGTGACCGTGGGCCTTAGGGAGGAGATGGAGGCCTTTTTAAGAGCGGCCTTTGAGGTGGCCTATGCGTGAGGCCCTGGTGGAAAGGGCCACGGCGGAGACCTGGGTCCGCCTGAGGCTGGGCCTGGACGGCCCCGTGGGGGGAGAGGTGGCCACGGGGCTTCCCTTTCTGGACCACATGCTCCTTCAGCTCCAGCGGCACGGGCGCTTCCTCCTGGAGGTGGAGGCCAAGGGGGACCTCGAGGTGGACGTGCACCACCTGGTGGAGGACGTGGGCATCGCCCTGGGCATGGCCCTGAAGGAGGCCCTGGGGGAGGGGAGGGGCCTGGAGCGCTACGCCGAGGCCTTCGCCCCCATGGACGAGACCTTAGTCCTCTGCGCCTTGGACCTCTCGGGGAGGCCCCACCTGGAGTACCGCCCCGAGGAGTGGCCCGTGGTGGGGGAGGCGGGCGGGGTGAACCACTACCACCTTAGGGAGTTCCTGAGGGGCCTGGTGAACCACGGAAGGCTCACCCTCCACCTCAGGCTCCTCTCCGGGCGCGAGGCCCACCACGTGGTGGAGGCCAGCTTCAAGGCCCTGGCCCGGGCCCTCCACCGGGCCACCCGGATTACCGGGGAGGGGCTTCCCAGCACCAAGGGCATCCTATGAAGGCTCTCCTCATTGACTACGGCTCGGGGAACCTGAGGAGCGCCGCCAAGGCCCTGGAGGCCGCGGGCTTCGCCGTCATGGTCTCCTCGGACCCCCGGGCCCATCCGGAGGCGGACCTTCTGGTCCTGCCGGGCCAGGGGCACTTCGGCCAGGTGATGGCCGCCTTCCAGGCCTCGGGCTTCGCGGAAAGGGTTCTGGCCCACATCCAAAAGGGCTTGCCCTTTTTGGGCATCTGCGTGGGCATGCAGGTCCTCTACGAGGAGAGCGAGGAGGCCCCCGGGGTGAAGGGCCTGGGCCTCTTTCCCGGGGTGGTGCGCCGCTTCCCCCGGGGAAGGGTACCCCAGATGGGCTGGAACCGGGTCAGGCTGGAGGGGGCTTTTTCTGGCCTCTCCGGCCGCCACTTCTACTTCGCCAACTCCTACTATGGCCCCCTGACCCCCCACTCCCTGGGGGTGGGGGAGTACGAGGGTACCCCCTTCACCGCCCTCTTGGCCAGGGAAAACCTCCTCGCTCCCCAGTTCCACCCGGAGAAGAGCGGGCGGGCGGGCCTGGCCTTTTTGGCCCTAGCCCGCGGCCACTTCCAGGTCCTCTAGGCGGAGGAGCCTCCCTTGGGCTCCCAGGCCCGTGGCCGCCAGGGCCCCCGCCAGGTTGGCCAGGCGGGCGGCCTCCACGGGATTTTTCCCCGAGAGGATGGTGTGGGCGAAAGCGGCGGTGTAGGCGTCCCCCGCCCCCGTGGAGTCCACGATGTCCTCCACCGGGTAGGGCTCGAGGAGCTCCTCCCCTTCCGGGGTGACCACGATGGAGCCCATGGCCCCCACCTTGATGGCCAGGTGCCGGAAGCCCTCTTCCCGAAGCCTCGCCACCCCCTCGGAGAGGGAGGAGGCCCCGGTGAGGGCCAGGAGCTCCGTCTGGTTCATGAGGAGCCAGCTCACCCCCCTTAGGTGCTTTAAGAGTTCCTTCCCCGCCGCCCGCACCGCTCCCGTGCCCAGGTCGGCGAAGATGGGCATCTCCCGCTTTCTGGCGGCCTCGAGGACCTCCACCGCGTAGCTGCGGGAAGGCCCCCCCACCAGGGCGTAGGCGGAGAGGACCACGGCGTCCGCCTGGTCCAGGAAGCGGGGCTTGAAGAGGGAGGGGTCCAGATAGCGGCTCGCCCCTTCCGCGCTCACCATGGCCCTTTCCCCTCCCGGGACCACCAGGATGAGGACCGAGCTCGTGGTGTGCTCGGGGTCTTCTTGGAGGTGGCGGAGGTCCACCCCCACCTCCCGCACCCGGCTCAGGGCCAGCTCGGCGAAGGGGTCTTGGCCCACCCGGCCCACCAAAAAGACGCGGTGGCCCAGGCTGGCGAGCTGGGCCGCCAGGGTCCCCCCGGCCCCCCCCGGCTTCATGAGGGCCCGGCGGGAGGGGAGTTCCTCCCCGGGTTCAGGGATGCGCTCCACGAAGAAGAGTAGGTCCACAGAAACGTCGCCCACCACAAAAAACCGCATCATGCCTCCTTCTGCCCAAGGACAGGGTTTGCCCTCACTATACCGCAAGGGCCCCTTTGCTTTAGCCAAGAGTATACCGTCCTCTTATGAGAGAAGATTAACAAGCCCCCACCCGGGAGCGGGGTTGGGGGCTTGTCGGGGCGCTTAGAACCGTCGGTCTTGGACCAGGCCTCCCTCGAGTTCCCCCGCCAGCTCCACCTCGTCCACCCTGAGGCCGGTGGCCTTGCCGATGGCCTCCAGGAGGCCCGGGGGCACTTTCTCCGCCTTGAGGCGGAGGATGAGCTTGTCCGTGCCCTCCAGCTTCCTCTCCACCACCACCTGGAAGCCCCTGGGGTCCAGGCCGAAGCCCGCCAGGATGGGGGCGAGCTCCGTGGGGTAGAGCTTCACCCCCTTGACCTTTACCATGGCATCCGTGCGGCCGAAGACGCCCCGGGGAAGCACCACAAGCCCCTCCCGCTTCTCGGCGATGGCCAGGTCCCCGGTGCGGAAGCGCACCATGGGCATCAGGGTGCGGCTTAGGGCGGTGACCACCAGCTCCCCCTTCTCCCCGTCACTCACCGGCCTCAGGGTCTCGGGGTCCAGGACCTCGAGGACCGCCATCTCCGGGATCTCCCAAAGCCCGTCCTTCTCCGGGCGCTCCCCGGCCACGATCCCCAGCTCGCTGGTGCCGTAGGCGTCCAGGGCCACCCCCCCTAGGGCGGCCTCCACCCCCTCCCGGAAGCCGGGGACGGAGGTGAAGGGCTCCCCCCCGGCCAGGAGGAGGGGGAAGCGCCCCCCTGCCTGCCCCACCTTGAGGGCGAAGGAGGGGTTGGTGACCAGGACGTCAAACCCGTAGGCCTGCCCGATCTCGGCGATGCGGGCCGCTTCTCCGGGGCCATGGGGGAAGACCAGGTTCCCCGCCCGCCACAGGGCCTGGTGGAAGAGCCAGCCCCCGGCGAAGACGTGGTAGCTGAAGGCCACCAGGACCTTCCTGCCCACGAGGCCCAGGCGGCGGTAGTGGGCCGCCAGGGCCTCCGCCTGGTAGCGGAGGTCTTCTTGGGAGAGGTACTCGGGCATCCAGCCCAGGTGGGGGCTTGGGGTGAGGTGCATGAGGCTCGCCCCCTCGGGGGGCCTGGGGTTTTCCTTGAGGAAGGCCACCCACTCCTCCCGAGTGGTGAGGGGGAGGTCCTTGAGGTCCTCCAGGGTCACCTTCTCCGGGTCCAGGTCCTTGAACTTCTCCCGGTAGACCGGGTGGTCCTTGGCCGCGTATAGCACCGTCCTCAGCCGGGATAGCCTTTCCATCCTCGCCTCCTTTGGCAGGGATTATACCCTTAGGCGGGGGTGAGGAGGCCCCTGAGGGCCTTCCCCAGGCGGCGCACCCCTTCGGCGATGCGGGCCTGGTCCATGGTGGCGTAGGAAAGCCTTAGGGTGTTCTCCCCGCCCCCTAAGGCGAAGAAGGGTCCCCCCGGCACGAAGGCCACGTTCTCCTCCAGGGCCTTGGACAAAAGCGCCTCCGCGGAAAGCCCTTTTGGAAGCTCCATCCAGACGAACATGCCGCCTTTGGGCCGGGTGTAGGCCACCTCCTTGGGCATCTCCCGTTCCAGGGCCTCCAGCATGGCCCTGGCCTTTTCCCGGTAGACCTGGCGGACCCGGGAAAGGCGCTCCAGGAGGCCCTCCTTCAGGAGCTCGTGGACCAGGATCTGGTTGAGGGCGGGGGTGTGGAGGTCCACCCCCTGCTTGGCCTGGGTGAGCTTGAGGAGGACCTCGGGGTGGGCCAGGGCGAAGGCCACCCTCAGGCCTGGGGCCAGGACCTTGGAGAAGCTGGACAGGTAGATGACCCCAGGATACCCCGCCTCGCGGGAGAGCTCAAAGAGGCTCGGAAGGCGACTTTCTCCGAAGTAAAGCTCCCGGTAGGCGTCGTCCTCCACCACCACCAGGCCCTTTTCCATGGCCATTTCCAGAAGCCTCTCCCGCGCCCTTAGGGGCATCAGGCCCCCCGCGGGGTTCTGGAAGGAGGGGATGAGGTAGAGGAAGCGGGGGCGCTCCCTCTGCAGGACCTCGGCCAGGGCCTTTAGGTCCGGGCCCTCCTCCCCCGCGGGCACGGTGAGGAAGCGGGGACCGTAGGCGCGGAAGGCCTGGATGGCCCCCAGGTAGCTGGGGGCCTCGAGGAGGACCGGGGCCCCCTCCTCCAGGAAGACCTTGCCCAAAAGGTCCAGGGCCTGCTGGCTTCCCGTGGTGATGAGGACCTCCTCCACCCCCACTCCCAGCCACTCCGCCACAAAGGCCCGCAAGGGGGGGTAGCCCTCGGTGGGCCCGTACTGCAGGGCCACCTCGCCCTTCTCCTTAAGGATCTTCGCCGCCTTTTCCGCCGCCTCCTCCTTGGGGAAAAGCTCGGGGGCGGGAAGCCCCCCGGCGAAGCTGATCACCCCCGGGCGCTGGGTGAGCTTGAGGAGCTCCCGGATGGTGGAGGCCTGGATCCGCTCGGCGCCTTGGCCAAAAAGCGTATTCCACTCTAGGGTTTTCACCCTACCAGTCTACGCCTAAGGGTAGAGGCGGCGGTAGGCCTCCAGGGCGTAGCGGTCCGTCATCCCCGCCAGGTAGTCGCACACCGCCCTCAAGCCTTCCGCCTCCATCCGCCCCTGGACCTCCCTGGGGAGAAGCTCCGGGTAGCGGGTGTAGGTGTGGAAGAGTTCCCTTAGGACGATCTCCGCCTTCCGCCTCTCCTCCAGGACCCTGGGGTGGCGGTAGAGCCTTTCCCTGAGGAAGGCCTTGAGCTCCCTCAGGGCCTTTTCCCCCTCGGGGGAGAGGCCCGCCAGGCGCTCGGGGTGGCGGCGCACGGCTTCGGCGCTTTTCACTCCCGCCGCTTCCACCTTCTTATGGGTGGCCTCCGTGGCCTCGGTGATCAGGTAACCCAAAAGCTGGCGGACCAAAACCCGCCTTCCCAGCTCGGTGAGGGGGAAGAGGGCGAGCCCCTCCTCCTGGGCCAGGGCCTTGAGGAGGGGAACCTGGGAAAGCTCCTCGGGGGCGAGGAGGCCAGAGCGGAGGCCATCGTCCAGGTCGTGGGCGGCGTAGGCGATGGCGTCCGCCAGGTCCACCACCTGGGCCTCGAGGGTCCCCTGCCCCGGGTAGAGGGGCTTGAAACTGGGGGCGTAGGTGGTCTCGTGGGTGGCGATCCCCTCCAGGACCTCGTGGGTCAGGTTGAGGCCCCTAAAGCCCGGGTAGCGCTCCTCCAGGTGGGTGAGGATCCTCAGGGCCTGGGCGTTGTGCTCAAAGCCCCCCTCCTCCCGCATGAGCTCGTCCAGGACCCTCTCCCCGGTGTGGCCGAAGGGGGGGTGGCCCAGGTCGTGGGAGAGGGCGATGGCCTCGGTGAGGTCCTCGTTGAGGCCCAGGGCCCGGGCGATGGAGCGGGCCACCTGGACCACCTCCAGGGTGTGCGTCAGCCGGGTCCGGTAATAGTCCCCCGCCCAGTTGGGGAAGACCTGGGTCTTGTACTCCAGGCGGCGGAAGGCGGTGGTGTGGAGGATCCGGTCCCGGTCCTTCTGGTAGGGGGTGCGGTAGCGGGGCTCGGGCTCCGGGTGGGCCCGCCCCCGGGTGTCCCTGGCCTTTTGCGCGTAGGGGGCCAGGCGGCTTTCCTCCAGCTCAAGAAGCCTTTCCCGGCCGAAGAGCATCTAGACCCGCTTGAAGAGCAAAACGGCGTTCTGCCCCCCGAAGGCGAAGGAGTTGGAGAGGGCGTAGTCCACCCGGGCCTCCCGGGGCTCGGGGACGAAGTCCAGGTCCAGCTCGGGGTCAGGGTCCTCGAGGTTGATGGTGGGGGGGATGACCCCGTGGTAGAGGGCCTGGACGGTGGCGATGGCCTCCACCGCCCCCGCGGCCCCCAGGAGGTGGCCGACCATGCTCTTGGTGCTGGAGACCATGAGCCGCTTGGCCTGCTCCCCGAAGACCCGCTTGATGGCCAGGACCTCCGCCCGGTCCCCCACGGGGGTGGAGGTGCCATGGGCGTTGATGTAGCCCACCTCTTCCGGCGCCACCCGGGCATCCTTTAGGGCCCTCTCCATGGCCAAGGCCGCCCCCAGGCCCTCAGGGTGGGGCTCGGTGATGTGGTGGGCGTCGGCGCTCCGGCCAAAGCCCAGGAGTTCCGCGTAGATCCTCGCCCCCCGCCTCCTCGCGTGCTCGTAGTCCTCCAGGACCAGCACCCCCGCCCCCTCCCCCATGACGAACCCGTCCCGGGAGCGGGTGAAGGGGCGGCTGGCCTTCTCGGGCTCCTCGTTCCTGGTGGAGAGGGCCCGCATCACCGCGAAGGCCCCCATGGCCATGGGGGTGATGGCGGCCTCCGTCCCCCCGGCCAGGACCAGGTCCGCCTCCCCCAGCTGGATCATGCGCATGGCGCTCCCCAGGGCATCCGAGCCCGTGGCGCAGGCGGTGACGGCGGTGGAGGAGGGCCCCTGGAAGCCGTAGCGCATGGCGATGTGGGCCGAGGCCATGTTGGCGATCATCATGGGGATGAAGAAGGGGCTGATGCGGCCCGGCCCCCTTTCCAGGAAGACCTTGCTCTGGGCCTCCCAGGTCTCCATCCCCCCGATGCCCGTGCCCACCAGGGTGCCCACCCGCCTGGGGTCCACCGCCTCCAGCTCCAGCCCGGAATCCTTCAGGGCCAGCTCGGCGGCGATCAAGGCGTACTGGACGAAGCGGTCCAGGCGGCGGAGCTCCTTTTTGTCCAAGTACTCCTCGGGGTTCACCTCCACCTCGGCGGCGATGCGCACCGGAAGGGAGGAGGCGTCAAAGCGGGTGACGGGGCGAACCCCGCTCTTCCCCGCAAGCTGGGCCTGGTGAAAGGCCTCCTGCCCCACCCCGATGGGGGTGAGGGCCCCAAGGCCGGTGATGACCACGCGTCGCATGGGGGTAGTATACCCCGAAGGCGAAAGGCCGGACGGGAAGCCCGCCCGGCCGGAATGGACCCCGTTTAGCCCAGCTTGGCCTTGATGTAGGCCACGGCGTCCTTCACGGTGCGGATCTTCTCCGCCTCCTCGTCGGAGATCTCCAGGCCGAACTCGTCCTCCAGGCCCATGATGAGCTCCACGGTGTCCAGACTGTCCGCCCCCAGGTCCTCAATGAAGCGGGCCTCGAGGGTCACCTTCTCCGGTTCCACCTGGAGCTTGTCCGCGATAACCGCCCTCACCTTTTCAAAGATTTCCTGCTCGCTCATGCGAACCTCCCGGGGGGATTTTATCACGCCTTCTCCCGAACATCCCCTGCCTTGACGGGATATTGAGAACGCAGTACCATCAGGGGCGTGTCCGCCCTGGAGATCCAGGACCTCTCGGTGCGCTTTGGGGAGTTTTGGGCCCTCGAGGGGGTGAGCCTTTCCGTGCCCGAGGGGGCCTTCGTGGCCATCGTGGGGCCCAACGGGGCGGGGAAGAGCACCCTTTTAAAGGCGGTGCTGGGCCTCATCCCTTTTCTCGGTGAGGTGCGGGCCTTTGGTCTTCCTCTGGCCCAGGCGGACCCCATGTGGTTCGGCTACGTGCCCCAGATCAAGACCTTTGACCGCTCCTTTCCCGCCTTGGCCCTGGAGCTGGTCCTCACGGGGCTCAGGCGGCGCTGGCCCTTCCGGATTAGCCCCGCCGAGCGGGAGGAGGCCCGAAAGGTCCTAAAGCGGGTGGGGGCGGAGGACCTGGCGGAAAGACCCTTAGGGCGGCTATCCGGGGGCCAGCTCCAGCGGGTCTATTTGGCCCGGGCCCTGATCCGTAGGCCCCGCCTCCTCCTCCTGGACGAGCCCGCCACCGGGGTGGACCGGGTGGGGGAGGCGGACCTCTACCACTATCTGGAAGATTACCAGAAGGCTTCGGGGGCCGCGGTGCTCATGATCACCCACGACTGGGAGGCGGCCCACCACGCCACCCACGTCCTGGTCTTGAACCGCAAGGTGGTGGGCTTCGGCCCCCCCGAAAGGGCCCTCTCCGAGGCCTGCCTGCGCCAGGCCTTCGGCCACGTGGGCCACGCCCACGGCCTCTTTGTGGAGGGAAGCCGTGGCTGAGGCCCTGAGCTACCCCTTCTTCCAGCGGGCCCTTTTGGCGGGGCTCTTGGTGGCCCTCCTTTCCGGATTCCTTTCTCCCTTGGTGGTGCAGAGGCGGCTCTCCTTCCTGGGGGACGGGCTGGCCCACGCCGCTTTCGCTGGGGTGGCCCTGGGGCTATTCCTCCGGGGGGAGCCCTTGTGGTTCGCCCTCCCCTTCACCTTTCTGGTGGCCATGGCCATCACCTTCGTGAAGGAGCGCACCCAGCTTTCCGAGGACACCGCCATCGGGGTCTTCTTCGCCCTCTCCGTGGCCCTGGGGGCCATCTTCTTGGCCAAGGCCAGGGGGTATGTGGGGGACGCCATGGGCTACCTCTTCGGCTCCCTCTTGGCGGTGGGGCCTTTGGACCTCCTGGCGGTGGGCTTCCTGACCTTGATGGCCTTTATTTTCCTCCCCCTTTGGGGCCCTGTGGCCTACGCCACCCTGGACCGGGAGCTGGCCCTGGCGGACCGGGTGCCCGTGGTCCTCCACGACTACCTGCTCTCGGGCTTTTTGGCGGTGAGCCTGGTCCTGGCGGTCAAGGTGGTGGGCCTCCTCCTGGTGGCGGCCTTCCTGGTCATCCCGGGGGCGGCGGCGAGGCTCATGGCCCGCACCTTCGCCGGGATGACCCTGCTTTCCCTCTTCCTCGCCGTCCTTTCCACCCTGGGGGGGCTCTTCCTCTCCTTCCTTCTGGACTGGCCCAGCGGGGCTAGCGTGGTCCTCTTTCAGGCCTTCCTCTTTGGCCTGGCCCTGGTAAAAGCCGGATTCTCGGGCGGGAAATAGGAGTATACTGGGGGCATGTGGGTTTCCACGAAGGCCCAGTACGGCCTGAGGGCCCTGGTGGAGATCGGCCTCCGCGCTCCCGAGGCCGTTCCCCTTAAGGAGGTGGCCGAGGCCCAGGGCATCAGCCAGCACTACCTGGAGCAGATCGCCGCCCAGCTGCGCCGGGCCGGGTTCATCCGCTCCGTGCGGGGGGCCAAGGGGGGGTACCGCCTGGCCCGGCTCCCGGAGAGGGTGACGGCCCTCGAGGTGGTGGAGGCCCTGGAGGGGAGTCTGGCCCCCGTGTCCTGCATTGAGGACCCGGAGTCCTGCGCCAAGGTGGGCCAGTGCTCCACGGAGCTCCTCTGGAAGCGGGTGGACCTGGCCATGCGCCAGGTCCTGGGGGGGACCACCTTGCAGGACCTCATTGAGGAGCGGAAGCTCATTGAGGCCAAGCGCCTCATCCAGCTAGAGGCCGCAAGCTGATGGTCTACCTGGACTACGCCGCCACCACCCCCCTGGACCCCGAGGTCCTGGAGGCCATGCGCCAGGTGGAGGGGGTCTTCGGTAACCCCTCTAGCATCCACCGCTTCGGCCAGGAAGCGAGGAGGGTCCTGGAGGGGGCCCGGGAAAGGGTGGCCTACCTCCTGGGGGTGCGCCCCCGGGAGGTGGTCTTCACCGCCTCGGGCTCGGAGGCGGACGCCCTGGCCCTCCTGGGGGTGGCCCTGGCCCGGGGTAGGGGCCACGTGGTGAGCACGACGGTGGAGCACGCCGCCCTTATGGGGGCCTTGAGGCTTTTGGAGGGGCTGGGTTTCGCCGTGACCTACCTCAAGCCTGACCCCCTGGGCATGGTCTACCCGGAGCAGCTGGCGGAGGCCCTCCGCCCCGACACCTTCCTGGTGAGCGTCATGGCCGCCAACAACGAGCTCGGGAACCTCTACCCCATCCGGGCCATGGCGGAGGTGGCCCACGCCCATGGGGCCCTCTTCCACACGGACGCGGTGCAGGCCATAGGCCAGGTGCCCTTCCGCGTGGAGGAGGTGGGGGCGGACCTGGTCTCCTTAAGCGCCCACAAGTTCTACGGGCCCAAGGGGATCGGGGCCCTTCTGGTGCGCCAGGGGGTGGAGCTTTTCCCCCTGGTCCCGGGGAAGCAGGAAGGGGGGAGGCGGGGAGGGACGCCAAGCCCCCTCCTGGCCCACGGCTTGGCGGTGGCCCTGGAGAAGGCCTTGAGGCTCCTCCCCGAGGAGAGCGAAAGGCTCCTCGCCTTGAGGAGGCGCCTGGAGGCGGGGCTTCTCTCCGTGGAAGGAGTGGAGCTGAACGGCCACCCGGAGAAGCGCCTGCCCAAGCTGGTGAACGTGACGGTGAAGGGGGCGGACGGGGAGGCGTTGCTCCTCGCCATGGACCTCCTGGGGGTGGCGGTCTCCTCGGGGTCCGCCTGTTCCGCGGGGAGCCTCGAGCCCTCCCACGTCCTCCTGGCCCTCGGCCGCTCCCGGGAGGAGGCCCGGGCCTCCTTGCGCTTCTCCCTGGGGCGGTTTACCCGGGAGGAGGAGGTGGACCGGGCCATCCAGGTCTTCCGGGAAGCGGTGCGCCGTGCCCGGGCCTAGGCCTTCTTGGTGAACTCGTCCCTGAGCTCCCGCCTCAGGATCTTGCCCACGCTGGACTTGGGGAGGCTATCCCGGAACTGGATGATGCGGGGCACCTTGTAGGCGGCGAGGTTTTCCCGGCAGAAGGCCTCTATGTCCTTTTCCGTGACCTTGCCCCGGTAGTCCCCTTTGAGGACGATGAAAGCGGCCACCGTTTCCCCACGGTAGGGGTCGGGGACGCCCACCACGGCGGCCTCCTGGACGGCCTCGTGCTGGTAGAGGACCTCTTCCACCTCGCGGGGGTAGATGTTGTACCCGCCGGCGATGATCATGTCCTTTTTGCGGTCCACGATGTAGAAGTAGCCGTCCTCGTCCATGCGGGCCAGGTCGCCGGTGAAGAGCCAGCCGTCCTTGAGGGCCTTTTGGGTTTCCTCCGGGCGGTTCCAGTAGCCCTTCATGATGTTGGGGCCCTTGACGATGAGCTCGCCCACCTCGCCCAGGGGCACCTCCTTGCCCTCCTCGTCCACCACCTTGGCCTCCACGCTGGGCAGGGGCATGCCAATGGAGCCCTTCTTGATGGGCCCCAGCACGGGGTTGGAGTGGGTCACGGGGCTGGCCTCGGAGAGGCCGTAGCCCTCGAGGAGCCTGGCCCCGGTGATCTCCTCAAAGCGCTTGGCCACCTCCACGGGCAGGGGCGCGGCCCCCGAGAGGCAGATGCGGATGCTCTTCACGTTCCGCTTCTCAATCCCGGGGAAGTTGTTGAAGGCCACGTAGAGGGTGGGAACCCCGGGGAAGTGGGTCACCCCGTGCTTCTCAATGGCCTCCACGATGGGGCCGATCTCGGGCCTGGGCAGGAGGACGATCTTGTAGCCCGCGAAGATGCCGTAGTTCATGGCCACGGTCATGCCGTAGACGTGGAAGAAGGGGAGGGCCCCCAGCATGACCCCCTTGCCCAAAAGGTCCTTGGCGGTGGAGTCCCAGGCGTCGATCTGCAGGACGTTGGCCACCAGGTTCCTGTGGGTCAGCATGGCCCCCTTGGAGATGCCCGTGGTGCCCCCGGTGTACTGGAGGAGGGCCAGGTCCTCCGGGTCCGAGGCGTGGGGGGTGGCGGGGGGATGCTGGAGGAGGCTTTGGAAGGCGTAAAAGCCCTCCCGCTTGGGGAAGCCCAGGGGGAGCTTGTCCTTCTTGGCCTTCAGGGGGTAGAGGAGGTTCTTGGGGAAGGGGAGGAAGTCCTTGATCCCCGTGACCACCACCCGTTTCACCGGGGTCTCCCGTTCCACTTCCAGGAAGCGGGGCAGGAGGTGGTCCAGGATGACGAGGGTTTCGGCCCCGGCGTCCTGGAGCTGGTGCCTTAGCTCCCGGGGGGTGTAAAGGGGGTTGACGTTCACCCCCACGCCCCCCGCCATCAGGGTGCCGAAGAAGGCGATGACGAACTGGGGGGTGTTGGGGAGCATGATGGCCACCCGGTCCCCGGGCTTTACCCCCAGCTCTCTAAGCCCTTGGGCAAAGCGTCGGGACTTGTCCCAGAGTTCCTGGTAGGTCAGGGTCTTCCCCAGGAACTCGAGGGCCACTTGGTTGGGGAAGCGGCGGGCGCTGTCCTCCAGGAAGCGCCATAGGGGAATGGGGGGGACCTCCACCTCGTGGGGCACGCCGGGATCGTAGTGGGCCAGCCAGGGTTTAGGGCTTGTCATAGACATCCTCCTTCCTCCTCACGCTACCAAAGCCTTATACCGAGTTCAAGACCTCCAGGGTGTAGCATGGAGGAGGAGGTTTTCCATGCGCTTCCGCGATCGTCGGCATGCCGGTGCCCTTCTTTCCGAGGCCCTAAAGCCCCTGGGCTTGGAGCGTCCCGTGGTCCTGGGGATTCCCCGGGGTGGGGTGGTGGTGGCGGACGAGGTGGCCAGGAGGCTGGGGGGGGAGCTGGACGTGGTCCTGGTGCGCAAGGTGGGGGCCCCCGGCAACCCGGAGTTCGCCCTGGGGGCGGTGGGGGAAAGGGGGGAGCTGGTCCTCAAGCCCTACGCCTTACAGTATGCGGACCAAAGCTACCTGGAGCGGGAGGCGGCCCGGCAGAGGGAGGTGATCCGCAAGCGGGCGGAGCGCTACCGGAAGGTCCGGCCCAAGGTTTCACTGAAGGGCCGGGACGTGGTCCTGGTGGACGATGGCATCGCCACCGGGGCCACGGTGGAGGCGGCTCTAAGCGTGGTCCTTGCCGAGGAGCCCAGGAGGGTGGTGGTGGCCGTGCCCGTGGCCAGCCCCGAGGCGATGGAGAGGCTAAAGGAGAGGGCGGAGGCTCTGGCCCTTTCTACCCCTCCCGACTTTGCCGCGGTGGGAGCCTACTACATGGACTTCGGCGAGGTGACGGACGAGGACGTGGAGGCCCTTCTGCTACAATGGGCGGCATGAAGCCCGTGGTCAAGCAGGTGGCGAGCCTCGAGGCCCGCCCCGTGGAACGGGGGGAGAAGGCCTTCATCCAGGTGCTCATCGGTCCCGAGGACGGGGCCCCCCACTTCATCCTCCGCAAGTTCACCCTCCTGCCCGGGGGGCGGATCCCCAAGCACAAGCACCCCACCATTGAGCACGAGCAGTACGTGCTCTCCGGGCGCATGAAGGTCCTTTTGGGCGACGAGGTGCGGGAGGTTGCCGCGGGGCAGTCGGTGTTCATTCCCCCGGAAACCCCCCACGCCTACGTGAACGAGGGCGAGGAGCCGGTGGAGTTCCTCTGCATCATCCCCAAGACCAGCGCCTACGCCACGGAGTGGCTGGACTAAGCATCCGTGCCCCAAGGCGCCTGATCTGGGTGTGTTTTCCCTTCCCCCGCTGGTGGGGGGTGGAGGGGGGCTTTACCCTGTTTCCGAGGAAGGCTGGCCAAGCCCAGGTTTAGCCAGGAAAGGCCCCCGCCGCAGCGGGGGCCTTGAGGACCAGGACCTAGGCCCTCACCTCTTGGCGCTGGAAGGCCACATAGGCCAGGGTGAAGAGGAGGACCGCCAGGGCGAAGAGGCCCGTGAGCTGGGGCCAGATGAGGAGGAGGCTCTGGCCTAGGGGCAGGGGCGTGCCCAGGACCGCCCCCTCCAGCTGGGTGATGAGGATGGGGCCCAGGGAGCGCACCGCCGGGTTCAGGATGGCGGTGAGGGCCTCGGCAAAGAGGGTGTTGGGGGAGAGGCGGGAAAACCATAGGGCCAGGTTGGCCTGGCGGAGCTGGCTTTCCGGGTCTAAGGGGTCGGCCTGGAGGAGGAGGGCAGTGGCGGCCAGGTCGGTGAGGATGGGGAAGAAGACGGCGAAGAAGAGCCAGACCCCGATGGACGCCAAGGCGGCGGTGGCGGGCTGACGGAAGAGGACGGAGAAGAGGAGGCCCAGGGCCAGCCAGACCCCGGCGTAGGCCAGGGTGGCCAGGAGGAAGAAGAGGATGCGGGCCACCTCCTCCCCCCCAGGGGGCACGCCCAGGGTGAAGAGGCCCAGGCCCAGCACCAGGAGCAGCAGGGCCAGGAGGAGAACGCTCATGGTGCCAAGCCCCGCCAGGAACTTGCCGAAAAGGAGGGCGTCCCGGTAAATGGGCTGGGAGAGGACCCGGGAGAGGGTGCCCCGGGCGTACTCCCCGTTCACCGCATCAAAGGCCAGGGCGATGGCCGCCAAGGGTACAAAGAAGGAGAGGAAGCCCACGAAGGAGGGGAGGGGGTCCTGGGCGGTGGTGAGGAGCTTGAGGTAGAGGTAAGGGTCCTCCCCCACGGTCTGGCGCAGGGTCTGGGTGCCGGTGTAGACGGCGGCCAGGGCGGAAAGGAGGATGAGGCCCTCGAGGATCCGCATCCTGAGCCCCGAGAGGTGGTCGGCCATCTCCTTGAAGAAGACCGCCCAGAGCCCGGTCCAGGGAGAACCCTCACGCCGCATGGGCCACCTCCTTGAAGTAGTGGGCGTAAACCTCGTCCAGGCTGGGCCGCCGCAGGGCTAGGCCCCAAAGCCCCCCGTGTTCCACCGCCACGCGGGCGAGTTCCTGGCGCACGTCCCGGGTGGCGAACACCCGGTAACGGCCCCCCTCCCCCTCTACCCGGCTCACCCCTTCCACGGCCTGGAAGGCATCCTTTAGGCCCGGGCTCGCCTCCACCAGGACCTCGTACCCCCCGCCCAAAACCCGGGCGGAAAGCTCCTCCACCGTGCCCAAAAGGGCCAGGCGCCCCTTGTGGAAGAGCCCCACCCGGTCGCAGATCTCCTGCACCTGGTGGAGGAGGTGGCTGGAGAGGAGGACGGTGATCCCCTCCGCTTTTAGGCCCTTGATGAGCCCCAAGAACTCCCGGGCGGCCTCCGGGTCCAGGCCCAGGGTGGGCTCGTCCAGGATGGCCACCTTGGGCCTCTTGAGGAGCACCTCCGCCAGGCCCAGGCGCTGGCGCATCCCCCGGCTGAAGGCGGAAACCCGGCGGTCTTTCACCTCCCAGAGCCCCATGCGCCTAAGGACCTCCTCCATACGGGCCTTGGCCTCGGCCTCGGGAAGGCCCAAAAGCCTGGTGGTGTAGCGCAGGTTCTCCCAAGCGGTGAGTTCGCCATAAAAACCCACCTGGTCGGGGAGGTAGCCCACCTTGGCCTTCACCTTCAGGGGTTCCCGCATGGGGTCCAGGCCCAGCACCCGGGCCTCCCCGGAGGTGGGCTCGGTGAGGCCCAGGAGCATGAGGATGGTGGTGGTTTTGCCGGAGCCGTTGGGGCCCAGGAGGCCGAAGACCTCCCCTTCCGCCACCTCCAGGTTGAGGTCCTCCACCGCCACCACGCGCCCGTAGCGCTTGGTGAGGCCCCGGGTCACGATGACCGCCATGGGCTACCTCCGGCCGAAGCGGTTCACGGCGAAGCCCAGGACCAGGAGGGCCGCGGCCATGAGCCCCACGCCTACCAGGCCCCAGAGGGTGGAGCGCACCACCGTGGCCCTAAAGTCCAGGCTCTCGGAGATGCCCTCATCCCCCCGCAGGGAGAGGGTCACCATGTAGTCCCCGGTGACCGCCTTGGGGGAGGGCTTGATGCGGGCGGTGACCTCCTCCTCCTTGCCGGGCTCCAGGAGGTCTATCTTCTCCGGCTCAAACTTCACCTCCCAGCCCGAGGGCTCCATGGCGCTGAAGGAGAGGTTCTTGGCGGGGGCGCTCCCCTCGTTCTTCACCAAAAGCTTCACCGGGTTCTCCCGCCCCGCCGTGACCTGGCCGGAAAGCCGCCCCTCCTTGGTGGCGAAGCGGACCTCGGGGCGTCCAGTGACCTCGAGGGTCAGGGGCAGCTCCGCCTTCGCCTCCCCAGCCAGGGCCCTCAGGGTGAGGGCGTAGGTGTCCGCCTTGGTTTCCTTGGGCAGGGAGACCTCCACGTCCAGGTCCTTGCTCTCCCCGGCCTTGATGGGCAGGCTCGTCACCTGTTGCGCGCCGAAGGCGGGGGTGAAGGTGACCTGGAATCCCTTGGGGGCCTCGTATTCCAGGGAAACCAGGAGGTCCCGGTCAGACTCGTTCCTCAGGGTGACCCGGTAGCGGAAGGAGCTGGTGGGGGGGCCTTTGAGGATGGGGAGCTCGGCCTCCAGGGTGAGGCGCTGGGGCAGGCCCTGGCCCACCACCAGGCTTATGGGGAGGTTCGCGGTTTGCCCCAGGCCCTCGGCCCGTACCAGGAAGCGGTAGGTGCCGGGCCTCACCTCCTTAGGGGGTTGGAGCTTCAGGGTGAGGGTGGCCTCCCCGTCGGGGGCTAGGTGGACCGCCCGCACCAGCCGGCCACCTCCCATGAGGCTGGCCTGCCAGCCCGGGGGAACCTCGGCCAGGGTGAGGCGGACCACCCCGGGGGGAAGCCCGTGGTTCTTCACCACGAGGGTCAGGCTCACGCTCTCCCCGGGCTGGACCCCCATCTCGGGATAGGGGGTGCCCAGGGAGAGGCCCCTGAAGCCTTGGGCCAGTGCCACACCGAGAGCGAGAAGCGCTACCGCGAGGAGTTTTCGCACCATACCTTAGCCTCCTCCATCAAGGCTAGGGAGCAAGGATGAGCCTATCATGAAAAGACCCCGGGCGGACCCGGGGCTGGAAGGGGTGGGTTCAGCTTACGCGGGCTTCCAGGTACTCCCGCTCCCCCAGGACGATCTTGCGGGCCAGCTCGGGGTCCTTGGGGAACTCCTTGCCTCGGTGGATCATGTGGGTCTCGTAGCGGCCGATCTCAAAGGTCTCGGCCAGCCTGCGTAAGGCCTTGGCCATGTCAAAGGCCTTGCAGGAGAAGATGTCTATAGAAAGGAAGCGCTTCTTGGGGAAGGTGTGGATGGCGATGTGGCTTTCGGCGATGATCACCACCCCGGTGACCCCGTCCTCCCCCCCGGGGCCATAGCTGTAGACGAAGGGGGGAAGCACCTTGGTCATCTCCATCTCCTCGGGGAGCTCGTCCAGAACCCGCCGCACCAGCTCAGCGTCCCGGAGCTTCTCGGGATTGGCGTCGTAGCCGTCCACCATCAAGTGAGGACCGAATCCAAAGAGTTCCACCATGACCACCTCCTTCCCGTGCCCCCCGGGGTATTCCCCACGGCACGCCCCCCATTATGCCCCCCCTCCCCCCCCCTGTCAATACCTTGTCCTGGCGCGGGAATCCCCCTTCTTCCTTCAGGGGGGCACCCCCGGGGTGCGGGGGGGTGGGGGGCTTTGGGGGGTTTTCTCGTCCTGGTGGACTCTAGATACAGGGAGGGGGTATATGGTGGCCTTTTTGCCCTGGGGAACCTTTGGGGCCGCGGTGAGGGTGGTATGATGGCCTCCGGCAAGGAGGTGCCATGTACAGGGGAAGAGAAGGGCAGTGGGCGTTTTACCTGCACCGGATCTCAGGCCTGGGCATCGTGGTCTTCCTGATGCTCCACGTGGCCAACATCAGTAGCGCCATGTGGGGACCGGAGGTCTCCAATGCCCTCATGAAGTTCTACCACCAGCCCGTGTTTCAGATCGGGCTCCTTCTCCTTATCGCTGGAGTCCTCTACCACGGGTTCAACGGCCTGAGGATCATCCTCATGGACTTCACCCCGTGGGGGGTGCGCTACCAGCGCCAGCTCTGGTACGGGGTCTGGGTCCTCTTTGTGGTCTTCTACCTGCCCTTTTTGCTCAAGATCGGGGGCGGGATTCTGGGAGGCGGCCATGGCGATTAAGTCCAAGCGGTACCAGGAGGCGCGGCTCGAGGCCAGCTCCAACCTGGAGCTTTACTGGTGGGTCTTCATGCGCATCTCCGGGGTGGTCCTCGTCTTCCTCGTCATCGGCCACATGTGGATGAACGCCATCGTGATGGACCTGAACAAGATAGATTACGACTACGTGGCCCAGAGACTTTCCCAGACCACCTGGAAAATCTACGACTGGCTCATGCTGGCCCTGGGCCTTCTGCACGGGGCTAACGGGCTCCGCTATGTGATGGACGACTGGATCCGGGATCCCGCTAAGCGGTTTTGGACCAAGGTGGTGGTCTACAGCCTCATCGCCTTCCTCTTCATCCTGGGGAGCCTCAGCCTTTTCAACCACGATTTTGAGGTGAAGTGATATGGCGCACAGACACGAGGTCATCGTGGTGGGCGCGGGCGGTGCGGGCCTCGCCACCGCCCTTTATGCGGCCAGGGAAGGTGCCAACGTGGCGGTGGTCTCCAAGCTCTACCCCACCAGAAGCCACACGGGAGCGGCCCAGGGAGGGATAGGGGCCGCCCTCGGCAACGTGGAGGAGGATCACTGGGAATGGCACATGTTTGACACGGTCAAGGGGGGGGATTACCTCACTGACCAGGACGCCGCCGAGGTCTTCGCCAAGGAGGTCATTGAGGCGGTCATTGAGCTTGAGCACATGGGCCTTCCCTTTGACCGGCTTCCCAGCGGCAAAATCGCTCAGCGCCGCTTCGGCGGCCACACCAAGGACTGGGGCAAGGCCCCGGTGCACCGGGCCGCCCACGCCGCCGACCGCACCGGGCACATGATCCTCCAGACCCTCTACCAGCAGTGCGTGAAGCATAACATCACCTTCTACAACGAGTTCCACGTGACTGACGTCATCCTGGAGGACGGGGTGGCCAAGGGGCTGGTGGCCTTGGAGCTCGCCACCGGGGAGCTTCACCTCTTTGAGGCCAAGGCCATCGTCATCGCCTCTGGGGGGTTTGGCCGCATTTATAAGGTGACCTCCAACGCCTACACCCTCACCGGGGACCTGCAGGCCATCCTCTACCGCAAGGGGCTTCCCCTCGAGGACATGGAGTTCTACCAGTTCCACCCCACGGGGCTTTACCCCTTGGGCATCCTCCTCACGGAGGGGGCCCGGGGTGAGGGGGGGATTCTCAGGAACGCCCTAGGGGAGCGCTTCATGGAGCGCTACGCCCCCACCATCAAGGACCTGGCCCCCCGGGACATGGTCTCCCGGGCCATGTACCTGGAGGTGCGGGAGGGGCGGGGCGTGGGGCCCAAGAAGGACCACGTCCTTTTGGACCTCACCCACCTACCTCCGGAGGTCATAGAGAAAAAGCTCCCCGACATCACCGAGTTCAGCCGCATCTACCTGGGGGTGGACCCCTTGAAGGAGCCCGTGCCGGTGATGCCCACCGCCCACTACGCCATGGGGGGGATCCCCACCACCCTCTGGGGGCAGGTGATCCGGGACGAGAAGAACACCGTGGTTCCCGGGCTCTACGCCGCCGGGGAAGCCGCCTGCGTGAGCCTCCACGGAGCCAACCGCTTGGGGACGAACTCCCTGGGGGACCTGGTGGTTTTCGGGCGCCGGGCGGGGATCCACGCCGCCCGCTTCGCTAAGGACGCCGACTACCACGAGCTCACCGAAGCGCACCTGGGCCCGAGCCGGGAGCAGATAGAGCGCCTCAAGAACTCCCGGGGCAAGGAGAAGGTGGCCGCCCTCAGGGCCGAGCTCCAGCAGACCATGATGGACCACGCTTCCGTCTTCCGCACCGGGGAGCTCTTAATGAAGCAGGTGGAGGTCCTCAAGGAGCTCATGGACCGCTACAAGCACATCGCCATTGACGACAAGGGCGAGGCCTACAACACGGAGCTGGTGGAGGCCCTGGAGCTCGGGTACCTCCTCGAGGTCTCCGAGGCCCTGGTCCACTCCGCCCTGAACCGCACCGAGTCCCGGGGGGCCCACGCCCGGGAGGACTACCCCGAGCGGGATGACCAGAACTGGCTCAAGCACACCCTGGCCTACAAGGTGGAAGACGGCAAGGTGGTCTTCCGCTACAAGCCCGTGGTCCTGGGCCGTTTTGAGCCCCAGGTCCGCACGTACTAGGAGGTAGAGGAGGCGGCATGCAGGTAACCCTCAAGGTGCTCCGTTTTGATCCCAACAAGGAGGGCAAGCCCCAGTGGCGCACCTACCAAGTGGAGGCTGAGCCTTGGGACCGGGTTCTGGACCTCCTGCACAAGGTCAAGGGGGACCAGGACGGCACCCTGGCCTTCCGGCGGAGCTGTGGCCACGGCATCTGCGGCTCCGACGCCATGCTCATCAACGGCAGGAACCGCCTGGCCTGCAAAACCCTGGTCAAGGACCTGGGGAGCGTGATCACCGTGGAGCCCATCCGGGGCCTTCCCGTGGAGAAGGACCTGGTGGTGGACATGGAGCCCTTTTTCGCCGCCTACCGGGCGGTGAAGCCCTACCTCATCAACGAGGAGCCCCCGCCCCAGCGGGAGAGGCTCCAGTCCCCGGAGGAAAGGGAGCGGTTTGACCACGGCACCAAGTGCATCCTCTGCGCCTCCTGCACCACCAGCTGTCCCGTTTTCTGGGTGAACGGGGCGTATCTGGGCCCCGCGGCCATCGTCCAGGCCCACCGCTTCATCTTTGATTCCCGGGACCGGGGGAAGAGGGAGCGCTTCCAGGCCCTGGGCTCGGGGAGCGGGGTCTGGCGGTGCCGCACCGCCTACAACTGCACCGAGGCCTGTCCCCGGGAGATCCCCGTGACCCAGCTCATTGAGGAGGTGAAGCGGGCCATCCTCTTTGACCGCTTCTAAGGATTTCGGGGTCCCCGTCCTGGCCTAGGCCAGGACGGGGCTTTTAGGGGGTGAGCCGGTGCCGGTCCCGGGGAAAGGCCCGGGCGTAGCGCACGTTGGGCAGGCCTAGAAGCTTCTGGGTCAGCCGCTCCGCCCCGATGGCGAAGCCCCCGTGGGGGGGCATGCCGTACTTGAAGACCTCCAGGTAGCCCCTAAAGCCCTCCGGGTCCATGCCCTTGGCTTCCAGGCTTGCCAACAGGTCCTCGTAGCGGTGGATGCGTTGTCCCCCGGAGGTGATCTCCAGGCCCCGGAAGAGGAGGTCAAAGCCCCGGGTGGTGCCGTCTGGCTCAGGGTAGGTGTAGAAGGGGCGGATGGCCCGAGGGTAGCGGGTGAGGAAGAGCCAGTCCGTGCCCCAGCGTTCCTTGGCGTACTGCCCCAGGAGCCTTTCCGCCTCTTCCGAGAGGTCCTGGCCCACGGGGTAGCCCAGCTCCTCCTTGAGGAGCCTGCGGGCCTCCTTGTGGGTCAGGCGGGGGATCTCCTTGGGGATGGAGGGCCACTCCGCTTCTAAAAGGGCGATCTCCCGGCCCGCCGAGGACAAGGCTTCCTCCAGCATCTCCTGGAGGAGCTCCTCCTCCAGGCGCATGAGGTCCTCCTCGCTCCCAATGAAGCCCATCTCCACGTCCAGGGAGAGGTACTCGTTCAGGTGGCGGCTGGTGTTGTGCTCCTCCATGCGCCACACCGGGGCCACCTCGTAGACCCGCTCAAAGACCCCCACCATGATCTGCTTGTAGAGCTGGGGGGACTGGGCCAGGTAGGCCCGCTTCTCAAAGTAGTCCACCCCGAAGAGGCCCGAGCCCCCCTCCGCCCCGGCCCGCACCACCTTGGGGGTGAAGATCTCCGTGAAGTCCTGCCGGTCCAGGTAGCGGCGGAAGCCCCGCACCAAGGCGGCCTGCACCCTGAGGGGGGCCCGGGCCTTCTCCCCCCTTAAGGTGACGTAGCGGTACTCCAGGAGGGTGTCGGGGTGGGCCCGCCACTCCTCCTTGGGGATCTCCACCGGGGTGGGCTCCAGGGCGGGGGAGAGGACCTCTATCTCCTTGGCGTGGACCTCGAGGCCCCCCGGGGCCTTGGGGCTCGCCACCACCACCCCCTTGACCCTCAGGGAGGACTCGGGCAGGGGAAGCCTCATCCCCCCCGTGACCACCTGGACCACCCCGCTTCGGTCCCTGAGGAGGAGGAACTGCACCTTGCCCAGGTCCCTGCGCCAGTGCAGAAACCCCAAAAGCTCCACCTCCTCGCCCACGTGAGCTTGCAAGTCCTTGACCAAGATGCGCATCTTCCCTCCCTAAGCGGAACCCCCCCGGCCATAGGGCGCCGGGGGGGCTAGACCCTGGCCCCCCTGCTAGGTGTTATTACGGGAACGCGGGCACATGTTGGCCCTCAGTTTAGGGGCTTCCCCCCCTGGGGTCAAGCCGAGCCGGTGGCCCCCCGGCGAGGGAAAGGGGCTTCATGTCCAGCCAAAGCATGCCCTGGCGTTTTCGTCGGTAAGGGCTTCCGCTTCCGAAAAGGCAAGGCCCAAAACTTCCGCTAGCTTTTCTAGGGTGTAGCGCACGTAGTGGGGGCGGTTCCGCCTGCCCCTATGGGGCTCGGGGGGGAGGAAGGGGGTGTCGGTTTCCACCAGAAGCCTCTTTCGGGGAAGCCTCCGGGCCGCCTCCCTTAAGGCCTCGTTCTTTTTGTAGGTGAGGGGCCCGGCGAAGCTGAAGTAGGCCCCCACCTCTAGCCCCGCCTCCTCCAGGGCGGGGTGGCCGCCGTAGGCGTGGAGGACCGCTTTCCTGGGCCTGTAGAGGAGGAGCCAGGAGGCCAGGTCCTCCTCCGCCTTCCCGTCCTTGCTCCGCACGTGGAGGATGAGGGGAAGCCCCAGCTCCTCGGCCAGGGCGGCCTGGAAGTCCAGGGCCCTGAGCTGGGCGGGCTTGGTTTCCGGGGTCCAGTAGTAGTCAAGCCCCGTTTCCCCGATGGCCAAGACGCTTGCTTCTTGGGCGTAGTGCCGTAGGGCCGCCTCTGTTTCGGGGGAGAGGAGGTGGGCGGAGGTGGGGTGGAGGCCCAGGGCCGCATAGACATTCCCTTGGGCTAGCTCCAGGGTCCTTTCCCAGCGGGAGGGGTCCACCCCCAGGCTGAGGACGGCCTTGAGCTCGGGGAGGTGGGCCCTGACCTCCGAAAGCTCCTCGGGCTCCAGGTAGTCCAGGTGAGCGTGGGTGTCGGTCACGGGCCTTACTGTAACCCAGGCCGCAGGGTGGGGATAGGTTCTATGGGTAGAATGATAGCAATGTGAAGCGCCTCTTACCCCCACTCTTTCTTTTCACTGCCTGCGCCCCGGCCCTTCTTGGGGTGGACCCCAGGCGGCTTCCCGATCCCGGGGACTGGGACCCCAAGCCGGGTGCTCAGGCCCCTCTTCAAGGAGGGGGAGATCCTCTCCCGCACCACCCGGGTGGCGGTCGGTGGCGGGGGAGGGAGTCTATGGGGGCTACCCCGTGCGGGCCCGGGGCATGGGGGAGTTCGTGGCCGGGCTCTTCCGCCCCCAAAGTGCGCGTGCTAAACTAAAGGCGGTTTAGCGCCTGGGTGATATCTATGGGCTTACGCGTGCTCGGCGTCAACGCATCGGCGCGGACGGATGGGTTTACGGCAGAGCTTTTAGACGAGGTTCTGGGGGCGGCCAGGCGCAAGGGGGCAGAGACCGAGCGCCTGGACCTGGTGAAGCACCCCTTCCCCCTGTGCGCAGGGAACTATTCCTTAGACCCCGCTTCCTGCGGCCCCGAGACCTGCGTTCAGGGGCCCTGGGACGGGTTTGGCAAGGTGGCGGAGCGGATCCTCAACGCCAACGCCGTGGTCTTCGCCACCCCGGTCTACTGGTTCAGCGTCTCCGCCCGGATGAAGGCCCTCCTGGAGCGGATGACCTCCATGGAGAACCAGGGCCTCCTCAACCTGGGCAAGCCCATGGCCCTCCTGGCCGTGGCCGAGGAGGAAGGGGCATCCCAGGCCCTCGCCCAGATGCTCCTGCCCCTCAGCTACATGGGCTTCGTCCTCGCCCCCCTGGGCCTGGTTTACGCCCACCGGCGGGGCCTTGCCGCTCCTGGGGACAACCATGAGCTTGTGGAGGATGCCCGCATCGCCGGGGAGAACCTGGTCCTCATGGCGGAGAGGCTGAAGGGGGTGCCCTTCCAGGAACCCCTCCCCAGCTACCAGTACCGCCTGCCCAGATGGCCGGGGGTGGCCACCGACTAAGGACCCCGCCCTGGCTTTCGCCGGGAAGGGCTGAGGACCCTTAGAGGTAGAGGGGCTCTACCCCCTCCCGGGCGAAGGGAAGGAGCTCATATAGGCCCCTGGGGTCCGGAGGGGCGTCCAGGAGGTGGGACCCCGAAGGAATCTCCTCCGCCCGCATCTTCTTGGGGGGAAGGAGGACCTTGGGCCTTCCCCCTTCCTTGACGTAGGTGGCCCCGTAATAGAGCCGGTTTTTGGCGGTGAAGAGGGGGGTGAGGGGCTTCCCCTCCTCCAGGTGGGGCCAGGCGGCGGCCAGGAGGGAGCTTATCCCGTAGACCCTGGCCCCCAAGGCCAGGCCGATGCCCTGCCCCGCCGCCAAGGCGATGCGCAGGCCGGTGTAGGAGCCTGGGCCTTCCCCCAGGACCAGGGCGCCGATCTCCTCCCGCCTGGCTCCCACCTCCCGCAGGGCCTCCTCCAGGAGGTCAAAGAGCACCTCCTCATGCCGCCTCTCCACCCGCACCACCCTCCCCAGGCCCTCTTCCCCGCGGAAGAGGCCCAAGGAGAGGTAGGGGGTGGCGGTGTCCAGGGTGAGGGTCCACACGCCCCCCATTTTAGGGGGAGGTATACTCGGCCTATGCCCAAGGGATATCACGACCGGGTGGCCTTCGTGGACCTTTCCCAAGGCGAGGTATGGTACGAGAGCTACGGGGAAGCCTTTTGGCGCAGGTACCTAGGGGGGCGGGCTTTAGCGGCCTACCTCCTCCTCAAGCACGTGCCCAAAGGGGCGGATCCCCTGGGCCCGGAGAACCTCCTGGTCTTCGCCCCCGGGGTCCTGACCGGCACCCCCGTCTCCGGCTCGGGCCGCAACACCGTGGCCGCCAAGAGCCCCCTCACCGGGGGGTACGGGGACGCCGAGGGCGGGGGGTTCTTCGGGGCCGAGCTGAAGAACGCCGGGGTGGACGCCCTGGTGGTCCTGGGGAAGGCGGAGGGCCCCGTCTACCTCCACGTGGAGGGGGGGGAGGTGGCCATCCACCCCGCTTCCCACCTGTGGGGGAAGGACCCCCTGGAGGTGGAGGCCCTCATCAAGGAGGTCCACGGGCCCCAAACCCGCATCGCCCAGATCGGTTTGGCCGGGGAGAACCAGGTCCTCACCGCCAACGTGATCCACGACCTGGCCCACTTCGCCGGGCGGGGGGGCTTGGGGGCGGTCATGGGGGCCAAGGGGCTCAAGGCGGTCTCCGCCCGGGCCGACAGGAAGACCCTTCCCGCCTACCACGACCCCGCCCTCCTCAAGGAGCTGGCCCGGCGCATGGCCAAGGAGCGGATGGACCGGGCGGCGGGCCTCATCACCATGGGGACCGTGGGCGCGGTGCGCCCCTTCAACCTCCGGGGGGTCCTCCCCAGCCACAACTTCCTGGACGGCTTCCTGGAGGGGGCGGAGGCCCTGGACGGCACCAGCCTGGACGCTCTTGGCATCCGCACCGGCCGCGACACCTGCTACGCCTGCGTCATCCGCTGCAAGCAGGTGGTGAAGATTGAGGGGACCGGCAAGTACGATGTCCGCCCCGAGTACGGGGGGCCGGAGTACGAGGGGCTGGGGGCCTTGGGCTCCACGTGCGGGGTCACCGACCCCTACGCCGTCACCAAGGCCAACACCCTCTGCAACCAGTACGGCCTGGACGTGATCGGGGTGGGGGTCACCATCGCCTGCGCCATGGAGGCGGTGGAAAAGGGGTATCTGGACGACGAGGGGCTGGGCCTTCGCTTCGGCAACGGGGACGCCCTCATCGCCGCCATTGAGCGCCTGGCCCGGAAGGAGGGGCGGCTTGGGGCCCTTCTGGCCCTGGGGGCCAGGCGCCTGGCCGAGGCCCTCGGCCACCCGGAACTCGCTGTGCACGTGAAGGGGCAGGAGGTGCCCATGCACGACCCCCGGTACAAGCGGGCCCTGGGGGTGGGGTATGCGGTGAGCCCCACGGGGGCCGACCACAACCACAACCTCCACGACACCGCCTACACCAAGGAGGGGAAGGCCCTGGAGGAGCTTCGCTTCTACGGGGAGGCCTTCGCCCCCCTGCCCGTAGAGGACCTCTCCGAGGCCAAGGTGCGGATGCTCTGGACCAAGACCCGGGAGCGGGGCTTCGTGAACAGCCTGGTGATGTGCGACTTCGTCCCCTGGACCCCCGAGGAGTGGCGGGAGGCCCTCTACGCCGCCACGGGCTGGCGCTTGGCCCCGGAGGAGATGCTTTTGGTGGGGGAGAGGACGCTGCAGCTCACCCGGCTTTTCAACCTGCGGGAGGGGATCCCTCCCGAGGAGGACCGCCTGCCGGAGCGCCTCTTCCAGCCCTTCCGCCGGGGGAACGCCGAGGCCCGCCTGGACAGGGAGGCCTTCCAGGGGGCGCTCAAGGCCTACCATCGCCTGGCGGGATGGGAGGGGGGGGTGGACCCCAGGCGGCTTCAGGCGCTGGGGCTAGAGGAGTTCCAGAACGCCCTGGCGTAGGAGGCTTGGCAGGGGGGCTTCCCCCACCTTGAGGAGGGCGTACCGCCCCCGGAGGAGGGCGAGAAGGCGTAGGCCTTTTAGGTGCTCCGCCAGGGCCCTCTTGTAGCCCAAGACCTCCTCCTTCCCCACAGGCAGGGTCTCCCCGGATTCCACGTCCTTGAGGAGAGCCTCCTCTAGGGGCGGGTCCAGCTCCAGGGGGGAGAGGACCTGGACCAGGACCACCCTTCTGGGGAGGAGCCTGGGCCAGGGGAGGGGGTCCAGGCCGTCGGTGAGGAGGACCAGGACCCCTCCTCCCAGGCGGAGGTCCTGGGGTCGGCCCCGCTCCAGGCGGGCCCTGGGGTCCTCCTGCCGGGCGATCCTGAGGAGGAGGGCCGCCACCCTTTCCGCATAAAGGAGCTTCCCGTGGAGGCGCATGCTCTCGCTCTCGTCCAGAAAGAGGCGGAAGCGGCTCCTTTCCGGTGCGGTCTCCAGGCGGGTGTAGAGCCTTCCCGTCTTGGCGTAGGCCCGCCAGTGGACCCGGCGCACCTCGTCCCCTTCCGCATAGGGCCTGAGCTCGTAAAACTCCCCTCCAAGGCCCTTCCTGCGGGCCAGGCGCTCCCCGGGGTAGGGGAGGTAGGGCTTGGCGGCGATGCGGTAACGGGTCATCTCTCTTCTGGGGTGGGCTCACGCCGTCTGGCAGAAGGTGCAGACCCCCACGGGGGGCAGGGGCTCAATGACCTCCTCCCGGCTTCCCTCCCGGAAGACGGTGAGGCCCTTGCACCCCTCCCGCCAGGCCTCGAGGAAAAGCCGCTCCACCACCTCCTTGGGGGTGTCCCGGGGCAGGTTCACCGTGGAGGAGATGCTCTGGTCCACGTGGCGCTGGAGGGCGGCCTGGAGGCGGACCCGCTGGAAGGGGTCCACCTGATGGGCGGTGGGCCAGTCGGGGAGGCCCCCCTTGGTGGCCTCCCGGTAGCGCCGGAGGAGGGGGTGTTCCGCCAGGAAGACGCTTCCCCCTGCGTGGCGCAGGTAGGTGAGGGCGAAGATGGGCTCAATCCCGCTCGTGACCCCCGCCAGGATGGAGATGGAGCCCGTGGGGGCGATGGAGAGGAGGGCGGCGTTCCGGAGGCCCTTTTCCACCTCCCGGATCAGGTCCTCCGGCAGGGCCTGGATGAAGGGGCTTTCCAGGTGCCGCCTGGGATCAAAGGCGGGGAAGGGGCCCCGGGTTCGGGCCAGGCGGGCGCTTTCCCGGTAGGCGGCCTCCTTGATGCGCCGCATGGCCTCCTCGGCGAAGCGGATGGAGGCCTCGGAGCCGTAGGGGAGGCCCAGCATGGCCAGCATGTCCGCCAGGCCCATGACCCCAAGGCCGATGCGGCGGCTTCTCAGGGAGGCCTCCCGCTGGGCCCTAAGGGGGTGGCGGTTTTTCCCCAGGTCAAGGGTGGCGTCCAAAAAGCGCACCGCCAGGCGGGTGGCCTCCTCGAGGGCGGCCCAGTCCAGCCGGGCCTCCTGGCTGAAGGGGGCCCGGACGAAGGCGGAGAGGTTCAGGCTTCCCAGGTTGCAGGCCCCGTAGGGCTCCATGGGCACCTCCCCGCAGACGTTCACCCCCACCACCTCCATCCCCCCGTACTGGGCGGTGGTCCAGGTGCGGATGCGGTCCCAGAAAAGGAGGCCGGGCTCGGCGCTCGCCCAGGCGGCCTCCACCAACGCCTCCCAGGCCTCCTTGGCCCGGAGGGTGGTCCGGATCTCCTCCCTGGGGGTGGTGAAGCGGAGCTCCCAGGGCTCGTCGGCCAGGGCCGCCTCCAGGAAGGCATTCGTGGCCCTTAGGGAGATGTTGGCGTGGCGGACTTTGCTCCGGGCGGGGTCGGTCTTGGCCCGGAGGAAGTCCAAAAGCTCGGGGTGGGTGTCGGAGAAGGTGAGCATCAGGGCCCCCCGCCTCCCCCCGCTACTCCCCATGACCCCCGCCAGGGTGGAGAAGAGCTCCATGAAGCTCACTGCCCCCGAGCTCTCCACCCCGGCGTTCCCCACCCTGGCCCCCTTGGGCCTGAGGACGTCGGCGTTGGTGCCCACCCCGCCCCCAAAGGCGAAGGTGCGCATGGCCTCCTCCAGGAAGCGGGCGATGCCCCTTACCGAGTCCTCCCGGATGGGGAGGAAGTAGCAGTTGAAGAGGGTGCTCCTCCGCCAGTTGCCGAGGCCGAAGAGGATCCGCCCCCCGGGGACGAAGCGGAACTCGGAGAGGAGCCAGAGGATCTCCCTAAGGGCCCCCTTCTCCACCCGGGCCACCTGGCGGGCGAGCCTCTGCCACGTTTCCTCCGGGGTGGCCTCTAAAAGCCTTCCCTCCTCATCCCTCAGGGCGTAACGCTTGAGGAAGACGGAGGCCCTGAGCTCGTCCCCCAGGAAGTCCAGGGCCAGCCTTTCCCCCTCGGCCTCGAGGTAGGTGCGCCGGGGCACGCCCTTACTATACCCGGATGGTGACCCGGGCGCCCGTTTCAAAAAGGTGAATGGAGTCTATAAAGCGCACGGTGCGGGTGGCGTGGCCCATGACGATGGAGTGGGTCCGGGCCCCTCCGCCGAAGAAGCGCACCCCCTGGAGGATGTCCCCGTCGGTGATCCCGGTGGCGGCGAAGACGATCTCCTTCCCCGGGGCCAGGTCCTCGGTGCGGTAGATGCGGTTCTCATCCCCGCCCATGGCCCGAAGCCGCGCCCTTTCCTCCTCGTTTTGCGGGGTGAAGCGGGCCTGGATCTCCCCCCCCAGGCACTTGAGGGCCGCCGCCGCCAAAACCCCTTCCGGGGCCCCGCCGATGCCCATGACCGCGTGGACCCCCGTGCCCCGGATGGCGGCGGCCAGGGCGGCGATCACGTCCCCGTCAGAGATGAGCTTGACCCGGGCCCCCGCCTCCCGGATCTCCCGGATGAGCCTCTCGTGCCGGGGGCGGTCCAGGACCACGATCACCAGGTCCTCCACCGCCCGCTGCAGGGCCAGGGCCAGGGCCTTGAGGTTGGCGGAGACCGGCCAGGTGAGGTCCACCAGCCCGGCGGCGGGTGGGGGGACGATGAGCTTTTCCATGTACATGTCCGGGGCGTGGAAGAGCCCCCCCTTCTCGCTGATGGCGATCACGGTGACGGCGTTGGGCAGGCCCTTGGCGGCGGTGGTGGTCCCCTCCACCGGGTCCACGGCGATGTCCACCTCGAGGCCTCCCTGGCCCAGCACCTCCCCGATATAGAGCATGGGGGCCTCGTCCATCTCCCCCTCGCCGATGACCACGGTGCCCCTTATGGGAAGCCCCTTGAGCACCCGGCGCATGGCCTCGGTGCCCGCCTCGTCCACGGCCTCCTTGTCCCCCTTGCCCGCCAGGCGGCTCGCCGCCAGGGCGGCCTGCTCCGTGACCCGCACCACCTCCAGGACCAAGCGGCGCTCAATTTCCATGCTTCCACTATACCGAGACCGGGGGCGGCGGGGGCCAGGAGATCCTTGCTGCGTTTGCCAGCCCTTCTCTTGACGCTTCTCTGACGTTTCCCCCTTAGCCTGCGGGCGGAGGTGATGAGGGATGAAACGTTTGGGCTTGGCCAAGGCAGGTCTTGCGATGGGGGCCGCGGCCCTTTTCCTAGCCATCCTGGGCCTGGGAAGCGCCAGGATGGACGCGACCGACCCGGGTAGGGTTCCCTCTACGCGCGTCTTTCCCACGGGCAACGTGATCTTCTTCCACCCCGACGGGAGCGGCCTGAACCACTGGGCGGCGGCCCGGCTCTACTTCAAAGGGCCCGACGGCCTCCTCAACTGGGACCGGCTCCGCTACATGGCCGTCTACCGTGGGCACATGAACAACATCCTGACGGGGACCTCCAACGGCGGGGCCACCACCCACGCCTTCGGCTACAAGGTGGACGGGCTGGGCTCCTTCGGCAAGGACGGGGACGGCAACCTGAACCCGCCCACCGATCGCGCCATCCGCTCCCTCTCTGGCTACCCGGGCTCCATCATGCGGGAGGCGGCCAACGCGGGCATCCCCGTGGGCATCGTGAACGACGGACACATCGCCGAGCCGGGCACGGGGGCCTTCCTGGCCGAGGTGGGCAACCGGGACAACTGGCAGGAGATCACCCGGCAGATCATCATGGGCCGCCCCGGCATGAAGGACACCGCCCCCTGGGTGGTCATGGGGGGCGGGGAGGCGGACACCCGGCCCAAGGTGGCCACCCTCCTCCACCGCAACGTCAACCAGGAGCGGGGCCAGCCCGTCAACAGCCGCACCAGCCTGCGGGCCGACGACCTGGACCTGGAGGACTACTGGAACCGCCAGGGAAGCGGCAACCCCAGCAACGACCCCCTGCAGGGGGACGACTGGATCGTGGTCAAGACCCGGGCGGAGTTTGAGCGCCTGCGCCAGGCCCTGCGCCAGAACCCCAACTACGCCCCCCGGGTCCTGGGCATCTTCGCCTACCAGGACCTCTTCAACGACCGCAACGAGGAGGACCTGATCCAGCGGGGCTTCGTGCGCCCCGGCCTCCAGCCCGGCCAGGTGGGCCCCAACAACCAGAGCCGCATCGTCCTCTGGGGGGACTACGACCCCGCCCAGCCCGGCTACAACCCTCCCACCTTCGCGGAGATGGTGGAGGTGGCCATCACCATCCTGGACCGGGCCGCCCGCCAGCAGCCCCGCCCCGAGAACCGGCGCTTCTTCCTGGTGGCGGAGCAGGAGGCGGTGGACAACTTCGGCAACAACGACAACGCTGTGGGCGTGCTCCACGCCCTCAAGGACACCGACGACGCCATAGGCACTGCCCTGGCCTACCTGGCCCGCAACCCCAACACCCTGATCCTCACCGCGGCGGACAGCGACGCCGGGGGCTTCCAGGTGGTGGCCCCCAACCGCTCCGGGGTCACCCCCCCCACCACCGTGGTGCCCGCAGGCCAAGAGACGGACAAGGCGGGTAGCGTGGGCGTGAACCCCGCGGCCGGCGCCGCCAGCGTGAGCGCCCCGGTGGACGGGGTGGAAGGCCGGGGTACCCCCCTCTTCCTCTCGGCCCCCGACGCCTTCGGCAAGCGGATGCAGTTCGGGGTCGCCTGGGCGGGCTCCCCTGACTTCCACGGGGGCATCCTGAGCCGGGCCGCGGGCCTGAACGCCAGCACGCTCAACAGCCTGTTCTACAGCCGATTTGACAACATAGACGTTTACCGCCTCATGCACGCCACCCTCTTCGGCCGCCTCCTGGACTACCCCACCACCCTGGCGCCCACGCGCTGAGCTGGGAAGGAGAGGGGTGCCCCCTGGCGGGGCACCCTTTTCTCTATGGCTCTACCCCCCTAACGGCTTGAACCTCCCCTGACATGCCTGGGCTAGCCTTGGCGGTGGGAGGGGAAAACCCCTCCACGAGGAGGTTGAGTATGAGGAAGCGCATTCTGCCCCTTTTGGCCGTAGCCTCGCTGGTCCTGGTTGCGGGGAGTATCCTCTCCGCCCTCTCCCAGGCCCCCCAGGCCCCCGGGGTAGAGCTGGTGGGCTTTGCGGTACTGCCCGCGGACACCTTCGCCGAGGGCCCCCCGAGCGGGGCCTACCGGGCCACCCCTGGGTTCCGCACCCTCCCCGCCCCCTACGGTAGCCAGCCCGTCCAGGGGTTTAGCGCCATCCAGTTCGGCCCCAGGCTCGGGAGTTACTGGGTCCTCGCCGACAACGGCTTTGGGTCCAAGGCGAATAGCCCGGACTACCTCCTGAGGCTCTACCTAGTCCAGCCTCGGCCCCGTACCCCCCAAGGGGGCCCCGGGGACGTCCAAGTGGTGCGCTACCTCCAGCTCCGAGACCCCAACCGCTTCGTCCCCTTCCCCATCCTCAACGAGAACACCACGGGCCGCCTCCTCACGGGGTACGACTTTGACCCCGAGTCGTTCGTCTTCGCCGCCGATGGGACCCTCTGGATCGGGGACGAGTTCGGGCCCTTCCTCCTTCACTTTGACCCGAACGGGGTTCTCTTGGACCCCCCCTTCCCCACCCCGGACTACGGGCCCGGCAAGGACCCCGCCAAGGACCAGGTACGGGCTCCCCAGAATCCGGCCCTCCTCCTCAACCCCGTGGGCCCCGGGCAGCCCTGGCCCGCCAACCTGGCCACCTCCCGGGGCTTTGAGGGGATGACCACCAACCCCGAGCGCACCCGCATCTACGCCATGCTGGAGGGAACGGTGGCCGGAGACCCGCCGGGGACCCTCCGCCTTATGGAGTTTGACCCCATCGCCAAGCGCTGGCTGGGCCTCTTGGGCCGCTACCCCATGGATGACCCCGCCCACGCCATCGGGGAGCTGGCGGTGGTGAACGAGCGGGAACTCCTGGTCATCGAAAGGGATGGCCGGCAAGGGGATGAGGCCCGCTTCAAGCGCATCTACAAGATTGACCTCACGCGCAAGGACGCCAACGGGGTCTTCGCCAAGGAGCTGGTGGCCGATCTGCTCAACATCGCCGATCCTCGAGGGCTTGCCCCCAGCACCCGGGGCGGTGTCTTCCGCTTCCCTTACCTCACCATTGAGGCGGTCCTGGTCCTGGACCCCAGCACCCTGCTGGTCACCAACGACAACAACTACCCCGCCACGGGGGGCAGGGGTCCGGATGTTAAGGACGCCAACGAGTTCATCTGGATCAAGCTCCCCACGTCCCTGCGCCTGGCCCCAGGGGTAGGGCAGGCGATCCGCTAAACGGAGGGAGGATTCGGGGGCCTAGGGCGGGCCCTAGGCCCCTTTGCCTCCTGGCCTAGGTGTGGTTGGGAGAGCGGATTCTTTGAAGGATGAGAACCCCTTAGCCTTCCTCGGGCCGGTGCCGCGCCCAGAGGGTCTCGGCCAGGTCCTCAGGGGTGAGGCCCAGCTCCGCCAGGACCAGGAGGAGGTGGAAGAGGAGGTCGGCGGCCTCGTGGCGGACCTCCTTGGGATCCCCGTTTTTGGCGGCGAGGATGACCTCCCCCGCCTCCTCCCCGATCTTTTTCAGGATGCGGTCCAGGCCCGCCCGGTGCAGGCGGGCCACGTAGCTGTGCTCAGGAAGGGTCTTGAGCCTCTCCCCGATGGTGGCGTAGACCTGGCCCACCACGAAGCCCAGGTCCTTCCTACCCTCTAGGAGGGGGCGGTGGAAGCAGGTCCTCTCCCCCGTGTGGCAGGCGGGGCCCTTTGGGAGGACCCGGTAGACCACGGCGTCCCCATCGCAGTCCAGGAGGACCTCCACCACCTCCTGGACGTTTCCGGAGGTCTCCCCCTTGCGCCAGAGGGCCTGGCGGCTTCGGCTATAGAAGACGCTCCGCCCACTCCTCAGGGTCTCCTCCAGGGCCTCCCGGTTGGCGTAGGCCAGGGTCAGGACCTCCCCCGTGCGGGCGTCCTGGACCACCACCGGGACCAGGCCCCCTTCGTCAAAGCGCACCGCCTCCAGATTCATGCCCCTAGTCTAGCCGCACGTGGAGGCCCCTTTCCGCCAAGAAGGCCTTGAGCTCGGGGATGGGGATCTCCCCGAAGTGGAAGACGCTGGCGGCCAGGGCGGCCTCGGCCCCCGCCTGGAAGGCCTTTAGGAAGTGCTCCATCCTCCCCGCCCCCCCGCTGGCGATGACGGGGACGTTCACCGCCTGGGCCACCATCGCCGTGAGCCTCAGATCGTACCCCTCCTTGGTGCCGTCTTGGTCCATGCTGGTGAGGAGGATCTCCCCGGCCCCAAGCTCCGCTCCCCTCACCGCCCACTCCACGGCGTGGAGGCCCGTGGGGATCCGCCCCCCCGCCACGTACACCTCCGGGAAATCCCCCCGCCACTTGGCGTCTATGGCCAGGACCACCGCCTGGGCGCCGAAGTGGTGGGCAAGCTCGGCGATGAGCTCGGGGCGCCGCACCGCCGCCGAGTTCACGCTCACCTTGTCCGCTCCCGCCAGGAGGAGCCGCCTTGCGTCTTCTAGGGAGCGCACTCCCCCGCCCACGGTGAGGGGGATGAAGACCGTCTCGGCCACCTGGGCCACCACCTCCAGGAGGATGGCCCGCTCCTCGTGGGTGGCGGAGATGTCCAAAAAGACCAGCTCGTCGGCCCCGGCTTCGTCGTAGGCCTGGGCCGCCTCCACGGGGTCCCCCGCGTCCTTGAGGTTCACGAAGTTCACCCCCTTGACCACGCGGCCCCCGTGGACGTCCAGGCAGGGGATGATGCGCTTGGCCAGGCTCACGGCGCCATTATAGGCCACTTTCCCCAAAGGCCTTCCGGTGCTACCATCTGAAGGATGGAACGGGTGAACGTGGTGGGAGGGGGGCTTGCGGGAAGCGAGGCCGCCTGGACCCTTTTGCGCATGGGCGTGCCCGTGCGCCTTTTTGAGATGCGTCCCCAGCGCATGACCCCGGCCCACGCCACGGACCGCCTCGCCGAGATCGTCTGCTCCAACTCCTTGGGCGGGGAAGGGGAGACCCAGGCCAAGGGCCTCCTGCAGGCGGAGATGCGCCTTTCGGGGAGCCTGGTCATGGAGGCGGCGGAGGCGGCCCGGGTCCCCGCCGGGGGGGCCTTGGCGGTGGACCGGGAGCTGTTCTCCCAGCGCATCACGGAAAGGCTCCTGGCCCATCCCCTCCTGGAGGTGGTGCGGGAGGAGGTCAAGGAGATTCCCCAGGGGATCGCCATCCTGGCCACGGGGCCCCTCACCGCGGAGGCCCTGGCGGAGGCCCTGAAGCGGCGCTTCGGCGACCACTTCCTCGCCTACTACGACGCCGCCAGCCCCATCGTCCTCCACGAGAGCATCAACCTGGAGAAGTGCTTTCGCGCGGGCCGCTACGGCCAGAGCGCCGACTACCTCAACTGCCCCATGACCGAGGAGGAGTACCGCCGCTTTTACGAGGCCCTGGTGGCGGCGGAGCGGCACACCCCCCACGACTGGGAGAACCTGCAGTACTTTGAGGCCTGCGTGCCCGTGGAGGAGCTGGGGCGGAGGGGGTACCAGACCCTCCTCTTCGGCCCCATGAAGCCCGTGGGGCTGGTGGACCCCAGGACCGGAAAGGAGCCCTTCGCCGTGGTGCAGCTTCGCCAGGAGGACAAGGAGGGGCGGATGTGGAGCCTGGTGGGCTTCCAGACCGGGCTCAAGTGGCCCGAGCAGAAGCGCCTCATCCAGATGATCCCCGGCCTGGAAAACGCCGAGATCGTCCGCTACGGGGTGATGCACCGCAACACCTACCTGAACGCCCCGAGGCTCCTAAGGGAGACCCTGGAGTTCCGGGAGGCGGAGGGTCTCTTCGCCGCCGGGGTCCTGGCGGGGGTGGAGGGGTACCTGGAAAGCGCCGCCACCGGCTTTTTGGCGGGGCTGAACGCCGCCCGGCGCGCCTTAGGCCTGGAGCCCACCGCTCCCCCTGAGGCGAGCATGCTGGGGGGGCTGGTCCGCTTCCTGGCCACGGCGAACCCGGAGAACTTCCAGCCCATGAACGCCAACTGGGGCCTGGTGCCCCCCGTGGAGGGGAGGATGGGGAAGAGGGAGAAGCGCCAGGCCATGTACCGGAGGGGCCTTGCGGCCTTTTCCGGGTGGCTTTCCGCCCTCAGGCCTCCCCTTCCCGGGGCGAGGAGCTTTCAGCCTGCGCCCTGAGCTTCAGGGCCTTTAAGGCCACCTCCCTTTCGTTCCAGGGGAGGGCCTCCCTTCCCCTTTCCAGGGTGGTTTCGTGCCCCTTGCCCGCCAGGAGCACCGTGTCCCCCTCCTCGGCCTCCAGGATGGCCCGCAGGATGGCCTCCTCCCGGTTGGGGACCAGCTCAAAAAGCCCTCCCTCCTCCTCGGCCGCCCGGGCCATGGCCTCCAGGATGGCCCCGAGGTCCTCGGTGCGGTGGTCCTCCTCGGTGAAGAAGGTCTTGTCGGCCAGGCGGGCCGCCACCCGGCCGATGTCCTCCCTTCTCCTTGGGTCCCTTTCCCCCGCGGCCCCCACCACCAGGAGGAGCCGCCCTTGGGTGGTGGGCCTCAGGGTTTCTAGGGCGGCCTCGAGGCTCTTCCCGGTGTGGGCGAAGTCTATGACCACCCGGAAGGGCTTTGCCTGGATGACCTCCATCCGCCCCGGAACCCCCGGGAAGCCCGCTAGCCTTTCCAGGGCCCTTTCCAGGGGCACCCCATGGGCCAGGGCGGCGGCGGAGGCGGCCAGGGCGTTTTTCACGTTGTAGGCCCCCAGCATGGGCAAGAAGGCTTCTCCCTTTCCCCAGGGGGTGTGGAGGGTGAAGCGAAGGCCACCCGCTTCCTCCCGCACCCCTTCCGCCCAGACCTCCCCCCCGGGGCCGAAGAGGAGGTGGGGCCTCTTGCGGAGGCGGTCCAGGTGGGGAAGCTGGGTGCTTAGGACCGCGAGTTCCGACCGCTCCACTAAGAGGGCCTTGGCGCTGAAGTAGGCCTCGGGGGTGCCGTGGAGGTCCAGGTGGTCGTCGGGGTAGAAGCTCACAAACACCCCCACCTGGAAGGTGAGCCCCTCCACCCGCTTCAGGGCCAGGGCGTGGCTGGAGACCTCCAGCACCGCCGCCTTCAGGCCTAGCTCCGTGGCCTCCCTTAGAAAGGCGTAGACCTCGGGGGCCTCGGGGGTGGTGAAGTGGCCGATGGGGGCCCTTTTCTCCTTCCCCAGGCGGAGGCCCACGGTGGAGAGGAGGGCCGCCTCCCCCAGGAGGTGGTGGAGGAGGAAGCTGGTGGTGCTCTTCCCCTTGGAGCCCGTGACCCCGAAGAGGGTGAGGGCCCTGTCGGGCTCCCCGTGGAAGCGCCGGGCGAGGAGGGCGAGGGCCTGGCGGCTATCCTCCACCCTCAGGTAGGGGACGGGAAGGGCGAGGTCCCGTTCCCCCACCACGGCGATGGCCCCCCGCCTGAGGGCCTCGAGGACGAAGTCGTGCCCGTCCAGGGGCTTGCGGTGGGGGAGGGGGACACCGGGGATGGCCACGAAGACGAAGCCCGGCTCCACCCGCCTCGAGTCCTGGGTGAGGCCCCGCACGGGAAGGGGCGGGGCCTCCTTCCCAAAGGGGGCGAAGAGCTCCTTGAGGGTCATGGACCAATCCTCCGGCTCAGGGCCTCTAAGAGGGCCATCCGGTCCTCCTCCCGCTCCACGAAGTCTACCCGGTCGGCCTCCACCACCTCTACCGGGGATAGGTTCCAGGAGGCGATCAGCTCTTCGTAGAGGGTGTTTAGGGACAGGAGATAGCGGTCGGGGAGGTCCCTTTCAAAGGGACGGCCCCTTTTTTGGATTCGGGCCCTTAGGGTGGGCAGGCTCGCCCTGAGGTAGATGAGGAGATCGGGCTTTCGGAGGGCGGGGGAGACGCTATGGAAGAGATCCATATAAGTCCGCCAGTCCCGCTGGGAGAGGTGGCCTTGCTGGTAGAGGTTTTGGGCGAAGACGAAGGCATCCTCGTAGACGGTGCGGTCCTGGACCACCCCCTCCTTGCCGTTCACCTCCAGGAGGTGCTGGCGCACCCTTCTCGCCAGGAAGAAGACCTGGGAGTGGAAGGCGTAGGCCCCCATGTCCCGGTAAAAGTCCTCCAGGTAGGGGTTCTCGCTCACCGCTTCATAAACCGGTTTTAGCCCAAAGGTCTCCGCCAGCAGGGCGGTGAGGGTGCTTTTGCCGCTGCCGATGTTGCCGGCGATGGCGATGTACATCAGGGCCTCCCCTCCTTGGCCAGGTGGGCCCGCACCAGGGCCACCACCTCCTCCCGGTGGGGGCCCCCTGGGCTAAAGTCCAGCTCCTGGGCCTCCAGGAGCAAAAGGGGATGGGGGTAGCGGGCGAAGTGGCGCTCGTAGGCCTCCGAGAGGGCTTCCAGGTAGGCGGGGTCCATGCCCGCCTCAAAGGGCCGCCCCCGCTTCCTTATGCGCTCCAAGAGGACGGGGACCGGGGCCCGGAGGTAGAGGGTGAGGTCGGGGGGCGGGACCTTGGGGGCCAGCTCCCGGTAAAGCTCCAGGTAGAGGTCCCACTCGGGGCCCTCGAGGTTCAGGCTGGCGAAAATGGGGTCCTTGTCCAGGAGGTAGTCCGCCACCACCCCCCCGAAGAGGGGCCTCTCCCGCAGACGGGCGAGCTGGCGGAAGCGGGAGAGGAGGAAGAAGACCTGGGCCTTGAAGGCGTAGCGCCCCCGGTCCTGGTAGAAGAGGGGGAGGAAGGGGTTTTCCTCCACCACTTCCAAAAGGGGCTCAGCCCCCAAGGCCTCCGCCAGGAGGCAGGCCAGGGTGGTCTTGCCCACCCCAATGGGTCCCTCCACGGCGATGTACACCCCTCACCTCCGGGGACGGGCCATCATGACCAGGGTGGCCTCCAGCCTCCGCCCCTCCCGCCAGAGGGTGAGGCGCACCCGGTCCCCGGGGCGGAAGCGGGCGATCTGCCGCACCACCTCGGCCTTGTCCTTCACCGGCTTGCCGTTTACCGCCAGGATCACGTCCCCTAGGGTGACCAGGCGGCCCTGGGGGTCCCGCTGCGCCCCCCTCAGGCCCGCCCGGGCGGCGGGGCTACCCGGCTCCACCCGGTCCACCATGGCCCCTTGGGTGGTGGTGAGGCCCAGGGCCCGGAGGAGGACGGGGGGAAGCTCCTCCAGGGAAACCAGGCTCGCCCCCAGCCACCCCCGTTGGGGGATGCCGAAGCGTTCCAGGTCCTCCACGCTCTGGGCCGCCAGCTCCGCCGGGATGGCCACCCCGATCCCCCCCACCCCCGAGGGCCCCCCCACCACGTCCGCCACCACCCCGATCACCTCTCCTTGGAGGTTCATGAGGGGGCTACCCGAGTTGCCCACGGTGAGGGGGGCGTCGGTGAAGAGGTACTCCCCCACCTCGGCCCCGATGCTGGGGTCGGGAGTGGGGACCTCAAGCGGTCCGATGCCTGCCAGGATGCCGTAGGAGGCCAGGGGACCCTGGCCGTAGGGAAAGCCCACCAGGACCACCCCCATGCCCAGGGGGAGGTTTTGCGTGGGGACCCGGCTGAAGCTCAAGACCCCCGGGGCCTGCACCCCCTTCACCGTGAGGAGGGCCAGGTCAATCCCCGGGTCCACGGCGAAGCGCTCCGCGGGGAAGGTGCGGCCATCAGAAAGGCGCACGGTGAGGTCGGCGAGGTCCTGGACCACGTGGTAGTTGGTCACCACCCGCAAGGGGCTCACGAAGAAGCCTGTGCCCACGGATCCCCCTTCGCTGGCGGGGGCGGTGCCCTGGATGCGCACCACGGCGGGGAGGGCTTTTTTGATGACCTGGCTCCGCGCCACCTCCTCGGGGGAGGTGAGGCGCTGGCCCAGGGCCAGGGCCAGGAGAAGGAGGAGGCCAAGAAAAAGGGGACGGCCCATGCCCTTACATTACCTCAGGGGCGGGAATGCCCAGAAGGCCAAGGCCGGTCCTCAGGGTCTCCTGGAGGCTTCGGACCAGTTCCAGGCGGAGCTCCCTTAGGCCCCCCTGAGCGGTGAGGACGGGGGTGGCGGGGCGGCCCTCCTCCTTGGCGTTGTAGTAGGCGTTCCACGCTGCGGAAAGGTTCAGGAGGTACTGGGCCAGGACGTGGGGGGTCTTTTCCTCCGCGCTTTCCAGGACGGCTTCCTCAAAGTCCAGAAGAGCCAAGGCCAGTTCCCTCTCGTAGGGGGTGGCCTGGGCGAAGTCCGGGAGGCCCCAGGTCCCCGCCTTGCGCAGAATGGCGTGGGCCCGGGCGTGGGCGTACTGCACGTAGGGCCCCGTGTCCCCCTCAAAGGAGAGAGCCTCCTCGTAGCGGAAGTCAATCTGCTTTTTGGGCTCGGTCTTGCTCATGGCGAAGCGGATGGCCCCCAGGGCCACCATGCGGGCCGCTTCCTCCTTGTCGGGGTGGTTGGGGTTCTTCTCCTCTATGACCCCTAGGGCCCGCCTCCTGGCCTCTTCCAAGACCTCGTCCACGCTCACCGAGAGGCCCTTGCGCCCCGACATCTGCTTTCCCTCCAGGAGGACGGTCTCGTAGGCCAGGTGGAAGGCACTCTCGGCCAGGTCCGGGCGGCCCGCCAGGGCTAAGGCGGCCCGCACCAGGACCTGGGGGTGGCTTTGGCGCACGTCAATCACGTTCACGGTTTCCTTGGCCCTGGGGGTATAGGGCTCCCCCTCGGGGGCGCTGGTCCTTAGGGAGGGGTAGTAGGGGTTTTCGTAGGGGCGGAAGGTCAGGCCCTCCAGGAGCCCCATCTTCCAGAACTGGAAGGCGATGTCCTTGGCGTAGTAGGTGGCGGCCCCTCCGGAGCGCACCAGGACGAAGAGGGGGTCCTCGAGGCCCGGGATGAAGGGGCTAGCGTCCATCACCAGGGCCCCGGCGTACTTCCCCTCCGTGGGGCGGAAGACGTGGGGGCTTCGCTCCAGGATGGCCAAGGCCTTGTGCAAGAGCCCCGCCCGCACGATGTCCGACTCCCAGACCAAAAGGTCATAGTGGGCGGCGAGGGCGTGCATGGTGGCGAGCTGGGCCAGGAGGATTTGGTTGACCTCCTCCCTCAGCTCCCCCCGCTCTAGGGCGTGGAGGACCTCCTCAATCCTCGGGGCCAGCCGCTCGTAGTCCGGGTCCTGGTGGAGGCGCACGTAGGCCCTGCCGGCGAAGTGGTCGTACTTCTCCTCCCCGTTCCAGGTGAGGCCGTAGTGCCTCAGGGCGAAGAGGGTCTCCGCCGCCTGGCGGCCGGTGTCGTCAATGTAGTTGAGGACCAGGACCTCGCGCCCCGCGTAGGCCAGGATGCGGGCCAGGCTGTCCCCTAAGACGATGTTCCTGAGGTGGCCCACGTGGAGCTCCTTGTTGGGGTTCACCGAGGTGTGCTCAATGAGGACCAGGCCTTCCCGCTTGGGAAAGGGCCCTTTGGTGCGCAGGGCTTCTTTGAGGAGGTCCTCCGTGCGGAGGCGGAAGTTCAAATATCCTCCCACGGGAATGGCCTCCTCCACGAAGGGGGGAAGCTCAAGGCGGGCCTTGAGCTCCTCGGCGATGGCCTGGGGGGGTCTCCTCAGCTCCTTGGCCAGGGCGAAGAGGGGGACCCCGTAGTCCCCGGGCTTGTCCTTGGGGGCCTTGGCCACCTTGAGCCGGAGGTCCAGGCCCATCTCCTTGAGGGCGGTGTGAATGGCCTCTTCCAGGGCGCGGCGCACCATCAGGGGGCCATCATACAAGGCCTTGAAGGGTTTTGGTGGTAGCCCCCGCAGTGGACGGGGGCGTGGCCCGGTCTTCCATCAAAGCCAGGGCAACCAGCTCACCCCGGTTCAGGCGCGCCTTTCTGGAGGGCCTCTTTGAGGGCCCGGGCCGCCCTTAGGTTCATCCCGGGAAGCCGGGCCAGCTCCTCCAGGGGGGCCTCCTCGAGGGCTTTGAGCCCCCCGTAGCGCTCCAGAAGGAGCCTCTTCCGCCCTTCCCCGATCCCGGGAATCCCCTCCAGGACCCGAAGGGCTCCCTCTTCCCGCTTCTTTTGGTGGTAGCGGAGGCCGTTCCGGTGGGCCTCGTCCCGGAGGTGGATGAGGAGCCTCAGGGCGGGGTGGGTGAGGGGGAGGCGGATCTCCCGCCCTTCCGGGGTGGTGAGGACCTCCTCCTTCTTGGCCAGGCCCACCAGGGGCAGGCTGAGGCCCGCCCGCTCCAGGGCCTTTAAGGCCGCCCGCACCTGGCCCAGGCCCCCGTCAATGAGGAGGAGGTCGGGGAGGGGCATCTCCTTGAGGCTTCCCGTGAAGCGGCGGAAGATCCCCTCCTCCATGGCGGCGTAGTCGTCGTTGCCCGCTTTAAGCCGCATCCTGCGGTACTCCGCCTTCTTGGGCCTTCCCCCCTCCATGACCGCCATGGAAAAGACCCGGGCCTGGCCCTGGAGGTGGCTCACGTCGTAGCCCTCTATGCGGAAAGGTCTTTGGGAAAGCCCCAGAAGCTCCTGCAGGGCCTTGAGCCCCGGGTGGTCCCCCCGCCTTTCCAGAAGCTTGAGCTCGCTTTCCAGGGCCAGCCTGGCGTTCTTCTCCGCCAGCTCCAAAAGCCGGTGCTTTTCCCCCCGCTTGGGGACCCTGAGTTCCACCCGCCTTCCCGCCCGGCGCCTCAAGAGCTCCGCCAGGCCCTCCAGGTCCTCCAGGGGGAAGGGGAGGAGGACCAGGGGGGGAAGGGGGGAGGCCTCCAGGTAGTGGTCCCTTAGGAAGGCCCAGAGGACCTCCTCGTCTGAAGCCTCCTCCTTCTCCACCGCCCGGCTGATCCGGCCCAGGATGCGCCCGGAGCGCACCTGGTAGAGCTGGACCACGGCGAGGGCCCCGGCCCGGGCCATCCCCAGGAAGTCCAAATCGCCAAGCTCTGGGTCAAAGGCCTGCTGGGCCGTGGAGAAGAAGGCCTTCAGGGCCTCCATCTGGTCGCGGATCTCCGCCGCCCGCTCAAACTCAAGCTTCTTGGCGGCCTCCCGCATCTTGGCCTCTAGCTCCGAAAGAAGCCCGTCCACCCGGCCCTCCAGGACCGCTTCCACCTGCCGCACCACCTCCCCGTAGGCCTTGGGGTCCGCCAGGCCCACGCAAGGGGCCAGGCACCGCCCCATGCTGTGGTTGAGGCAGGGGAAGCGCCGCCTTTTCATGGGGTAGCCCGAGTTCTTGCGCAAGGGAAAGAGGCGGTCCACGAGGGTCTTGATGCGCCTCAAGGCCCCGGCCTCAGGAAAGGGCCCAAAGTACTTGGCCCCGTCCTCCTCCACCCGCCGCACCACCAAAAGGGTGGGGAAGGGCTCGTTGGTGAGCTTGAGGAAGGGGTAGTGCTTGTCGTCCTTGAGGAGGACGTTGTAGGGGGGGTGGTGGGCCTTGATGAGGTTGGCCTCCAAAAGCAGGGCCTCCACCTCGTCCCGGGTGGCGATGAAGTCAAGCCCCGTGGCCTCCTCGGCGATCCTCAGGGCCTTTCCCTCCCCGTGGAAGTAGCTCCGCACCCGGGCTCTGAGGCTCTTGGCCTTGCCCACGTAGAGCACCTCCTCCCCCCGCTTCCACAGGTAGACCCCGGGGGCCTCGGGGAGGGGGGGAAGGTCCTCGGGCCGCACGCCTCCCATTGTAGACTCCTCCCATGCCCGCCTTCCTGGTGGACGCCCACCTGGACCTGGCCTACAACGCCCTGGTCCTGGGGCGGGACCTGACCCTCCCCCTCGAGGTCCTCCGCCAGCACGACCCCCACCCCGACACCCCCCTGGTGACCCTCCCCTCCCTTGGGGAGGCCCGGGTGGGCATCGCCTTCGCCACCCTCTTCATAGACCCCCGGGAGGGGCATCTAGAGGCCTGGGAGGAGGCCCTTCACGCCCAGCTCGCCCTCTACGAGGCCTGGGAAAGGAGGGGCCTGGTGCGGATTCTCAGGGAGCGGGAGGACCTCCTCCGCCACCTGGAGCGCTTTCCCGAGGACGGGGTCCCCGGCCTGGTCCTCCTCCTGGAGGGGGCCCACCCCTTGCGGTCCCCCGAGGACCTCCGCCCTTTGCGGGAAAGGGGCCTGAGGCTCCTCTCCCTCACCTGGGCCACGGGGAACGCCTACGCCGGGGGGAACGCGGAGCCGGGCCCCCTCAGGGAGGAGGGGCGGGCCCTCCTTGGGGAGATGGAGGCCTTGGGCGTGGCCCTGGACCTCTCCCACCTGGCCGAGGAGGCCCTCTTTCCCGCCCTCGAGGCCTACGGGGGGCCTGTCTGCGCCACCCACGCCAACGCCCGGGCCCTCACCCCCACGCCCCGCCACCTTTCCGACGAGGCCCTTTTGGCCCTGGCCCAAAGAGGCGGGGTCTTGGGCCTGGTCCCCTTCAACGCCTTTCTGGACCCCGCCTGGAAGCGGGGGATGGAGAGGCTCCCCCTCGCCGCCTTCCTAAGGCACAAGGCCCACGCCGAGGCCATCCTGGGCCCCAAGGGGGTGGGCCTGGGCACGGACTGGGACGGGGGGTTTGGCCTCGAGGCCCTCCCCCAAGGCCTGGACCGCCACCGGGACCTCTGGGCCCTGGGGGACGAGGGCTTTTTGGGGAGGAACTGGGTTTCCTGGCTACTTTCCTGGTTCTAGGGGAACCACGGCCAGGGTGCAGCGGCTCGCCGCCAGGAGCTTCCCCTCCTCGTCGTAGACCTTCACCTCCCAGACCTGGGTGGTGCGGCCCACATGCAAGGGCCTGCCCACGGCCCGGATGGTGCCCGCCTGCTTCCTCTTGATGTGGTTGCAGTTGATCTCCAGGCCAAAGGCGGCGTGCCCCGGGGGACAGTTCAGAAATCCCCCCACGCTGGCCACGCTCTCCGCCAGGGCCACCGTGGCCCCGCCGTGGAGGAAGCCAAAGGGCTGGTGGACCCTGGGGGAGACCGTAAGCTCCGCCACCACTTCCTCCTTTTCCACCTTCAGGTAGCGCACCCCCAGGGTCTTGTCCAGGGTGTCCCGCTCCAGGATCGCCTTGGCGTCCATGTCCTGGAGTATAAAGGGGGTGTGGGCGAGGTGCGCGTCTTTCCGGGCCTGCTGGCTCCCCCTGCCGGGCTTGGCTTCTTTGAAGGCCTTCCCGCCGAGGAGGGGCTGCACCTCATTGCCTTCGGGGAAGGGGCCCTGGAGGCCCTTAGGATCGGGTTCCGGGAGGGGGCGAGAAGCCTCATCCTCCTTTCCCCCGTCCTGCGCAAGGACGCCCTCCTCGCCGCCAAGCTTTCCGCCCTCCGCTTTGGCCTGGAGCGGGGCGGGGTGGAGGGGTTCGCCCGGGTGGGGCGGGCCCTCTTCTTCGGACCCCTAAGCGTGGGGGACGAGGAGGTTTTCGCCGCCTGGAAGGAGGGGCTTACCGAGGAGAGCCTTCGGACGTGGCTGGGCCTTCTGGAGGGGCTTTCCGACGAGCGGCGCTGGCTCAGGGGCACGGAGGCCCGGGTCCTGGTGGTGCAGGGGGCCCTGGACGCTTTCACCCCGCCCCTTTACGGGAAGGAGGTGGCGGACTTCGCCAAGGGGGAAGCCCTCCGCTTCGCCCTCGAGGGGGCGGGGCACCTGGTCCCCTGGGAGGCCCCGCTGGAGGTGCGGGACCTGGTGGCGGACTTCCTTCTGGGGGAGGGGTTTAGGCCTCTCCCCGGAGGGCTTGCCCTATGAGGCGGTGGGGCTTCATCCACCTTTACGGCCTGAACCTGGTCTTCCAGCGGGTGGGGCAGGGCCCTCCCATCCTCCTCCTGGCCGAGGAGGCCTCCCTTTGGCGGGAAGGGCTTCCCGAGGGGTACACCTTCTACCTTCTGGACCTTCCCGGCTTTGGCCGCACGGGAGGCCCCCCCATGGCCCCGGAGGAGATGGCGGAGTACGTGGCCGCCTTCGTGGTCATGCTGAACCTGGGGGAGCCCCTGGTCCTCCTCAGGGGGGTGGGCCTGAGCCTAAGGCCCCACCTCGAGGCCATGGGCCTGAGGGCGTTCCCCGCCGAGGGAGAGGTGTCAGCGGTCTTGTCAGATCTGTTGCGCAAAGATACCCTAGAAAGCGGGAGGTGAACTATGAGGAAACTTTTGGCGGCGTTGGTTTTGGCCCTTGGCGTGGCCTCGGCCCAGTTTTCCGTGGAGAACCTAAGGCCCTCCCTGGCGGCTATTGGCGGAACCCAGGGGTTTGGGGTGGAGGTTTCCTGGCACTGCCTCCTCTTCCAGCCCCCGGTGGGGGAGGTGCGCCCAGCCCTGGACCTGGCCTATGACGAGGGCGGCAAGGTCAACGGCGCTTTCCTCCTCCGCTACCTCTACCCCTTCCCCGAGGGGCTGAAGGTGGGGGTGGGCCTGGGGGTGAGCGTCCCGGGGTTTGACTTCGGCAACACCAGGCTCTACTTCCGGGCGGATGCGGAGTACGACCTGAAAGCAGTCCTGGGTAGCCCCTTCTTCCTGGGCGGGGACATCGGCCTTGCGGGGAATGCGCTGGCGGCCCAGCTCAAGCTGGGCTACCGCTTCTAGGCCAGGAGGCGGAGCCCCCCACCCCATGGGGTGGGGGGGTTATTCTTCCTCGTCCGGGGCGTCCACCTCCCGCTTCATCACCTCCCGGAGGAGGCTCGTGGCGTAGCTCCCCTTGGGGAGGAAGAAGGAGAGCCACAGCCCTTCCGGGGTTTCCCGCACCTCCCACTCGGCCAGGGGTACCCGGATGGGCCGCCTGGCTCCCCGGCGGGCCTTAAAGTCCTCCCGCTTCAAGGCGTAGCGCTCCAGGACCTCGTCCTCGAGGGCCCGGGCCTCTCCCTGGGCCTCCGGGTACTTCTTGCCGAAGAGGGGCCCGGTGGCGCTGATCTCCAGGCGCAGGGCCCGTTCCGTCTCGGATGCGCTTTCCACCAGGAACTCCCCCCCCGTGGCGTGCTTCTTGGCCCAGTCCCCGGGGATCACCCGGTCGTAAAGGCCCTTTTCCATCCTGAGGGCCACCCAGTCGTTGAAGAGGAGGCTCTGGAGGCTTCCCATGAGGAAGCGCTTGAGCCAGGGGGTTCCCCGGCCCTTCCCTTTCTGCAAAAGCTCGTACCCCCGCACCGGGTTCAGGCCCTTAAGGCCGAAGCGCTGGGGGCCGTAGTAGTTGGGCACCCCCTTCTCCTGAAGGACCCGAAGGATGGCCTCCGCCCGCTCCCTTCCTCCCTGGGGCTCCCGGATGAGGATCCGGAAGCGGTTTCCCCTGAGGTGGCCGATCCTCAGCTTGTTGGTGTGGAGGTCAGCGTGGAGGAGCCGTACCCCCCTTAGGTTTTCCAAAAGGCAGAGGGCATCCTCGTGCTTCCTGGGGATGGAAAACCACTGCCGGGTGAGGGCGTGCTTGTCCTTGAGGCCCGCCACCCCGATCTCTTTTTCCGGGACGCCCACCTGGTCCCGCAGGAACTCAAAGACCTCCCGGGTGGTGAGGCCCTCCTTCTCCAGGAGGAGGTAGAGGTGCTCCCCTTCCCCGCTGGGCAGGTAGGCGGGCACCTCCTCCACCTGGAAGTCCTGAGGGAGGAGGCGGATCACCCCCCCTATCCCGGGGAGGTCCTGGGTGAGGAAGGGGTAGCGCTCGGGGCGGTAGACCAGGTCCATCCCTTTATTTTCGCCTAGGGAAGGGCCTTGATCCAGTCCTCCAAGACCCCGAAGCCGTAGCGGAAGAAGGCCTCGGAGGCGAGCTCCACCCCGGCTTGGGCCAGGATCTCCTTGGGGCTCGCCTTTTCCCCCGCCTTCAGCACCTCCAGGTACTTGGGCACGAAGGCCTTCCCCTCCTCCCGGTAACGGCCGTAGAGGGCCAGGACCACCAGGTAGCCTAAGGCGTAGCTATAGGTGTAGAAGCGGTAGTGGACGAAGTGGGGGATGCCCGCCCAAGCGGACTGGTCCAGCTCGGTCCAGGCCACGCCCTCCCCGTAAAGCCTCCTCTGCTCCTCCTGCCAGATCTGGTGGAAGGCCTCGGGGGAGAGGGCGGCTTCTTGCCGGGCCAGGAGGCTCCGCTTCTCAAAGAAGGTGTACATCACCTGGCGGAAGAGGGTGTTGATGGCGTCCTCCACCCGCTCCGCCAGGAGGAGGGTTTTCTCCTCGCCGGAAAGTCTCTCCAAAAGGAGGTCGTCCAGGAGGATCTCCGCGAAGACGCTGGCGGTCTCCGCCAGGGGGGTGGAGGCCCCGAAGTTGAGGAGGCGCTGCTTCCTCGCCAAGTAGAAATGCACCCCGTGCCCCAGCTCGTGGGCCAGGGTGTGGGCGCTGTCCAGGTCGTCGGTGTGGTTGAGGAGGACGTAGGGGTGGGTGGAGGGAAGCCCCCCGCTACAGAAGGCTCCGCCCCGCTTGCCGGGCCTGGGGTAAACGTCTATCCAGCGCTTTTCAAAGAACTCCCGGGCGATGCCCTCCACCTCGGGGGAGAAGCGGCGGAAGGCCTCGAGGACCATCTCCTTGGCCTCTTCAAAGGGCACCTTGGGCTTCTCCCCTAAGGGGGCGAGGAGGTCCTGGCTTGGGGTCTTCTCCAGGCCGAGCCTTTTCGCCTTCCAGAGGTAGTAGCGCTCCACCAGGGGGTAGAAGCTTTCCGTGGCCGAAAGGAGGGCCTCAATGTCCCGCACCTCCACCTCATCCCTTAGGGCCACGGGCTCCAGGGGGTTCCCGTAGTTCCGCAGGCGGAGGTCCTGGAGATAGTCCAGATAAACCGCGTTAAAGACGGCGCTCAGGGTGGGCGCTTCCTCCAGAAGCCTGGCATAGAGGACCTGGTGGGCTTCCCGGCGCACCTCGGGGTCGGGGTCCCGCCTCAGGGCCCGCACCTCCATCTCCGTGAGCTCCTGGCCCCGCACCAGAAAGCGGAAGCGGCCCGTGTACTCCGTGTAGAACTGGCTCCAGGCGCTTTTACCCACCAGGCCCTTGAGGTTCAGGAGCTCCTCTTCCCGCTCAGAAAGGGTGTAGGGGGCGTAGGCCCGCTGCCTTTCCAGGAAGTGGCGGAGGTCCGTGAGGCCCGGGTGGGCCAAAAGGGCCTGGAAGGCCTCCTCGGGGAGCTTCCTCAGGGCCACCTCCAGGGGGACGAGGTGGTTTTTCACCTCGGTGTAGCGGTTCCTGACCCGGTCCAAGAGGGCCTTGGCCCCGGGGTCCTGGGTGCGGGTGGCGAAGTAGAGGCTGGCGTAGTTCAGGGGCTTGTAGGCGAGCTCCAAGGCCTTCTCGTAGCGGGCGAGGAGGTCCGCTGTCCTATCCGGCTTTAGGAGGTCCTTGGGGTCTAGGCCCTGGGCCACGGCCAGGGCGGCCTCGAGGTCCTGGAAAAGCCTGGGGTCCTCAGGGGAGGCGTAGAGGTCCGAAAGGTCCCACTCCATGGGCCTCACTATACCTGTCCGCTATCCTAGGGGGCGTGGCCGCGCTCGTCATCTACAAAGGCAAGCCCGCCCTGGCGGAGGAGAAGGGGGACCGCTTGGAGATCACCCTTGAAGGCGGGGAAAAGCTCAAGGTTCGCCCCAAGGATGTGCTTTTCCTCCACCCCGGCCCCGCCAGCCTGGACCTGAGGGTACCCGAGGGGGAGGAGGAAGAGGCCTGGGAACTCCTCCAGGGCCAGAGGGTGAGCCTGAAGGAGCTGGCCGAGCTGGTCTACGGCCAGTACACCCCCGAGGCCGCCTACGGGGCCTACCTCCTGGCCCAGAAGGGGGAGAGGTTCGTCCTGGAGGGTGGCGAGGTCCGGGCCCGCACCCGGGAGGAGCTGGCCTCCCTGGAGGAGATGAAAAGGCGCAGGGAGGAGAGGGAGCGGGCCTTTCAGGAGGCCCTGGAGCGGATCCGCCAGGGACGGCCCTCCCCCGAGGACCGCCCCCTTCTGGCCGAAGTGGAGGCCCTGGCCTACGGGGAGCGGAAGGAAAGCCGGGTCCTGAAGGCCCTGGGCCTTCCCGAAACCCCCGAGGCCGCCCACGGCCTCCTCCTGCGCCTTGGGCTTTGGCGGCGGGAAAACCCCCACCCCAGGCGGCTTGGCCTTCCCCTGGCCCCGCCAGACCTTCCCGTACCCCCCCTCCCCGAGGAGGAGCGGGTGGACCTCACCCACCTCCTTGCCTTCGCCATTGACGACGAGGGAAGCCAGGACCCGGACGACGCGGTCTACGCCGAAAGGGTGGAGGAGGGCTTCCGCCTCCTGGTGCACGTGGCCGACGTGGCGGCCCTGGTGGCCCCGGGAAGCCCCTTGGACGGGGAGGCCCTCCGCCGGGGGGCCAACCTCTACCTCCCCGAGGGCACGGTGCCCATGCTCCCCTTGGCCGTCACCGAGGCCCTGGGCCTGGGGCTAAAGGAGGTTTCCCCCGCCCTCACCTTTGACCTCCTGGTCTCCCCAGAAGGGGAGCTTCTGGAAGAGGCCCTTTACCTCTCCTGGGTGCGGGTGAGGCGCCTCACCTACCGGGAGGCCCTGGGGGTGGAGGCCTTGGGCCCCCTGAAGGAGCTGGCGGAGGCCTTTCTGGACAAGCGCTTGGCCCAGGGGGCCCTGGACATCGCCCTCCCCGAGGTGAAGGTGCGGGTGGAGGGGGAGGAGATCAGGATCACCCCTCTCCCCCCCTACGAGAGCCGGGTCTGGGTGCGGGAGGCCATGCTCCTCGCGGGCTACGCCGCCGCCCACCTGGCCCTTAAGGAGGGCCTTCCCTTCCCCTTTGCCACCCAGGAGGCTCCTTCCCATCGGGTGGAAGGGGAAGGGCTGGCGGCCCTTTTCGCCCAGCGGCGCACCCTGAAACGGGCCCAGCTCAAGGCGGTGCCCGCCCCTCACAAGGGCCTGGGCCTTCCCCTTTACGCCCAGGTGACGAGCCCTCTAAGGCGCTACCTGGACCTGGTGGCCCACCAGCAGCTTAGGGCCTGGCTCAGAGGGGAGAAGCCCCTTTCCCAGAGGGAGATCCTGGAGAGGGTGGGGGCGGCGGAGGCCGTGGCCGACCTGGTGCGGGAGGCGGAGAGGCGGAGCAAGCTCCACTGGACCCTTCTTTACCTGATGGAAAAGGGCTACGAGGGCCCCGGGGTTCTGGTGGAACGGCGGGGGGGCCAGGGGGTCTTCCTCCTTCCCGAGCTGGGCCTCACCACCCAGGTGGCGCTCTCCCACCCCCTTCCCCTAAACACCGAGGCCCGCCTCCACTTCCTGGAGGCGGACCTAGGGGCCCTCGAGGCCCGCTTCGCCCTGGCCTAGTCCATGTGCTGGATCAGGGCCTGGCCGAACTCGCTGGTCTTAAGGAGGGTGGCGGGCTTGCCCTCGGCCACCAGGAGGCGGTGGAAGTCGTAGGTGACGAGGCCTTTGCCGATGGTTCTCTCCATGGCCCTGAGGATCAGGTCCGCCGCCTCGTTCCAGCCCAGGTAGCGGAGCATCATCTCCCCGGAGAGGATGACGCTACTGGGGTTCACCTTGTCCTGGCCCGCGTACTTGGGAGCGGTGCCGTGGGTGGCCTCAAAGACGGCGTGCCCCGTCTTGTAGTTGATGTTGGCCCCGGGAGCGATGCCGATCCCTCCCACCTGGGCGGCCAGGGCGTCGGAGAGGTAGTCCCCGTTGAGGTTCATGGTGGCGATCACCGAGTACTCGTCGGGGCGGAGGAGGATCTGCTGCAGGAAGTTGTCGGCGATCATGTCCTTGATGACGATCTCCCGGCCGGTGCGGGGGTTCTTGAGCACGTGCCAGGGCCCGCCGTCCAAAGGTTTGGCCCCGTACTTCTCCCGGGCCAGGGCGTAGCCCCACTCCCGGAAGGCCCCTTCGGTGAACTTCATGATGTTCCCCTTGTGCACCAGGGTCACGCTGGGGAGGTCCTCCTTGATGGCGTACTCAATGGCCGCCTCCACCAGGCGCTCCGTCCCCTCCTGGGAAATGGGCTTCAGGCCCAGGCCCGGGGTCTCGGGGAAGCGGACCTTGGCGTAGGCCTGGGGGAACTCCCTTTTGAGGAAGTCCAGGACCTTCTGCACCCCTTCGCTCCCCGCCGGCCACTCAACCCCGGCGTAGATGTCCTCGGTGTTCTCCCGGAAGATGACCATGTTCACCAGCTCCGGGTGCTTCACCGGGCTCGGCACCCCCTGGAACCAGCGCACGGGGCGCACGCAGGCGTAGAGGTCCAGCTCCTGCCTGAGGGCCACGTTGATGCTGCGGATGCCCCCGCCCACCGGCGTGGTCAGGGGGCCCTTGATGGCCACCAGGTACTCCTGGATGAACGCCAGGGTTTCCTTGGGAAGCCAGATGGGCTCCCCGTAGACCTGGTTGGCCTTTTCCCCGGCGTAAAGCTCTACCCAAACGATGCGCCGCCGCCCGCCGTAGGCCTTGGCTACCGCCGCGTCTAGAACGGGTTTGGCCGCTCTCCAGATATCTGGACCCGTTCCGTCCCCCTCAATGAAGCCGATGATGGGCTGGTTCGGGACCTGGAGCACGCCGTCTTGGATGGTGATCCGCTCGCCTTCTTCCGGGAGTTTGATGTGTGTGTAAGCCATGGTTTTCCTCTACGCGATGATGCTTTCGTACCCTTCTTCGTTATGGCGGAGGCCGGGTGTACGGTGGGTCCTTCTGGGGTTTCAGTCCTCTCCTTGGGCCTTGGTGAAACCGGGTTCGCCGTCAAACTCCTGGAGCTTTTCCAGGTGCATCCAGCGGAAGCGGCTGGCCACCCGGCTTACCAGGTCCAGGATCTCTTGGTCCTTGGCCTCCCCCTCCCCCCGGTAAAGGAACCGGCAGCGGTAGTGGTCCACCAGGTCGGTGAGCCCTCCGGTGGGGGGGTAGACCTGGGTGCCGCGGTTGGAGACCATCTTGAGCCGGAAGGGGGTGCCCGCGGCGAGGTCCTCCAGGGCCTTCCCCAGGGGCTCGGGCAGGAGGTCGGTTTCCACGAAGATGTCCACCCCCACCACCCTGCGGCTCTTGGGGACGATGGCGGCGATGGCCTCCTTCACCTGGGGCAGGCGGAAGGGCTTGTAGTCCCGCACCCGGGCCTTCTTGGGGGTCTTCCCCAGGTTCTGGATGATGGCCTCGGTGTACTCCGTGGTCTTGGCCCCCCGGTCGTAGCCCACCACGTCCCCCGTGAGGACCCGGCCCTCCTCGAGGGTGTAGAGGACGGCGTTCTCAATGAGGTCCGCCGTGGCGAACTCCTCCAGGTAGCGGAGCATCATCACCGCGGAGAGGAGGACGGCGGTGGGGTTGATGACGTTCTTCCCGGCGTACTTGGGGGCGGAGCCGTGGACGGCCTCAAAGATGGCCACCTCGTTGCCGATGTTGGCCGAGGGGGCGAAGCCCAGGCCGCCGATGAGCCCCGAGGTGAGGTCGGAGAGGATGTCCCCGTTCATGTTGCTGGTGACTAAGACCTCAAACTGCTCGGGCCTTTTCACCAGCTGGTGGGCGGCGTTGTCCACGATGATGTGGTGGGCTTCTATCTCGGGGTAGTCCTGGGCCACCCTCTCAAAGGCCCGCTTCAGGGTCCCCTCGGCGAGCTTCATGATGTTGGACTTGGTGGCGCAGTGGACCTTCCCCCGCCCCTCAGCCCGGGCCAGCTCAAAGGCGAAACGGGCGATCTTCTCCGAGCCCTTCCAGGAGATGAGCTTGAGGGTCTGGGCCACGCCGGGGGTCTGCATGTGCTCAATCCCCGCGTAGAGGTCCTCCACGTTCTCCCGCACCACCACCAGGTCAATGCCCCGGCCCGAGTAGGGGGTGGGGACGTTGGGAAACTCCCGCACGGGGCGGACATTGGCGTAGGTTTCAAAGAGCTTCCTCAGGGTGACGTTGGCGCTCTTCTCCCCATAGCCCACCGGGGTCTCCAGGGGGCCTTTTAGGGCCACCCGGGTCTTGCGGATGGACTCTATGGTCTCCTGGGGTACACCCGAGGCGATGCCCTTCTTGAAGACGCTGGCTCCCGCCTCCCGTACCTCGTAGGCTAAGGGAGCTTTGGCGGCCTCGAGGATCTTGAGGGTGGCCTCCACGCACTCGGGGCCGATCCCGTCTCCGGGGATGACGGTGATGAGTTTGCGCCCGTCCTCGAGAACGTGCACCTTCTTGCCGGTTTCCGTGGTGATCAGGGGCATGGCTTCACCTCCTGGGGCGGAAACGCCCTCTTTTACACTACACCACAGGGGAGCCCTTGGTAGACTCAGGGCGTGGCCCGGGTCATCGTGGTGGGGGCGGGGATCCTGGGGGCGGCCTCGGCCTACCGGCTAGCGGAGGCGGGACTGGAGGTTTTGCTCCTGGAGAAGGAGGCTACCTTCGCCCAGGGGTCCACGGGAAGGAGCGCGGCGGGGGTCAGGGTGCAGTTCTCCGAGCCCCTAAATGTCCTCCTTTCCTACCACTCCATCCTGGAGTACCGGGGGATCCCCGAGGCGGGCTACCGGCCCATCGGTTACCTCTTTCTGGTTCCCGAGGCTCTGGCGGAGGCTCAGGAGGAGGCCTTGAGGACGCAGAGAGCCTTGGGGGTGCCCGTGGAGCGGCTCGGCCTGGCGGAGGCCAGGGAGAAGGTGCCCTTCCGGGAGGAGGGCTTGGCCTTCGCCACCTTTGGGCCCATGGACGGGGTGATGGACCCCCACGGGGCCACGGCCTTTTACCTAAAGGAGGCCAGGCGGCTTGGGGCCGAGGTGCGCTTTGCTGAGCCCCTCCTCTTCGCCGAGCGCCATGGGGGCCTTTGGCGGGTAGAGACCCCCAAGGGGCGGCACGAGGCTCCCTTCCTCCTCCTCTGCACCGGGGCCTGGACGGGGGAGGTGGGGCGGCGGCTGGGGCTGGAGATCCCCATATGGCCCCTCAGGCGCATGGTCTTTGCCACGGCCCCGGCCCCCTTCCCCCACGCCTTTCCCCTCACCATTGACCTGGGGACGGGCTTTTACCTGCGCTCCGAGGGGGAGCGCCTCCTCTTCGGCCGCTCCAACTCCGAGGAGCCCCCGGGGTTTAGCGAGGGGGTGGACTGGGCCTGGCTTGGGCCCACCCTCGAGGCGGGCCTCGCCCGCTTCCCCTTCCTCTCGGAGCTCTCCCTGGACCGGAGGGCCAGCTGGTGGGGCTACTACGAGGTCACGCCGGACCACAACCCCATCCTGGGCTTCGTGGCCGAGGGGCTTCTGGTGGCGGCGGGCTTCTCTGGGCATGGGGTGCAGCAGGCGGCCATGGTGGGCCGCCTCATGGCGGAGGAGGTGGTTTTCGGCCGGGCCCGGAGCCTGGACATAGGGCCCTTCCGCCTGGAGCGCTTCCTAAAAGGAAGCCTCGTGAGGGAGCGGGGCATCGTGTAAGCTGAGGGGGTCCTCGGGGACGGAAGGGGGATTTCATGCGGGTATTTTTGTTTGTGGTTTTGGCTTTGGGCATGGCTTTGGCGCAGGCCTCCTTGAAGGGGATAACCCCCAAGGAGCTGGAAGGGGTATTCCAGGAGGCCCAGCTGGCCTACGAGCGCACCGGCCCGGGCGAGTACCGCCTGGAGATGGCGGGCCTGAAGAGGGTCTGGCTCTACCTGGACTATTGCCAGGGAGAGCGCTGCGGGGTCCTCACCCTGAGCGCGGGCTTCACCCCGGAGGAGCCGCCCGACCTGGACCTTCTCAACCAGTGGAACCGGGACCGCCGCTTCAGCCGGGCCTTTTTGGACGGGGAGGGGGCGGTCTGGATAGAGTCGGACCTGGACCTCACGGGAGGGGTGAGCCTGGGGGCGGTGAAGGCTTTCCTGGAGCTCTTTGCCCAAGAAATCCTCCCCGACTTCATGGAGCATATCGGGTTTGAACCTTGACCCTTAGGCCCTTCTCCCCTATGATGGGGGTTGCCTGGCGCTGGGCGGCGTAGCTCAGGTGGTCAGAGCACACGACTCATAATCGTGGTGTCGTGGGTTCGAGTCCCACCGCCGCCACCAGGCTGAAGGGTCTCCCGCTTTTGGGAGGCCCTTTTGCTACACTAAAGGGACGGGCCCGGGATCCCCCCGGTCGCCCAGGAGGAAGAATGCGCGCCCACATCATCACCTTCGGATGCCAGATGAACGAGTACGACTCCCACCTGGTGGCCAGCGAGCTGGTGAGCCTGGGGTGGGAGCTGGTGGACTCCGTGGAGGAGGCGGACTTCGTCTTGGTGAACACCTGCGCCGTGCGGGGCAAGCCGGTGGAGAAGGTCCGCTCCCTTTTGGGCCAGCTTCGCAAGGAGAAGGAGAGGCGGGGCCTCCTCATCGGCCTGATGGGCTGTTTGGCCCAGCTGGACGAGGGGCAGCAGATGGCCAGGAAGTTTGGGGTGGACATCCTCCTGGGCCCCGGGGCCCTCACCTCCTTGCCTGAGGCGCTGAAGGGGAACGAGCGGTTCTTTGACCTCACCTTCCGGGAGGACGTCCTGGACTACATCCCTCCGCCCCCCAAGGGGGCGCTTTCCGCCCACGTGACCATCATCCGGGGGTGCAACCACCACTGCACCTACTGCATCGTCCCCACCACCCGGGGCCCCGAGGTTTCCCGCCACCCGGACCTCATCCTGAAGGAGATTGAGATGCTGAGGGAGGCGGGGGTGGTGGAGATCACCCTCCTGGGCCAGAACGTGAACTCCTACGGCAAGGACCAGCCGGGCTTCCCTTCCTTCGCCGAGCTTCTCAGGATGGTGGGGGGGATGGGCATCCCCAGGGTGCGCTTCCTCACCAGCCACCCGGTGAACTTCACCGACGACATCATAGAGGCCATCGCCGAGACCCCGGCCATCACCCGCTACATCCACCTCCCCGTGCAGTCGGGCTCGGACCGGGTCCTGAGGCGCATGGCCCGGGAGTACCGCCGGGCCCACTACCTGGAGAGGATCCGCAGGATCCGCGAGGCTCTTCCTGATGTGGTTCTTTCCACTGACATCATTGTGGGCTTTCCCGGGGAGACGGAGGAGGACTTCCAGGATACCCTTTCCCTCTACGACGAGGTGGGGTACGACCAGGCCTACATGTTCATCTACTCCCCCCGTCCCGGCACCCCCGCCTACAAGCACTTCCAGGACCTGCCCCGGGAGGTGAAGGTGGAGCGCTTGCAGAGACTTATTGAGAAGCAGAAGGAGTGGAGCTACCGCCGGAACCTAGAGTGGGTGGGGAAGAGGGTGGAGGTCCTGGTGCGGGGGGCGGCCAAGGAGGAGGGGTACGCGCAGGGGCATGACCGGGGGAACCACCCCGTCCTGATCCCCGCTCACCAGGCCCCCACCCCGGGGCTTTACCAGGTGGAGGTCAAGCAGGCCACGCCCCACCTCCTCTTTGGCGAGGTGGTGGGGGCCCGGGAGCCCAGCCTCATTCCCTTGCCCGTGGCCTAGGAGGAGAGGATGCGGCCCCTACTTCCCCTCGCCGCCGCTTTGGCCCTCTTCCTGCTCCTCTTCGCCGCCTTCCGCTTCACAGGGCTGGGGGGCATCCTGGCCCTTTTGGCCTCGAGCCTCCTCTACCTGGGCGTGGCCTCCTGGCAGGGGCGGGTGCTCTCCGGGGGGCCCTCCAGAGCCGCCCTGGAGCGGCTGGCCATGCGGGAGGCCTGGCGGCGGGGGGGGTATCTGCTTCCTGCCCACCTTGCCCCCTTCCTGCCCGAGGAGGAGGCCAAGGGGCTTCTGGAGGCCCTGGCGGCCCGGGGGCTTTGCCGGAGGGAGGGGGAGGGGTACCGCTTCTAAAGCGCCCCAGAAGAGGCGTGTCCCTCCCGTGGGGTGGCCGAAACATGGAAGCGAAGCCCATCCTCCTGGTGGGGGCCGGGGTGGCGGGGGCGGCCCTGGCCCTGGCCCTGAAGGAGGCGGGGTTTGCCTTCCTCTGGGTGGCGGAGGGGGTGGGGGAGGCGAGCCGGGTCCCCGTGGCCCTGGTGAACCCGGTGCGGGGGAAGCGTGGGGTCCTGGTGCCCGAAGGGGGGGAGGCCCTGGAGGCCGCCCGAGAGCTCTATGGCCGCTACGTTCCCCTCCACTTGGGCCTTCTCCGCCCCGTGCCCGAGGGGGAACGGGAGGCCTGGGAGAGGCGGCTTAAGGGGAGCGGCCTCCACTACGCCTGGCGGAGGGAGGGGCTTTACCTCCCTGAGGCCTTCTGGTTGGAGCCCAGGGCCTTCCTGGAAAGGGTTTGGGCTGAGCTGGGCGGGATCAGGGCCAGGGTGGTGGCCTATGCGCCGGGGGAGGTGGTCCTGGAAGGGGGGAGGAGGCTACGGCCGGAGGTGGTTCTCTACGCCGGGGGGGCCAAGGGGGCGGGGGTGTTCGGCCTGGAGGGGCGCTTCGTGGCGGGGCTGGAGCTCCTCCTTTTTGAGTACCGGGAGGAGGCCCTGAGCTACCGGGTCTTCCTGGCGGGGATGGCCCTCGGGGGAAGCTACCTGGACCTCCCCGGCTACGGGGAACCCCATCCGGAGGAGGGAGAGGTGGAGTGGCTCCTGAAGGGGGCGGAGGCCCTTCTGGGGCGAAGGCCCAAGGTGGCCGGCATCTGGCGGGGGGTGCGCTTCCGCAGGCCCACCCCCCTAAGCCCCCTCCCCGGGGGGTACGCCCTCACCGGCTTCGGCTCCACGGGCTTCCTCCTGGCCCCCCTCTGGGCCAGGAGGCTGGTCCAGGCCTTAGGCTAGGGGCATGGGCTACTCGGGCGCCGTTTTGGCCGGGGGGGCCTCGAGGCGGTTTGGGGAGGACAAGGCCCTCTTCCTCTACCGGGGAAAGCCCCTTCTCCTTTGGGTGCTGGAAAGCCTCTCCGGAGCCGGGGAGCGCTTCATCGTGGCGAACCGCCCCTACGAGGGCTTTGGCGTCCCCGTCTACCCGGACCTCCTGCCGGGGGCGGACAGCCTCTCTGGCCTCCACGCCGCCCTCTCCCACGCCCGCTTCCCCTGGGTGGCGGTGGCGGCCACGGACCTACCCTTCCTCACCCGGGCCTACTGGGACTTCCTCCACGAGAAGGCCCTTTCCTCCCCCCATCCGGTGGTGGTGGCCCACTCCCAGGAAGGCCACCCGGAACCCCTGGCCGCCATGTACCACAAGGACTGCCTACCCCAGGTGGAGAAGCAGATCCGGGAGGGGGACTTTCTCCTAAGGCGGGTGGCGGAGGTCCTGGGGGCCACCCACCTGCCCTTCGCCGAGGTTTCGGCCCGGTTTGGGGAAAGGGTTTTCCTCAACGCCAACCGCAAGGAGGAGCTCCCCTAGGCCCCTGCCCCAGGCTGGGGTCTCTCTCCAGGCGGAAGGAGGGGTGGGGGGGTGGGCAGGAGCAAGAGCCTCAGAACCTCCCCCACCTCCTCCACGAAGGTGATCTCCAGGTCCTTGAGGATCTCCTCCGGCACCTCCTTGAGCTCCGGGGCGTTCTCCTTGGGGAGGAGAACCTTGTAGATCCCCGCCTGGTGGGCGGCCAGGAGCTTCTCCTTGACCCCGCCGATGGGGAGGACCTTGCCCCGTAGGGTGATCTCCCCCGTCATGGCCACGTCCATGCGCACGGGGCGGCCCGTGAGGGCGCTGGCCAGGGCGGTGGCCATGGTGATGCCCGCGGAGGGGCCGTCCTTGGGGGTGGCCCCTTCGGGGACGTGGATGTGGAGGTCAAAGTCCTTGTGGAAGCCCTCGGGCAGGCCCCACTCCTCCCGGTGGGCCCTGAGGTAGGTGAGGGCCGCCTGGGCAGACTCCTTCATGACCTCGCCCAGGTTGCCCGTGAGGTTGACCTTGCCGCTTCCCGGCACGGCCATGGCTTCAATGGTGAGGAGGGTGCCCCCGTAAGGGGTCCAGGCCAGGCCCTGGGCTAGGCCCACCTGGGGCTCCTTCTCCGCCTTGTCGGGGCGGTACTTGGGTACGCCCAGGTAGTGTTCCAGGTCAGGGGCGTCCACCACCCGCACGCCCTCCCAAGGCTCTTCCAGGAACTCCCTGGCCGCCTTGCGGGCCACCTTGGAGAGCTCCCGGTCCAGGTTTCTTACCCCCGCCTCCCGGGTGTACTCCTGGACGATGCGCTCCAGGGCCCGGTCGGTGATCTCCAGCCTCCCCTCGAGGCCCGCCTCCTTCACCTGGAAGGGCCAGCGGAAGTGGCGGGCGATGGAGCGCTTCTCCGGCAGGGTGTAGCCGGGGATCTCAATGACCTCCATCCGGTCCAGAAGAGGCCTGGGGATGGTGGCGAGGGTGTTGGCGGTGGTGATGAAGAAGACCTTGGAGAGGTCGTAGGGAACGTCCAGGTAAAGGTCGGTGAAGGTGTGGTTCTGCTCGGGGTCCAGGACCTCCAGAAGGGCCGAGGCCGGGTCGCCCCGCCAGTCGGAGGAGAGCTTGTCTATCTCGTCCAGGAGGAAGACGGGGTTCACCACCCCCACCTGCCTCATCCCCTGGATGATCTTGCCGGGCAGGGCCCCGATGTAGGTGCGGCGGTGCCCCCGGATCTCCGCCTCGTCCCGCACGCCGCCCAGGGAGATGCGGTGGAAGCGCCGGTTCATGCTCCGGGCGATGCTCTTGCCCAAGGAGGTCTTGCCCACCCCCGGGGGGCCCACGAAGCAGAGGATGGGGGCGTGGCCCTTCACCTCCTTGCCCTGGGTGAGCTGGCGCACCGCCAGGTACTCCAGAATGCGCTCCTTCACGTCCTTGAGACCGTAGTGGTCCTCGTCCAGGACCCGCTTGGTGACGGCGATGTCCAGGGTGTCGGGGTCGGCCTCGGTCCAGGGGACCTCGAGGAGCCAGTCCAGGTAGGTGCGGCTCACCGTGGCCTCGGGGGAGCCGGGTTGCATCCTTTCCAGGCGCTTGAGCTCCTTGAGGGCCTTTTCCTTTACCGCCTCGGGCATGCCCTTGTTCTCTATGCGCTCCCGGAGCTCCTCTATCTCGGAAAGGAAGTCCTCCCCGCCCCCGAGCTCCTTCTGGATGGCCTTCATCTGTTCCCGGAGGTAGTACTCCCGCTGGTTCTGATCCATCTGCTCCTTGACCCGGGCGGCGATCTTCTTGTCCAGTTCAAACCGCTCCAGGTCGCGAAGCAGAAGGGCTAGGACCTTCTTGAGCCGCTCCTCCACCTCCGGGGTTTCCAGGATGTTCTGCTTCTCCTCCAGGGGCCAGGTGGCGTGGTGGGCCACCACGTCGGCCAGGACCGCGGGGTCCAGGGTGCTCTTGATGGCCTCCTGCTGGTAGCGGTCTAAGCGCAGGGTCTTGTGGTTTTGCAGGTAGCGCTCAAAGGCCTCCTGCACCTCGTTCACCAGGACCCGGGCCAGGCCCGCGTCCTGCAGGGGCGGCTCGGCGAGGACCTCCCCGATGGCCCTGAGGTAGGGGGCAGCCACGTAGGCCTGGAGGCGGGCCCGGTTCCGGGCCTCCACCATGACCTGCAGGGTGCCGTCGGGGAGGCGCATGGCCTGCTTGACCACGGCCAGGGTGCCCACGGGGTAGAGGTCCTCCGGGGTGGGGTCGTCCACCTCCGGGTCCCTCTGCGCCACCAGGAAGATGTAGCGGTCACCGCTCAGGGCCTCCTCCACCGCTTTTTTGCTCTTGGGGCGGCCCACGTCCACCCCCGTGGTGGTGTGGGGGAGGATGACGGTGTTCCTAAGGGGGAGAACAGGAAGTTCCAGACGAAGCTCCTTCATCTATCCCCATGATACGGGATGGGCTCAGGGCAAAGGGACCCGGGGGCACAAAGGCGCTAGAGGCCCACGGTCACGTAGGCCTTCATGTTGCGGAAGGTGAGGGTGAGGGGTGTGGAAGGCAGGCCGCTGGCCTTGATGCCCAGCCAGAGCTTACCCTTCTGGATACCCTCGGCCAGCTTGGTTCCCTGGAGCGTGAAGGAGGCTTGCTGGCTGTTCCGGAAGCTGGCCTCGCCCACCTTTTGATCGTCAGGGCCCACGGGGCAAAGGTACATTACGGGCTCCACGCCTATGCCCTGGGGCGCGAAGGGGAAGGTGGGAGACGTGCAGGTGGGGTCCTGGCTGGGGTCTTTGGTCCGGGCGTAGAACTCCAGGGTGACGTTCAAGGGCGTGGAGGCCTCGAGGACCCCCTCCACCCGCAGGCCCCGGACCACGTCCACGGGCGGAGGGCTAAAGCTGAGGCCGTCCTTGGGGTAGGCGATTTGGCCGCCGGTGTCGGTTATCCCTGGTAGGTCCAGGGTCTGGTTAGGCAAGTCCACAGTAACGGTCACCGAGCAGGCGGTGAGGGTCAGAAGAAGGCCGAGGAGAAAGGCGCTCCGGCGCATGGGAAGAGTTTACCATGGGGAGGATGCACCGCCTCCTCTTTCTCCTGGAACCGGAAAAGGCCCACGAGCTCACCCTGAAGGCTCTCGCCTTCTGGTCCGGGTGCGGGCCCCTTTTAGAGGTCCCGGCCCGCCTCCTAAGGGTGGAGGACCCGAGGCTAAGGGTGGAGGCCATGGGCCTCACCTTCCCCAACCCCCTGGGCCTGGCGGCGGGGATGGACAAGGACGCCAGGGCCCTTCCCGCCTGGTGGGCCCTGGGCTTTGGCTATGCCGAGGTGGGGACCCTGACCCCCAGGCCCCAGGAGGGAAACCCCAGGCCCAGGCTCTTCCGCCTTCTGGAGGACCGGGCCCTCATCAACCGCATGGGCTTCAACAACCAGGGGGCGGAAGAGGCGGCGAAGCGGCTTGGGGCCTTTCGCGCCCGGGGGCTTCCCCTCCCCGTGGGGGTAAACCTGGGGAAGAACCGGGACACCCCCCTGGAAAGGGCGGCTGAGGACTACCTCCAGGCCCTGAAGCTCCTGGAGCCTTACGGGGACTACTTCGTCCTGAACGTGAGTTCCCCCAACACTCCCGGGCTTCGCGCCCTACAGGAAGGCCCCTTCCTGGACGAGCTCCTCGCCCGCCTCCGCCCGGCTACCCCTAAGCCCCTCCTGCTGAAGCTGGCCCCGGACCTTTCCCCTGAGGCCCTGGACGAGGTCCTTTCCCTGGCCAAGAAGCACGGGCTCCAGGGCCTGGTGGCGGTGAACACCACTCTAGGCCGGGAGGGCCTGAAAAGCCCCCTGGCGGGGGAGGCGGGGGGGCTTTCGGGGAGGCCTTTGAAGGGGAGGGCCCTCGAGGTCCTGAAGCACCTGGCGGGGGGGGCGGAGGGGCTTTTTCTGGTGAGCGTGGGCGGGATAGAAACCCCTGAGGACCTCTGGGAAAGGCTCAAGGCAGGGGCTAGCCTGGTCCAGGTCTACACGGGCTTCGTCTACGGAGGGCCCCTCTTTCCCCGGAAGCTTCTCAAAGGGCTCCTTCGCCTCATGGAGGCGGAAGGGGTGCGCGCCCTCCAAGACCTCAGACGGTGAGCGTGCAGCTGGAAAGCTCCAGCTCCACCGGGGAGATGTGCCTATGGGCCCCGTCCCGGCGCAGGTGGAGGACCAGGAGGGTGTAAGGGTCAAAGACCACCACGTCCTTCACCCCCTGGGAGAGGTAGAAGCGGGGCCCGATCTCCAGGTCCTTGGCCTCGTAGCCTCGGCTCACCACCTCCACCACCGCCTCGGGGATCTGGCTGATGGCCTCGTCCAGCTCCTCGGGCTCCCGGCAGAAGATGGCGATGTCCGGGCGCTTGTAGGAGCCGTCGGGAAAGCGTATGTAGACGTCAGCCACGTGCACGCACCCGCAGGCCTCGCCCTCCTTGGGGCGGATGCTACTTCGGATGCGGTCCACGGCCCTCTGGTGGCGGTAGGTGGGGTGGACCTCCCAGAGGGGAAGCCCGCCCACCCACTCTAGCCTTAGGCCCACCTCGTCCGCTTCCAGGAGCTTCTTGAGCACGCCCTCATTCTACCCGGTGGACCACCCGCCCCTCCACCAGGGTGAGGACCGGCCATCCCCCCAGGACCCATCCCGCCCAGGGGGAGTAGCGGGCCTTGGAGGCGAAGCGCTTAGGGTCCACCGGGGCCTCCTTGGGGTCCAGGAGGACCAGGCTGGCCTCGGCCCCCTCCTCCAGGTGGAGGGGCTCATGGCCCAGGATGCGCCGGGGACCGTCGGTGAAGAGGGCGATGAGGCGGGGGAGAGGGAAGCCCCGCTTCAGGTGAAGCTCGGTGTAGAGGAGGGGGAAGGCCACCTCCAGGCTGGGAATGCCGAAGGGGGCCCGCCTCAGGTCCATCTCCTTCTCCGCCTGGGTGTGGGGGGCGTGGTCGGTGGCGATGGCGTCCACGGTTCCATCCAAAAGCGCTTCCAGGAGGGCCTCCTGGTCCTCCTTTGTGCGGAGGGGTGGGGCCACCTTGAAGAGGGGGTCAAAGGCCTTTAGGCCTTCCTCCGTGAGGGTGAGGTGGTGGGGGGTGGCCTCCGCGGTCACGGGGAGGCCCGCCCCCTTGGCCTCGCGCACGAGCTCCACCCCCCGCTTGGTGGAGAGGTGCTGGATGTGGAGGTGGGGCCTGGCCTTTGAGCGCCTTAAGGCGTAGCGGAGGACCTCGAGGTCCCGGGCGATGCGGGCGGCCTCGGCCTCGGGGGGATTGCCGGGCAGGCCCAGGAGGTCGGCGAGGGGCCCGTCGTTCATCACCCCGCTCCGCCTAAGGGAGGCGTCCTCGGCGTGGACGGCTACGGGGAGGCCCAGGGGGGCGGCCTGCAGGAGCCCCGCCGCCAGCACCCCTGCGTCCTCGTTGGTGCGGCCGTCGTCGGTGAGGAGGGCCGCTCCCGCCTCCTTGAGGAGGCCAGCCTCCGTGAGGTGCCGCCCTTCTTGCCCCTGGGTGAGGGCGGCCCCGGGGTGGAGCCGGGCCAGGCCCAGAAGCTTGGCCTTCTCCTTGAGGGCCAAGACCGCCTCCTTGGTGTCCACGGGGGGCTTGGTGTTGGGCATGGAGACCAGGTCCGTGTACCCCCCCCGCGCCGCCGCAAGAAGCCCCGAGGCCAGGTCCTCCTTCACCTCCTCGCCGGGCTCCCGCAGGTGGGCGTGGAGGTCCAGGAAGCCTGGGGCCAGGAGCTTCCCGGTGCCGTCCATGACCCAGGAGGCCTCCCCCCCTTCCAGGGAGAGGATCCGCCCCTCGCCGATAAGGACGTCCAGAGGGCCTTGCTCCCCCCGGGCGTCCACCAGTTTCACGTTTTTGATCAGGATCATCGCTCCCTCCCCACCAAGAGGTGGTAAAGCACGGCCATGCGCACCGCCACGCCGTTTTGCACCTGGCGGTTCACCAAGCTCCGTCCTGAGTCCGCCAGGGTGCCCGCAAGCTCCACGTCGCGGTTCATGGGGCCGGGGTGGAGGAGGGGGGCCTGGGGTTTAGCCCGCCCCAGCCTTTCCTCGGTGATCTGGTAGCGGGCGATGTAGTCCTGGAGGTTGATGAGGCCCGCCTCCATGCGCTCTTTTTGCAACCTCAGCACCATGACCGCGTCCGCCTCCTCCAGGGCCTCCTCCAGGTTAGGGGTGAGGCGGACCCCGGGGAGGCTTTGGGGGAGGAGGGAAGGGGGGCCAGCGCCCCAGACCTCGGCCCCCAGAAGGGGCAGAAGCTCGGCGTTGGAGCGGGCCACCCGGGAGTGGAGGATGTCCCCCACGATGGCGATCTTCCTCCCCTCCAGGCTCCCCAGGGCCTCGAGGAGGGTGTAGGCGTCCAGGAGGGCCTGGGTGGGGTGGGCCCTTTGCCCGTCCCCCCCGTTGATGACCGCCCCCTTGACCCAGCGGGTGGCCTGGTGGGGCACCCCGGCGGCATCGGCCCGGATCACGTAGGCGTCCACCCCCATGGCCTCGAGGGTGAGGAGGGTGTCCTTGTAGCTTTCCCCCTTCTGGAGGCTGCTGCTTTGGGCGGCGAAGGAGACCACGTCCGCCGACATCCGCCTCGCTGCTAGCTCAAAGGAGGTGCGGGTGCGGGTGGAGGGCTCAAAGAAGACCGTGGCCACGGTAAAGCCCTGGAGGGCGGGGACCCTCTTCACCGGGCGCTCCAGCACCTCCCGCATCACCTTGGCGGTGTCCAGGAGGTTTTCCACCGCTTCCCTTTTCCAACCCTGGAAGTCCAGAAGGTGCCTCATGGGGCCTCCCTTTCCCAAAGCTCCACCCGGTCCTCCCCGTCCACCTCCGCCACCTTCACCTTCACCACCTCGTTCTTGGCGGTGGGCACGTTCTTGCCCACGAAGTCGGCCCGGATGGGAAGCTCCCGGTGCCCCCGGTCCACGAGGACCGCCAGGTAGATGCGCTTCGGGCGCCCCAGGTCCATGAGGGCGTCCAAGGCGGCCCGGGCGGTGCGCCCCGTGTAGAGGACATCGTCCACCAGGACGAGGGCCTTGCCCGTGAGGTCAAAGGGGATGCGGGTCTCCCGCACCTGGGGTCTAAAGCCGATCTCCGAGAGGTCGTCCCGGTAGAGGGTGATGTCCAGGATGCCCACGGGAACCTTCTGGCCCTCAAACTCCTGGATGAAGCGGGAAAGGCGCTCCGCCAGGGGGATGCCCCGGGTGTGGATGCCCACCAGGGCCAGGCCCTCCACCCCCTTGTTGGCCTCCACAATCTCATGGGCGATGCGGTAGAGGGCCCGCCGCATCTCCTCGGCGTTCATCAGCTCCGCCTTGAAGCGCACTTTTCACCCCCCAAAAAAAGGGAGGCCGAAGCCTCCCTTGCCGTCTCCTGTCGCCGTTTGTGGGTTTCTGGCATCTCTTCCCCCTTTCCGGCCTCGCGGGACCGGTTTAAAGGCCAGGTCCACCTTACACCCTTGGTTTCCCGGATGCAAGAACCTACCCCCGCCCAAGGCCTGGGCAGGGGTAGGGGCGGGCCAGGCTTAGGCGGCCTTAGGTTTTTCCCGGGTGACGCTGAGGGCCAAAACCCCCACCAGGAGCCCCACGATCACCGCATTCCACATGGCGCCCGTCATCCCGCTAAACCCCAGAATCCAGGGGGAGAGGATAAGCCAAACGCCCAGGACCACGTTGACCCACTCCTCCCACAAGGGGCCACCCCGGAGGTGCAACAGGGCCATCAGCCCCACCACTACCCCGATGATGACCGCGTTCCACATGGCCGCGGGGGTACCGCTAAAGCCCAAGAGCCAGGGGGAGAGGACGAGCCAAACACCCAGGACAAGGTTAGCCCAGTCCTGCCAACGCCGCATAAACCCTCACCTCCTTCCAATAGGAAGATAAACCTCCTTGAGTTCGCCGAACAGTGCATTAGGTTACTTTTTCCCACCCGAGGGACGGAGGTACCGCCAGGCGGTCCAGAGAAGGACGGCGGCAAAGACCCCCCTCAGGCCTCCCTCGGGCAGGAGGTGGGCCAGCTCCCCGCCTAGGAAGGTGCCCAGAAGAACTCCAGGCACCAGGCCAGGCACCAGGGCCTTCGCCACGTTCCCCAGGTGGAAGTGGGTGTAGGCCCCCACCAGGCTGGCAGGCACCATGGCGAGAAGGCTCGTCCCCTGGGCGGTGTGCTGGGCCATACCCAGGAGGAGGACCATGGCGGGGACCATGATGGTCCCGCCCCCCACCCCCATCATCCCCGAGAGGAAGCCGGTGAAGGCCCCCGCCAGGAGGAGGGTGAGGTCCTGGGCCACCTCCCCCGGCACCAGGCCCAGCGGGGCCAGATAAGGCTTCAAGAGAAGGAGAAAGGAAACGAAGAAGAGAAACCAGCCAAAGGCCCGCTTGAGCCTGGCTTCGGGAAGGCTGTGAGCGTACTTGGCCCCGTAGCGGGCGGTGAGGATGGCGGTGAGGGCCAGGAGAAAGGCCGCTTTTAGGTCTAAGGAGCCCTGGAGGCCGTAGGTGAGGGCCCCCATGAGGCCGGTGAAGAAGACGGCCACCAGGCTGGTGCCGTGGGCCTGGTGCTGGGAAAGCTTGAGGAGTCCCACCATGAGGGGGATCATCACCGTTCCCCCGCCCAGGCCCACCAGCCCGCCGAAAATCCCGCCCAGGAAGCCCACCAGGAGGCTCATGGGCCCCATGCTACCGGGTTTGGGGGCTCCTGGCCCTTCAGGACCGCCAGGAGGTTTTCCACCGCCATCTCGGCCATCCGCTCCCGGGTGCGCCGCCCCGCGGAGCCGATGTGGGGGGTGATGAGGGCGTTTTTGCGGGCCAAGAGGGGGTGGCCCAGGGGCAGGGGCTCAGGGTCGGTCACGTCCAGCCCGGCCCCGAAGAGGTGGCCGTCCAGGGCCTCCACCAGGGCCTCGGTGTCCACCAGAGCTCCCCGGGCGGTGTTGATGAGGATGGCCCCCTTCTTCATGGCGAAGAGCCTTTCCCGGTTGAGGAGGCGGTGGGTTTCCGGGGTCAGGGGGGCGTGGAGGGAGAGGATGTCGGCGGAGGCCAGGAGTTCGTCTAGGGGGAGGTGGGGGTAGGGGAGGGGCTTCTCGGTGCGGCTATGGTAGACCACCCGCATTCCAAAAGCCTCGGCCCGTTTGGCCACCGCCTGGCCGATCCGGCCCATGCCCACGAGGCCCAGGGTGAGGCCCCCAAGGTCCAGGCCCAGGAGGAGCTCCGGGTGCCAGGCCCGCCAGAGGCCTTCCCGGACGTGGTCCACCCCCTCCACCACCCGTCTGGCCACCGCCAGGAGGAGGGCCAGGGTGAGGTCGGCGGTGGCCTCGGTGAGGACCCCGGGGGTGTGGGTGACCCGGATGCCCCGTTCCCGGGCGGCCTTTAGGTCCACATGGTCCACCCCCACGCTGTAGCAGGCGATGACCTTGAGGCCTGGCCCCGCCCGGTCCATGACCTCCTCGTCTATCCGGTCCTCCACCGTGGGGATGAGGCCCACCACCCCCTCCACCCTTTTTAGGAGCTCCTCCCGGGGGAGGAGGAGGCCTTGGTGGACCTCCACCTCGAGGCCCTCCTCCCTAAGCCGCTCCAATGCGGGGCCTGGCAGGGTGCGGGTGACGAAGACCCTCATGCCCCCGCGAAGGAAAGCTCGGCCACCGCCACCATCGGGCTCCCGTAGGCGGCGTCCATCAGGACCCAGTCCAGCTCCTCCCCTACCCCTTCCACCGCCTGCAAAAGCTCCAGGAGGTTGCCGGCCACGGCGAAGTTCTCCACCGCGTGCCGGACCTCCCCCTCCTCCACCCAAAGCCCCAAGGCCTGCAGGGAGAAGTCCAGGCTCACGGGGTTGGCCCCGGCGTGGAGCCCCATGAACTCGGTGACGACAACCCCGTCCGTCAGCTTCAGGCCCCCCACGGGGGCCAGGTAGAGGTTGCTGGGGGCCACCCCCAGGGTGCCCTTATAGCTTCTGCTGGCGTGGCCGGTGTTCTCCTGGCCCAGGGCCCTGGCGGTCTCGGAGTTGTGGAGGAAGGTTTTGAAGATGCCCTTCTCCACCACCACCGTGGGCCGGGCCGGGGTGCCCTCGGCGTCAAAGGGGCGGGAGAGGAGGCCCTTTTCCAGGGTGGGGTCGTCTATGAGGGTGACAAGCTCGCTCCCAATTCTCTCCCCAATCCTGCCCAGAAGGCGGCTTTTGCCCTCCATGGCCATCTTGCCGGAGAGGGCCTGGGCGAAGACCATGAGGAGGGACGCCATGGCCTTGGGCTCCAGGTAGGCCCGGTAGCGCCCCGTCCGGAGGGGCCTGGCCCCCAGGAGCCTGGCCGTCTTCTCCAAAAACTCCAGGGCCGTGCGGCCCGGCTCCAGGGCGTGGAACTCCTTGCTGGGGCGGAAGTCCCATCCCTGCTTGAGGCTTGCTCCCTCCCCCATGACGAAGCTCCCCATGAGCCCGGCGAGGCCGGTGCGGTAGGCCCCTTGGGCCCCCTGGGTGCTCTCCAGGGCAAGGCGCACCTCCCGCTCCATATACCCCCCCATGAGGACCGCCCTGACCCTGGGGTCTTCCTGGAGGGCCTTTTCCAGGCTCAGGGCCGCCTGCCTTTTGGCCTCGAGGGGGGCGGAAAGCCCCTCCCCCAGGAGGTCGTGGCTCCCCAGGGGCTTCCCCGGGGGGATTCTCCCCTCCTTGGCGGAGAGGAGGGCGTTTTCCCGGGCCTCCTCCAAGGCCCAGTCCAGGGCCTCTTGGGAAAGCTCCTCGGTGTAGGCGTAGCCCACCCGGCCCCCGGCCACCACCCTTAGGCCCACCCCGCCCTGGCGGGCCTCCTTGAGCTCCTCCAGCCTGCCTCCCTGGGCCCTTAAGGAGAGCTCCCGGTTTTCCACGAAGAGGAGCTCGGCCTCGAGGCCCAGCTCCTTGGCCTTCCGCAACACGTAGCTCTTGGCCTCTTCCAGGGTCATGCCCGACCTCCCACCACGATCTCCGAGACCAGCACGTGGGGCTGGCCCACCTCCACCGGCACCGCCCCGGAGAGACTTCCGCACATGCCCGGGGCGTTTTCCCAGTCATCGGCCACGGCCACCACCTTCAAGAGGGTCTCGGGGCCCTTGCCCACCAGCATGGCCCCCCGCACGGCCTCCTCTATCCGCCCCTTGCGGATGATGTACCCTTCCTGCACGGCGAAGTTGTACTCCCCCGAGCCCGGCTTCACCTGCCCGCCCCCCATCTCCTTGGCGTAGAGGCCGAACTCTATTCCCTCAAAGAGTTCCTCGGGCTTCTTGTCCCCAGGGGCGATGAAGGTGTTGCGCATCCTGGAGGTGGGGGCGAAGGTGTAGTCCTGCCTCCGGCCCGAGCCCGTCATGGGGTAGCCGGTCTGGAGGTGGCCCAGGCGGTCCACCATGTAGGCCTTCAGGACGCCCTCTTCTATGAGGACCGTGCGCTCCGTGGGGCGCCCCTCGTCGTCCATTTCGGTGGAGCCCCAAGCGTGGGGGAGGGTGCCGTCGTCTATGTAGGTGACGGCGGGGCTGGCGATCCTCTCTCCCAGCTTGTCGGAGAGGACGCTGGCCTTCTTGGCCACGCTGGTGGTTTCCAGGAGGTGGCCCACCGCCTCGTGGAAGAGGACCCCGCCGAAGCCAGGCCCCACCACCACGGGGAAGGTGCCCGCGGGGGCGGGCTTGGCCTTTAGGTTGGTCAGGGCCTGACGGGCGGCCTTCTCCCCCACCGCCTTGGGGGGGTAGAGGTCAAAGAGCTCCAGGCCCACGCTCTTGCCGGGCCCGGCGTAGCCCGTCTGCACCTCGGCCCCCTCCTGGGCCACCGCCAGGACGAAGAGCCGGGTCCTGACCCGCTTTTCCTCCGCCAAGACCCCTTCCGTGTTGGCGATCAGGACCTCCTCTTCCCACTCCAGGAGGCTCGTTTCCACCTGGCGGATCTCCGGGGCGATCCTGGCCCCGCTTTCCGCCTCCAGCAGCCTTTCCAGGCGGTAGCGCTTGTCCTTTTCCCCGTAGGCCACCTTAGGGGTGTGGAGGCCTTTAGGGGCCCTTTTGCGGAAGTCCAGACCCCCCATGCCCCGCTCGTCCACCCGCCCCAAGGCCCCCTTGGCCTTTAGGAGGGTTTCCAGGGCCTCCAGGAGGCCCTCTTTTGTGAGGTCGTTGGTGTAGGCGTAGACCACCTCGGTGCCGAAGAAGAGCCTTATCCCGGCCCCGTAGTCCAGGCCGCTTAGGGCGTCCTCCAGCCTGCCGGAGCGCACCGTCATGCGCCTTCTTTTGGAGCGCTCGGCATAGACCTCGGCGAAGTCGGCTCCCCCCGAAAGGGCCCGCTTCAGCACCGCTTCCAATAACTCGGCTTGCAGCATGCCCCGAGTCTACCCGGGGCTGACCCGCTGGTCAACCGCCAGGCGGAGGACGGCCATCTCCAGGGCGAGCCAGGGGTCCTTGCCCCCCTTGGCCCGGCGCTCCGCCTCTATGAGGGTGCTGAGGGCCTGGCGGAGGGCTTCCTTATCCAGCCTCCTCGCCTCCTCCAGGGCCCTCCTGGCGGCGTAGGGGTGGGCCTTCAGGCGGGCCAGGTCCTCCTCCTTGGGCCTTTGGGTTTCCTGGAGGAGGAAGAAGGCCTGGGCCAGGAGGCCGAACTGCCAGGCCAGGGCCCCCAGGAGCTTCAAGGGCTCCTCCCCATCCTCTCTGAGGCGCCTGAGGCGGCTTAGGGCCTCCTTGGGGTTCTTCTCCAAGACGGCCCGCACCAGGTCAAAGCCCGTGAGGGGGGGCCTCAGGGCCACCACCTTCTCCACCTTCTCCAGGGTGAGGGGCGGGGGGAGGAGGGCAAGCTTCTCCAGCTCCCGCTCCAGGGCCTCCAGGTCGGCCTCGAGGGCCGCCAGGTACTGGGCCACCCCGGCGGGGAGCCTGAGGCCCAGGCGCTTGGCCCGGTTCTCCAGGTGCCTCAGGAGGTCCTTCCCCTTGGGGGTGGGGAAGTCCCGCCTTTCCCTTCCCCGGTAGAAGGCGGCCCGGGAGGGGCTTGGCCTGGGGTCCAGGATGAGGACGGGGACCCCTTCGGGGACCTTTTCCAAAAGGGGCTTCAGGGCCTTCCACTCCCCCTCGGAGACTTCCCGGAGGTCCAGTAGCGCCCCCCCGCTCCCAAAGAGCCCCGGGGCCAGGGCCTTTTCCAGGGCCTCGGGGGTGGGCTCAGTGAAGCGGGAAAGCCCAAGGAGCCTCGCCTCCTTCAGGAGGGCCTCCCGCGCCAGAAAGGGGTCCCCGGAGAAGACCACCAGCATGCTAGAGGGCGTTCAGGCCGGTGATCTCCCGCCCCAGGACCAGGGTGTGGATGTCGTGGGTGCCCTCGTAGGTGTAGACGGTCTCCAGGTTGAGCATGTGGCGGATGGCGTGGTACTCCAGGGTGATGCCGCTTCCCCCCAGGATGTCCCGGGCCAGGCGGGCGGCCTCCAGGGCCTTCTTCACGTTCTGCCTTTTGGCCAGGGAGACCTGGGCAGGCCTGAGCTTCCCCTCGTCCTTGAGCCGGGCAAGCCGCCAGGCGAGGAGGAGCCCCTCCGTGTGCCAGGCCAGCATCTCCGCCAGCTTGGCCTGGACCAGCTGCTTCTTGGCGATGGGCTCCCCGAAGGTGGTGCGGCTCCCCGCGAAGGCCACCGCCTCGGTGTAGACCGCCTCTAACGCCCCCAGGGCCCCCCAGGCGATGCCGAAGCGGGCCTGGGTGAGGCAGGAGAGGGGGGCCTTGAGGCCTTCCGCCTTGGGCAGGCGCAAGGACTCGGGCACCCGCACCTCCTCCAGGATGAGCTCGCTGGTCACCGAGGCCCGGAGGCTCATCTTGTGCTTCACCTCCCGGGCCTGGAAGCCCTTGCTGTCCGTGGGGACGATGAAGCCTAGGACCCTTCCCTCCTCGTCCTTGGCCCAGACGATGGCGATCTGGGCCAGGTTGCCGTTGGTGATCCACATCTTGCTGCCCGTGAGGACCCAGGTGTCCCCTTCCCGCCGGGCCCTGGTCTTCATGTTGCCGTAGGGGTCGGAACCCCCGTCGGGCTCGGTGAGGCCGAAGCAGCCCACCATCTCCCCCCGGGCGAGCCTAGGGAGGAACTCCCGCTTTTGCGCCTCGCTGCCGAAGGCATAGATGGGGTACATGACCAGGGAGCTCTGGACGCTGGCGAAGCTCCTAAGCCCCGAGTCCACCCGTTCCAGCTCGTAGGCCATGAGGCCGTAGGCGGCGCTACTGACCCCCGCCCCCCCGTACTCCGGGGGCAGGGTGGGGCCTAGGAAGCCCATCTCCCCGAACTTGGGGATCAGGTGGGTGGGGAAGACCCCTTCCTCCCACCAGTCCCGGATGTGGGGCATGGCCTCCTTTTCCAGGAAGCGGCGGGCGGCCCTTGCGATCTCCTTCTCCTCGGGGGTGAGGAGGTCCTCCAAAGCGTAGAAGTCCAGCATGGCGCACCTCGAGGGGAGTCTACCCCAACTCCTTCACCCAGACCTCGTGGATCACGGGGCGGCCCAGGTAGGGGGCCCAGAAGGGGCTGGCCCGCTTGGCGTAAAGCCGGAAGCCCAGGCTCCGGTAGAGCCTCCGGGCCGCCTGGTTGGCCCGGGTGGTGGAAAGCTGCACCCCCTTGATGCCCTTAGCGTGTAAACAATCCAGAAAAGCCGAGAGAAGGGCCTTCCCCAGACCCTTGCCCTGGGTCTTGGGGTCCACGGCGATGTGGAGGTGGGCGGGGTAGCGCCCCCTTGGGGCCTTGGGCCCGGGGTAGAGGAGGAGGCGAAGGAGGTAGCGGAGGTGGGGGAGGATGGGCCCGTAGCGGCCAAGGAGGAGACGGAGGAGAAGGAGGGGAAGGCGCAGGGCCAGGTCCAGGACCAGGGGCCAGGTGGCGCAGGCCCCCAGGATGTAGCCCACCACCTCCCCCTCTTCCTCCGCCACCAGGGAGCAGCACCCCCGGCGCAGGTAGGGGGCCACGAAGAGCTCCCCCCAGAGGGCCTCGCTGGGGAAGACCCGGCTTCCCTCCCTGCCCAGGAGGAGGGTTTCGTGGGAGAGGCGGGCAATGGCCTCTAGATCCCCTTCCCCGGCGGGGCGGACCTGGACCATGGGACCAGTCTAAAACGCTTTCCCGTAAAATGCCTCCCGTGCGCCGCTTGGCTCCCTGGCAGTGGTTGCTCCTCTTCCTCCTCCTTTACGTGGCGGGAGCGGAAGCGCTGAGGCTCTGGCTGGGTCTGGTCTGGGCCGAGCGCCTCGCCCTCCTTCTGGCCGCTTTGGGGGTCTGGGCCTTCGTCAACGGCCGCTTCGTTTTCGCCTCCTACCACGCCCTCCTGGCCTCGGCAAGGGTGCGCCGCCTTGCCCTTTTTCCCGGGCCGGCGCCGGGGGAGCACCTCCCGGTGCTCGCCCCCCACCCCGACGACGAGGTGCTGGCGGCGGCGGGCCTCATGCGCCGCGTCCAAAAGGAGGGTGGGCGGGTGAGCGTGGTCTACCTCACCTCGGGGGATGCCTTTGACCTGGCGGCGGGAAGCCCCCTGCCCTCCCAGGAGGCCATGCGCCGCCTGGCCCTGAGGCGGATGGTGGAGGCCTGGCGGGGCCTCGAGGCCCTGGGCCTTTCCCGGGAGAGCGCCCACTTCCTGGGATTCCCCGACCAGGGGCTTTTCCACCTCTTCACCACCCATTACTACCTGGCCTACGAGAGCCCCTACACCGGGCTCAAGGCCGTGGCCTACCCGGGGTGCTACCGCCCGGGCCTTCCCTACACGGGGAAGGCCCTCGAGGCCACCCTGGTGGAGCTCCTAAAGGAGCTGAAGCCCACTCGCATCCTCCTCCCAAGCCCCCTGGACGCCCACCGGGACCACCAGGCCACCGCCTACTTCGGCATGCAGGCGGCGGCCTCCTTGGGCCTGGAGGGGCGGCTTTGGTATTACATCGTCCACGGAGGGTACCAGTACCCCCTGCCTAAGGGCCTCCACAAGGGGCTTCCCCTCTACCCTCCCCCCCGGGGCCGGGGGCTTCCTTGGGAAAGGTTTCCCCTCACCCCGGAGGAGGTGGACCTCAAGGAAAAGGCCATCCGGGCCCATAGGAGCCAGATGCGCCTCCTGGGGCGCTTCCTCCTCGCCTTTGTGCGGCAGAACGAGCTCTATAGCCCGCTGCCCGTTCCCGCCAAGGAGGTCCTAGCCCCGGAGGAGGAGGGGTGGGCCGTCCTCGAGGGGCGGGAGGTCGTCTAGGCTTTCCAGGCCGAAGACCTCCAGAAAGCGCTCCGTGGTGCCGTAGAGCCTGGGCCTCCCCGGGGCCTCCTTCTCCCCCACCACCTGGATCAGGCCCCGCTCCAAAAGGCCTTCCAGGACCCCCTCCACGCTCTTTCCCCGCATAGCCTCCAGCTCCGCCCGGGTGATGGGCTGGTGGTAGGCGATGAGGGCCAGGACCTCCAGAGCCCCCTTGGAGAGGCGGGGAGGGGTGGGCTTGAGAACCTTTTCCACCGCCTTTAGGGCCCCCTCGTGGACCACGAGCCGCCACCCCCCCGCCACCCGTTCCAGGGCGATCCCCAGCTCCCCTTTGGCTAGTTCCTTTTCCAGGCTCTCTAGGGCCCGGAGAAGGGCCTCCTCTGGGTGGTCCAGGGCCTTGAGCTCCCTTAGGCCCACGGGCCTTCCCGCGGCGAAGAGGACGGCGAGGAGTTGGACCCTGAGGTCAGGGGGCATCCTTCAGGTAGGGGAGGAGGGCTTCCTTGGGGATGGCCCCTTCCCGGAGGACCTCCCCCGTGCGCAGGTCCACCACGCTGGAGGCCAGACCCAAGGCCTCTCCGGGGAAGACGAAGTCCACGGGGAAGGCCCGGGCCTCCGCCTCCGTGCGCACCGGGGGCTCGCCACTCCTATTCAGGCTGGTGGCCGCCGCATACCCTCCCGCCCGCCGGAGGAGTTCCCGTAGGGTTTCGTGGGCGGGCATCCGGAGGCCCACGGAGCCGTCCTGGCTGATCCAGGGGGGGATGCCCTTGCCCGGCACCACCACGGTGAGCCCTCCCGGCCAAAAAGCCTCCGCCAGGCGCAGGAAACGCTCCTTCAGGGGCCCTAGGTCCGAAAGCCTTAGGGCGTCCTCGAGGTCGGCCACCAGGACCTGGAGGGGCTTCCTCTCCTCCCGGCCCTTCAGGGCGTAGATCCTGCGGCAGGCGGCCTCGTCCTCCATCCGGGCCATGACGCCCCAGACCGTGTCCGTGGGAAAGGCCACCAGGCCACCCTTCCTTAGGGTTTCCACGGCCTCAGCCAGCTCCTTTTGGTATACTTCAGCCATGCCAGTCTACCAGTATAAGGCCCGTGACCGCCAGGGCCGCCTGGTGGAGGCCACCATTGAGGCCGAGGACCTGCGCACCGCGGCGCGCCTCCTGAGGGACCGGGGCCTCTTCGTGGCGGAGATCAAGGAGCCGGGGCGGGGCCTCCAGGCCGAGGTGCGCCTGCCCGTCCTGGAGCGGGGCCCTGGGCTCAAGGACCTCGCCGTCTTCTCCCGCCAGCTGGCCACCATGATCGGGGCGGGCCTCACCCTGCTCCAGTCCCTGGCCATCCTGGAAAAGCAGACAGAAAACAAGAAGTTCCGGGAGATCATCAAGCAGGTGCGCACCGACATTGAAGGGGGGATGAACCTCTCCGAGGCCCTGGCCAAGCACAAGCTCTTCTCCCGGCTTTACGTGAACCTGGTGCGGGCGGGGGAGACCTCCGGGGGTCTGGACGTGATCCTGGACCGCCTGGCCACCTTCCTGGAGAAGGACCTGGAGCTAAGGGGCAAGATTAAAAGCGCCATGACCTACCCGGTCATCGTCTTCGTCTTCGCCGTGGGCGTGGCCTACTTCCTCCTCACGGGGATCGTGCCCCAGTTCGCCCAGATCCTCACCGACCTGGGCTCGGAGCTTCCCCTCCTCACCCGCTTCCTCATCGCCCTTTCCGAGTTCCTCCGGGCCGCCACCTTCCCCCTACTTCTCCTTTTTGTGCTCCTCTTCTTCGCCTACCGCTGGTACTACGGCACCCCCCAGGGGCGGAAGGTGATAGACCGCGTCAAGCTGAGGATGCCCGTCTTCGGCAACCTGAACCGCAAGACGGCCATCGCCCGCTTCTCCCGCACCCTGGCCCTCCTCCTCACGAGCGGGGTGAACATCCTGGAGTCCTTGGACATCACCAAGGGCACCGCGGGGAACAGCGTGGTGGAGGAGATCGTGGACCTGGCCAAGCACAAGGTCCAGCAGGGGGAACCCCTGAACCTCACCCTGGCCCAGCACCCCTTCGTCTTCCCCCCCATGGTGAGCTCCATGGTGGCCATCGGCGAGGAGACGGGGGCCCTGGACACCCTCCTCTCCAAGATCGCCGACTTCTACGAGCGGGAGGTGGACGAGGCGGTGGCCAGCCTCACCGCGGCCATAGAGCCCCTCATGATCATCTTCCTGGGCGTGATCGTGGGCATGATCGTGGCGGGGATGTTCCTGCCCCTCTTCCGGATCATCGGGACTCTTTCCGCGCAATAAGCCTCTCCGCCACCTCCGGGGGAACCGGCATCACGGAAAGCCGGTTCCCCCGCTTCACCAGGGGGTGGTCCGGGGGAAAGAGGCGTTTGAGCTCGGCCAAGGGGATGAGGGGCCAGGCCTCGAGGAAGGCCACCTCCACCGTGTACCAGCGGGGATTTTCCCGGGTGGCCCTGGGGTCAAAGTAGGGGCTATGGGGGTCAAACTGGGTGGGGTCGGGGATGCCGGTCTGGACCACCCGGGCCAGGCCGGCGATCCCCGGGGGGTTGGCGCTGGAGTGGTAGACGAAGCAGAGGTCCCCCTCTCGCATCTGCATCAGGTAGTTCCGGGCCTGGTAGTTCCTAACCCCGTCCCATAGGGCCCGCCCGTCCCGCCTGAGGTCCTCTATGCTGTAGGTCTCGGGTTCGGTCTTGAGGAGCCAGTAGGCCATGGCCCCAAGTCTAAAGGCCCTTTTAGCCCCCTCCAAGCTCTTCTAGCGGGGCCCTGGGGCAGCATGGAAGCATGCGCGCCCTTCTTCTCCTCCTTCCCCTCCTCGCCGCCTGCTCCCTGACCCTGGAGGTGGCCTACCCCGGCCACCGCATCCAGGCCCTCCGCACCCAGGGCACTTACTGCACGGACCGGAACACCCTCTTGGACTACCGCTTCTACCTGGAGGGGCGGTTGGATGCCCTGGAGTTCTTCTGGGTTCCGGAGGGGGTGGACCCCTGGCGGGCTAAGCCCGGGGAAACCCTTCGCCTAGAAGGCCCCATTTTTGGCCCCGAGGTGCGGGGATACCTGGAGGTGACCCCGGGCGGGGAGATCCGGGCGGCCTCGGCCCTCTCTCCCCAGGGCATCGGCATTGAGCCCCTCCCGGACCGCAGGCTCTGGGTTAGGGGGATGACCGCCGGGGTCTATGGCCCTTACGTGCGGGCCCTGAACCTGGTGCGCCCCGCCCCCTACCCTTGCGACCCCAGCTGGTAGCCTAAGGGCATGGGGCTTCTGGAGGAGCTGAGGGCGGCTTTTGGACCCAGGGCCCTCCTCTCCCGCCCGGAGAAGGAGGTCTACCGTTACGACGCCATCCTGGTGGGGGAGGCCCCCTTGGCCGTGGTCCTGCCGGGGTCCACAGCGGAGGTCCAGGCCCTGGTGCGCCTGGCCCGGCGCTACGGGGTCCCCCTGGTGCCCCGGGGGGCGGGGAGCGGGCTTTCTGGGGGGGCGGTGCCCCTGGAGGGGGCCATCGTGGTGGCCTTCACCCGCATGGCCCGTCTGGAGGTGGACCCCAAGGCCCGCACCGCCTGGGCCGAGCCGGGGGTGACCACGGCCCAGGTCTCCGAGGCGGCCAGGTCCTTTGGCCTCTTCTACCCCCCGGACCCCGCCTCTTTGCGCACCAGCACCCTGGGGGGGAACCTGGGGGAGAACGCCGGGGGGCCCCTCTGCTTCAAGTACGGGGTCACGGGGGACTACGTATTAGAGCTGGAGTGGGTGGACGGGGAGGGGGAGGTGTGGCGCCTGGACCGGAGGGCCTACGACCTCCCGGGCCTCCTCATCGGCTCGGAGGGGACCCTGGGCCTCATCACCGGGGCCCGGCTCCGGCTTCTCCCCCTCCCTTGCCACCGGGCCACCCTGATGGCCGTCTTCCCCGGGGTGGAGGCCCTGGCGGAGGGGGTTTCCCGGGCCATCGCCCTGGGGGCGGTGCCCGCCAAGCTGGAGTTCATGGACCAAAGCGCGGTGAACGCTGTGGAGGACTACCTGGGCATGGGCCTGCCCCGGGACAGGGCCCTCCTCCTGGTGGAGACGGACGGGGACGATAAGGAGCTGGTGGAGGAGGAGCTTTCCCTGGTGGAGAGAACGGCCCTGGAGCTTGGGGCCGAGGTGCGTAGGGCCCGGGACGAGAAGGAGGCCGAGGCCCTCTGGCGGGCCCGGAGGAGCGTGAGCCCCGCCCTGGGCCGTCTCCGCCCCCAGCGGGTCAACGAGGACATCGCCGTGCCCCGCTCTGCCCTCCCCCAGGTGGTGGCGGAGATCGCCGAGCTGGGCAGGACCTACGGCCTCCTTGTGGTCCAGTTCGGCCACATCGGGGATGGGAACCTCCACCCCAACATCCTCTTTGACCCCCGGTTTGAGCCCGAGGAGAAGGTCTGGGAGCTGGCCCACGAGATCGCCCGGGTGGCTCTGCGCCACGGCGGGGTCCTTTCCGGGGAGCACGGGATCGGGGCCATGAAGCGCCCCTTCATGGCCGAGGCCCTGGACCCCATCACCCTGACCTTCCTGGGGCGGGTGAAGGCGGCCTTGGACCCCCACGGGATCCTGAACCCCGGCAAGGTCCTACCTTGAGAAGCTCTTTTTTTACAGGGGTTTCACAGCGTCTAGGAAATAATGGGGTATGGAGCTGGCCCGCCTTCTTTATGCCCTCACCTGGGTGGGCCTGGCCCTGGGGGTAGGTGTCCAGCTCTCTTACCGACCCCTTCAGGACCCTCGCCTTTACATCGTCTACCTCCTCTTCGGCCTCCTCTTCCTCTGGGCCTTCCTCCAGGGCCCAAAGCGGGCTCCCCGGGTTCTGGTCCACGCCCTGGGGGCCTACCTGCTCTTTGAGGCCTGGCGTTTGGGGGAGGCCTACTGGGGGGCGGGCTTCTGGAGCCCGGCCCTTTACCTCCTTGCCGCCTTCGCCTACCCCCTATCTTGGGCCCTAGGAGCGGGGGCCTTTTGGGGTGGCCTTCTCGTCCTTTTTCCCCTCCTCACGGGCCGGGAAACGGGCTTTCCCTATGGCCACTACGCCCTTTCCCAGCCCGTTCTCCTGGCCCTGGCCCTCCTCTTGGCCCGCTTTCGGGAGCTTTACGGCCAGGTGCGCTTCTGGCGGGAGCAGGCCCTCACCTGCCCCCTCACGGGCCTCCCCAACCGCCGGGCCCTGGAGATGGCCCTGGAAAGGGAGGCGGCCCGGGTGGAGCGGGGGGAGAAACCCTTCGCCTTCATCCTCCTGGACCTGGACGACTTCAAGCGGGTGAACGACGAGAAGGGGCACCAGGAGGGGGACCGCCTCCTGAAGGAGGTGGCCCGATACCTGAAGACCCACGTGCGCCAGGGGGACCTGGTGGGCCGGTGGGGCGGGGAAGAGTTCGCCATTCTGCTTCCCGCCACCGACCCCCTTGGTGCCGAGCGCCTGGCGGAGAGGCTTCGGGAAGGCCTTGCGGCCTTGGGGGTCAGCGCCAGCTTTGGGGTGGTCCTCTACCGGGGGGATTTGCAGGAGCTCTTCCTCAGGGCGGACCGGGCGCTTTACCGGGCGAAGGCCTTGGGGAAGAACCGGGTGGCCTGGGCTAGCGAACCCGGTACCCCACCTCCTTGAGGACCTCCCTGGCCCTTTCCTTCTCCTCCCGGGTGGCGAAGCCGAGCCTCAGGGCCCCCGCCTCTTCCCGGATGGTGAGGACCTCTATGTCCTTGATGTTGACCCCGGCCTCCCCCAAGGCGGTGGCGATCTTGGCGATCTCCCCGGGGCGGTCCGGCACCTGGACTACCAGGTCGTGCATCTCGGGAAGGAGGCTGCGGCGCACGATGGGTAGGGCATCCCGGGTCCTCTTGGCCTCCTCCGCTGCCCTTAGGAGGGCCTCTGGCTCCTCCAGGAGGTCTTCCAGCTCCAGGAGGACCGCCCGTAGCTCCTCTATGGCCTCCCTTAGGGCCTCCTTGTTCTCCACCACCATGTCCCGGCTCATCCGGGGGCTGCCCGAGGCCACCCGGGTGAGGTCGCGGAAGCCCCCCGCCGCCAGGAACATGAGGAGGTCCCTCTCCCCGCTTCGGGCCACCAGGCGGTTCAGGGCCACCGCCAGGAGGTAGGGGAGGTGGGAGATGCGGGCCACCAGCTGGTCGTGGAGCCTGGGGGGGACCTCAAGGGGATACGCCCCCAGGGCCTCCACCACCCCCCGGATTCCTTCCCGGGCTTGGGGGGTGGTCCGCTCCGTGGGGGTAAGGACCCAGACGGCGTTTTGCAGGAGGCCCGCATGGGCGTTCTCCACTCCGGCCCGCTCGCTTCCCGCCATGGGGTGGCCCCCCAGGAAGTTGGGGAGGAGGCCCTCGAGGGCCTCCACCACCTTCCCCTTGACGCTGCCCACATCGGTCCAGAGGCTCTCGGGATGGGCGTAGGGGGCGAGAGCCCTTCCCAGCTCGGCCAGCGCCCCCACAGGGGCGGCCAGGATGCCCAAGGAGAGGTCCCTCACCCAGGGGCCGATCTCCGCGTGGGCCCGGTCCGCCACCCCCAGGAAAAGGGCCTTCTCCAGGGCCAGGGGATCCTGGTCGTAAACGTGGACCTCGTCCGTCAGAAAGCGCTCCCTTAGCCCCAGGGCCACGCTTCCCCCGAGAAGCCCCACCCCGAAGATGCCCACTTTGGCGAGGAGGGGTTTCATCGGTAGGCGGGGGTGGCCAGGGTCTTGCCCAGGGCCTCCGTGAGGCGGCGGACCTTCTCCATGAGCTGGGCGAACTCGTCCTCGTGGAGCTGCTGGGCGGCGTCGGAGAGGGCCTTTTCCGGCTCGGGGTGGGTTTCCACGATGATCCCGTCCGCCCCGGCGGCCAGGCCCGCCAGGGCCAGGGGGATGACCCAGTCCCTCTTCCCCGCGGGGTGGGAGGGGTCCACCCAGACGGGGAGGTGGGTCCAGCTCTTGAGGACCGGGACGGCGGAGACGTCCAGGGTGAAGCGGGTGGCCCTTTCAAAGGTGCGGATGCCCCTTTCCACCAGGATGACCCGCATGTTGCCCCGGGAGAGGACGTACTCGGCGCTCATGAGGAGCTCCTCGAGGGTCATGCTCATCCCCCGCTTGAGGATTACGGGCTTCCCCACCTCCCCCACCGCCTGGAGGAGGGGGAAGTTCTGGGCGTTCCGGGCCCCGATCTGCAGGGCGTCGGCGTACTCCGCCACCAGCTCCACCTGCTCTGGGGAGAGGACCTCGGTGACCACGGGGAGGCCGGCTTCCTTCCGGGCTTCGGCCAGGATCTTCAGGCCCTCCACCCCCAGGCCCTGGAAGGCGTAAGGGCTCGTCCTGGGCTTGAAGGCCCCGCCCCGGAGCATCTGGGCCCCGTGGGCCTTCACGTAGCGGGCCGCCCTCAGGGTCTGCTCCCGGCTTTCCACCCCGCAAGGCCCCGCCGCCACCATCACGTGCCCGCCCCCGGTCCTCCCCGTGGGAAACTCCAAAACCGTGGGGAAGGGTTGCACGTCCAGGCTGGCCAGCTTCCAAGGCTTGGAGATGGGGATGACCTCCGCCACCCCAGGCAGGGCCCGGAAGTGCTCCATGAGTTCCGGGGTGGGCCCCCGGCCGATGGCCCCCACCAGGGTGGTCTCCACCCCTTGGGAGACATGGGGCCGGTAGCCCACCTTTCGGATCTCCTGGATGACCTCCTCCAGCTCCGCCTCCGTGTACCCCCGCTTCATCACGATCAGCATGCTCGCCTCCTAAAACCTAAGCGCCCCCTTTCGGGGGCGCCCTCTTGCGGAAAACCGCTATGCCAGACCGAGGGCGCCCCCGGCGGGAGGATAAAAGCCGTAGTAGCACCCAAAGGTCGGCATAGTTGCCCCAAAGTTTAGGACAGGGAGAAGGGTGCCGTCAAGGGGCTTGGGAGGCCACCCGCACCTGGACCCCGGTGGGGTCTTGGTAAAGCCCGGGGGGAACCCCTGCCGGGGCCTCGAGGGCGTAGCCCACAAGCCCCGTGGACCCCTCGGGGGCGAGGCGCTTCCCCGTCCAGACGTTGGCCCCCGCGTGGTGGTGGTAGCCGTCCCAGGCGAAAAAGAGGGCCCCGGGGTAGGTGCGCAGGGTGACGGCCATGCCCAGTCTTCCAGAAAAGAAGGTCTCGGCCTCGGCCAAGTCGGCCACATGCAGGTGGATATGGCCCAGCTGGGTTTCCGGGGGTAGGGAGCTTGAGCCCGGGCTTTCCCCTAGGAGCTTTTCCAGGTTGAGGGGGGCGGTGAACATGAGGGGGCCCCTTTGGGGCCAAGCCCCTTGGGGCCGGTCCCGGTAGAGCTCCAGACCGTTCCCCTCGGGATCCCGGAAGTAGAGGGCCTCCGAGACCCCGTGGTCCGCGGCCCCCTCAAACTGGGCCCCGGCCTCCAGAAGCCTCTGGGAAACCCCGGCCAGGGCCTTGCGGTGGGGCAGGAGTAGGGCGAAGTGATAGAGGCCCACCGAGGGGTAGGGGCGGAGGGGGGCCTCCGGGTCATGGATCAGATCCAGGAAGAAGCCCCGCCCCTGAGGGAAGAGCCGGTATCGGGGCGGGTCGGCCTCCACCCCAAGCCCCAGGAGGCCCTGGTAGAAGGCCAGCTGGGCCTTCAGGTCCCGCACCCTTAGGGTGAGCCCCAAAAGCCGCCTCAAAGGGCTTCCTCCATCCGGGCGAGACCCCACAGGTAAAAGGCCACAGGGGGCACGTGCAGGGCGATGAGCCCGAGCTCTGTTCGGGGATCGGAGGCGGCGGCCAAGGGGGGGAAGAGCATCAGGAGGAAGACGGCCAGGGCCAGGCTCACGAAGAGGGGCAAGGCCCTGGGGCTTCGCCTTCTTAGGGGCACGTAGAGGGCGAACCCTAGGGCCATGGGCAGGGCGGTGAAGAGGACGACGGCGGCCAGGCCCACCTCCTCGGGGGGCCTTCCGGGAGGGGCCACCTGGAAGGGCGCGCCCGCCAGCCAGGCCAGGGCGTAGAGGAGAAGGTTGGTCCCCAGGGCCATCCCCGTGGCCAGGAGGCCGAGGCCAAGAGGGGCCATCCTCACCCCCCCACGGCCTCCTTGGCCGCCACCACCTCGGTATCCACGCTAAAGCGGACCTCCTCCCCCACGAGAAGCCCCCCGGTTTCCAGGACCATGTTCCAGGTGAGGCCGAAGTCCTTGCGGTTCAGCTTGCCCTCAAAGTGGGCGGCCAGGCGCTCGTTGCCCCAGGGGTCCTTGACGGGGCCGGCGGTCTCCACCTCAAAGCTTAGGGGCCGGGTCACGTCCCGGAGGGTGAGCTCCCCTTCCACCCGGTAGCGGCCTTCCCCCAGGGGGGTGATCTTCTCGCTCCGGAAGACGATCTCCGGGTAGCGCTCCGCATCCAGGAAGTCTGGGGAGCGGAGGTGGTTGTCCCGGTCGGCCACGCCGGTGTAGATGCTCCTGGCGTCCAGGCGGGCCTCCACCCGGAGAGGGTTCCCCTTCTCGTCGGTCTCCACGAAGCCCTCCTTCAGGTTCAGGCTTCCCCGCACCGTGGCTACCATCATGTGCCGCACGAAGAAGGTGATGCTGGTGTGGGCCGGATCCAGGTTCCAGCGCATCTTTACCCTCCTTGGGCCAGCGGCCCAAGGCTACGCTATCCCAAGCGCTATGTTCTGTCAAGCACTATTGGGGATAGTAAACGGGGCGGAAGGGGAGGCCCAGGGCCTCCGCGAAGGCCTTGAGGCCCAGGCGGTCGGGCTCCTCCAGGTGGTAGCGGAAGTTCCAGAGGTAGTGGAGGAGGAGGGTGGGGTGGACGCCAAGGCGCTTTCCCTCGGTCTGGGCCACCTCCCCCAGGCGGCTCAGGCCCTGAGCCCGGGCCCGCCTCAAGGCCTGGACCACCTCCTTGGGTGGGGGGTTCTCCTTGCGGTAGGCCCAGACGGCGAAGACGAAGGGGAGGCGGGTTCTGCGGAACCAGGCCATGGCCAGGTCCGTGACCTCCACCTTCCCGAAGCGGGTGGGGAGGTCCATGGGGGTTTCGGGAAGGTCCTGGAGGAGGCGGGCGTAGGCCTTGATGGCCCGGTCCCCGATGAGGAGGACCCCCTCGTAGTCTTGCAAAAGCTCAAGCTCCCCGTCGGCCCGCTCGTAGTGGGGCCTTACCCCCCGCTCCTCCAAAAGGAGGCGGAGGAGGGCCACGCTGGTGGCGCTCTCCCCGGTGAGGGCCACCCGCCTCAGGCTTTCCAAGGGCGCGCGGTGGAAGAGGCTCACCGAGTACACCGGCCCCAGCACGGCCACGGAGAAGTCGGGGAGGAGGCCCCAGGCCTCCTGGCGCTCCAGGTAGGCCAGGCTCGAGGCCAGGGAGAGGTCCAGCTCCCCCTCGGAGAGCATCCGGTTGAGGGTCGTGGGCGGGGCCTGGACCAGCTCAAAGCCCTCGGGCCTAAGGAAGTGGGCCAGGGGGGCCACGTTGGCGTAGGGGGGGAGGCCCAGGCGGTAGTTCACGCCTCCACCTGGTCCCAGATGCGCACCTCCCGGTAGAGGGCGTCCCGCTCCACGGGGAGGCGGCCCGCGGCCCGGATGATCCCCGCCAGGGCCTCTTTGGTGAGCCCTTGGGGGGTGGGGCTTCCCGCCATGTGGACGATCCTCTCCTCAATGAGGGTGCCGTCTATGTCCGTCACCCCCCAGTCCAGGGAGACCTGGGCGAGCTCAGGGGTGAGGGTGGCCCAGTAGCCCTTGATGTGGGGGAAGTTGTCCAGGTAAAGGCGGGCCACGGCCAGGTTGCGGAGGTCATCTAGCCCCGTGGTGAACCCCTTCTTTCCCAGCTCCCGGGCTAGGGGGTTCCCGTCGGGCTGGAAGGCCAGGGGGATGAAGCTCATGAACCCCCCGGTCTCGTCCTGGAGGCGGCGCAGGCGCTCCATGTGGTCCAGGCGCTCCTCCAGGGTCTCTATGTGCCCGTAGAGCATGGTGGCGTTGGTGGGAATGCCCAGCTCGTGGGCGGTACGGTGGACCTCCAGCCACCCCTGGGCGGAGACCTTGGCCCGGGCGATCTTTTTGCGCACTCTTTCCGCAAAAATCTCTGCCCCACCTCCTGGCATGGCGTCTAATCCCGCTTCCTTCAGGGCCATAAGAACCTCCCGGTAGGGGAGGCGGGCGATCTTGGAAAAATGGTGGATCTCCGCCGCCGTCCAGGCCTTCACCTGCACCCCGGGGAAGCTCTCCTTCAGGGCCCGCACCAGGTCCAGGTAGTACTGGAAAGGCCGCTTGGGATGGTGGCCTGCCGTCAGGTGGATCTCCGTGAGGCCAGGCTGGTAGCGCGCCCGCACCCAGGCCACCACCTCCTCCACCTCGAGGTCCCAGGCCCCTTCCTCCCCGAACCGCCGCTGGAAAGCGCAGAAGGTGCAGCCCACGTAGCAGATGTTGGTCTGGGACACCCGGATGGAGTGGACGAAGTAGGTCTTGTGGCCGTGCTTCTTCTCCCGCACCAGGTTGGCTAGGCGCATGAGGGTGGGGAGGTCTTTGGTCTCGTAGAGAATGAGGCCCTCGGCGAAGGTGATCCGCTCGCCTGCGAGCGCCTTTTCCGCAATGGGGACCAGCCTGGGGTCCTGGATGCCTCTCATCCCCCCGAGTCTACCGCCCTCGGAAGCTCGCGGCCAGGGCCTCCACCTCCTTCCACCGCCCCCCCACCGCCTTGGCCCCTAGGAGGTTTCGCAGGTAGCGATCGGTGAGGAGGAGGTCCACGTAAGGGTAGACCGTGGCGGCCATGACGAAGTCCAGGAGGTCCGAGGGGCGGGGCTTGCGGGCCTTGTCCTTGCGGCTTTGTGCCAGGAGATGGGCCAGGAGGCGGACGAAGGGCACCGCCTTGAGACCGGTACGCCGGCGTATCTCCGCCTCGGCCCAGGCCTGGAGCTGGGGGAGGGGAAGGTCCTCGGGGAGGCTTTCCGGTAGCCCCTGGAAAGGGGCGAGGTCCGCGGGAGCTTCCCAGCTCCCCCCCTGCCAGAGGAAGTCCTCCCGGTAGAGACCCCGCTCCTGCCTCTTGGCGATCTCCTGCCAGGGACGCACCCAGTACCCCTGGGAAAGGGTCCCGAAGACCTCTTGCAGGGCAGGAAGGAGGTAGCCCACTTTCTCCTCCGGGCCCCGCACAGGATGGAGAGTTTCCAGGACGTGGAAGGGGGAAGGCGGAGCCAAGGCTTTCCCCCGCAGGGCCAGAAAGAGCCTGCCGAAGGCCTCGTGTCCCCGCTGGCCCAGGAGGTGCTTGGCCATGCGGCTGGCGTGGTTCTGGTCCAGGTAGACGATCACTCCTTGGCCTTGGCGAGCCAGAGGGCCCCGGCCAAGAGGGTTACCCCTCCGGCGAAGAGGAGGAAGTCCAGGGCCTCCTTGGGCTTGAAGGCCAGGGCCTTCTCAAAGAACTTGACCACCAGGATCATGACGATGACCTGGCCCAGCTTGCTCTTGAGGTCGGAAAGGCTTTCCACCCGGAGCACGCTTTCCATGGGCAGGTCCAGCTTGCGGATGAAGAGCTCAAAGAGGCCGAGGCCGAAGATGAGGAAGACGGCGGAAAGGAGCCCCAGGTCCACCGCTCCTATCAGGCGGGTCAGGGCTTCGTCCAGGGGGCTTTGCCAGGCGGCGAGGGCCTCGAGGAGGGCGTGGTACGCGAAATAGAAGGAGCCCAAGAGGAGGCCCAGGACGGGCATGAGGATCACCAGGCGCAAGGGGAGGATAAGGGTTTCCGGCCGCATAGGGGGATTCTAAGGGAGGTAGGGGACCTCCGGGGGCGTGCCGGTGGAAGCCCTTTCCACCAGGACGGGTTCAAAGCGCACCTGCCGGGGGGGGCCCGCGTAGCCCTGCATCCTCTCCAGGAGAAGCTGGGCCGCTCTCGCCCCCATGGCCTCCACCGGTTGGGCGATGGTGGAAAGCCCCGCCTCCTCGGCGAAGGGGTGGCCGTCAAAGCCCAGGATCCGCACCTCCTTCCCCAGGGTGAGGCCCAGGCGCTCGGCCTCTTCCAGCACCCCCAAGGCCACCTGGTCTGCTCCGGCGAAGATGTTCAAAGGCGGGGAAGCCTTGTCCAGGAAGTGCCTCAGGGCCAGGCGGCCTCCTTCTTGGGAAAGGCGGGTCACGTAGAGGTGGTCTTCGGGGAAGGGGCGTCCCAAGGCCTGGAGGGCCTCTTGGAACCCGGCCATGCGTTCGCTAAAGACCGTGTGGCGGAAGGCCTGGTCGGGCTCCTCCTCCACCTTGATGGCGAAGATGGCCCCGGGAAAGCGGGCCAGGTGCGCCCCGGCCATCCTCCCCCCCAGGAAGTTGTCCAGGTACACGGAATCGTACCGGGGATTTTTGGCGTCTACCAAGACCACGGGACGCTCCGTGGGGAGGCGGCCCTCCCCGAAGTGCTCCGTGAGGTCGTAGGAGGCCAGGATCAGGCCGTCCGTGAGGTAGGCCAGGGTGGTGCTCTCCAGGTAGCGCTTCAGCCGGGCCTTGGAGAGGATGGGGAAGAGGGCCAGATCGTAGCGCTTTTCCAGAAGGACGCTCTCAACCCCCTCAATGAGCCTGCGGTAGAACTCCGTGGCCACGAAGGGGAGGAGGACGGAGACCGTGTAGCTCCGCCCTCCGGCGATCCTCCGGGCGTGGGGGTTTGGGGTGTAGCCCAGTTCCTCCATGGCCCTAAGGACCCGGGCCCGGGTTTCCGGACGCACCGCCTTGTGGTTGTTGAGGACCCGGCTCACCGTGCCCAAGCCCACCCCAGCGCGGGCGGCTACCTCGTGGATGGTGGGTTTCTTCTTCATGGCCTCAGGGTTCCGGGTGGAAGCGCTTCATGGAAACTTCCATCCTCAGGATAGGGCATAGGGCCGCCTTTGGCAAGGAGGCCCCATGCCCACGGGGGCGTGGCCCGTCATTCTGGCCCGGGCCAAAACGGGGCGGCCTCACCCCACCTTGGCCAGCCAGAAGACCGCCTTGCCCTCCTCGTCCTCCACCCCGGTCTGGAAGCCCTCGAGGGGTTCCTCGGCCAGTGCCAAGGCCAAAACCTCGCCGGCGATCCACGCCCCGTGCCGCCTCAGGGCCTCCAGGTAGGCCCCCTCCGCCCGGTAGCCCACCCGGATGCGGTCGGAGACTTTGAGGCCCATGGTTTTCCGGGCCTCCTGAAGGAGGCGGATCAGGTCCCGGGCCAGGCCTTCCAGGCGAAGGGCCTCGGTGACCCGCACCTCCAGGGCGGCCACGTACCCCTCCTTTTCCAGGGCCTGGTACCCCTCGGGGGCCTGGGCCTCGAGGAGCACTTCCTCCGGCTCCAGGACCACCTCCTGGTCCTCCAAACGCAGGGGCACCCTTTCCCCCTTCAGGACCAGGCTAGCCACCCTCGAGGCCTCCTTTTCCAGGGCCTCGCGGATCCTGGGAAGAAGCTTGCCGTACTTCTTGCCGAGGAGCTTCAGGTTGGGCAGGACCCGGTAGCGGAGCACCTCTTCCCCTGGTTCCAAGACCCGCACTTCCTT
>CAMTVD010000008.1:0-61712 GCA_947085095.1 uncultured Thermus sp. | reverse complement strand
TCCCGCTCGGAGTAAAGCCTGGTCTTCCCCCCGGACCGCCTGGGCTTGATGAGCCCCTTCCGCTCGTAAAGCCGCAGGGTCTGGGGGTGCATCTCCAAAAGCTCCGCCGCTACCGAGATCACGTAGACGGGTCGGTCCTTGTCCATGGCCCTTAGCCCCTCCCGCTAAAGCCTCCTAACCCTTTTCATTATACAGACCCTGTGAAGCCAAGGCGCAAGGAAGCTTTTTGGGCAGCCGCCACCACCTTAGGCGCCAGGCGGTGGGCCTCCTCGGGGGAGAGGCGGCTTGCGGGGGCGGAGAGGGAGAGGGCCGCCACCACCTCCCCCCCGGGGCCGAAGACGGGGGCGGCCACGCACCGCACCCCCAGCTCCTTCTCCTCGTTGTCCAGGGCGTAGCCCTGGGCCCGAACCCGCTTCAGCTCCTCTAGAAGGGCCTCCCGGCAGGTGAGGGTATGGGGGGTGTAGGCCTCCAGGAGAAGCCCCTCGGGCACCCCCCGGTAGGCCAGGAGGACCTTCCCCACCCCCGTGGCGTGGAGGGGGGCGCGGCTCCCGGGGGCGGTGAAGAGGCGGACCAGCTTCTTCCCCTCCACCTGGTCCAGGTAGAGGGCCTCGAGGCCCGCCATCACCGCCAGGTTCACGCTCTCCCCCAGCTCCTCGGCCAGGGCCTCCATCTCCGGCCGCGCCGCCTGCAGGAGGTTCCGCTTGGGGTAGGCCTGGCCCACGGCGAAGGCCCGGGGGCCCACCCGGTAGACCCCTTCCCCCTCCTCCACGAACCCCCTGTGGGCCAGGGTCTGGAGGAGGCGGTAGAGGGTGCTCTTGGAAAACCCCGTGGCCCGGGCGAGCCCCCCCAGCCCCGCCTCCCCCAGGCTGGCTAGGGCCTCGAGGACCTGAAGCCCCCGCTCCAGGGTCCTCACCCCTTCGGCACCCTTTTCCCTGGGCCTGGGCATGGCCCCAAGGTAGCACGGCCTGGTTTATTTTTCAACATACGAAAAATCGTTCTGCTTATTGACAAACCCCGCCCCTTTCCTTTAGGCTCAGGCCACCATGAAGGGCGTGGAGATCCTCAAGGACCATCCCCTCCTCGGGGAGGTGCTCACGGAAGAGGCGCTGAGGTTCGTGGTGGCCCTGCAAAGGGAGTTCAACCCCGTGCGCAAGGCCCTCCTGGAGCGGCGGAAAACCCTCTGGGAGCGGTACAAGGCCGGGGAGAGGCCGGGTTTCCTGGAGGAGACCGCCTTCGTGCGGGGAGGAGGCTGGCAGGTGGCCGAGGCCCCGGAAGACCTCCAGGACCGCCGGGTGGAGATCACCGGCCCCGTGGACCGGAAGATGATCGTGAACGCCTTAAACTCCGGGGCCAAGGTCTTCATGGCCGACTTTGAGGACGCCCTCTCCCCCACCTGGGATAACGTCCTAAGGGGCCAGAAGAACCTTTATGATGCGGTGCGCCGCCAGATAGACTTCGTCTCCCCGGAAGGCAAGGAGTACCGGCTCAAGGAAAAGGTGGCCACCCTGGTGGTGCGCCCAAGGGGCTGGCACCTTCCGGAAAAGCACGTTCTGGTGGACGGGGAGCCCATCTCGGCGAGCCTTTTTGACTTCGGCCTCTACTTCTTCCACAACGCCAAGGAGCTCCTGAGGCGGGGAAGCGGCCCCTACTTCTACCTGCCCAAGCTGGAAAGCCACCTGGAGGCCCGGCTTTGGAACCAGGTCTTCGTGTTCGCCCAGGACTACCTGGGCCTCCCCCGGGGCACCATCCGGGCCACGGTGCTCATTGAGACCATTTTGGCGGCCTTGGAGATGGAGGAGATCCTCTACGAGCTCAAGGAGCACGCCGCCGGGCTCAACGCCGGGCGGTGGGACTACATCTTCAGCTGCATCAAGAAGTTCGCCACCACCGCCCCCATCTTCCCCGACCGGGCCCAGGTCACCATGACCGTCCCCTTCATGAAGGCCTACACCGAGCTCCTGGTGAAGAGCTGCCACATCCACGGGGCCCACGCCATCGGGGGCATGGCCGCCTTCATCCCGAGCCGCAAGGACCCCGAGGTGAACGAACGCGCCTTCCAGCAGGTCAGGGCCGACAAGGAGCGGGAGGCCTCCCAGGGCTTTGACGGCACCTGGGTGGCCCACCCCGACCTGGTGCCCGTGGCCATGGAGGTCTTTGACCGCTACCTGGGGGATAAGCCCCACCAGAAGCACGTGAAGCGGGAGGACGTGGAGGTGAAGGCGGAGGACCTCTTGAACTTCGCGGTGCCCGGAGGCAAGGTCACGGAAGCGGGCCTCAGGAACAACATCTCCGTGGCCCTCCAGTACCTGAACCAGTGGCTTCTGGGCAACGGGGCCGCCGCCATCTTCAACCTCATGGAGGACGCCGCCACGGCCGAGATCAGCCGGGCCCAGCTCTGGCAGTGGGTGCACCGGGGGGCCAGGCTGGAGGACGGCCGCACCGTCACCCCGGAGCTTTACCAGCAGATCAAGGAGGAGGAGCTTGCCAAGCTAGGGGGCCGGGAAAAGGAGCGCTACCGGGAGGCGGAGGAGATCCTGGACCGGCTGGTCCTTTCCGAGGAGTTCACCGAGTTCCTGACCCTGGTGGCGTACGAGTACCTTGATTAAGGTCTGGGGTCAAGGGTCGGGGATTCCGCAAAGGCCCTTGACCCCTGGCCCTTCGCCCTTGACCATAGACCCATGCGCCTGCGCTTTCGGGAAAACGGGCCCTACGTCCTGGACCTGCCAGAAGGCACCCCCTTCCGGCTGAACGGCCAGGAGATGCGTCTAGAAAAAGCCAAACTGGCCCTCTGCCGCTGCGGGGGCTCAAGGAACAAGCCCTTTTGCGACGGGACCCACAAGCAAACGGGCTTCCAAGCGGAAGCCGGGACGCTGGAGATAGAGGGTCAGTAGAGAAACTCCCGGATATCGTACCGGGCCGCCCTCAGGCCCATGCCCCGCACTTTTTCCGCCCAGGTGGATACCTCCACCTCCAGCTCGGGGATGGGCTCCAAGCCCAAGGCGGCGTAGGGGGTGCCCGGGGTCTCCTGGAAGGGGGAGAGGTAGACGATATCCCCCTTGTCCAGGGGGAGCTGGGAGAGGAGGGCCAGGCTCTCCCTCAGGTGGGCTTCCCGGTAAACCCTCCCCCCCGCCCCCACCAGGAGGATGACCCCCAGGGAAAGCCCCGCCCGTTTCAAAACCTCCACCAGGGAAATGGCCTCCCTGGGATGACCCGGCTTGTTGAGGAGGGCCAGAAGGGGAGGATGCCCCGTTTCCAAGCCGATGTAGACCCGCCTAAGGCCCAAGGTGCGGAGCCTGGCCCACCAAGAGGCCTCCTTCTTAAGGCCGGTGAAAAGGTCCAGAAAGCCCAAGACGGGCTCCCCCGGGAAACGCCTTTGCACCTCCTCAAGAAGGGGCAGGAGGGGCTCGGAAAGGGCCAGGGCGTTCCCGTCTCCCAGGAAGACCCCGCGCCTGAGGAGCCGCCCCCGTCCCAGGAGGTCCAAAACGGCCTCCACGTGCTCCCGGAACTCCCCCTCGCTCCGCCTTTGGAAGGGGCGGTCCTGGTAGAAGGAGCAGAAGGCGCAGCGGTTCCAGGTACAGCCCGTGGTGGCCTGGAGGACCACGGAGAGGTAGGCGTCGGGAGGCAGGATGCTGATGGGCCAGGCATAGGCCCGCCGGTAAGGGCTGGGGTCCAGGAGGGCCTCCGGGGTCCACCGCAGGACCTCCCTGCGCCTCGCCTCGTCCCTCAGGTGGAGCCGGGCCAGGTCCAGGACCTCTTGGTAAAGGGCCAGGGCCTCCTCCTTGGCGAGCCTCCGCCTCTTTCTCTCCCCCTCCCGAAAGCGAAGGTGGAGGCTTCCGTCCAAAGCCCGCTTGTAGGTGAGCCCCTGGCGGAAGTAGTGGTAGGGCCGCCCCTCCCGGTCAAAGGAGAGGACCCTTTCCCCCAGGGAAAGGACCGTGGCCTCGAGGCGGAGAAGCTCCACAGGGCTAGAATAAACCCCGTGGCCGTGGCCGCCCTCAAGGGCCTCCTTCCTCAGGAAGGCTTCGCCCGCCTCACCCCCTTAGGGGGGTTTGAGGCCCGGGTCTACACCGACGGGGAAAGGGTTTACAAGGTCTACAAGCGGGAGGAGGCCCACCTGGCGGCCCTGGAGGCCAAGCGCATGGCCCGGGCTGGCCTAGGGGACCTGGTCCTGGGGGTGGTGGAGGCGGAGGGCCAGGGGGTTCTGGTGACCCGGCGCTTCCCCGGGAGGCCCTTCTCCCCCGAGGGCTTCACCGCCAAGACCCTCCCCGCCCTCTCCCACCTCTTCCTCTCCCTCCACCGCCTGCCCGAGCCCGGGGAGGTGGGCCGGGAGGAGCTTCTGGAAAGATTGGAGTCCTTCTGCGAGAGCTTGGGGGCGGTCCTCGAGGCCCGGGCCCTCCTCGAGGCCCTCAAACGGGAAGTGGACCTGGCCGCCGGGGTAGCAAGGCGCTTCTGCCACCGGGACGCCTGGGCGGGGAACCTTCTCCTCAAGGAGCCCGGGGCGGAGGGCCTGGAGGTCATCTTGGTGGACTGGGTGCGCGCCGGGGGGGACGACCCGGCCCGGGACCTGGCCCTGCTCAAGACGGGAAGCCTGGACCTCTTGGGGGAGGAAAGGGCTCGGGAAGCCCTATTCCGCCTAGCCCGCCTCTATCCCAAAGAGGTGCGGGAGCGCTTGGCCTTTTACGTGCCCCTCACCTACCTCCACGACCTCCACTGGTTCCGCACCAAAAGGCCCGAGGAGTTCCCGGAGGCCCTAAAGGAGAAGCTCCCCAAGGCCCTCGCCTTCTTCCAAGACTGCTTTCCCAGGAGGGGGAAGGCGTGTTAGGCTTTTCGGGATGAGGATCACCCTGGTGGACCACCCCCTGGTCCAGCACAAGCTGGCCCACCTTAGGGACCAACGCACGGGCGCCAAGGACTTCCGCGAGCTGGCGGAAGAGCTTTCCCTCCTCGTGGCCTACGAGGCCATGCGGGACCTGGAGCTTGTGGAAACCACCGTGGAAACCCCCGTGGCCCCAGCGCGGGTCAAGGTCCTTTCCGGCAAAAAGCTGGCCCTGGTGGCCATTCTGCGGGCGGGGCTCGTCATGGTGGAAGGCATCCTCAAGCTGGTCCCCCACGCCCGGGTGGGGCACATCGGTCTCTACCGGGACCCCGAGTCCCTCAAGCCCGTGCAGTACTACGCCAAACTTCCCCCGGACATCGCCGAAAGGCGGGTCTTCCTCCTGGACCCCATGCTGGCCACGGGGGGAAGCGCCAGCCACGCCCTCTCCCTGCTGAAGGAGAGAGGAGCCACGGGCATCAAGCTCATGTGCCTCATCGCCGCCCCCGAGGGTCTAGAACGCATCGCCGGGGACCACCCCGATACCGAGGTGGTGGTGGCGGCCATGGATGAACGCCTCAACGACCACGGCTATATTGTTCCTGGCCTGGGCGACGCTGGGGACCGGATCTACGGGACGAAATGAGCGGTTTCCTGGAAAGGATTGGGGTGGCCGAGCCCACGGGATCGGGGTGGCTCACCGTGGTCTTCGTCTTCCTCCTGGCCCTCTTCTTCACCTGGCGCTTCATCCCCCATGTGCGCCGCTTCGCCCTCAAGGTGGGCTGGGCGGACCTGCCCAACGAGAGGCGCCTGAACCGGGAACCCCTCCCCAACGCCGGGGGGCTCGCCCTTTACGCGGGGGTGGTCTTGGCCCTGGTGGTGGCCGCCTTCATGAGGCCCATCCTGGTGGAACAGGTCCTCATCCAGGTCCTGGCCATCCTCCTGGGGGGAGCCTGGCTGGTGCTGGTGGGCTTTATTGACGACCAGTTCGGCCTCCCTCCCCTCTTCCGCCTCCTGGCGCAGACCCTGGCCGCCCTTCTCCTCATGGCGGTGGGGGTGCGCTTTGAGGCCGCCTTCGGCACGCCCCTGGATCCCGCCTTGGGCCTCTTCCTCACCTGGCTTTGGGTAGTGGGCATCACCAACGCTCTGAACCTCATGGACGGGCTGGACGGCCTGGCGGGCGGGGTGGCCTACATCAGCGCCATGAGTCTCCTCTTCGTCTCCGCCCAGTTCCCCTTCTGGGCGGCGGGCACCCTGGTCCTGGCCGCCCTGGCGGGGGCCGCTTTAGGGTTTCTCAGGCACAACCTCCACCCAAGCCGCATCATCCTGGGGGACGCCGGGGCCTACTTCCTGGGTTACACCCTGGCCGCCACCGCCCTCCTGGGCAACCTGAAGCTCACCACCTTCCTGGGCCTCCTCCCCCCCGCCCTCTTCCTCCTCCTCCCCATCCTGGACACCACCCAGGTGGTGGTCCGCAGACTCCTCAGGGGCCAGAACCCCTTGGCCACCCCCGGCAAGGACCACATCCACCACCGCCTCCTGGCCCGGGGGCTTTCCCAGAGGCGGGCGGCCTTCCTCCTCTGGGGGCTGGCCCTGGTTTTCAACCTCCTGGCCATGGCCTACCTGGGGATGCCCTGGGAGGCCATTCTGGCCAGCTTCCTGGCCACGGCCTTGGGCCTGGGCTGGGTCACCTACCGGAGGCTGAGGGCCCTTTTGCGGGAAGTAGAATGAGGGCCGTGGTCAAGCGGAGGCCCTTCAGCGCCGAGGAGTACCACCGCCTCTTGGAAGCCGGGATTCTGCGGGAGAAGGACCGGGTGGAACTCATTGAGGGGGAGATTCTGGAAATGAGCCCCATCCCCGTGGCCCTGCTCCTGGGGGTCGCATGAAGCGGGTGGTCCTGGCCTTCGGCACCCGGCCCGAGGCCACCAAGATGGCCCCGGTCTACCTGGCCCTAAGGGAGATCCCCTACATCAGGCCCCTGGTCCTCCTCACCGGCCAGCACCGGGAGCAGCTCCGGCAGGCCCTCTCCCTCTTCGGCATCCAGGAGGACCGCAACCTGGACGTGATGCAGGAGCGCCAGGCCCTCCCCGACCTGGCGGCCCGCATCCTGCCCCAGGCGGCCCGGGCCCTGAAGGAAATGGGAGCGGACTACGTCCTGGTCCACGGGGACACCCTCACCACCTTCGCCGTGGCCTGGGCGGCCTTCCTGGAGGGCCTGCCCGTGGGCCACGTGGAGGCGGGCCTGAGGAGCCACAACCTCAAAGAACCCTTCCCCGAGGAAGCCAACCGCCGCCTCACCGACGCTCTCACCGACCTGGACTTCGCCCCCACCCCCTTAGCCAAGGCCAACCTCCTCAAGGAGGGCAAGCCGGAGGAGGGCATCCTGGTCACGGGGCAGACGGGGGTGGACGCCGTCCTCCTGGCGGCCCAGCTGGGGAAGCTCCCTGAGGGTCTTCCCCCGGGCCCCTACGTGACCGTGACCATGCACCGCCGGGAGAACTGGCCCCTCCTTCCCGAGCTTGCCCGGGCCCTGAGGAAGGTGGCCGAGGCCTTCCCGGAGATCCCCTTCGTCTACCCCGTGCACCTGAACCCCGTGGTGCGGGAGGCGGTCTTCCCCGTCCTCAAGGGGGTGAAGAACTTCGTCCTCCTCCCCCCCCTGGAGTACGGCCCCATGGCCGCCCTCATGAAGGAAAGCCTCCTCCTGGTCACGGACTCCGGGGGCCTCCAGGAGGAGGGGGCGGCCTTGAGGGTGCCGGTGGTGGTCTTGAGGAACGTCACCGAGCGCCCTGAGGGCCTGGAGGCGGGCATCCTCAAGCTGGCGGGCACCGACCCGGAAAGGGTCTACCGCACCGTGAGGGATCTTTTGCAAACCCCCGAGGAGCTTGCCCGCATGCGCCAGGCCAAGAACCCCTACGGGGACGGAAGGGCAGGCCAGCGGGTGGCCCAGGGGGTGGCCTGGCGGCTGGGCCTTGGCCCTAGGCCGGGGGACTGGACCCCCTAGGCCAGGGCCTTAGCTGGGAAAGGCCCACCAGGAGAACCAGCCCCCCGAGGGCGAGGGTAGCGAGCCTTCCCCCGAAAAGCTCAAAGAGCAGCCCGGTGAGGTAGGCTCCCAGAGGCCCCGTGCCCAGCATGACCAGGCTGTAGACGGCCATGACCCGGCCCCTCAGGCGGTCGGGCACGGAAAGTTGCACCATGGTGTTGGCGTTGATGAGGACCGAGATCATGCCAAACCCCCCCAGGACCAGGAAGAGGGGCACCAGGGGAGAAAGGGGAAGGAAGAGGCCTAAATGGGCCAGGGCCAGGGCGAAGACCCCCAGGAGGAGTCTCCCAGGCTTCGGCTTTCCCGTGAAGGCCATGACCAAGGCGGCCAGCAGGGCCCCAAGCCCCACGCTGGACAGCAAAAACCCGTACCCCGTGGCGGAAAGGCCCAAGACCAAACGGGCATAGGCGGGCACCAGGGTCTGGAAGTTCATCCCCAGGAGGCTGGCGAAGAGGACCAGGCCCGCCACCCGGCGCACCAGGGGATGGGCCAGGACGAACCTCACCCCTTCCTGGGCCTCCCGCCACCACCGCCCGTCCCCCTCCTCCCCCCCAGGCCCCGGGGGCAGGCGGAGGAGGACGAGGATCAAGGGCAGGAAGGAAAGGGCGTTGGCCAGATAGGCCACCCCCACCCCATAGAGGGCGATGAAAAACCCCGCCAGGGCGGGGCCCACAAGGCGGCTTAGGTTGAAGCCAAAGGAGTTCAGGGCGATGGCCCCGGGGTAGCGCTCCCGGCCCGCCAGCTCCACGGTGAAGCTCTGGCGCACGGGAAGGTCCATGGCGTTCAAAGCCCCGTAGAGGAAGGCGAAGACCAGGACATGCCCATAGCGCACAAAGCCGGTAAGGATGAAAAGGGCCATGAGGAGGGCCAGGAGCATCATCCCCCCTTGGGTGAGGAGGAGGAGGTTGCGCTTGGGGTAGCGGTCCGCCAGAACCCCGGCGGGCAAAGAGAAGAGGAGGGCGGGCAGGAACTGCAAGGCCACCACCAGGCCCAGCCGCTCGGCGCTCCCCGTGAGGAGGAGGACCAGCCAGCCCTGGGCGGCGGCCTGCATCCAGGTACCCATCTGGGAGGTGAAGAGGGCGAGCCAGTAGGCTCGGTACCGGGGGTCCTTTAGGACGGCCAGGGCCAGCACCCCCCTAGCTTAAGACTGACCGACCAGTCATTACCAGACCGACCCCGGGTGGACCTATACTGAGGCATGCTCCAGCGCGGCCTTCCCCTCTTTCGCCTCCTGGGCATCCCCCTGCACCTGGACCTGACCTTTCTCCTGGTCCTTCCCCTTCTCGCCCTCCTCATCGGCGGCAACCTGCCCCTTTACCTGGAACTCTTTGGCCTGCCCCAGGACCCTGGCCTCCTCCAGGGCCCCTGGCCCTTCCTCCTGGGCCTTGTGGCCGCCCTAGGCCTCTTCCTCTCCGTGCTCCTCCACGAACTGGGCCACGCCCTGGCCGCCCAGCGCCTAGGAATCCGCACCCAGCGGATCACCCTCTGGCTTTTGGGCGGGGTGGCGCAGCTGGAAAGGATCCCCAGGGAGCCCAAAAAGGAGCTCTTCATCGCCCTCGCCGGGCCCTTGGTGAGCTTCGCCCTGGCCCTCCTCTTCCGGCTCCTGCGCCAGGAGACGGGGGCTTTGGGCTTCCTCACCCACTACCTGGCCCTGGTGAACCTCATGCTGGGCCTCTTCAACCTCCTCCCCGCCCTGCCCCTGGACGGGGGGCGGGTCTACCGGGCCCTCTTGGCCACCAGGAAGCCCTACCTCCAGGCCACCCGGCAGGCCCTGGCCTTGAGCCAGGCGGTGGCCTTCGCCTTGGGGCTCTTCGGCCTCTGGGCCCTGAACCCCTTCCTTATCCTCATGGCCTTCTTCGTCTACATGGCCTCGAGGGCCGATGCCGAGGCCACCCTCCTGGCCCAGGCCCTGGAGGGCCTGAAGGTGAAGGACCTCATGACCCGAGATCCCATAGTGGTTCCCAAGGACCTTCCCGTGGCGGAACTCCTGGAGCTTTCCCTAGCCCACCGGGTCTCCGGCTTCCCCGTGGTGGAGGAGGGGCGGGTTTTGGGGGTGGTGGGCCTCGAGGGCCTGGAGGGGGCCGACCCTCTGGCCCCCGTGGGCCGCTATTTGCAAGAGCCCCTGGTCCTCTCCCCGGAGGACTCCGCCCTAAGCGCCCTAGAGCGCATGGGGGAGCGGGGCTATGCCCGGGCCTTGGTGGTGGAGGGGGGGGTCCTCCTGGGCATCCTCAGCAAGACCGACCTTCTAAGGGCCTTCCAGGTGCGGCTTCTAGGGCTATCCTCCCTTGACAAAACCTCATAGCTAGCGTAGCTTAGGAGCGCAAAACTATACGGGGGTGAGCATGAAAAGAGCGCTTCTCGTGATCGGTCTCCTGGCCATGGGCCTGGCCCTGGCCCAGAAGCCCAAGGTGGTAATCGGCACCGGCAGCACCGGGGGGGTCTTCTTCTTCTACGGCACCGCCCTGGCGGACATCTTCAACAAGGCGGGGGTGGCGGAGGCCCAGGCCGTCCAGACCGGGGGCTCCTACGACAACCTCCTCCTCCTCCGGGACCGCACGGACCCCAGGAACAACACCTACTACTGCGCCCTCACCACCACGGACTCCGCCTACTCGGCCTTCACAGGGGACGAGCCCCGCTTCAAGGCCAAGCCCGCCAAGGACCAGCGGGTCCTCTTCTACATGTACCCCTCCTTCATCCACCTGGTGACCAGCGAGAAAAGCGGCATCAAGGTCATCCAGGACCTGAAGGGCAAGCGGGTATCCACGGGCCAGCCCGGTTCCAGCACCGAGAACCTGGCCCTCCTCTTGCTCCAGGCGGCGGGGGTGAAGCCGGAGAGCTTCGCCAAGCGGGAGCGCCTCCCCGTGGCCGAGGGGGCCAAGGCCCTTTACGAGGGCACCATAGACGCCTTCTTCTGGGTGGGCGGCCTGCCCACGGGCTCCATCGTGGAGCTCTCCCAGAGCCTGGCCCGCAAGGGGGACCGCATCTACCTGGTGCCCGTTGACCCCAAGAGCACCACCGCCCAGGTGGCCCTTAAGCGCTTCCCCGGACTCCTGGACACCACGGTGGTCCCCAAAAACGTCTACAACACCCGCACCGATGTGCCCGGGCTGAACACGGGCAACGTCCTGGTCTGCCCGGAAAGCCTGCCTAAGGAGGTGGCCTACGGGATGATGAAGGCCACTTTTGACAACCTGCAGACCCTGAGGAGCGCGGTGGCCGCCGCCAGGGACACCTCCATAGCCAACACCGCCAAGCTCTTTGGCCAGTTCACCGTCCCCTTCCACCCCGGGGCTGAGCAGTACCTGAAGGAAGCAGGTGCCGTAAAGTAGACACCAAAGCCTACGCGAGGCCCGGGCGACCGCCCCGGGCCATTTTTGGAGGAAAACGATGGCGGAGATCCACGCGACCCTTCCCCCAAGCCCCTTGGGACGGCTTACCCGCCTGGTCCTGATCCTGGGAGCTCTCTTTAGCCTATACCTCGTCCTCCACCCCTTCACCCCCCTGGCCAAGGCGGAGATCATCCTCCTGGACATCGTCCAGCTCCAGCGGAGCACCCACGTCCTCTTCCTCCTCCTGGGAGCCTACCTGGTGAGCTTCTTCGCCCCCCCCAGGAAGGCCACTTTGGGCTCCTGGGTCTTCCTGGCCTTCAGCCTGGTGCCCCTTTACAGCTTCCTTTTTCCCAAACCCCCCGCCATGGACCTGCCCCTCGAGGTCCGCCTCTTCGGCCTCCTGGTCTGGGCCGTGGCCGTCCTCCCGGCGGTGGTCCCCAGGCTCCAGCGCCCCACCGCCCTCCTGGGGGCCCTCCTCTCCCTCCTGCCCACCTGGTACCAGGCCCGCTACTTTGAGGAGCTGGTCTACCGGGCGGTGATCCCCGAGGCCTGGGACGCGGGGATGAGCCTCACCCTCATCCTCCTCCTCCTGGGGGTGGTCTACCGACTCCTGGGGCCAGTGATGCCGGTCCTCGTCCTCTTCTTCTTCAGCTACAACCTCCACGCCCAGCTCTTCCCCGGACCCTTCCGCGGAGCCCCCCAGCCCGTGGACCTCCTCCTGGGCAAGAGCTTCAACGAGACCGAGGCGGGCATCTACGGCCTCATCACCGGGGTTTCCGCCAAGTACCTGGTCTACTTCACCCTCCTTTCCGGGATGATCACCGCCTTGGGCCTGGGGCGGGTGGTGGCCAACATGGCCCTGGCCCTGGTGGGGAAAAGCCCCGCCACCCCCGGCCGGGTCACGGGGCTGGCGGGCACCTTCATGGGGATGTTCTCGGGCTCGGGGGCCGCGGACACCCAGTTCGTCTCCACCCTCACCAAGCCCCTTTACGAGCGGGCCGGGTATGACCGCCTCACCGCCGCCGGCATCGCCGCCACCGCCGGCACCATCGCCCTCATCATGCCCCCCATCATGGGAAGCATCGCCTTCATCATGGTGGAGATCTTGGAAATCCCCTACCTCAAGGTGATGGCCATGGCCATCGGGCCGGCCCTCCTCTACCTCCTCTCCATCATGGCCTTCAACGAGTTCTACGCCCGCAAGGCAGGCCTGCCCGCGGTGGCGGCGGAGATCGGCCTGGGGCGCAGGCGGTACGTCCTCCGCTACAGCCCCATCTTCCTGCCCATCCTCCTCATCGTGGTCCTCCTCTACCTGGGCTACGAGGTGCGCACCGCCGCCAGCCTGGCCCTGTTGGGCTTCATCCTCCTGGCCTACCTGGACCCCACCCTGAGGCCCCAGGGGATCGGGCCCATCTTCCGGGGCCTCGAGGAGGGCTTCCGCTCCCTCCTGCCCATCGGCACCGCGGTGACCTCCGCCAACCTCATCTTCTCCATGATGGTCATCTCCGGCCTGCCCTCCAAGTTCAGCCAGCTTCTGCAACAGATCTCGGGGGAGAGCCTCCTCCTCGCCACCCTGATCACCGCCCTCTTCAGCCTGGTTCTGGGCATGGGGGTCCCCCCCACGGCCACCTACGTCCTCACCTCAGCCCTCACCGCCCCCGCCATCATCGCCCTGGCCGCGGAGAACTTCACCGCCTACGGCCTGGACCCCAAGATGGCCCAGATCGCCGCGGTCTACGCCACCCACATGTTCCTCTTCTACTACGCCGTCCTGGCGGACGTGACCCCCCCTGTGGCCCTCTCCGGTTACGCCGCCGCCAGCGTCTTCGGCACCCACCCCATACCCACCGGGGTTTACGCCGCCCGGGTAGCCCTTTCCAAGTACCTGATCGGCTTCTTCTTCCTCCTCACCTACACGGGCACGGGCCTCCTCATCCTGCCGGTTCTGGAGACCCTGCCCCCCGATAAGGCCTGGCCCATCATCCTGGAGCGCTTCCTCTCCGTGGCCGTGGGCATCATCTACCTCTCCGCCTCCACCGCTGGCTACACCCGGAGGCCCCTAAGCCGCCCCGAAAGCTGGGCCCTGGGCCTCATCGCCCTCCTCCTCTTCATTCCCCAGGCCTCCCTAAACCTCCTGGGCTTCCTCCTGGGCCTGCCCTTCTTCCTCAAGAGGGGCTTGACGGGGCTTGGGCGGAGGGCATAAGTTGAGCGGGAAAGGAGGGTAAAGGATGCTGCGAGCCTTGGTGGTCTTCTTGGTCCTCTTTGGTTTCGGCCTAGCCCAAAAACCCCGGGTGGTCATCGCCACAGGGGGGGTGGGCGGAGTCTACTTCTACTACGGCACCACCCTGGCGGAGATCTGGAACAAGGCGGGGGTGGCCGAGGCCCAGGCCATCCAAACCGCCGCCTCCATAGATAACCTCCTCCTCCTGGAAAACCGCACCGGGGGCGGCACCTACTACTGCGGCACCGTCCTCCCCGACTCCGCCTACCTGGCCTACACGGCAGGGCACGAGCGCTTCAAGGAAAAGCCGGCCAAGAGCGTGCGCATCCTCTTCGCCATGTACCCCAACTTCCTGCACGTGGTCACCCGGGAAGGGGCAGGGATCCGGGTCCTCCAGGACCTGAAGGGCAAGCGGGTCTCCACCGGGGCCCCAGGCTCGGGCACGGAGGTGGAGGCCCTTCTCGTCCTCCAGGCAGCAGGGCTTTCCCCCAAGGACTTCGCCAAACAGGAGCGCCTGGGAGCCCAGGAGAGCGCCAACGCCCTCTCCGAGGGCACCATAGACGCCTTCTTCTGGTCCGGGGGCCTGCCCACGGGGGCCATCACCGAGCTTTCCGCCGCCTTGGCCCGGAAGGGGCAGAGGCTTTACCTGGTGCCCATTGACCCCAGAAGCACCGTGGCCCAGACCTTCCAGAGGCGCTTCCCCGGCCTGGCGGGAACGGGGGTGATCCCCAAGGGCGTCTACAACACCCGCTCCGACACCCCCACCCTCACCTTCTGGAACCTTTTCGTCTGCCACGCAAGCCTCCCCGAAGAGGCCGCCTACGCCCTCACCAAGGCCACCTTTGAGAACCTCCCGGGCCTGCGCCAAGCGGTGGCCGCCGCCAAGGACACCACCCTGGAGAACGCCGTGCGCTTCGTGGGGGGCACCATCCCCTACCACGAGGGGGCCCTGCGCTACTTCCGCGAAGTGGGGGCCATCAAGTAGCGGTGGAAGCCCTAAGGCGGGAAAACCCGCTGGCCCGGCTCCTCGGGAGCTGGGCCTTTTGGCTTTTCCTCCTGGCCGCCTCCTTCCTCCGGGTGGTGGAGGTGGACACCGGGCAGGAAAGGGCCTACCGGGTCCTCCTCCCCTTCCAGGAAATCCGGGTGGAGTTTTTAAACTCCGTAACGGGGAGGCCCGTCCTCCTGGAGTTCCGCCCCCTCTTCCGCTTCCAGGCTTTCAGGGCCTACACCGACCCCGAGACCGAGGCCTACTACACGGGGGGAACCTACCCCTGGAACCAGGCCCTGGCCCAGGAGAGGCGGAAGACCCTCCGCTACTGCTCCGAGTCGGGCCTGGCCCTCAAGGTGGGAGCAAGGTGGTTCCGGGCCGAGGGGGCCTGCGTGGGCCTCCGCCTCCTCTACCCCTAGCGGATCACCTGGGGGACCACCTTAACCGTGAAGGTGCGGCCCTGGCGGAAGACCTCGAGGCTCACCGCCTCCCCCGGCTTCTTGGCGTAGAGGACCCGCCGGAGCCCGGCGATGGAGGTGAGGGGCACGCCGTCCGCCTTCAGGAGGACGTCCCCGTCCACCCCCACCTGCAGGGTCTCCCCGGTGGGGAGCTGGATGTAGGCGAAACGGCTGGGAGGCCGTAGCCCCGCCCGCTGGGCGGGGCTATTCCGCTCCACCTCCTGGACCATGAGGCCACTATCTGGCAGGTTGTACTGCTGGCGGAGCCTCTCCGGATAAATGGCAAGGGGAATGAGGGAAACCCCCAGGCGGGGGCGGCTCCGGATGATGGCCTCGGCGGTCAGGGTCTTTCCCGCCTTGAGCTCAGGCAGGTACTGCTTCACCAGGTTGATGGGCAGGGCGAAGCCCACCCCGGCGAACTGGGCTGCCCCAAACTGGCCCGTGGGGGTGAAGATGGCGGTGTTGATGCCGATCACCTCCCCCCGGGAGTTGAGGAGGGGGCCTCCGGAGTTTCCGGGGTTGATGGCGGCGTCGGTCTGGATCACCTGGGGCACCAGGCCAGACTCGTCCCCGATGGCCCCGGGGTTCTCCCGGATGGCGGAGACAATCCCCTGGGTCACGGTGAACTCGAGGCCGAAGGGGTTGCCCATGGCGATGGCCTTCTGCCCCACCCGGATCCGGTCCGAGTCCCCGAGGACTAAGGGAACGAGCCTCTCCCTGGGGGCGCTCACCCTGAGGAGGGCCAGATCCAGGGGCGGGGCCGCCCCCACCAGGCGGGCCTGGTACTCCATTGGGTCACCGTGGAACTTTACCGTGATGCGGCTCGCCCCCTCTACGACGTGGTAGTTGGTGAGGATGTGCCCGTCTTTGTCAATGACGAACCCGGAGCCCGTACCCCGCTGGGGAGGCACCTGGAGGAAGGGGGCGAAGAACTCAAACCCCGGGGGCAGGGGAAGGCCTTGGGGCTGACCCACCACGGAAACGAAGACCACCCCGTCCCCGTACCGCTCCACGATCTCCACGGTGTTCCGCTCGTACTCCAAAAGACCCTGGTCCCCTGTGGGGGGCCTTCCCTGCCCGTTGGAAAGACCCCACCAAAGCACCGCTCCCGCCAGGGCGGAAAGGGCCAGAAAACCCAAAAGCGAACGGCCAAGGCTCACAGCGCACCTCCCAAGATCACCCTACGCCCCGACAGTTAGGGGGGGATTAGACGAAAACCACCTGGAAGGCCCTTTCCAGGGCGGGGCGGCTAGGTCCAGGTGGGAGGCGAAGGTGCTCGGGATCGGTGGAGTGCCGCTCCAGGTCGGTGATGTGGGCCCCGTGGGCGTAGAGGAATCCGGTAACGGCAGCCACGATGCCAGGCCGGTCCGGGCAGGGGATGAGGAGGCGCCCCTTGGTACACTACCTCCGTGGAACTCTCCACCACCGACCTTTCCGATCTCCACCCCGAGGCCCTGTGGCTTCGCCCCATTTTCCGGGACTTTGGCGGCAAGGTGCGGTTTTCCGGGCGCGTGCGCACCCTGAGGGTCTTTGAGGACAACGCCCTGGTGCGGAAGGTCCTGGAGGAGAATGGGCGGGGCCAGGTCCTGGTGGTGGACGGGGGCGGCTCCCTGCGCTCCGCCCTTCTTGGGGGGAACCTGGCCCGGCTGGCCCTGGAACGGGGCTGGAGCGGGGTGGTGGTCCATGGGGCGGTGCGGGACCAGGAGGAGCTGAAAAGCCTCCCCTTAGGGGTCAAGGCCCTGGCGGCCGTGCCCCGGAAGAGCGCCAAGGGGGGCCGGGGCCTTGTGGACGTGCCCGTGGCCTTCGCCGGGGCTAGGATCCTCCCCTCGTGGTTTCTCGTGGCGGATGGGGATGGGGTTCTTCTCCTTCCCGAGCCCCCGAGCGGCGGCCAAACCGGCGGATAAGGTCCTCCTCCTTGAGGAGGAGGAGGACGGGTCGGCCATGGGGGCAGACCCAGGGGGTCTCGCAAGCCAGGAGGGCGTCCAGGAGAGCCTGTCCTTGAGCCCCCTGAAGGGGGTGGCCCGCCTTGATGGCGGGGAGGCAGGCCAAACGGGCCAGAAGGCCCTTCAGGTTCCGTCCCTCTCCCTTAAGGGCGTCGCGAAAGACCTCGGGCAGGAGGAGGGGGTAGGGGTGAAGAAAGGGGGGGGCGGCGAGGAGGCGGACCCGCCCCGGGCCAAAGGGCTCGTAGGCGAAGAGGGCGGAAGGTCCTTCCTCGGGGAGAAGGGCCGCCTCCTCCGGGGTGATCTCCACCAGCACGGGGTAGGGCAAGGGAGCGAGCCCCTCTTCCCGTAAGCGGGCCAGGAGCTCCTCAAAGAGGATGCGCTCGTGGGCCGCGTGCTGATCCACCACGTAAAGGGTGTCCCCGGCCTCGGCCAGGAGGAAGCTATCCCGGAACTGACCCAGGTAACGCAGGCGGGGCAGGCCGGAAGGGGTGGGGGTCTGAAGGGACAGGAGGGGTTTGGGCTCTGGCAGGGCACGGACCAGGTTCTGCGTTGGCAGGGTTTCCTTGAGGGCCTCTTCCACAAAGGCCTCCACCTCCGGGCTTAGGGCCACCTCCTCCTTTCTGGCGTCCAGGCGCAGGCGGTAGGCCCCCGGGGGCAAGGTAAGGTTCAGGACCCCCAGGGGGTGGTGCCCCTCGGGGAGGAGTTCCCGGTAAGCCCGGCGCAAGGCCTTGAGGACGCCCTCGGGGAAGGCCACGGGCCTGCCGTTCACCGAGAGGAAAAGGAGGTCGGGCCGGGTGCGGGAGGCCTGGGGGGCGGAGAGGAGGCCCAAAAGGCCCATACCCTCGGCCCTCTTCTCCAGGGGGAAAAGCCTCTGGGCCAGGAGGCCACCAAAGGCCAGCCGGGCCGCCTCCTTAAGCCCCGCTCCCGGGAAGAGCAGCCTCGCCTCCCCCTCGAGGAAGAAGGCCAGAGAGAGGTGGGGGTGGTGGAGGAGGTAGCGCTTGAGGAGTTCCAAGACCCCGCGGGCCTCCGCCCTGGGGTCCCTCCCCTCCCCAAAGAAGAGGCCCAGGACCTCCACCCGGGTTCCCGGGGGGGCGGGAACCGGCCTCACCTCCACCCCGTCCCTATGGGCCAGAAGGAGCCCCCCACCCACCTGCCCCCGGGGCCGGGAGCGGACCTTCAGGGTGGCCGCCTGCCTTAGAGCGTAGAGGGCCTGGCCGCGGAAGCCCAGGGTGGCGATCCTCTCTGGGTCTACAAGCTTGCTGGTGGCGAAGGGCTCCACGGCCAGGGGAAGATCCTCTAAGGAAATCCCCTCCCCGTCGTCCTCCACCACGATCCGCTCCAGGCCCCCGCCCCAAAGCTCCACCCGCACCCTTTTGGCCCCGGCGTCCAGGGCGTTTTCCAGAAGCTCCCGCACGGCGTCTTTGACGGAGAGGAGGACTTCTCCCCGGGCCAGGAGCCCCTTGAGCTCGGGGGGGAGGGGGCGGATCACCCCTTCATGGTATCCAAGGGGGCCCCCAGGGCCAAGGCCCTGAGCTCGTGGAGGAGGCGGAGGGCCTCGAGGGGGGTCAGCCGGTCCGGGTCCAGGGCCAGAAGCCTCTCCAAGACCGCCTCGAGGCCCCCTTCCCGCCGGGCGGAAAGGGCCTGGAGGAGGTCCCTGGCCCTCCCCACCACCTCCTGGGGCAGGCCCGCCAAAGCCGCCACCTCCACCCCGTAGCTTTTGGAGGCGGGGCCGGGGAGGACCTGGTGGTAGAAGATGAGCCCCTCCGCCTCCTCCCTGGCGGCCACGTGGAGGTTTTTGAGCCGGGGCAGGGCGAGGGCAGTGAGCTCAAAGTAGTGGGTGGCGAAGAGGGTGTAGCCCCGCCTCTCGTGCAGGGCCTCGGCCACCGCGGTGGCGATGGCCACCCCGTCCAGGCTGCTGGTGCCCCGGCCCACCTCGTCCAGGAGGACGAGGCTTTTCTCCGTGGCCTCCTTGAGGATGAGGGCCACCTCCTCCATCTCCACCATGAAGGTGCTCTTCCCCCCGGCCAGGTCGTCGGAGGCTCCGATACGGGTGTAGATGCCGTCAAAGAGGGGGAGCTTTGCCTCCTCGGCGGGCACGAAGCTTCCCACCTGGGCCAGGAGGGCGATGAGGGCCGTCTGCCTGAGGAAGGTGGACTTCCCCGCCATGTTGGGTCCCGTGACCAGGACCAGCTCATGGGCCATCTCCAGGTCGTTGGGCACAAAGGCCGTGCGCCTTTCCACCACGGGGTGGCGCCCAGCGCGGATCCTGAGGGCCTCGCCAAAGCGGGGCCTGGTGTAGCCAAAGCGCACGGCCACCTCGGCCAAGGCGGCGTACACGTCCAGCTCCGCCAGGATCCTCGCCGCCTCCCTCAGGACCTCCGCCTCCCTCTTGGCCCTTTCCCGCACCGCCAGGAAGACCTCCTCCTCCCGGCGGCGGATCAGGGCCTCGAGGCGGTAAAGCTCCCGCTCCTTCTCCTTCATCTCCGGCAGGGTGTAGCGCTGCCGGTCCTTGAGGGTCTGGATGGGGCGGTACTCGGAAGGCACCCTCTCGTAGTAGGGCCGGGTCACCTCCAGGTAGTAGCCGAAGACGGCGTTGTAGCCCACCTTGAGGGTGGGAATACCCGTCCTGACCTTTTCCTTCTCCTCCAGCTCCAGAAAATAGGCCACCCCCTCCCCGTGGGCCCGCCTCAGGGCGTCCAGCTCCGGGTCGTACCCCTCGCGGATGAGGTGGCCCTCGGAGAGCTTCAGGGGAGGGTCCTCCACCAGGGCCGCCTCCAGATCCTCCCGAAGGGGGGTGAGGTCGGGAAGCCCCACCTCCTCCCCAAGGAGGGCCCGGAGCTCGGGAAGGATCTGGAGGCTCCGCCTGAGGGCACCCAGGTCCTTGGGGCTTGCCCGCGAAAGCTCCAGCCTGGTGGCCAGGCGCTCCAGATCGGCGAGGCGGTAAAGAAGCCGCCTCACCCCCTCCCGCAAGGCCCCCTCCCGCACGAAGCCCTCCACCCGGTCAAGCCGTGCCTCCAAAGGGCCCCGGTCCAGAAGGGGGTGGCGGAGCCAGCTCTGGAGGAGCCTCCTTCCCGGAGCGGTACGGGTCTCGTCCAGAACAGAGAAGAGGGTGTCCTGCCCCCGCAGGGGCTCAAAGACCTCCAAGGCCCTTAGGGTGGCCTCCGGCAGGCGCATGAAGGCCCCGGGATCGTAGAAGCGGAAGGGCTGGAGGCTTAAGGCGCCCCCCTGGGTCCTCTGGGCGTAGGCCAGGAGGGCCCCCCGGGCCCTCCTCAGGGCCAAAGGCCCCTCCCCCTCGGGCGCAAAAGGGGCCTCGGAGAGCATGACGGGAAAGCGCTTCCTGAACTCCTCCAAAAAGGCCTCGTTCTCCAAGAGCTCCGGGGCCAGGAGCACCTCGGCGGGCCGGTGGCGGAAGAGCTCGTCGTAAAGGGAGCTTTTGCTTTGGAGCATCGTCCCCTTGAACTCCCCCGTGGACACATCCAAGAAGGCCAGGCCCCACCCGTCCCCGGTGGCGATGGCCGCCAGGTAGTTGGCCTCCCGGGGAAGGAGGGTCTCCTGGACTAGGGTTCCGGGAGTTAAAAGCTGGGTCACCTCCCGCCGCACCAGACCCTCCGCCTCCTCGGCGGGCTCCACCTGGTCGGCCACCGCCAGGCGGAAGCCCATCTTGAGGAGCCTTTCCGCATAGGCGTCAAAGGCCCTTATGGGGATCCCCGCCATGGGGGTGGTGAAGTCCTTGCTGGTCTTGTGGGTGAGGACGAGGCCGAGGGCGCGGGCCAGCCTTTCCGCGTCCTCCCCGAAGCACTCGTAAAAGTCCCCCACCTGGAAGAGGAGGAGGTAGTCAGGGTAGCGGTCCCTGAGCTCCACGTACTGCTGGAGAAGGGGAGGGAGGGGGCCCGGGCCTTCGCCCTTGAGCATGCTTTCCATCCTAACCCGCCAATGCAGAAAAAGGTATCAGCGATACCCTTGGTCCATAAGCTTTAAAGACCCGTCCTTATCGGGGAGAAAAAACATATACCCTACCCTTTACAGGCAAGGGGTGTGGCCTTATAGTTAGGGTACCGGAAAAAGGGGACGAATGTCCCCCGGGGAGGGAGGAGCCTATGCAAAAGTTGGATCGGCGCACCACCTTAAAGCTCATGGGTATGGGGGCGGCCCTCCTGGCGGCCGGGCCCAGGGCTTTGGCGCAGCAAGCCCCCACCGCGGACCAGCTGGTGCGGGGGAAGGACCCCAGGGTCCTTGTCCTCTCCCAGCGCCCGGTGGTCTTGGAGACTCCCTATAACCTCCTCGTAAGCCAGCCGGAGAGGACCCCCAAGGAGATCTTCTTCATCCGCAACAACGTGGACCTTCCCGGCTACAACACCGTGGAGGGAGCCAGCCTGGACGGGTGGAGGGTGGAGGTGTCGGGCCTTTTGGACAAGCCCTTCGCCTTTGAGGCCAAGGAGCTCCTGGCCCTGCCCCAGACCGAGGTCACCATGGTCCTCCAGTGCTCAGGGAACGGGCGCACCCTCTACACCCCCCGCCCCTCCGGCAACCCCTGGGTGCGGGGCGGGATGGGCAACGCCACCTTCCGGGGGGTTAAGCTCAAGACCCTCCTGGAAAGCAAGGGGGTGAAGCTCGGGGAGAAGGCCCTTTACATCACCGCCCACGCCAGCCGCCGAGGGGGCGTGGCCGAGTTCGTCAAGAGCGTCCCCATCCACGCCCTGGAGAACGCCCTCCTGGCCCTCTCCATGAACGGGGAGCCCCTGCCCGCCGTCCACGGGGGGCCCGTGCGCCTGCTCTTCCCCGGCTACTTCGGGGTGAACAACGTGAAATGGGTGGAGAAGATTGAGTTCGCCGAGGCGGAGAACACCACCGCGGAGCAGATGCCCCGCTACCGGGTCCCCGTCATCCCCAACACCCACCTCCCCTTCCTGCCCCAGCCACCGGGAAGCCGCTACCCCTACAGCTTCACCAACTCCCGGCCCAACTGGCTGGTCAACGTGAACAGCTTTGTCTTTGCCCCCCTCGAGGGCCAGACGGTGGAAGGCCCCTACGTGCGGGTGGAGGGCGTGGCCTTCAACGACGGGATGGTCCCCATCGTGAGCGTGGAGGTCTCCGCCAACGGGGGGCACACCTGGCAGAGGGCGGAACTGGCCACCAAGGAGAAGACCTTCGGCTGGGTCCGCTGGCAGACCACCCTCTACCTCCGCCCCGGGACCCACGAGGTCATGGCCCGGGCCTGGGACGCCGCCGGGCGGAGCCAGCCCTTGGACGGCAACCTGGCCTGGAACGAGCGGGGCTACGAGTGGAACGGGGTGATGCGGGTGAAGTTCACCGTGGCCTAAAGCCCCTCCCCCCTCCCCAGGCCCCGTCCTGGGGAGGGTATTTCAAGCCACACGCCAAATACCCCATCGGGATAAATTGAAAGCATGAGAAAAACCTTTTACCTCTCCGCAACCGCCCTCTTAGGGATTCTGGGCTACCTGGCTTTGGGGCAGTACACCCTGCCCGAGGGGCCGGGGAAGGACCTGGTCCTGGCCAAGTGCCAAAGCTGCCACGAGATCGGCTTTGTGGCCCGGGAGAGGCTCTCCCGGGACCGCTGGGATGGGGTCATAGAGGAGATGGAGCTTAGGGGCCTCAAGCTCACCCAGGAGGAGCGGGCAGCCATCCTGGACTACCTGGCCACCTACCTGGGCCTCACCCCGCCCCCGGAGGCGCCCCCGGCCCCGGCGGCCCAAGCGCCCAAAACCGGCGCCCAGGTCTACGCCACCTGCTCGGGGTGCCACGGCCCCCAGGGGGAGGGGAACCCGCCCAACTTTCCCCCGCTTAAGGGGCATGTGGAAACCCTGCTGAAGGCCAAAGGGGGGAGGGAGTACCTGGTCCTCTCCGTCCTCTTCGGGCTAGGGGGGAAGATCACCGTCCTGGGCCGGACCTACGAGGGCATGATGCCGGGCTTTGGTTGGCTTAGCGACGAGGAGATCGCCCTGGTGCTGAACCACCTGGCCTCCTGGGGGGCTCCCCAGGGCTTCAAACCCTACACCCCGGAAGAGATCAAGGCCCTAAGGGCCAAGGCCTTATCCCCGGAAGAGGTCTTTCAGGCCCGCCAGGCCCTGAAGCTCCCATGACGGGCAAGGTCCTCTCCCTCCATCTGGGCAAGGACTCGGGGCTCCCCAAGCCCCGGGTAGAAGCCCTGGACCTGGTGGCGGGCTTTGGGGCCCTGGGGGACCGGCACGCCGGCCAGGACCCGGACCGCGCCGTCTTGGTGGCGGGGATCGCCGCCTACGAGGAGGCCAAGGAGGCGGGCATCCTCCTCCCCCACGGGGCCCTGGGGGAAAACCTCCTCCTGGACCTGGACCCCCACGGGCTTCCCCCTTGGGCCAGGCTTCAGGTGGGGGAAGCTCTTTTGGAGTTATCCTATGCCTGCACCGTGTGCAGCTCCCTCTCCCAGTTTGACCTCAGGCTCCCCAAGCTCCTCTACGGGAAGCGGGGCCTTTACGCCCGGGTCCTCCAGGGGGGCCGGGTGCGGGTGGGAGACCCGGTCCAGGTCCTAGTGGCGGCGGAATAAGGGGCAAGGGAAAGGGCCCTGGGGTCTCCCCAGGGCCTTCTTTTCTTCCCCTACGCCCCCACCAGGCCCGGCACCCGGTAGGCCCAGTAGGCGGGCCTCTCCCCCCTGGGTTCGTTCAGGACCTCAATCCGTCCCTCCAGCTGGGCCTCCACCGTCTTCCGTTCCTGGAGGTACTCCATAAAGACTTCGGCATCGGCGAAGCCGGTGTCCACCCGGTAGCCTTTGGCGTCCCTGAGCACGGTGAAGCCGTCCCCGCCGGCGGCGATGAAGCTGTTCACCACCACCCGGTAGGTGGCCTCGAGGTCCAAAGGCACAAACCCCCGCTCCGTCCTCACCTCCACCCGCACCACCCGGCTGCCCGCGGGACGGGCGAGGTCAAAGGCGTAGCGGAGGCCCGCCACCTGGAGGAAGCGGCCCGCGGTCTGCTCCCACTGGGAAACCCCGTTCTCCAAGGCGGCCAGGATCTCCCTCCCCTTCAGGTCCATGACCACCAGGGTGTTGCCAAAGGGCAGGACCTCGTAGACCCTGCCCACGGTGATGGGCCCCCTGGGGATGGAGGCCCGGATGCCCCCGCCGTTTTGCAGGGCGATCTGGGTCCCGGCGCCTTTGGTCTTCCACAGCATCCCATCGGCGATCAGGTTCCCCAGGTTGCTCTCCCGCCGGCGGACGACCTCCCTCTCCCCCACCAGGTCCACCCTGGCCTCGGCGATCACCTGCCGCACGAGGGCCATGACCGGCTGGGCGTAGGCCATAAGGGCCTCCTTGGCGAAGAAGTCCTCGGGAGCGACCTCCGGGGTCATGAGCAGAGCCTCGCCCTTGTAGGCCACGAGCTGCCCCCTGGCATCAAAGGTGACCTCCAGAAGCCCCACCACCTTCCCCCACTCCCAGGCCTGGACCACCAGCACGTCCTTGCCCTCGGGGTTCTTCACCACCGTGGGGTAGGGGCCCGCTGGCCTCAGCTCTGGATGAGGGAAGCTTCCCAGAAGGGTGTGGGAGTGCCCCCCCACGATCACCTGGGCCCCCACGAGCCTCCTCGCCAGCTTCAGGTCCTCCCCGTAGCCCAGGTGGGAGAGGACCACGATCTTGTTCACCCCCTTGGCCAAAAGCTCGTAGATGGCCTTCTGGGCGCTCTCATAGGGGTCCAGGAAGGCCACGGTGGGGCCGGGGTTGGAGATTTCCCGGGTGTCCGGGGTGGTGAGGCCCACCAGGCCCACCTTCTCCCCCCCCACCTGGAGGACCGCATAGGGGGCCAGAAGCCCCTGGAGGCGGGGCTCCCGGCTGATGTCCACGTTGGCGGAGACCACCTTGAACTTAGCCCCCTTGAGGAACTCGGCCAGGTGCCCCGGGCCCAGGTTGAACTCGTGATTGCCCAGGGTCATGACCCGGTAGAGCATGCGGTGCATGAAGTAGCGGTCCGCCAGGCCGCGGTACTGGTTGAAGTAAAGGGTGCCCTGGAAGACATCCCCGGCGTCCAGGATGAGCACGTTCCTGCGCTGGGCCCGGAGGCGGTCAAAAAAGGCCACCCGCTGGGCCACGCCCCCCACCCTCACCCTCTTCCCCGAGAGGGTGAGCTCCATGGCCTCGAGGCGCGCGTGGGTGTCGTTGGTGTGGGCCAGGGTGAGGGTAAAGGCCCCCTGCGCCTTGACCATACCCAGGCCGCTCAGGGCTAGGCTCGCTTTTAAAACATCCCGCCGTTTCAACATGGTCACCTCCAGGCTCCAGTCTAAAGCCCCTTGGGTCAGAACAAGGTCAGAGGAAAATGCAAGGCAAGATGTACCGCCCTTTATTGACCAGTGGACACCTTAGGCTTGACACTCGGCCGATTTTTGTGGTAGTTTAGGCGGGAAGTTTGGGGATGCTGACGGAAGATGACCCCAAACTCTCACACAGGAGGCGAAAATGGGGTACAGCAAGAGCGAGATTTTAAAAGCCCTTAAGGGGGAGAAGGTCAAGTTTTTGCGGCTACAGATCACGGACATCCTGGGCGTGGTCAAGAACGTGGAGGTCCCCGAGTCCCAGTTTGAGAAGGCCCTGGACGGGGAGATCATGTTTGACGGCTCCTCCATAGAGGGCTTCACCCGCATTGAGGAGTCGGACATGCTCCTCAAACCCGACTACAACACCTTCGTTATCCTTCCCGAGGCGTTGGAGGAACCCGGCCGGGGTCGGGTGGCCCGGCTCATCTGCGACGTCACCTACCCCGACGGCCGCCCCTTTGAGGGGGACCCCCGCTACGTCCTGAAGCGCCAGATTGAGAGGCTACACAAGCTGGGCTTTGACAACATGTACGCCGGCCCCGAGCCCGAGTTCTTCCTCTTCCTGCGCACCCCCGAGGGCCTGCCCACGGTGGAGACCCACGACAAGGCGGGCTACTTTGACCTGGCCCCCGTGGACAAAGGGGAGGAGGCCCGGCGGGACATGGTGAACGTCCTGGTGGCCATGGGTTTTGAGATTGAGGCCAGCCACCACGAGGTGGCCCCGGGCCAGCACGAGATTGACTTCAAGTACGCCGACGCCCTCACCACGGCGGACAACATCGCCACCTTCAAGTGGGTGGTGAAGCGCATCGCCCTCAACCACGGCCTCCACGCCACCTTCCTCCCCAAGCCCATCCGGGGCATCAACGGCAGCGGCATGCACACCCACCTCTCCCTCTTCAAGGACGGGCAGAACGCCTTCTACGACCCCGAGGCCGAGTACCAGCTCTCCCAGACCGCTCTCCACTTCATCGCCGGGCTTTTGGAGCACGCCGAGGGGATGGTGGCCATCACCAACCCCCTGGTGAACTCCTACAAGCGCCTCACCCCCGAGTACGAGGCCCCCACCAACATCGCTTGGTCCGCCGCCAACCGTTCCGCCATGATCCGCATCCCCGCCCGGAGGGGCGTGGGGACCCGGGCCGAACTCCGGATGCCCGACCCCTCCAGCAACCCCTACCTGGCCCTGGCGGTCATGGCCGCCGCGGCCATAGACGGGATTGAGCGCAAGCTCCTCCCCCCGCCCCCCATCCAGCGCAACATCTACCAGATGAGCGTGCGGGAGAAGCGCAGGCACAAGATCCGGGAGCTCCCGGGCACCCTGAGGGAGGCCCTCGAGGCCCTGAAGAAGGACCCCGTGATCCGGGAGGCTTTAGGGGAGCACGTCTACACCCACTTCCTCCAGGCCAAGCAGATGGAGTGGGACGATTACCGGGTCACGGTCCACCAGTGGGAGCTGGACCAGTACCTGGCCACCTACTAGGGGTATTCCCCTTCCCCTTCCCAGGGGAAGGGGAAATGACCCATGGGTCAGGCATAAACTTGCGGGTAGGCATTGACAAGCACCCTTACCCCCCCTATAGAATGGTGCCGCTACGCGAACGCGAGCCTTAGGAGGTGCCTATGAGGAAGATCGGCCTTTTGGTAGCAGGTGCGGCGGCCTTAGGCATGGCCCTGGGCCAGGCCAACGTCATCAAGATCGCCACCCAGTCCCCCCTCTCCGGCCCCCAGGCGGCCCTGGGGGAGCAGATCAAGCTGGGGGCGGAGCTGGCCATCGAAGACGCCAAGGCCCGCTTCCGGGCCCTGGGCTTTGACCTGGTCCTGGTGCCCTACGACGACCAGGCCAACCCCGATGTGGGCGTGGCCAACGCCAACCGCATCATCAACGACCCCGACATCCTGGGCGTGGTGGGCCACCTGAACTCCGGCGTGGCCATCCCCTCCAGCGAGGTCTACGCCCGGGTGGGCCTGGTCATGGTCTCCCCCGCCAACACCGCCCCCCGGGTCACGGACCGCAGGCTCCCCAACGTGAACCGCATCTGCGGCCGCGACGACGTGCAGGGGCCTGTGGGCGCCGAGTACGCCGTCAACAACCTGAAGGTGAAGAACGTCTTCGTCATCCACGACAAGACCACCTACGGCCAGGGCCTGGCGGAGGAGTTCAGGAAGCGCCTCGAGGCCCTGGGCGGCAGGGCGGTGGCCTTCGTGGGCACCGAGGAGCAGGCCAACTTCGTGCCCATCATCAACCAGATCCGCGGGGCCCGGCCCACGCCGGAACTCATCTACTTCGGCGGGATTTACAGCCAGATCGGTCCCTTCGTCAAGCAGCTTAGGGAGCGGGGCGTGAGGACCCGGGTCATGGGGGGCGATGGCCTGGACTCCAGCGAGTTCGTGCGCCTGGCGGGCAAGGAGAACGCCGCCGGCACCTTCTACACCACGGTGGCCGGCCCCGTCTCCGCCTTCCCCAAGGCCCGCGAGGTGGCCCAGAAGTTCAAGCAACGCTTCGGCAAGGAGATTGAGGGCTTCGGCATCTACGCCTACGACTCGGCCAACGTCATCCTCATGGCCCTGGAGAACGCCATCAAGGCCTCTGGCGGCAGGAAGCCCCCCCGGGAGCTGGTGAGCCAGGAGGTGCGCAAGGTCAGGATGGAGGGGCTCACCGGGAGCATAGAGTTTGACGACAAGGGCGACAACAAGAAGGCTCGCTACTTCGTCATGCAGGTGGCCGCCACCGGCAACTGGGCGGACAACAAGCTGATCCGCATCATTGAGCTGGCGCCCCCCGGTTCCCGGTAAACCGCGGGTGCTAACCTTTAGGGGGTGGCCCTCGGGCCACCCCCTTGGCCCGGAGAAAGGAGGAACCTTGCTAGAGCAAATCCTGGTTCTCTTGCCCCAGGTGATCTTTGACGGCTTCGTCCTGGGCTTTGTCTACGCCATGGTGGCCCTGGGGTACACCATGGTCTACGGGGTTTTGGAGCTCATCAACTTCGCCCACGCCGAGGTCTTCATGATCGGGGCAGTGGTGGGGGTGGAGGTCTTCCGCTACCTGGGTCCCCATATTGGAAACGGCTTCCTCCTCCTCCTCGTGGCCCTGCTCCTGGCAGGAGCCATCTCGGGGATGACCGCCATCCTTGTGGAGCGCTTCGCCTACCGCCCCTTGAGGAAGCGGGGCACCACCAACCGCCTCGTCCCCCTGGTCACCGCCATTGGGGTTTCCTTCATCCTCCAGGACCTGGTGCGCCTCATTGAGGGCCTCTGGCACAACGAGTTCTTCCTGCGCATGCGCACCGTGGAGGACCTGGAGGGCTCTTTTGACCTCTTCGGCGGGGCGATTTTCGTCCAGGCCAAGTCCCTCATCCTCATCGGGGTGTCCATCCTCATGCTCCTGGGCCTCACCTACCTGGTGAACCGCACCAAGCTGGGGGTGGCCATCCGGGCCGTGGCCCAGGACCTCCACACCGCCAGCCTCATGGGCATTGACCCCGACCGGATCATCTCCCGCACCTTCCTCATCGGGGGCTCCCTGGGCGGGGTGGCCGGGGTCCTCTTCGCTTTGCAGTACACCGTCATCACCCCCTACGTGGGCTTCCTACCCGGGGTCAAAGCCTTCACCGCCGCCGTCCTTGGGGGCATCGGCAACATCCCCGGGGCCATGCTGGGCGGCCTGGTCCTGGGGCAGCTGGAGAACTTCTTCGGCACCTACCTGCCCATCCTGACCGACGGCAACTTCGGCACAGAGTACAAGGATGTGGTGGCTTTCCTCCTCCTCGTCTTCATTCTGCTGGTGCGGCCCCAGGGCCTCCTGGGGCAGGTGGTGAGGGAGAAAGTATGACCGGCCTTGCCCTCCTCCTCAGCCTGGCCTACCTGGGGCTGGCCTTCTGGGCCCCAGGGGCCCTCAGCAACCTCTTCGGCCTCGTGGCTTTGGGAGCGGCCGCCTTCCTGCGCCTCTCCCCCCAGGCGCGCACCCTGAGCCTCGCCCTCCTCACCCTGGCCTTCACCCTGGGGCTTTGGCGCTCCGGCAACACCCTGGGCCTCATCGGCCTGGTGGGCATCCTGGTGGCCCTCACCACCCTGCCCCGCATCCCCAACTGGATCCGGGCGCTTCTGGGCCTCGCCATCCTCCTGGTCTCCGTGCCCCTGGCGGGCTTCGCCAACACTTTCATCTTTGAACTGGGGATCCAGATCGGCATCTACGCCGCCATGGCCCTGGGCCTCAACGTGGTGGTGGGCATGGCGGGGCTTCTGGACCTGGGCTACGCCGCCTTCTTCGCCGTGGGCGCCTACACCTGGGCTATCTTCGGTAGCCCCCAGGCCCAGAACTTCATGCAGGGGAACTTCCCCCTCCCCGGGGAGTACATGTACCTCTTCATGGGGATCGCCATCGTCACCACCGCCATCACCGGCCTCCTCATCGGCCTGCCCGCCGTGCGCCTTCGGGGGGACTACCTGGCCATCGTCACCCTGGGCCTGGGGGAGGTGGTGCGGATCCTGGCCAACAACCTGGACCACCCCATCAACTTCACCAACGGCCCCCAGGGCATCACCCCGGTCGGGCGCCCCCCCATAGACTGGTTCCGCGACCTCACCAGCGCCCTGGGCATCCCCCTGGACCGGACCACGGACTACCAGCTCTTCTTCTACTTCCTGGTCCTTCTCATGATCGGGCTCGTGGTCCTCGTCAACCTCAACCTGGCCAACTCCCGCTTCGGCCGGGCCTGGACGGCCATTCGGGAGGACGAGGTGGCCGCCCGCTCCATGGGCATCCCCCTCCTGCCCACCAAGCTCATCGCCTTCATGACCGGGGCCGCCTTCTCCGGGGCCATGGGGGTCATCTTCGCCGCCCAGCGCACCTTTGTCTCCCCCGAGTCCTTCACCCTTCTGGCCTCCATCACCATCCTGGCCATGGTCATCCTGGGAGGGATGGGCTCCATCCCCGGGGCCATCCTGGGGGCGGCGGCCCTCTCCATCCTCAACCTGGACGTCCTCAAGACCTTCAGCGAGTTCGTGCGCACCAGCCTGCCCCAGATTCCGAGCCAGGTGGACCCCGCCAAGTACGAGAGGCTGGTCCTGGGGTTCGTCCTGGTGCTCATGATGATCTACCGGCCCACGGGCCTCATCCCGGAAAAGCGCCACCGGGCGGAGATGGAGGAGGAAGCATGAAGGCCCTCGAGGTCCAGAACGCCACCAAGCGCTTCGGCGGCCTTGTGGCCGTGAGCGATGTGAGCTTAGAGGTAAACCAGGGGGAGATCTTCTCCGTCATCGGCCCCAACGGCGCGGGCAAGACCACCCTCTTCAACCTCCTCACCGGCATCTACGCCCCCGACCAGGGCCGCATTCTCCTCTTCGGTAAGGACATAACCGGCTTCACCCCCGACCGGGTGGCCAAGGAGGGGGTGGGGCGCACCTTCCAAAACATCCGCCTCTTCGGGGCCATGACCGCCCTGGAAAACCTCCTGGTGGGCATGCACATCCACATCCGCGTGCCCTACTTCCACGCCCTCTTCCGCACCCCTTTGGCCCGGCGGGAGGAGAGGCGGGCCAAGGAAGAGGCGGAAAAGCTTCTGGACTACGTGGGCCTCCTCCACCGCAAGGACGAGCTGGCCAGAAACCTCCCCTACGGGGAGCAAAGGAGGCTGGAAATCGCCCGGGCCCTGGCCCTCAAACCCCGGCTCCTCCTCCTGGACGAGCCCGCGGCGGGCATGAACCCCAGGGAAACCGAGGAGCTCCAGGCCTTCATCGGGCGGCTAAGGGACGAGCTCGGCATCACCATCGTCCTCATTGAGCACGACATGCGCCTCGTGATGCGCATCTCCGACCGCATCGCCGTCTTGGAGTACGGGGCCAAGATCGCCGAGGGGACCCCGGAGGAGGTGCGCAAAAACCCCCGGGTCATTGAGGCCTACCTGGGCAAGGGAGCCGCCGGAGGTGCCGCATGAGCCTGCTGGAGCTCAAGGAGATCCACACCTACTACGGCCACATCCACGCCCTGAAGGGCATCTCCCTCCGGGTGGAGGAGGGGGAGATCGTGACCCTGATCGGCTCCAACGGAGCGGGGAAAAGCACCACCCTAAGGACCATCTCCGGCCTGGTAAAGCCAAAACGGGGAGAGGTCCTCTACCAGGGCAAGCCCATCCACCGCCTCCCCGCCCACCAGATCGTGGCCCTGGGGGTGGGGCACGTGCCCGAGGGGCGGAAGATCTTCCCCAGGCTCACCGTGGAGGAGAACCTGGAGATCGGGGCCTATCTGGAAAAGGACCGCAGGGTGGTTCAGGAAAGGAAGGAACAGGTCTTCTCCCTCTTCCCCCGCCTCTACGAGCGGCGGAACCAGAAGGGGGGCACGCTTTCCGGAGGCGAGCAGCAGATGCTGGCCATCGGCCGTGCCCTGATGCAAAACCCCCGCATCCTCCTCATGGACGAGCCCTCCATGGGCCTGGCCCCGGTCCTGGTGGACTTCATCTTTGAGACCATAAAGAAGCTGAACCGGGAGGGGAAGACCATCCTCCTGGTGGAGCAGAACGCCCGCTTAGCCCTGCAGATCGCCCACCGGGGCTACGTGCTGGCCACCGGGGAGATCACCCTAACGGGGCCCGCCCGGGAGCTTGCGGAAAACCCCGAGGTGCAGAAGGCCTATCTGGGGGAGGACTAGGGTCTTGCCCAATCGGGGGAAGACCGGTATAGTGGCAGGCGAAAGGAAGGAGGAAAACATGTCAAGGCTTTTGGCAATCTTAGGCCTTCTGCTCCTGCCCTGGGCCCTGGCCCAACGGCTGGTGGTGGCCCAGGGCACCGATCCCACCACCCTGGATGCCCCCCTGGCCACGGACTCCCCCTCGGCCACCGTGGTCACCCACATCAGCGAGACCCTCTTTGAGCTGACCCCGGAGGGCAAGATCGTCCCCCATCTGGCCGAGGGGCACAGCTTCGCCGATGGGGGCCGGACCCTGACCATAAGGCTCCGCCGGGGGATCTCCTTCCACGACGGCACCCCCTTCAACGCCGAGGCGGTCAAGTTCAACCTGGAGCGCCTGGTCAGCCGGGAGCTGGCCAGCCCCTTCGCCTTCCTCCTCTCCGAGCTGGAGCGGGTGGAGGTGGTGGACAGCCACACCGTGCGCCTGCGCCTCAAGAACCCCTTCGCCCCCGTACTGGCCCACCTGACCCACAGCTCCACCGCCATGCAAAGTCCCACCGCCATCCAGCGCCTCGGGGCCCAGTACCGGGACAACCCCGTGGGCACCGGCCCCTACCGCTTCCAGGCCTGGCAGAAGGGGCAGTTCGTGGACCTGGCGCGCAACGAGAACTACTGGGGCCCGAAGCCCCCCACCCCCCAGGTGCGCTTCATTCCCGTGCCCGAGGGCACCACCCGGGTGGCCCTGGTGGAGACGGGGCAGGCCCACGTGGCCGTGCGCATCCCGCCCCAGGACATCGCCCGCCTCCAGGCCAACCGGGCGGTTCAGGTGGTGCGCACCCCTAGCCTCAGGACCATCTACATCTACTTCAACACCCAGCGCCCCCCCTTCAACGACGTGCGGGTGCGCCAGGCCCTGAACCACGCGCTGAACCGGGAGGACATCCTGCAGTTCGTCCTGGGCGGCATCGGCAGGATCTCCGACGCCCCCATCGCCCCCGGGATCTTCGGCTACACCCCCGTGGGCCGCTACGAGTACAACCCCCAGCGGGCGCAAGAGCTCCTGCGCCAGGCGGGAGTGAGCACCCCCTTGCGGGTTACGCTCCACTGCCCCACGGGCCGCTACTTCCAGGACATCCAGGTGTGCGAGGCCATCCAGGGCCAGCTCCGTCGCGTGGGCGTGGAGGCCAGCATCCAGACCATGGAGTGGGGGGCCTACCTCCAGGAAACCCAGCGCCCCCTGAAGGAGAACCGCATCCAGATGGCCATGCTGGGCTGGGGCACGGTGACCGGGGACGCGGACTACGGCCTCTACCCCCTCTTCCACTCCAGCCAGTGGGCTCCGGGCTTCAACCGGGCCTTCTACAAGAACCCGGAGGTGGACAAGCTCCTGGCCCAGGCCCGCATCTCCACCCTCCCCCAGGGCCGCCAGGCCCTCTACAAAGAGGCCATGGCCCGGATCTGGCAGGATGCCCCCTGGATCTTCCTCCACTCCGAAGTCCAGGTCACGGCCATAAGGCAGGAGGTCCAGGGCTTCATCGTCCACCCCACGGAGCGCTACCTGGCCTACCGGGCCAGCCTCCGCTAAGCCCACCCCCCGCGGGCAGCGGGAAACCGCCCCGCGGGGCCTTTTCCTGCCCATGACCGCCTACATCCTCCGGCGAATCCTCATCGCCCTGCCCACCCTCCTCGGGGTGGTGGTCCTGGTCTTCCTCATGGTGCGCCTGGCCCCGGGGGACCCCGCCGTCCTCCTGGCCGGGGAGTTCGCCACCCCGGAGACCCTCGAGGCCATCCGGGCCCGCTACGGCCTGGACCGGGGCCTGCCCGAGCAGTTCCTCATCTACCTGGAAGCCCTCCTCCGGGGCGACCTGGGGGAGTCGGCCCGAAGCCGCCGCCCCGTCCTGGAGGAACTCAAGACTTACTTCCCCAACACCCTGGAGCTAGCCTCGGCCGCCATTTTGGTGGCCGTGCTCACCGGGATTCCCCTGGGCATCCTGGCCGCCCTGCGCCCGGGGAGCAGCCTGGACCTCTCGGTGATGGTGCTCGCCCTCCTCGGGGTCTCCATGCCCGTCTTCTGGTTTGGCCTTCTGGCCATCCTCATCTTCTCCGTGGGGCTGGGCTGGTTCCCCGTGGCGGGCAAGGGCACCCTGGCCCACCTGGTCCTCCCCGCCATCACCCTGGGGATCAACGCCACCGCCCTTCTCGCCCGCATGACCCGGGGCACCCTCCTGGAGATCCTCTCCCAGGACTACATCCGCACCGCCCGGGCCAAGGGCTTGGCGGAGCGGGTGGTCATCTTCAAGCACGCCCTCAGGAACGCCCTGATCCCCGTGGTCACCGTGGCGGGCCTGGAGTTCGGCACCCTCCTCTCGGGGGCGGTGATCACCGAGACCATCTTCGCCTGGCCAGGGCTCGGGCAGCTCCTGGTGGGCTCCATCCTGGCCCGGGACTACCCGGTGGTCCAGGGGGCTGTCCTGCTGGTGGCCATCACTTTTGTCCTCATCAACCTCCTGGTGGACCTCCTTTACGCCACCATTGATCCGCGGGTGCGCTATGACTAGACCCTGGCGCCGCCTTATCCGCCACCGCCTGGCCCAAGCGGGCCTTCTCCTCCTCTTCCTCTACCTCCTCGGGGCCCTCTTTGCCCCCTTCCTGGCCCCCTACAGCCCCTACAGCCAGGACCTGCGCTCCACCTACATCCCCCCCTTGGCGGGCCTCTCCCTCAGGGGGCCAGGGGGGGAGTGGGGGCTTTGGGTGAGCCCCGCCTTCCGCCACCCCCTCGAGGGGGTCCAGGTGCGCTGGGAGGAGAAGTACCCCGTGCGCTTTTTCGTCCGGGGGGAGGCCTGGTCCTGGCTCGGGGTCAGGGGGGAGCTTCACCTCTTCGGGGTGGAAGGCCCCGCCCGCCTCTACCTCCTGGGCACGGACGAGCAGGGACGGGACCTCTTCTCCCGCATCCTTTACGGGATCCCCATCTCCCTTAGCATCGGCCTGGTGGCCGTGGGCATTGGCCTCCTCCTGGGCACCCCCCTGGGAGCCCTCCCCGCCTACCTGGGGGGGAGGTGGGACCTCCTCGCTCAGAGGCTGGTGGACATCCTCCTGGCCTTCCCGGGCATCCTCCTGGCCATCGTCCTGGTGGCCATCCTGGGTCCGGGGCTTTTGAACGGGATGATCGCCGTGGGCATCGCCGCCGTCCCCATCTACGCCCGCCTGGTGCGGGGGGTGGTCCTGAGCCTCAAGAGCCTGGACTACGTGGAGGCGGCCCGCGCCCTGGGAGCCTCCCACGCCCGCATCCTCCTCAGGCACATCCTCCCCAACGCCCTCACTCCCCTCCTCATCCAGACCAGCCTGCAGATGGCCATCGCCATCCTCTTCGCCGCGGGGCTGGGCTTTCTCGGCCTCGGGGCCAGGCCCCCGGAGCCGGAATGGGGGCTGATGCTGGCCCGGGGGCGGGAGTACCTGGCGGTGGCCCCCCACGTGGCCACCTTCCCTGGCCTAGCCATCGTGGGTCTGGTCCTGGCCTTCAACCTCCTGGGCGATGCCCTAAGGGACGCCCTAGACCCCCGCTCAAGATAGGCTAAAGGGCGGGTCCCGGGGCAGGGGGTATCATGGAACCATGAGGAAAGCCTTCCTTCTCCTTCTGCCCCTCCTCGCCGCCTGCGAGATCCTCGAGGGCACGGGCTACCGGGTAGCTGAGGCCCAGCTCCTCTTCCCCGAGGCCACGGAGCGCTGGACCTACTTCTACGGGGAGCCAAGAGAAGTGAGGCTGGGCGGGAAGACCCTGAGGCTGGAAAAGGCCCGGGGAGAAAGCCTCTGGGCCGTGCCCGGAGCTTTGTGGGTGGACGGGAACCCCCTTCTCCGGGAGGTGGGCCCCGCCCTAAGGCCCCAGGCTGAGGCGGTGCGGGGGATCGCCGGGAGCCTGGTGGAGGTCCGAACCCAGGCCCCCCTGCGCTCCAGCTGGCTCTACGACGGGGCGGGCTGGGTCCGCCTCACGGGAAGCCTAAAGGAGGGGGAGAAGCGCACCCTGGTCCAGCCCGCTGGCTACCAAAGCCCCGACTTCTACGCCTTCACCGGGGCCGAGATCCAGGTCCTCCTGCGGGAGGTCCTAGCCCGGAGGGGCGGGCGGCAGGTGGTGGTCTTTGAGCTTTCCGAACCCGCCCTCAGGCCCCTCTCCCTGGACCCGGCCCCGGACTCCTACCGGGTGGGGGCCCTTCTGGTCCAGTACGGGCTTAGACTGGAGATCGTGACCCCCCCTACCCCCCCCTTCCGCATCCTGGACCAAGGGGTAAACGCCGCTTATCAGGAGACCGAGGCCCGGGCTTTTCTCGCCAACACCCCCACCCGCTTCACCGAGGTCTGGAACCTGGTGGTGGCGAACCGTCTCCCCCGTCCCCCCGCCCCTGCCGTGGACTTCCGCACCCGGAGCGTGGCCGCCTTCTTCTGGGGCCTGAAGCCCACAGGGGGGTACGGGATTGAGGTGCTGGGGGTGACCTACGTGGGGGACACGGCCCGGGTGGTCCTAAACCTCATCTCCCCCAGGCCCGGGGCCATCGTCACCCAGGCCCTCACCAGCCCCTACGTCCTCCTGGAGCTGGAAAGGGTGCGCCGGGTGGTCTTCACCGACCCTGGTGGGAGGACCCTGGCCGAGGCCCGGGAATGAGCCTCCCCAGAAGGGCCCCCACCAGGTAGAGGGAGCCCGTGACCAGCACGGGAAGCCCGTCCTCCCTGGCCCTTTCCACCGCGTGGAGGAGGGCTTCCCAAGGGTCGGGGAAGAAGGGCTCCCCCAGCTCCCTCCCCATGGCCCCCTCCCCCGCCAGGGTGTAGCGCACGCTTTTCGCCTTGGGGAGAAGGTGGGTTAGCATCCCACCCACGTCCTTTCGGGGAAATGCGCCAAAGAGCAGGTGGTAGCCGGAAAACTCCCGGGCCAGGGCTTCCGCTGCCATGGGGTTATGGGCCCCATCCAAAAAGACCTCCACCCCAAAGAGGGAGAACCGCTCCATCCGCCCTGGGTGGCGGGCGGTCCTCAGGCCCTCGGCGATGGCCTCCTCGGGAAAGGCCAGGAGGCGGAGGGCGGCCGCCGCCAGCCGGGCGTTCCTCTCCTGGAAGGCCCCTTTTAGGCCAGGGGGGGTGGGGAGGGCGAAGAGGGGATCCTCGGGGTCCAGGAGGTAGAGGGGGGCCCCCCGGGCCCGGGCCACCTCCCGGATGACCCTTAGCCCCACCCCCTCCGCCCCGGTGACCACGGGCACCCCCTCGCGGATGGCCCCCGCCTTGTCCCGGGCCACGGCCTCCAGGGTGCCCCCCAGGGCCTCGAGGTGGTCCTCCCCCACGTTGGTGATCACGGTGAGGACCACCCGGGGGAGGGCGTTGGTGGCGTCCTTCTCCCCCCCCACCCCCGCCTCCACCGCCGCCAGGGCCACCCCCACCTCCTTAAAGTGCTGGAAGGCCAAGGCGGTGGCCAGGTCAAAAAAGCCCGGGGGCTCGGGAAAGGCCTCTCCCTGGGCCCAAAGGACGAAGTCCACCACCCTTTCCTGGGGGATGAGGCCCAGATGGGTGCGGATCCTCTCCCGGAAGTCCAGGAGGTGGGGGCTGGTATAGGCCCCATAGGCGAGGCCCCGGGCGGCGAAGGCGGCCTCGAGGTAGGCCACCACGCTCCCCTTGCCCTTGGTGCCCAGGACGTGGACGGCGGGGAAAGCCTCCTCGGGGTTCCCCAGACGGGCGAGGAGGGCCCGCGCCCGCTCCGTGCCCCTCGGGCCTTGCCGCCTCCTCCCGTAAAGCCAGTCCAGAGCCTCTTTGTAGGTCATGGCCTAGTCCGCGTACTGCAGCCGGTACAGGGTGGCGTAATACCCCCCCTTCTCCAGGAGGGCCTCGTGGGTCCCCTCCTCCAAAAGCCTCCCCTTGCGGAAGACCAGGATGCGGTCCACCCGGCGGATGGTGGAAAGGCGGTGGGCGATGAGGATGGAGGTCCTCCCCTCCATGGCCTTGTAGAGGGCCTCCTGAAGCCGCTTCTCCGTCTCCGAGTCCACGTTGGCCGTGGCCTCGTCCAGGATGAGGAGGATATCGGGACTAGAGAGCAGGGCCCGCACCAGGGCCAGAAGCTGTTTCTCCCCCGTGGAAAGCCCCGCCCCCCGCTCCCCCAGGGGGGTGTGGTAGCCCTGGGGCAGACGGAGGATGGCCTCGTGCACCCCCAGGAACTGGGCCACCTCCACCACCTTCTCCTCGGGGATGGAGGCATCAAAAAAGCGGAGGTTGTCCAAGACCGTGCCGGAGAAGAGGAAGGGATCCTGGAGGACGATGCCGACATGCCGCCTCAACTCCTCCTGGCGGTAGTTCCTCACGTCCTCCCCGTCTATGAGGACCTGGCCCCTTTGCGGATCGTAGAAGCGGGCGACCAGGCTCACCACGCTGGTCTTCCCCGCCCCCGTGGCCCCCACCAAGGCCACCTTCTCCCCGGGGCGGATGCGGAAGGAGACTCCCTTGAGCACCCACTCCCCTTCCTTGGGCTCCACCCCCTTGGGGGTGTAGGCCAGCCATACATCCCTAAACTCCACCTCCCCCCGGAAGCGGGCGATGGGCTTGGGCTTCTCCGGGTCTTTTAGCTCCTCCTCCGTGTCCAAAACCCCGAAGATACGCTCAGCGCTGGCCATGGCCCCCTGGAAGAGGTTGAACTTGTCCGAGAGGTCCTGCAGGGGCTGGAAGAGCTGGCGGGTATAGTCCACAAAGGCCACGAGAAGCCCCAGGGTCACCGCCCCCCGCACCACCTCCCCCCCGCCGTAGAAGAGGAGGCTGGCCACGGCAAAATCCCCCAAAAAGCCCACCACCGGGAAGAAAAGGGCGAACCAGCGCACGATCTCCACCCAGGCCTTGAGGAGGTCCCGGCTCAGGCGGTCAAACTTCTCCTCCCGCTCCCCCTCCTTGACGAAGAGCTGGATGGTCTCCACCCCGGAGAGGTTCTCCTGCAGGGCAGCGTTCACCCGGGCCAGCCTCAGGCGCATCTCCCGGTAGGCGGTGCGCATGCCGTTTCGCACCCAGGCGGTGACCCAGAGGAGAACGGGGACCACCAGGAGGACCACCAGGGTGAGCTTGGGGCTTAGGACGAACATGAAGGCGAGGAGGCCCAGGATGGTGAAGAGGTCGGCGATGACCCCCACCAGCCCCCCGGTGATGAACTGGTTGATGGCGTCCACGTCGGAGGTGATCCGGGTCATGAGGCGGCCCACGGGGTTTTTATCGTAGAAGCCCGGGTGGAGGCGCATGAACTTGGCGAAGAGGGCGCTTCGCAGGTCAAAGAGGACCCTCTGCCCCACCCACTGGATGAGGTAGGTCTCCCCGTAGGTGGCGGCGAAGTTCACCCCCCGCACCAGGAGGAAGCCCAGGCTCACCCAGAGGAGGAGGGCGAAGCGCTCAGCGAGGGGCTTCTCCTCCGTGGGCACCAGGGCCCCGTCAATGGCCCACTTGAAGAAGAGGGGGGTCATGGCGGCCGTGAGGGTGGTGAGGAGAAGGAAGAAGAGGGCCAGGGCCACCTGGCGGCGGTAGGGCTTCACGTAGGCCAGAATCCGGGCGAAGAGGACCCGGTCAAAGGCCTTGCTGTAGGCGTCCTCCCCGTTCACTCCTCCACCTCCTTTTCCATGCGCTGGATGCGGTCCAGCTCCGCATAGAGGCCCCCGGCCTCGAGGAGGCTCTCGTGGGTCCCCTCCTCCACGATCCTTCCCCCGTCCAGGACGATGATCCAGTCGGCGTGGCGCAGGGTGGCCGTGCGGTGGGAGATGAGGAAGGTGGTCTGGCGGCCCAAAACGGTCTTCAGGCCCTGGAGGATCCTGGCCTCGGTCTCGGTGTCCACGGCGCTTAGGGCATCGTCCAGGATCAGGATCCTGGGCTCCTTGGCCAGGGCCCGGGCCAGGGCCACCCGCTGCCGCTGCCCCCCGGAAAGCGTGATCCCCCTTTCGCCAAGAACCGTCTCGTAGCCCTTGGGGAAGGCCAGGATCTCCTCGTGGATCCCGGCAAGCCTCGCCGCCCACTCCACCTTCTCCCTATCCGGCTTCTCCAGGCCAAAGGCGATGTTTTCCAAAAGAGTTTCGCTGAACAGGAAAGGCTCCTGGGGGGCCACACCCACGGCCTGGCGGAGGACCTTGAGGGGGATCCGCTTCACGGGGTATCCCCCCACGAAGACCTCCCCCTCCGTGGGGTCCAGAAGCCTGGGAACCAAGGCCGCTAGAAGGCTCTTCCCCGCTCCAGTGCGCCCGGTGATCCCCAGGGTCATCCCCTCGGGGACGGTCAGGGTGATGTCCTTGAGGAGCCAGCGCTCCCCCAGCTTCAGCCCCACCCCCGAAAAGCGCACCTCCCCGGAGAGGTCCTTGAGCGAAAGGGGCAGGGGGGCCTCGTCCTTGATCCTGGGCTCCTCGTCCAGAAGCTCAAGCAGGCGCCTCAGGCTGGTGAGGCCCCGCTGGTACATGGCCATGACCCAGCCCAGGCCCAGAATGGGCCAGGTGAGCTGGGCCAGGTAGGCGTTGAACTGGACCAGCTGGCCCACGGTGAGCTCCCCCCGCACCACCATCCCGCCCCCCACCCAAAGGACGGTGAGGAAGGCGAAGCCCATGAGGAAGCCCAAAAGGGCCTGCATGGGCCCCTCCACCCGGGCCAGGGCCAGGCTCCTCTCCACGTAAACCCGGTTCAGGTCCTGGAAGCGGGCGAGCATCCGGCCCTCGAGGGCGTACCCCTTGACCACCCGGAGGCCGCTGAAGGCCTCCTGGGCCAGGGTGCTGATGCGGTCAAAGGCCTCCTGGGCCTCCCGGTAGCGGCGGTCTATGAGCCTGAGCAGGTAGAAGACGAAAAGGGCGATGGCGGGCAGGATCAGGGTGAGGTAGAAGGCCAGGCGGGCGTTCACCGCATACATGGAGAAGAAGGCCAGAAGGACCATAAAGGAAAGGCGGCTTCCCATCATGATCCCCGGGCCCACCATCTCCCGCACCGCCGAGAGGTCGGTGTTCAGGCGGTTCATCAGGTCCCCCACCCGGGTCCTCCCGTAAAAGCCCCGGTCCAGGCGGAGGAGGTGGTGGAAGAGGTCCTTCCGCAGGTCGTACTCCACCTGGCGGCTGGCCACCACGGCGAGCCGCCGCATGGCGTAGGAGAGGAGGGCCGAGGCGGCGGCGGAGAGGAGGAGGAAGAGCACGTAGCGTCCGTAGGGCCTTCCCTCCCCCACGGCATCCACCACCAGCCGCAGGAAGTAGGGACCCAAGAGGAAGAAGAAGATGGAAAGGAGGCCCGCTCCTACCCCAAGAAGGTACCGCCACCGGTAGGGGGTCAGGTAGGGAAGGAGGCGGGCCAAGAGGACTGACCGCTCGGTCATGGCTTCCAGTTTACCCCCGCCCCACCCGCTTTCTAGGGGCTAGACCCCCATCTCCCCCTTCAAGGCGAGGAGCTCCTCCCTCCAGTCCTCCCCCAGGGTGAGGAGGCGGTGGGGTTTAGAGAGCCTTTTCGCCGCCCGCCGCAGGACACCGGGGATGGGGGGGCAGGCGTAGGAGACCACCAGGATAAGCCCCTTCACCCGGCCCAGGCGGTGGAGGTAGTGGACCATGCCCAGAAGCTCCCGGTCCGTGGGAAGGTCCATGGAAAGAAGCCTCTCCCCCTCCTCCCGCAGCCGCTCCGGGGGCAGGTCGGGAAAGTAGGGGAGGAGATCCACCTGGGCCAGGGCCTCCCGCACCCCCTCGCGAAAATCCTCCGTCTCCAGCAGATAGGGCTGGGCCACCACCCCCACGCTTCCCCCTGGGGTCTTGAAGGGGGGCGGGGGCTTGAGGAGGCCTTTGGCCTGGTCCAGGGCCCGCCCCACCCGCATGGGGTTTTGCGTGAGGATCTGCCCCACCTCCCCCGCCCGGCCCAGGACCCTCTCGGAGAGCTCGGCGGGCACCTTCAAGACTGGGGGAAGCCCCGGGTAGTAGCGGAGGAGGGCGGCCTCCAGGTCCAAAAGCCAGGGGCACTGCCCCCCGCCCCGCTCGGAATCCACCCCGCCCTGGAGGTCGGGGAGGAGGAGGTAGTCCACCCCCTTGGCCTTCAGGGCCTCCACCTGGGCCAAGAGGGCCTGGACCGGGAGGCAGTAGGGCTGGCGGAGATCCGGAGGGGCGCCCGCCCGGACCACCTCCACCCCCAGGGCCTTGAGGTAGGCCTCCCAGAAGCCCAGGTACCGCCGGGAAAGGAAGCCTTCTATGACCCCCACGCGCATACGCCCTATCCTACGCCAAGGGCCTTGAGAAAGGCCAGAAGGACCTTCCGCCCCTCCAGGAGGCTTTGGGGCAGGACCCACTCTGCCTCGGTGTGGGCCCCGCCCCCCCGGTAGACCCCTAGGGCCAAAGCGGGGATCCCCCGCTCCACCGCCGCGCTTGCATCCGTGGAGCCCGCCTGAAACGCTGGCCTCTCTCCGATGGCCCTAAGGGCCTCCTCCGCCGCCCGCCTAAGCTCTTCCGTGGCCGTGCTCCCCGCGGGCCTTTGGCCCAGAACCTCCAAGGAGAACTCCACCCGGTGCCGCCTGGCCGCCTCCTTTAGGAGGCCTTCCGCCTCGGCGAAGAGGCGGCTTAACCCCGAGGCCTCCACGGCCCGCACCTCCAGGAGGGCCGAGGCCTCCTTGGCGATGGCGTTCACCGCCTCGCCCCCCATGAGGCCGCCCGCGTTCAGGCTCGCCTCCTCCTCCCGGAAACGGGCATAAAGGGCGGCAAGGGCCTCCGCCAGGGCAAAGACGGGGTTCGGGGCCCCCCGGTCCCCCCAGGCGTGCCCCCCAGGACCCAGGAAGCGGGCCCGGAAGCGCACCGAGCCCAGGGCCCGGTCCGCCACCCCGGGCAGGTACCCGTCCACGGCCACCACCACCTCGGGTTCCAGGGCCGCCACCAGGGCCCTCGCCCCCCTCAGGTTCCCCAGGCCCTCCTCCCCCACGGTGAAGCCCCGCACCACCCCGGGGATTTCCGGCAGGGAGAGGAGGACGGCCACCCCACTGGTGTTGTCCCCCACCCCGGGGGCGTAAAGCCGCTCCCCCACCGCCTTGGGGGGAGCCGGGGGAAGGACGGTGTCCAGGTGGGCCAGGAGGAGCACCCTCCCCTCGCCCGCAAAAACGTTCCCCACCCCGTCCCTCCGGGCTCCCGGAAGGTGCCGGGCCACGAAGGCCCCGCGGGCCTCCTCCCCCTTGAGGGGGGCCAGCTCCAAAAGAAGGCGGACCGGGTCCACTACTCTTCCAGGTCGGGCTCCGCCAGCCCCTCCCGGATGGCATAGAGGGCCGCCTGGGTGCGGTTATTTAAGTGGAGCTTCTGGAAGATCTCGGAAAGGCGGTTGCGCACCGTCTTCTCGGAAAGCTGGAGCTCGGCGGCGATCTCCAGGTTGGTGTACCCCTGGGCCACCAGCTTGAGGATCTGGATCTCCCGCTCGGAGAGCTCGGCGTGCAGGGGGGCGCTTTGCTCCTTCCTGGCCCGGAAGTCCTGGATGATGCGCCCGGCCAGCTCGGCGTCCAAAAGGACCTCCCCCCCGTGGACCCGGCGGATGGCCTCTATCAGTTCCCGGGCGTCCGTGTCCTTCAGCAGATACCCCCTGGCCCCCGCCTTGACCGCCTCAAAGACGTAGGCGTCCTGGCGGTACATGGTGAGGATGATGACCCTGGCCCCGGGCCACTCCTTGAGGATGGCCTGGGTGGCCTGGACCCCGTCCAGGCCCGGCATCTGGATGTCCATGAGGACCACATCGGGCTTGGCCTCGAGGGCGTGCCGCAAAGCCTCCCAGCCGTCCTTGGCCTCCCCCACCACCCGGAAATCCCCTTCGGCCTCCAAAAGGCTTTTCAGCCCCTGCCGGAAGAGGGCGTGGTCGTCCGCTAGCAGTATGCGAATCACCCCCTTATCTTAGCGTCAAGCCCTTTGGGGTAGGGTGATAGGGTGGAGATTCTGGTGGAAAAACTGGTGCCGGGCGGGTACGGCCTGGCCCGAGCGGAGGAGGGTACGGTCCTGGTAAAAGGGGGGCTTCCCGGGGAGGTGGTGCGGGGAAGGCCGGTGCGGCGAAAAGGGGCCTTGTTCCTGGAAGGGGTGGAGGTCTTAAGCCCTCGCCCCGACCGCTACCCCCACCCCCTTCCCCCCTCCGCCGACCTCCCCCTCCTTTACGAGGCCCAGCTTCCTCTCAAAGAGGGCCTGGTGGCGGAGGCCCTAAGGCGCATCGCCAAGCTCTCCTTCCCCCTAAGCCCCATCCGCCCCTCGCCCAGGGCCCTCGGCTACCGCACCGCCGCCCAGTACGCCCGCCACCCCTTAGGGGGTCTGGCCTACCGCCTGCCGGAGAGCCGGGAGCTGGTGCGGATAGAGGAGGACCCCCTTCTGGCCGAGCCCTTGGCCTTGGCCTTCGCCCTCCTTAAGAGCTGGCCCCTGCCCGTGGAGGAGGTGGCCCTGAGGGGAAGCCTTTTGGAGGGGAAGGTTCTCCTGGGCCTGATCGGGGGCTCCCCGGAGGCCCTGAAGCGGCCCGCCAAGGCCCTGGTGAAGGAGGGGTTCGCCGGGGTGGTCTGGGCCGAGCCCTCCCCCAAAGGGCGCTTCCGGGGCAGGGTCCGCCCCCTTTACGGGGCCACCACCCTCCTCGAGGCCTTTGGCCCCCTCACGGCCACGGTGAGCCTGGAAAGCTTCGCCCAGGTGAACCCCCTGGCGGCGGGGCTTCTCCTGGAAGAGGCCCGGGGCCTGGTCCCGGGAGGCGGGAGGGCCTTGGAGCTCTACGCCGGCTCGGGCCTCCTCTCCCTCCTCCTCGCCCCCCGCTACCAAGAGGTGGTGGCCATAGAGATCAGCAAGGAGGCGGTAAGGCGGGGGGAGGGGGACAAGGCCCGCCTGGGGGTGGAAAACGTGCGCTTCCACCGGGGGGATGCCCGGGAGGCCCGGCGCTTCGGGGCCTTTGACCTGGTGGTCCTGGACCCGCCCCGGGCCGGGCTCTCAGGGGAGGTGCGGGCCTACCTCCTGGAAAGCCGCCCCCAGGAGATCCTCTACGTGGCCTGCGACCCCGCCACCTGGGCCCGGGACGTGGGGGAGCTGGCCAAGGGAGGCTACCAGCTCGCCTTCGCCCGGCCTTACGATTTCTTCCCCTTCACCCACCACGTGGAGGTCCTCTCCCTCCTCCGCCTAGGGTAGGGGGAGGCGGGCGAAGAAGGGCAGGGGGTCCACGGGCACCCCGAAGAGGCGCACCTCCAGGTGCAGGTGGGGCCCGGTGGAAAGCCCCGTGCTCCCCAGGAGGCCAATGACCCCTCCGGCCTCCACCTCCTCCCCCACCCGCACCCGCCTCTCGGCCAGGTGCCAGTACCCCGTGCAAAGCCCCGCCCCGTGGGCCAGGATCACCGCCTCCCCCCGCACCTTGAGCCTCTCCGAGAGGACCACCTTTCCCGCCGCCACCGCCCGCACCGGGGTGCCAGGGGGCGCGGCGAAGTCCAGCCCCTCGTGGTAGGAGGTGAAGAGCCTCCCGTACCGCCTCCGGGTGCCGAAGGCGCTGGTGAGGCGCCCCTCCAGGGGCTTCAGGAAAGGCCCCTTCAGGCGTAGGGGGCCCTCCTTGGGGCAGGCGGCCACCACCTTCTCCCTTTCCGCCTTCAGGCCGGGATCCCGGAGGAGGGCCTCTTGGTCCTCGGACAGCTGGAGGACCTCCCTGGCGTAGCCTCCCGGGGCCACCCTCAGGCTCAGGCGCACCTCCTCCCCGTCCAGGAAAAGGCGTAAGGGGTAGACTCCAGGCTCCACCAGGGCCCCCACGGGAACGAGCCCCAAAAGCCCCTCCCCCTCCCGCCACAGGGGGTAACGCCCCCCCAGGAAGGTAGCCTCCCCCGCCCCATACCCCTCCACCCGGACCCCGAAGGCCCGCCCCTGGACCGCTGGGAGGTAGAGGACCCGGCCCCGGGGAAGGGGGGCCTCCCCCAGGGGGCGCACCAGGAGGACCTGCCCGGCCCGGATGCGGTTCGGATCCTTCAGGCCGTTCAGGCGCGCAAGCTCCTCCACGGGGGTGCCGTAGCGCTTGGCGATGGAAAACAGGGTCTCCCCGGGGGCCACCACGTGGGTCTGGGCCAGGGCCAGGGAGACCATAAGGGCGAGGGCCAGGAGGCGCATGGGTTTATCCTAGGGGAAAGGAGCCCCTATGGTCCTGGTCCTAAACGGCCCTAACCTGAACCTTCTGGGCAAGCGGGAGCCGGAGCTTTACGGAAGGACGACCCTGGAGGAGCTGGAGGCCCTCTGCGAGGCCTGGGGGGCGGAGCTCGGGCTTGGCGTGGTCTTCCGCCAGAGCAACTACGAGGGCCAGCTCATAGACTGGATCCAGCAGGCCCACGGGGAGGGGTTTTTGGCCATCGTCCTGAACCCGGGCGCCCTCACCCACTACTCCTACGCCCTCCTGGACGCCATCAAGGCCCAGCCCCTTCCCGTGGTGGAGGTCCACCTCACCAACCTCCACGCCCGGGAGGAGTTCCGCCGCCACTCGGTGACCGCCCCCGCCTGCCGGGGCATCGTCTCCGGCTTCGGGATCCTCTCCTACAAGCTGGCCCTGGTCTACCTGGCCGAGGTCCTGGAGGTGGGAGGTTAGGAATGGAGATCCACCGTTTTCACAAGACCGCAGAAGGCAATCCCGAGTGGTTCTCGGGAAAGGTGTACCTGGAGGTCTTAGTTCCGGCCCAACCCCAGGGTGAAAGCCTCTTCCTGGTGCGCTTCGCTCCCCAAGGCCGCACAGCCTGGCACACCCACCCCCACGGCCAGGTGCTCTACGTGGCGGAAGGGGTAGGTCTGGCGCAAAGCCGGGGGGAGGGGGCCAGGCTCCTCCTCCCCGGGGACGTGGTGGTCTTCGCCCCTGGGGAGGAGCACTGGCATGGGGCCCTTCCGGACCGCTTCATGGCCCACCTGGCCCTGCAGAAGGCCGACGGGGAGGGCAAGACCGCCTACTGGGGGGAAGAGGTGGCGGAGGAGGCCTACCTGGAGGCGGCCTGGGAGGCCCTCGAGGCCACCCCACTTCTTTAGAATCTAACCCACTATAGCCCCGTCTCCCAGGGGTGTGCTATACTGAAAGGCGGCGTCTAAACGCCATTCGGGAGCGCTATGGCCCAGGTCTTACCTGTAGAAATCACCGAGGAGCTCAAGCAAAGCTTCATCAACTACGCCATGTCCGTGATCGTGGACCGGGCCCTCCCGGACGTTCGGGACGGGCTGAAGCCGGTCCAGAGGCGCATCCTCTTCGCCGCCCACCAGGAGGGGGTCCTCCCGGGCCGCAAGCACGTGAAGAGCGCCAAGGTCGTGGGCGAGGTCATGGGCAAGTACCACCCCCATGGGGACGCGGCCATCTACGACGCCCTGGCCCGCCTGGCCCAGCCCTGGAACCTGCGCTACCCCCTGGTGGACGGCCAGGGGAACTTCGGCTCCATTGACGGGGACCCTCCCGCCGCCCAGCGCTACACCGAGGCCAGGCTCTCGGCCATGGGGGCGGAGATGCTCCTGGACATTGACAAGGAGACGGTGGCCTTCCGCCCCAACTACGACGGCTCTCTCCAGGAGCCCGAGGTCCTCCCCTCCGCCATCCCCAACCTCCTGGTGAACGGCGCCAGCGGCATCGCCGTGGGCATGGCCACCAGCCTCCCCCCCCACAACCTCTCCGAGGTGGTGGACGCCCTGGTGGCCATGATTGACAACCCGGGGATCACCCTCGAGGAGGTCATGCGCCACCTCCCGGGTCCCGACTTCCCCACGGGGGGGAAGCTTTCCAAAAAGGGCATCAAGGAGGCCTACGCCACGGGGCGGGGAAGCCTGAAGCTCAGGGCCAAGGTGCGCGTAGAGGAAAAGGGGCAGAGGCCCATGCTGGTGGTCACCGAGATCCCCTACCAGGTGAACAAGGCGGGCCTCATCGCCCAGATCGCCGCCCTGGTCAAGGCCAAGAAGATCGAGGACATCGTGGCCCTCCGCGACGAGTCCGACCGCCAGGGCCTCAGGATCGCCATTGAGCTCAAGCGGGGGGCCAACCCCCAGGTGGTCCTGAACCAGCTCTACAAGCACACCGCCCTGCAGACCTCCTTCACCGTGAACCTCCTGGCCATCGTCCACGGGGAGCCCAAGGTCCTCCCCCTCCTCGCCCTCATGCGCCACTACCTGGACCACCGCAAGGAGGTGGTGCGGCGCCGGAGCCTCTTTGACCTGAAGAAGGCGGAGGAGAGGGCCCACATCCTCGAGGGCCTCCTCATCGCCCTGGACCACATTGACGAGGTCATCGCCCTGATCCGGGCCTCCGAGGACGCCCCCGCCGCCAGGCGGGGCCTCATGGAGCGCTTCGGCCTCACCGAGGCCCAGGCCCAGGCCATCCTGGACATGCGCCTGCAGCGCCTGGTGGCCCTGGAAAGGGAGAAGCTTTTGGCGGAGTACCGTGAGCTCATGGAGGAGATCGCCCGCCTGAAGGCCATCCTGGAGGATGAGGCCCGCCTTTGGGGAGAGGTCAAGCGGGACCTCCTCCGGGTCAAGGAGAAGTACGGGGACGGGAGGCGCACCCTCCTCACCGAGTTTGAGGAGAGCTTCAACCCCGAGGACCTCATTGAGGACGAGCCCATGGTCATCACCCTCACCGCCCAGGGCTTCCTCAAGCGCCTTCCCCTGGAGACCTACCGGGCCCAAGGGCGGGGCGGGAAGGGCCTTCTGGCGGGCAAGACCAAGGAGGAGGACGAGGCCATAGGGGTCTTCGTGGCCGACGCCCACGACGACCTCCTCGTCTTTACCAACCGGGGCCGGGTCTACCGCCTCAAGGTCTACGAGCTCCCGGAGATGGGCCGCCAGGCCCGGGGGGTGCACGTGAAGACCCTCCTCCCCCTCTCGGAGGAGGAGGAGGTGGCCGCCCTCCTCTCTGTGCGGGGCCTCGAGGGGGAGGGGTACCTGGTCTTCGCCACGGAAAAGGGCCTCATCAAGCGCACCGCCCTCCGGGAGTACGCCAACCTGGGGGCCGGGGGCCTGATCGCCATCCGGCTCCAGGAGGGGGACCGCCTGGTGGGCGTGGCCCTCTCCCACCCCGAGGACGAGGCCATCCTGGCCACAGAGGAGGGCCAGGCCATCCGCTTCCCCCTGGAGGAGGTGCGGGCCACGGGCCGGGACACCCAGGGGGTGGTGGGCATCCGCTTCAAGAGGCCCGAGGACCGGGTCGTCTCCCTGGTGACGGTGAGCCCCGGGGAGATGGTGGACCTCCTCTCGGTGAGCACCCGGGGCTACGGCAAGCGCACCCCCCTCGCCGAGTACCCCCTAAAGGGCCGGGGAGGGATGGGGGTCATCACCTACGCCGTCTCCGCCAGGGTGGGCCGCCTGGCCGCCCTCCTCAAGGTGCGGGGGGAGGAGGACCTCCTGGTCCTCTCCAGGCGGGGCCTTGCCCTCCGCACCCCCGTTTCCCAGATCCGCCAGTACTCCCGGGCCACGGCGGGGGTCAAGGTCATGAACCTGCCCGAGGACGACGAGATCGCCAGCGCCTTCGTGGTGGAGGAGGAAAAGTGATGGAGGAAGTGGTCCTCATCACCGCGCCCAGCGAGGAGGTGGCCCGCTCCATCGCCCGGGCCCTGGTGGAGGAGCGCCTGGCCGCCTGCGTGAACATCCTCCCCGGCCTCACCTCCATCTACCGCTGGCAGGGGGAGGTGGCGGAGGATCAGGAGGTCCTTCTCATCATCAAGACCACCACCTTCGCCTTCCCGAGGCTCAAAGAGCGGGTCCTCGCCCTCCACCCCTACACCGTGCCCGAGATCATCGCCCTCCCCATCGCCGAGGGGCACGGGGCCTACCTGGACTGGCTTAGGGAGAACGTGGGATGACCGAGGACATGCTGGACTTCCTCCGGGCCCTGAAGCGGGCCTTCGGCAGGCCCGTGGACCTGAGGGATCTGGAGGAGCTGTGAGGCGGATCCAGCCCGTTGCCCGCAGATTCTCCCTGGAAGAGACCCCTGACGACCGGGCCGAGTGGCAGGTTCTTCCTGTGGAGGAAAGGCTGAGGGCGGTCTGGGAGATGGCGGTCTTTTGGGCCAGGTGGGAGCGGGAGGAGGCCAGGAAACGGGGCGAGACCCCGGAGATCGCCTTGGACCGCCTCCTCCCCGTGGCCCGGAAGCGCCCCCTTCGGTAGCCCGGGCTCCATTTTTTCAACTTCCCCGTTTACAAAATCCCCGGGGGCGTGCTAGCCTGGGGACAAGGAGGCAGCCATGACCCAGGCCCGCGAAACCCAGAGCTTCAAGCCCGGCGAGGTCATCCTCTACCCGGGGCCCCTTGGGCCCCGGGACCGGGCCTTTAGGGTGCTTTCCGGCCTCGTCCGCCTCGAGGCCGTGGACGAGGAGGGGAACGCCCTCACCCTGCGCCTGGTCCGCCCCGGGGGCTACTTCGGGGAGGAGGCCCTCTTCGGGGCCGAGCGGGGCTACTTCGCCGAGGCGGTGACGGAGGTGGTCCTGGAAACCCTGCCCAAGGAACCCTCCCCCGAGGAGCTCAAGGCGCTGGCCCAGCACCTGGCCCAGGCCCTCTCCGAGTCCTACCGCCGCATTGAGCGCATGGCCACCCAGCGCCTCAAGAACCGCATGGCGGCGGCCCTTCTGGAACTGGCGGAAACTCCCTTGGCCCAGGAGGAGGAGGGCATCCTGGTCCTCCACGCCACCCACGACGAGCTGGCCGCCGCCGTGGGGAGCGTGCGGGAAACCGTGACCAAGGTGATCGGGGAGCTCGCCCGGGAGGGCTACATCCGCTCGGGATACGGTAAGATCCTCCTCAAGGACCTAAAGGGCCTGAAGGCCCTGGCGCAAAGCCGGGGGGACGGGCGCTAACCCCGGTATCCCCTGGTCTTTGGTTGGGGCGGACCCGGGTTTTTCCCCTCTGGTAAACTAGAGACCATGCGGCTCCGGCAACGCCTCATCACCGGGCTGGTCACCCTCCTTCCCCTCCTCGTCACCCTCTACTTCCTGGGCTGGGTCTACACCTACTCCGGAAACTACATCCAGACCATCTTGCGCCTGGTAAACCTTGAGGTGCCCCCGGCCTACCAGCCCGCCCTCCCCTTCGTGGGCCTTTTCCTGGCCGGGGTTCTCATCTACCTGGTGGGGACCCTTACGGAGAACTACCTGGGAAGGCGGCTCATCGTCTCCCTGGAGCGCTCCCTCCTTCTCCTGCCCATCGTGCGGGATATCTACAAGGCGGTGCAGCAGATCGCCCACACCCTCTTCGGCCAAAAAGAGGTGAAGTTCAGCCGGGCGGCGGTCATAGAGTACCCCAGGCGGGGCCTCTACACCCTCTGCTTCGTGGTCCAGCCCGTGGAAAGCCGCCTTCCCCCCCTGCCCGAGGGGTACACCGCCGTCCTGGTCCCCACCAGCCCCGTCCCCGCCAGCGGCATGGTGATCCTGGTCCCTTCCGAGGAGGTCATCCCCCTGGACATCAGCGTGGAGGACGCCCTGAAGTACGTGGTCTCCGCCGGCTTCCTCCTCCCGGAAAAACCTTCAGGCCCCTTAACCTCCCTCCCACAAAAGACCGGCACGCCCTCCTAGAATGGGGGTTAGATGCGGTGGCTCTTGCCCTTGGTCCTCCTCCTCTCCGCGGCCTTGGCCGCTCTCCCCTCCCTCTTCGGCCCGGCCCTGCCCCCGGGGACGGAGTTCAGGCTCTTCTCCCCCGATCTCCGCACCCTCCACGGGGCCTGGCGGCTGGAGGGGAAGGCCCTGAAACCCCTCTCCCCTCCCCTCCCCCCCAGGCCCGGGCAGGAGGTCCAGCTCCTCCTCTTCCTGCCTGGGGAGAAGCCCAAGGCCTTCCCCGCCCTGGCGGAGCGGGGGGATGTCCTCCTGGGGGAAAGGGAGCGGGTGAGCTTCCTTAAGCTCCTCAAGGAGGTCTACGGCCTCGCCCCTCCGGAAAGGCTCTGGCCATGAAGCGCATCCTCCTCATTGAGGACGACCCCGAGGTGGCCAGGCTCCTGGAGCTGGAGCTCAAGGAGGCGGGCTTCGCCGTGGACTGGGCCAAAAGCGGCATGGAGGGCCTGGTGCGCCACCGGGAAAAGCGGCCCGACCTGGTGGTCCTGGACCTGGGCCTCCCCGACCTGGATGGGGGGGAGGTGGCGAGGAGAATCCGCGCCACCGACGACACCCCCATCCTGGTCCTCACCGCCCAGGACGCGGTGGACCGCAAGGTCTCCCTCCTCTCCGATGGGGCGGACGACTACCTGGTCAAGCCCTTCCACCCCGCCGAGCTTCTGGCCCGCATCCAGGTGCAGCTTCGGCACCGGGAGGGAAGCGAGGTCCTGGCGGTGGGGGAGCTGGAGCTTTACCCCAAAAGGCGGCAGGTCTTCTTCCGCGGGCAGGAGGTGCGGCTTTCCCCCAAGGAGTTTGACCTCCTCGCCCTCCTCATGGGCCGCCCGGGGCGGGTCTTCCCCCGGCAGGAGATGGAGGAAAAAGTCTGGGGCCACCCCCTGGGCAAGGACTCCAACGTCCTGGACGTGCACATGGCCAACCTCCGGGCCAAGCTGAGGGAGGCTGGGGCCTACGGCTACCTGCGCACGGCGCGGGGCCTGGGCTACGCCCTCCGCCCCAAGGGGGAAGGGTAGGTGCTCCCCTTCCGCACCCGTCTTTTCCTGGCCTTCAGCCTCCTCTGGCTCCTCTTCCTGGGCGGGGTCCTGTACCTGGCGGGGCGGGGGGTGGAAGCCGCCCTCCGGGGCCACCTCGAGGCCACCCTCCTCCAGGACGCCCAGAGGGCGGCGGAGGCCTACCGGAAGGGCCAGGCGGGCACCCTCCTCACCACCGGCGGGGTCCACCTCCACCTCTACACAGGGGAGGGGGAGCCCCTGGTCCTCACCCGGGAGGACCACCGCCTCCCCAGGGAGGCCCTCAAAACGCTGGGGGATACCCCCAGGGTCCTTTGGGCGGAGGGCTTCGCCTGGATCGCGGTCCGCACCCCCTTGGGCCTCCTCGCCCTCACCGCCGAGGCCGAGCCCATCCAAAGGGCCCTATCAGCCCTAAGGCAGGCCCTCCTCCAGGCCTTCTTCCTCCTCTTCCCCTTGGGGACCCTCCTCGTCTACCTCACCGCCCGCCTGGCCACCAGGCCCCTGGAACGGGCCGCCCGGGAGATCGCCGGAAGGAGCCCGGAGCGCCTGGACCCCATCCCCCTCTCCCTCTCCCAGGACGAGTTTGGCCGCATGGTGGAAGCGGTGAACGCCCTTCTCAAGGCCCTCAGGGAGGCCAAGGAGCGGGAGCGGGCCTTCCTGGCCGAGGTGGGCCACGAGCTCCGCACCCCCCTCTCCGGCATGGGGCCCCTGCTGGAGGCCCTCACCCCCAGGACCAAGCAGGAAAAGGAAGTCCTGGACCTCCTCAAGGCGGAGGTGGCCCGGCTTTCCCGCCTGGTGCAGGGCCTTTCCCCCATACAGCCCGGCCCCAGGCGCCCCGTGGAACTGGAGGAGGTCTGGACCCGCCTGGAGAAGCTCCTGGGGGAGAGGCTGAAGGGGAGAAGGGTGGAGGTCCAGCTCCCCCACACCCTCATCACCGACCTCGAGGCCCTCTTCCAGATCCTCCTGAACCTCCTGGAGAACGCCCTCAAGTACGGCCAGGACCCCATCCGTGTCCTTTCCCACGCCGAGGGCTCAAGGCTCCACCTGGAGGTCCGGGACCGGGGGGAGGCCCTCACCGACTACGAAAACCTCTTCCTCCCGGGAAGGCGGGGGACCCAGGAGGGGTTTGGCCAGGGGCTCGGCCTCTACCTGGTGCGCCGCCTGGCCAGAGCCCTGGGGGGGGAGGCCTACGCCAAGCGCGAGGGCGAGGAGAACGTCTTTGGGGTCAGCCTTCCCCTAGACTGAAAGCGGGAGGTCGTATGCGCGAAGCTCTGGACAAGGCCCTGAACCAGCTCGTGGAAGAAAGCCTGCGGATGCTCTCCATCGTGCGGGAGATGACCCAGGAGGCCACGGAGGCCCTGGTGGAAGGCAACCGAGCCAAGGCCGAAGGGGTGATCGTCAAGGACAAAGAGGTGGACGCCCTGGAACTCAAGATTGAGAACGAGGCCATCGCCCTCATCGCCCGGCACCAGCCCGTGGCTTCGGACCTCAGGCTCATCTTCACCATCATCAAGGCCCTCACCGACCTGGAGCGCGCCGGGGACTACGCCATGCACGTGGCCGAGGACGCCTTCATCCTCGCCCAGGACCCCCCCCTGAAGCGCTACGTCACCCTGCCCGAGATGGGCCGCAGGCTTTTGGAGATGATGGACGTCCTGGGCAAGGCGGTGGCGGAGCGGGATGCGGAACTTGCCCGCCAGGTCCTGGTCATGGACAACCAGGTGGACGCCCTCTACGAGGAGGTCAGCCGGGAACTCCTCACCTACATGATGGAGGACCCCCGGACCATCACCAAGGCCCTGATCCTCCTGCGGGTGGCCCGCAGCTACGAGCGCCTGGGCGACCACCTGGAGAACATCGCCGAGCGGGTCATCTACTGGCTCACCGGGGAGGTGTACAAGGCCCCCGAGGACGTCTACTGATGAGGCGGGCCAAGGTCGCCCCGGAAAAGGGCCAGGAGGAGGCGGTTCTGGCCCAGGCGGAGGGCTGGCCCGAGCCCGACCGCTCCCTGTTCCTGGGGCTACACGCCCTGATCCGGGCTGAGGCCCCAGGACTCACCCCGAGGCTGTGGTACGGGATGCCCGCCTACGCCCACCAGGGCAAGGTCCTCTGCTTCTTCCAGCCCGCCCAAAAGTTCAAGACCCGCTACGCCACCCTGGGCTTTAGCGACCAGGCCCGCCTGGACCAGGGGAACCTCTGGCCCGTGGCCTTCGCCCTCACCCAGCTCACCCCCGCCGAGGAATCCCGGGTGCGGGAGCTTCTGCGCAAGGCCTTGGGCCAGTAGGCTACTCGGCCTCCACCTCCTCCGCCGCTTGCCGGCGGCCCGCCTTCCACTCCAGGCCCGCCCAGATGAAGTCCAGGAGGTCCCCGTCCAGGACGTTCTGGGGGTCAAAGCGCATGAGGCCCGTGCGGTGGTCCTTCACGTACTGCTTGTCCAGGACGTAGCTCCGGATCTGGCTTCCCCACTCAATGGGCCGCACCTCGCCCCGGAGCCTCTGAAGCTCCTCCTGCTTCTTCTTCCACTCCAGCTCAAAAAGCCGGGAGCGGAGGACCTTCATGGCCAGCTCCTTGTTCTTGATCTGGCTCCTGGTGGTCTGGCAGGTGACGGTGATCCCCGTGGGCAGGTGGACGATGCGCACGGCGCTGTCCGTGGTGTTGACCCCTTGCCCCCCGTGCCCCTGGGAGCGGAAGACGTCTATGCGCAGGTCCTCGGGGCGGATGACCACCTCCACGGTCTCGTCCACCTCGGGCATGACCTCCACCCCGGCGAAGGAGGTGTGGCGGCGGCCGGAGGCGTCAAAGGGGGAAGGCCGCACCAGGCGGTGGACCCCGGCCTCGGGAACGAGGAGGCCGTAGGCGTTCTCCCCTTTGACCAGGATCTGGGCGTAGTCTATGCCCGCCTCGGGACCGGGCTTGAGGTCCACCACCTCCACCCCGAAGCCCTGCCGCTCGGCGAAGCGGGTGTACATTCTTAAGAGCATCTCCGCCCAGTCGCAGGCCTCGGTGCCCCCGGCCCCGGGCTGGATGGTGAGGATGGCGTTCTTCTCCGCGTGGGGGAAGGAAAGGAGGGTCTCGTGGTAAAGCGCCTCCAGCTTGCTGGCCGCCTCCTCCAGCTCGGGCTTCAAGACCTCCCGCTCCTCGGCGGGAAGCTCCTCCCAAAGCTCCAGAAGGCCCTGGAGGTCGCTCTCCAGGGAGCGGAAGGTCTCCACGGTGTGCCTCAGGCGGGCCGCCTCCTGGCTTATTTGGCGGGCCTCCCCCGGGTTCTGCCAGAAGGCGGGGTCTTCCAACCGCTTTTCCAGTTCCTTTAGGCGGGCCTCCTTGCCGGGGATGTCAAAGATACCCCCGGAGGCTGGCCAGGCGTTCGTTCAGAAGCTCCAGGTCCATACCCTTCCCAGTATAGGGGGGTCCATTCCCCGGCACAAGCACCCTTGCGCCCCTTACGCTCAGGTTGTATGATAAAGATAATATGGAACTGGAGAAGCTGGCCAACAGCCTACGGGAGGAGCACCCCAACGGCCTGAAAGGGGAACGCGATGCCCTGGTGACCCTGTTGCAACAGAGGGGCCACACCCACCAGGAGGCCGTGGAGCTGGCCCGGGCCCTCGAGGCCCAGGGGTACGCCCACTTCCTGCCCGGGGAGAGCCCCCGCTTCGCCTTCACCAGCCGCCCCGTGGACCTGAAGGCCCTGATGCGGGCCCTGGACCAGGAGTACCCCGAGTTCGTGGGGGAAGGGGACGAGGAGGAGGAGGCCCTGGTCTTCCTCACCGCCAGGCTGGGGGGGGACCGGCAGGTGGCCATGGAGGTCCTGGAGGCCCTAAGGGGGGCAGGCTACGTGGAAAAGGGGTACAGCCCCGAGCTGGTGCGGGACCGCCTCTTCTTCCGCTTTCCCGAGGCGCTGCAGCTTTAAGTGGCCGGGCCTGGGCCTTGTCCCGCTAGCGGGGGGAGAAGTGGGGGGTAGGATGCACCCACTTTGGCGGGGTGGCGAAGGGAAGGGGGAAATGCCCCAGATCAGGCCTTGATGTTGCCCAGCTTCAGCATGGACACTCAGTCCGCCGCCACGGCCAAGGGGGCCTCCTCCAGCCTCACGCTCGCCCCCAGGGCCTGGAGGCGGGCCTCGAGGTCCTCATACCCCCGCTCCAGGAAGTAAACCCCCTCAATCTCCGAAGCCCCCTCCGCCGCCAGGGCCGCCACCACCAACCCGCCCCCAGCCCGGATGTCCAGGGCCTTCACCTGGGCCCCGTGCAGGCGCCTGCCGTTCACCAAGAGGGTGCGGTCCCGGAGGTAGAGCTCGGCCCCCATGCGGGCCAGCTCCCCCACGTGGGTGAAGCGGTCGGGGTAGACGCGGTCCGTAACGGCGCTCTGCCCGGGCACCGTGGCCAAATAGGCGGTGACGATGGGCTGGAGATCGGTGGGAAAGCCGGGGTACTCCCGGGCCTCCACGTGGAAGGGCTCGGGATGGGGGGTGGCAGTGAGGCGCACCCAGTCCCTCCCCGTCTCCACCCGGTGCCCCGCCTGGCCAAGCTTGTCCAGAAGGGCATCCACGTGGTCAGGGCGGACATGGGTAAGGGTGATGGCCCCGCGGGTGGCCGCCGCCGCCAGGAGGTAGGTGCCCGCCTCAATGCGGTCGGGGATGATGCGGTAGCTTCCCCCCTTGAGGCGCTCCGCCCCCTTCACGTGCAGGATGGCGCTCCCCAGGCCCCGGACCTCCACCCCCAGCATGCCGAGGAAATGGCCCAGGTCCTCAATCTCCGGCTCCATGGCCGCCTGGACCAAGGTGGCCTCACCCCCCAGGGCCACGGCCAGCATGGCCTGCTCCGTGCCCCCCACCGTGGGCAGGTCAAAGACCACCCGCCCCGAGAGGGGGCGGACCCGGCGGGCGTGGAAGGCCCCATCCCCCCTCTCCTCCACCTCAGCCCCCAGAGCCCTCAAAGCCTTGATGTGCTGGTCCACGGGCCGGGCCCCGAAGGCGCATCCCCCGGGCATGTGGATGGTCCCCTCCCCCACCCGGGCCAGCAGCGCCCCCCAGACGATGAAGCTGGCCCGCATCTGCCCCACCAGCTCAAAGGGAGCCTCGGTGTTCCGGATCTCCGGGGTATGGAGGTGAAGGGTGCGCCCCTCCCAGGCGTAGCGGGTGCCCAGGTGGGCGAGGAGTTGGAGCATCACCTCCACGTCCCTGAGCCTGGGCACCTCCAGAAGGGTGATGGGCTCAGGGGTGAGGAGGCTCGCCGCCAGGATGGGCAGGGCGGCGTTCTTGGCGGGGTAAACCCGGAGCTCCCCGGACAGGGGAAGGCCCCCCTCCACGCGCAGAATCCTGCTGGTGCCCCTCCCCGGATCTGTGTGCATCATACACACCTTACTCAAGGTGAGGATAGAACCCCAGAAGCGCATTGTCAAGCCGATGCGTCTTTTGTACACTTAGCCCCAAGGAGCGGTATGGCGAAAAAGGAAAAAAAGCGGCTACAGGTGGTGATCTCCGAGGAGCAGGACGCCCTCCTCACCCGGGCCGCCTACGCCCTTTCCAGCCCGGAGCGCCTGGTGTCCAAATCCGAGGTGGTGCGCCTGGCCATCGCCAAGATCGTGCAGGAGCTAGAGGGCAACAAAGAGGAACTGACCGAGCTCCTAAAGCGCCTGGAGCCTGAGGAAGAATAAAATGGCGGGCGTGGTCCTGGGCGGACGGTACCGCCTCGAGGCCCCCTTGGGCGAAGGGGGGATGGCCGAGGTCTTTCGGGCGGTGGACGAACGCCTGGGGCGCAAGGTGGCGGTCAAGCTCCTCCACCCCCGGGCCCTCCCCCCGGAGAGGGAGCGGTTCTTCCTGGAGGTCAGGGCCCTCTCCCGCCTCTTCCATCCGGGCATCGTCCAGGTGCTGGACCTGGGGGAGGAGGAGGGGCGGCCCTACTTCGTCATGGAGCTGGTGGAGGGGGGGACCTTTGATGCCCTGGGCCCCTTTGAGGAGGGCCCGGAGGGCGAGCGCATCCTGACGGCAGCAACCCAGGTCATGGAGGCCCTGGCCCACCTCCACGCCCAGGGCATCCTCCACCGGGACCTCACCCCCAAGAACATCCTCCTCACCAAGGAGGGCTACCCCAAGGTCATGGACTTCGGCCTGGCCTACCTCCTGCAGGAAAGCCGCCACCTCACCCGCACCGGCTACACCCTGGGCACCCCCCTGTACATGGCCCCCGAGCAGGCCAAGGGCCTGCCCCTTTCCCCCAAGGCCGACCTCTACAGCTTCGGGGCCGTCCTCTACCGCACCCTGACCGGCAAGCCCCCCTTTGAGGGGGAGAACGATCAAGCCATCCTCTTCCAGCACGTCTACGAGGAGCCCAAGCCCCCGGAGGCCCTCAACCCCGCCATACCCAGGGGGGTGAGCGAGGCGGTCCTAGGCCTCCTGGCCAAGCATCCCGAGGAGCGCCCCACCCATCCCACCCTCTTCCGGGGGCCCCTCCAGGACCTCCAGGCCCTGCGCCTGGCCACCCCCCGGGCGGGGGCCAGCCGCTCGGGCCACTACCCCCTGGCCCCTGACCCCCACCGCCTGGGCCTCAAGGCCAAGCTGGACCTGGGAGGGGAGGCGGCCTGGCCGGGGGAGATGGTCTACGCCGGGGGGCGGGTCTACCTGGGGGTGGGGCGGAACCTGGCGGAGGTGAACCCCTTCACGGGGGAGGTGCGCCTCGAGGCCCTTCCCGAGGAGGTTTCCTCGCCCCCTGTGGCCCGCGGCGGGGTGTACGTGGGCTCTTGGGACGGCAAGGTGCGCCGCTTCCGGGGGCGGGTCCTGGAGTGGAGCGGGGAAACCGGGGCCGAGGTCACCGCCGCCCCCCTGGTCCTGGGCCCTAGGGTTTACGTGGCCAGCCGGGACGGGACCCTCTACGCCTACGAAAAGGATGAGCCCCTCTTCCGCTTCCCCGCAGGGGGGCACCTTTCCGCCAGCCCCACCTTTTACCGGGGCCTCCTCTTCGTGGGGGCGGAAGACGGCTGGCTCTACGCCCTGGACCCAGGGAACGGGGCGCTGCGCTACAAGGTCAGGACCGGGCCCATCCACGCTCCCGTGGCCGCCTATGGGGGCCTGCTCTTCATCCCCACCTGGGAGGGGGAGGTCTACGCCTTTGACCCCTTGACCCGGGAGACCCTCTGGAACGTGGAGCTGGAGGGGGAGATCTGGGGCGGCCTGGCCCTGGACGAGGAAAGGGTCTACGTGGCCGCCTGGGACGGGGTCCTCCGGGCCCTGGAGCAAAGGACGGGGGAGGAGGTGTGGAGCCTCGAGGTGGGCAAGGTGACGGCGGGCCTCAGCTACGCCAGCGGGCACGTCTTCCTGGCCACCGAGGAGGGGCGCTTCCTGGCCGTGGACCGGAGGGGGCAGGTGGTCTTTGAGGCCTCGGGCCTGGGGGCGGTGCAGGTGCCCCCCCTGCCCCTGCCCCAGGAGGTGTGGGTGGTGAGCCTCTCGGGAAAGCTCTTCCGCTTTGGCGTAGGATAAGGCCATGGAAGCCGTCCGCACGGAAAAGGCCCCTGCGGCCATCGGCCCCTACACCCAGGCGGTCAGGGCCATGGGCTTCGTCTTCGTCTCCGGCCAGATCCCCCTGACCCCCGAAGGCACCCTGGTGGAAGGGGATATCCGCGCCCAGACAGAGCGGGTCATGGAAAACCTGAAGGCCATCCTAGAGGCCGCGGGCTCGGGGCTCGCTCAGGTGGTGCAGACCACCTGCTTTTTGGCGGACATGGAGGACTTCCCTGGTTTCAACGAGGTCTACGCCCGCTACTTCGCCCCTCCCTACCCGGCGCGGGCCACGGTGGCCGTGAAGGCCCTCCCCCGGGGGGTGCGGGTGGAGGTGGCCTGCATCGCCCTGGCGGAATAACGCGCCTCTGCGAAAAAACGTAGAATGCCAGCATGACCGAGGCAAAAGAGGCCCAACTTCACGAGCTAGAGGAGCGCTTCCGCCAGGGGGATGTGCGCGCCCTGGCCCGGGCCCTCACCCTGGCGGAGTCCGGCCACCCCCTGGGCCAGGCCCTCCTGAAGCGCCTGCGGGGCCAAGGGAAGGCCAAGGTGGTGGGGGTCACGGGAAGCCCGGGAGCGGGGAAGAGCACCCTCACCGACCGCCTGATCCTGGAGGCCCGCAAGCGGGGGGAGCGGGTGGGGGTCCTGGCTGTGGACCCCTCCAGCCCCTTCACCGGGGGGGCGATCCTGGGAGACCGGATCCGCATGATGCGCCACCACCAAGACCCCGGGGTCTACATCCGCTCCCTGGCCTCGAGGGGGGCCCTGGGGGGGCTTGCCGGGGCCACGGTGGCCGCCTTGAACCTGCTGGAAGCCTTCGGCTTTGACCGCATCTTCGTGGAGACCGTGGGAGTGGGCCAGAGCGAGGTGGACATCGCCCGGGTAGCGGACACCACCCTCCTGGTCCTCACCCCGGCGGCGGGGGACGCGGTCCAGGCCTTCAAGGCGGGGGTCATGGAGATCGCCGACGTGCTCGCCGTGAACAAGTTTGACCTCCCTGGAGGGGAGCGCCTCATCCAGGAGCTCAAGGGGGCTTTGGAGCTCTCCCCTCCCCGGCCTGGGGGCTGGCGCCCCCCCATCTACCCCACGGTGGCCGCTACGGGAGAGGGAGTGGAGGCCCTTTTTGAGGGCCTCGAGGCCCACCACCGCCACCTGACGGAGCACGGGATTCTGGAAGCCCACCGCCTAGAAAGGGCCCGCTTTGAGGTGGAAAGCGTCATCCAGGAGTGGGGGCGCCAGAAAACCCAAAGCGCCGAGGCCCTGGTGGCCCGGGTAGCCAAGGGAGAACTCTCCCCCGAGGAGGCCGCCCTAGCCCTGCTTAGGCCGGAAACGCAGGAGGGCCTTTCTTAGCATCTCCCGCTCGTTGGGATAGGAAAGGCGCTCCAGGGCCTCGGCCACCTTGAGAAAATAGGCGGACTCCACTTCAGAAAGCTGGGGCTTGGGCTCCCCTCCCCGGTAGGCCATGAGAAAATAATGCACCTCTTTGCTCACCGTCACGGATTCGCCCCCATCCTTGACCGTAAAGTAGTACCGCACCTTCCCCAAGGGGGCCACCACCGCGGCCTCCACCCCCGTTTCCTCCCGCACCTCGCGCACCGCCGTCTCTGCGTAGCGCTCCCCCGACTCCACCTGGCCCTTGGGCAGGGTCACCACCCGCCCCCCCTTCAGGGAGACCACCAACACCTCCGGGGGGTCCCCCCTGAGGACCACGCCCCCAGCGGAAACCACCCGTTTCTTGGCCCTCTGCACCCGCCGCTTCCTGCGCACCCTCGCCTCGCTTCCAGCCAAAAAAAAGGGGCGCCCGAAGGCGCCCCCAAGGGATCTGGAAAAGGGGAGAACGCAAGGGGTGAACTCCTTAGAAAGGAGGTGATCCAGCCGCACCTTCCGGTACAGCTACCTTGTTACGACTTCGCCCCAGTCACGGGCCCTACCCTCGGCGCCTGCCCTAAGGCTCCCGGCGACTTCGGGTAAAACCCGCTCCCATGGCGTGAC
>CAMTVD010000007.1:0-43692 GCA_947085095.1 uncultured Thermus sp. | reverse complement strand
CGAGCGTAGCGGAAGGAAAGCCAAAGGGCCAGGGCGTAAAGGGGAAAGAGAAGCAAGGCCATGAGGCCCACCCGCCCCCGGCCCACCTCCCTAAAGAGGCCAAGGCCCCCCCTAGCGAAGTACCCGCCCCCCCGGTTTTGAACGGCCCCCCCCCCCGGGCCGGGGGGGGCGCCGCGGCGCCCGCCCCCCGGCCGGGCGCGGGGGCTTACGGTGGGATACCTGCCCCGGTACAGTCCCCATTTGAACCCCATGGAGGGTGTGTGGCGGCGGGGGAAGGGGTTTTTGATGCCTCGGCGGCACTACGGGGGGGTTGAGGAGCTTAGGGAGGCGGTGGTTCAGGCCCTCAAGGCCCTGGGGGGTGTGGAGTTGAAAATCTTGGGGGAGGGTACTTAGCCACGCTGGACCCGCTCACCGGCCTCCTAAACCGAAGGGCCTTTGAGGAGGCCGTGGAGGCGGAAATCCTGAAGGCCGGGGCAAACCACGCCCTGGCCTACCTGGACCTGGACCGCTTTAAGGCAATCAACGACGCCCTGGGCTACCTGGCTGGAGACCGGGTGCTACGCAAGGTGGCCCAACGTCTGCGGCAAGCCCTCCCCCAAAGCCTGGTGGGCCGACTCGGCGGGGATGAGTTCGCCATCTGGTTTCCCGCCCACGACCTTCTGGAAGCTCGGGACAAGGCCAGGGTCCTCTTAGAAGCCTGCGCAATAAAGGTGAATTTGGGAGGTAGCTCGGTACGCCTGGAGGCCAGCCTGGGCCTAGCCCTTTACCCTTTGCACGGGGTGAGCTTCGGGGATCTGGTGCGGCGCGCAGACCTGGCCATGTACCGGGTCAAGGCGCAACGCCTTCGGGAACCGGGGGTATTCACCCCTGACCTCGAGGGCCTCACCCCCCAGGCCCTGACCCTGGAGGCGGAGTTCCACCAGGCCCTCCTCACAGGAAATGTGGCCCTTTTCCTCCAAGGCATCAAACGGCTGGAAGAGACACGCATACGCGACGCAGAAGTCCTCTTCCGCCTGCGCAGGGGAGCGGATTACGTGAACCCCCTACCCCAGATGGACCTCTCCCGACGAGCAGTGAACGAGGCCCTGGACGGCTTTGTGGTCCGCCAGCTCCGGGAGCTGCAGGCCCGCTACCCTTGCCACCTCACCTTCTGGATCAACCTCACCCCCTGGTCCCTAGGTGATGAGAGGCTCCTGTCCTTAGTGGAGCAAGAGGTGCAGGCCGGGTTAGACCCAAAACGGGTAGTGGTGGAGGTGAGCGAAGGGGTGGTGCTTCCCCAGCTGGGGCGGATCGTTCCCTTCTTGTGGAAGCTAAAGGCCCTGGGTTTCCAGATAGCCCTGGACGATTTCGGCGTTGGCCAAACTACCTTAGCCCACCTAACCCGCCTTCCCCTGGACTACCTCAAGCTGGGTCGGGAGCTTCTCGCCCTGCAAGAAGGGAGGAGCGAAGCCCTTCTGCGGCATCTGGTGGAAATCGGCCACGAGACGGGTTTAAAAGTGGTCTTGGAGGGGGTGGAAACCGAGGCAGACTGGGCCCTCGCCAGGTCCGTGGGGGTAGACCTGGTGCAGGGGTTTTTCCTGCACCGGCCAGAGCCAAACCCCCATTTTGACTAAAGCGAGGGATGCCTCCGACGGCCCTCCACGGCCAGAAACCGTAGGGCCGCCCTGGGCTCGGCGGGAAGGTAGAGGTGCACAAAGCTCGCCAGCACCCGGCCGTCCGTCCACCCCTCCACCTCCTCCCCGCCCACCCGGCGCCAGGCGGGGCTTGGGGAGGGGGGAAGACGGGCGTAGTGGAACTCGTGCCCCTTGAGGACCTCCCCTTCCCGGGCCACGGGGTTATCCCGGAGGGCCTCCACCTCACGGTAGCCCAGGATGGGCCTCTCCCCCATGCGGGCCTCCCCCGGGGCCAGGCCCACCATGGGGAAGAAGCGCTCCCCCACCCAAAGCCCCTCCGAGAGGTACATGTACCCCCCGCACTCGGCCAGGATGGGGCCCCTGAAGCGGCGGATGGCCTCCCGCATGGCACGGTTTTCCGAAAGCCTCTCGGCAAAGAGTTCAGGATATCCGCCCCCGATCATCAGGGCCTCCACCTCGGGAAGGGTTTCGTCCTCGAGGGGGCTGAAGGGGACGAGCTCCGCTCCCAAAGCCGAAAGGAGCTCCAGGGCCTCGGGGTAGTAAAAGGAGAAGGCCCGGTCCCAGGCGTAGGCCACCCGCACCCGGGGCGGGCGCCTCTCGGGGAGGAAAGGGGGCGGCTCGGGAAGGGGTGGGGCCGACCGGGCCAGGCGGAGGAGGGCCTCGAGGTCCCACCGGCCCGCCCCCTCCAGGGCCTTTAGGGGAGGCTCCACCTCCCCCGCCAGGACCAGGCCCAGGTGGCGCTCGGGGAGCTCCAGGGCGGGGTCCTTGGGGAGCCAGCCCAGGAGGGGCAGGCCGTAGGGGGCCAGGGCCTCCCTCAGGAGCTCGGCATGCCGCTCCGAACCCACCCGGTTCGCCACCACCCCCACCACCCGCACCCCGGGGTCATGGCGGGCGAAACCCAGGGCCAGGGGGGCGATGGAACCCGCCATGCCCTGGGCATCCACCACCAGGACCACGGGGGCCTTCAGGATGCGGGCCACCTGGGCGGTGGACCCCACCCGCCCCAAGGGGTCCTTGCCGTCAAAGAGGCCCATGACCCCCTCTATAAGGGCCAAGTCCACCCCCCTCGTCCCGTGGGCGAAGAGGGAGAGGAGGCCCCCCTCGTCCAGGAAGAAGCCGTCCAGGTTGTAGGGCCTAAGGCCCGCCGCCCGCTCCAGATGCGTGGGGTCTATGTAGTCCGGCCCCACCTTGAAGGGGCGCACCCTGAGCCCCATCCCCCGGAGGCGGAGGAGGAGGGCCAAGGCCGCCGTGGTCTTCCCCGCCCCCGAGTGGGGGGCGGCGAGGAGGAGTCGGGGAAGGAGCATCAGTGCTCTATCCCCCGCTGAGCGGGGACCCCCAGGTCAAAGGCGTGCTTCACCTTGCGCATCTCCGTGGCTGTGTCCGCCAGCTCCAGGAGGGCCTCGGGGGCGTTCCGCCCGGTGAGGACCACGTGAACGTGGGGGGGCCTAGCCCTAAGAGTCATCAGCACCTCCTCCAGGGGAACCCAGCCGTAGCGCAAGGGGTAGGTGACCTCGTCCAGGACCACCAGGTCGTAATCCCCGGAGAGGAGGGCTTCCCTGGCCCTACGCCACCCCTCCTGGGCCAGCCTGGCGGAGGCCAAAAGGTCCCGGCTCCTCCAGGTGAACCCGTCCCCCAGGCCCTCTACCGGGATGCCCAGGCTTTCCAGGGCCCGGTGCTCCCCGAAGCGGGCCCCCTGGTGCTTGAGGAACTGGAAGATGCGCACCCTCAAGCCCCGGCCATGCGCCCTCAGGGCCAGGCCAAAGGCGGCGGTGCTCTTCCCCTTCCCGTCCCCGGTGTAGACGATGAGGAGGCCCCGCCTCTTTCCCTTGGGCTTCTCGTAGGGCTTCACCCGCTTAGGGCCTTCCATAGGGCATAGCCTAGCAGGCCGGCGAGCTCGGCCAGGGCGATCATGGCCCCAAGCACATCCCCGGTAAGTCCTCCAAGGCGGGAGAGGGCGAGCCGGGCCACGCCAAAGGCCGCGAGGAAGGCCAGAAGGGCGGGAAAGGGAAAGAAGAGGGGTAAAGGCAGGGCCAGGAGCAAGGGGGGAACGAGGGGCCCGCCCCGCACCAGGGCCGCCATCCCCTCCCAGGCCAGGGGGTAGCGGTTCAGGAAGGGAAGGGGGAGGAAGCGGGCGAAGCCCGGGAGGAGCAAGAGGAAGAGGGGCTCCGGGGAGAGGGCCAGGGCCTGCCACTTGAGGAGGAGGTAAAGCCCCCCCACCCCGAAGGCGAAGGCCCCCAGGTGGGGGTCCTTGAGGATGGCGAGACGCCTCTCCCGCGGCTTGGCCCCAAGGAGGGCGTCCGCGGAGTCCAGGAGGCCGTCCAGGTGCAAAAAGCCGGTGAGGCTAAGCCAGAGGGCGAGGAGGAGGGCTCCCTGGAGGCCCGGGGGAAGGGGGAGGAGGGAGGCCAGGGCCAGAACCCCCCCCAGGAGGTAGCCCACCAAGGGGAAGAAAGCCGCCCCCCGCCTCAGCTCCTCCGGGGAAAAGGCCCCCCGCACGGGGAGGGCGGTGAGGAGGGCTAGGGCCGCGAGGAGGGGGCGCAAGGTCTACTTGAGGCGCACCGCGGTGCCGCTTGCCGTCACCATGAGCATGCTGTTGCCGCTCCCCAGGACCTCGTAGTCCACGTCTATCCCGATGACGGCGTCCGCCCCCAGGCGGCGGGCCTCCTCTTTCATCTCCTCCAGGGCCATCTCCCGGGCCCGGCGGAGCTCCGCCTCGTAGGCCCCACTCCGCCCCCCCACGATGTCCCGGACCTGGGCAAAGAGGTCCCGGAAGAGGTTGGCCCCCACGATGGCCTCCCCGAAGACGATGCCCAAGTAGGCCTCCACCCTGCGGTCTTCTATGGTGGTGCCGGTAGTGAGAATCATGGCCTTCCCATTTTATTGGGCCCCGCTCACCCCCGCCTCGGCGAAGGTGGCCATGTGGAGGATCCGGGCCGCCGCCCGGAGGAGGGGCATGGCCAACACCGCCCCCGTCCCCTCCCCCAGGGCCAGGTCCAGGTCCAGGAGGGGCCTGAGGCCTAGGGCTTCCAGGATGACCCGGTGCCCCGGCTCCCGGGAGAGGTGCCCGGCAAAGGCGTAGCGCAAGACCCCGGGGTTGAGGCGGCTTGCCAGGAGGAAGCCCGTGGATACGGGAAAGCCGTCCAGGACGAGGGGCACGCCCCGCTCCGCCCCCTCCAGGTAGACCCCGGCGATGGCCACGAGCTCAAGCCCCCCTACCTCCGCGGCCACCTCGAGGGGCCCCATCCCGGGCCGGAGGCGGGCGAGGGCCCTCGCCACCGCCTCCCGCTTCCGCAAGAGGCCCCCCTCCCCCACCCCCGTGCCCCGGCCCACCACGCGCTCCGGGGGGAGGCCCAGGAGCCCGGCGGTGAGGGCGGCGGCCGCGGTGGTGTTGCCGATGCCCATGTCTCCCGCGGCAAGGAGCGTGGCTCCCTCCTCCAAGGCCCGTCTCGCCGCCCAGCGGCCCCCCTGGAGAGCCCTTTCCGCTTCCTCCAGGGTCATGGCGGGGCCCTGGGCCAGGTTTCTCGTCCCCTCCCGCACCTTGGCCTTGAGAAGACGGGGGTGGTCGGGAAGCTCCCCCATGACCCCCACGTCCAGGACGTAGACCTGGCAGTCCGCCACCCGGGCGAACTGGTTGATGGCCGCCCCGCCCCGGAGGAAGTTCAGGACCATCTGCCGGGTCACCTCCTGAGGGTAGGCGGAAACCCCCTCGGCCACCACCCCGTGGTCGGCGGCGGCCACCACCACCGCCCCCCGGCCCAGCTCCGGCTTCACCCGCCCCTGGATGGCGGCGAGGCGCAGGGCCACCTCCTCCAGGAAGCCCAGGGAGCGGGGAGGTTTGGTGAGCTGGTCCATCCGCGCCCGGGCAGCCTCCAAGAGCCCTTCCCCCTCGAGGCCTGGGCGTTCCATGCCCACCATCCTAAAGGCCTATACTGAAGCTTGGCAACATAAATACCCCCACTGGGGTATGTTCCTGTTTCCTTCGGGGCCAAAGCCACTCAGCCCCCCGCCGACCGATTCCACCCCCCCACTCCTCCTCCCCGCCAGCGGGGCGGAATAGGGAGGGTCCGGAGCGAGGCTGGATGTGGCAAAGCCAAGGTGCGACCACTTAGGACAGGGCATCCCCTCAACCTGACCGACCCTAGGCAACTTCGGGAGCTGGAGGCCCTGGGCCGGGGGCAGGCGGGGTAGACTGGGCCCCGTGGAGCTCTGGCTCGTGCGCCACGGGGAAACCCTCTGGAACCGGGAGGGAAGGCTTCTCGGCTGGACGGACCTCCCCCTCACCCCCGAGGGCGAGGCCCAGGCCGGGGCCCTGAAGGGGCTTCTCCCTCCCCTCCCCGCCTTCAGCTCCGATCTAAGGCGGGCCCTCCTGACGGCGGAGCTTGCGGGCTTCCGTCCAGAGGCCACCCGGTCCCTGCGGGAAATTCACTTCGGGGCCCTCGAGGGGGCGCTTTGGGAAGCCCTGGACCCCGTCCACAAGGAGGCCCTTCTCCGCTTCCAGGGCTTCCGCCCGCCGGGCGGGGAGAGCCTGGAGAGCTTCCAGGAGAGGGCCTTCCGCTTCCTGGAGGGGCTAAGGGCCCCGGCCCTCCTCTTCACCCACGGCGGGGTGGTGCGGGCGGTGCTCAGGGCCCTGGGGGAGGACGGCTTTGTCCCTCCGGGAAGCGTCCTGGTGGTGGACTGGCCCAGGAGGGTCCTGGACCGGCTTGGGGCCCCACAAAGCGGCCAAGGATGAGCCTGCTTTTTGCCCTCCTCCTGGACGCCCTCCTGGGGGAACCCCCTCCCAGGCTCCACCCCGTGGTCTGGATGGGGCGGTACCTGGAGTGGGCCTGGCCCCAGGTGCGGGGGCTCTGGTCCGGGGCCTTCTACTGGACCCTGGGGGCCCTCGTCTTCGCCCTTCCCGCCTTCCTCCTGGACCTCCTCCTAAGGCCCCTGGCCCTGGGCTGGGTTCTCCTCGGCCTCCTCCTCAAGCCCCTCTTCAGCCTGAGGATGCTCCTTTTGGAGGTCTTGGGGGTGGAGCGGGCCCTGGAAGAGGGCCTCAAGGCGGGAAGAAGCTGCCTTTCCCGGATCGTGAGCCGGAGGACGGAGGACCTCTCCGAGGAAGAGGTGCGGGAGGCCGCCCTGGAAAGCCTGGCGGAGAACCTCTCCGACAGCCTCCTGGCCCCCCTCCTCTACTACGCCCTCCTGGGCCTCGGGGGAGCCGCCCTCTACCGCTACGCCAACACCGCCGACGCCATGTGGGGCTACCCCGAGCACGGGGCCAGGGGCACCTTCGCCGCCCGGGCCGACGACCTCCTGAACCTCCTACCCGCCCGGCTCACCGGCCTCCTCCTCTGCCCCCCCAGGCTCTGGGACAGGCTCCTCCGGGAGGCCCGCAAGACCCCCTCCCCCAACGCCGGCTTCCCCATGGCGGCCCTAGCCCTGAGGCTTGGGGTCCGCCTGAGGAAGCGGGGGGCATACGCCCTGAACCTCGAGGCCCCCTCCCCGGGGCCGGAGCACGTGGCCAGGGCCCTCCCCTGGGCAGGCGGGGTGGGGTACGGGACTGGGCTACTCCTAGCAGGGCTCACCGCTTTGAGGGGATGGTAGGCTCAGGTTATGGAGCGGAGCCGGGACTTTCTCCTCCAGGCCCGGCGGGACCTGGATCAGGCCAGGCTCTCCTTGAGGGAAGGCTGGCCGCCTTCGCTGCCCAGCAGGCCGCGGAAAAAGCGGTCAAGGCTGTCTTCCAGCGGATGGGAGCCTTAGCCTGGGGGCGTTCGGTGGCAGGTCTCCTGGAAGGGCTCGCCCAAAGCTTCCCCGTGCCAGAAGCCCTCCTGGACGCCGCCAGCGAGCTGGACAAAGCCTACATCCCCTCCCGCTACCCGGACGCCCTGCCGGAAGGGGCCCCCTTTGAACGCTACCGGAGGCCGGAAGCGGAAAGGCTTCTGGCCCACGCGGAGGCGGTGTATGCCTTCTGTGAAAGTCTTCTATCCCAGATGGACTAAAGAGGCCCTGCTCCTTTCGCTCAGGCAAGGGTTAGAGGCCTTAAGACAGGAAGTCCCCGTTGAGGAGGCCTGGCTCTTCGGCTCCTGGGCCAAGGGCCGGGCCCTGCCCGGAAGCGACGTGGACCTCCTCCTGGTCTACCGGGGAACCCCAAGGCCTGACCTCCACCGCCTGGCCCGGAAGGCCTTTCCTGGGCTTCCCGTGGAGCTCCACGCCTACACCCGAGATGAGGCGGAGGCCCTTAAGCCCGTCCTTGCCCGGATGCGGGAAGGGGCCATCCCCCTTCTTGAGCCCGGGCCGTGAAGCCGGCTCAGCTGAACTCCCCCTCCAGCTCCCTCAGGCGCTCGGCGATCCCGGTGTACTCCAGCTCCTCCATGGGGAGCATGGCGGGGCCGTAGAAGCCCTGGCGGCGCATCTCCTGGGCCTTCTCCACCACCTTAGCCCGCACCGCATCCCAGACGGGGTCGGCGAAGAGGTCCACGGGGCCGGTGAGCCGCCCCTCCTTGAGGGAAAAGCCCAGGGCGCAGACCATGGGCACGCAGAAGAAGGTGGAGGCGGGGGTGTTGGCCTTCACGGGCATGAGGGGCATGTGGTGGCTCCCCCGGGTATCCCCGGCCACAAAGGGGGCCAGGGCGAAGGGCGGGCCGAACTCCTCGGTGGCGGGGAAGATCTTCTGGGTGCGCACCAGGGCCACGGGGTCGTCCTTGCCCACGTAACGCCCGGCGATGTTCCTGAGGCGGGTGGTGCTGACCACCGCCGCGATCTCCCCGTACTTGCGGGACCAGATGGACTCTATGGCAAAGCGGTGGGAGTCCCTGAGGAGGGCGGCGATGTCGTAAAGCCTCTCGGGGGCGTCCAGGACGATGTGGCTGTCCCGGTCGGTTCGGGCCAGGTCCATGATGCGGAAGCGGAAACCCGGGCGAAGCTCCGAGGAGAGGAGGAGGCCCGAAGAGTACATGGGGTCGGCGAAGGCCAGGTAGAGGGGAAGGTTGAAGGCCCCGGGCTCCGTCTTGTCGGCGGCCAGGATCATGAAGGGCTCGGAGGGCCTCTCCTCAAACTCCATCTCCGCCACCTGGGGCCCGAGGCCGTGGAGGTTGCCGGTGAAGGCGTCCTTCAGGAGGTCCTGGCCCGCGCCGTAAAGCCCCTCCTCCTTGGCCACCTCCGTGCCCTCCCGGAAGGCCCTCCAGGCCAGCTCGTGGACGGCGGGGTTGCGCACCCCGTGCCGGTGGGAAAGGAGGAGGACGATATCGTCCCCGATGTGGAACACGTAGGCGTCCAACAGGAGGTCCCCCTTGGCCGCCTCCACCACCTCCCGGACCCTCTTCAGAACCGCCGGGCTAGGGAGGGTGTGGCCGCCCACGGAACCTATATCCGCCTTGAGCACGCTTAGGGTAACCCTCATATCCACCTCCGTTTCCATGCTTCCATAGAGGGCCTCCCCCGGCAACCCCTTCCGTCCCCGGCTGAGCCCAAAGCCGGACGAAGGGACCTGGAAGAGGCTTTCGGCCGGGCCCGAGGGCGGCGCCCCAGGGTTCAGGTGCCCGGATCCCCCCAGGCCCTCCGGCCTTGGGAAGGCCGGGGGAGGCATAGAAGCGCAAACGGGCCGCTCGGACCGGGGACGGGGGCCCAACCTATGGCCCAGAACCCTCTTGGGGAAGCGCCTTTGCCTTAGGCTGAAGGGCATGTTGGACGACGTGCTGGCGCCCATCCACGGCGGCCCCGACGGGGGCCCGGAGCCCCTTTACGACTTCTCCACCAACGCCAACGCCCTGGGGCCCAACCCCGTGATCCTGGAATACCTGAGGCGGGTGGACCCGAGCCGCTACCCCGACCCCCTCTACCGCAAAACCCACCGCCTCCTGGCCCAGGCCCACGGGGTAGCGGAGGAGCAGGTGGCCGTGGGCACGGGAACCAGCGAGCTCATCCACCGCTTGGCCCGCTGGAACTACCTCCGGGGCCCCATCCTCCTCCTCCCTCCCACCTTCAGCGAGTACGCCCGGGCCGCCCGGGCCCTGGACCTGCCCCTCTGGGAGGCCCGAAGCCCCGAGGAGTTCCTGGAGCTCCTCCCCAGAAGCGCCCTGGCCTTCCTCTGCCTCCCCAACAACCCCACCGGGGAGGTCTACCCTTTCCTGGAGGAGGCCGCCCGGCGGGCCGGGGGGGCCTTGGTCCTGGACCTGGCCTACCACGACCTCTTGGAAGAGCCCCTTCCCCTCCCCGAGGGGGCCTGGCGCCTTTACAGCCCCAACAAGGCCCACGGCCTCACCGGGGTGCGGGCCGGGTACCTGGTGGCCCCCCTGGACCTCACCCCCTTCCGCCACCTGGCCCCCAGCTGGCCCGTCTCGGTTTACGGGGAAGCCCTCCTCCGGGGGCATCTGGACCCCAGGGCCCAGGCCTGGCTCCGAGAAAGCCGAAAGGAGCTCCACCGCTTGCGGCGGCTCCTGGCCCAGGGGCTTAGGGAGCTGGGCCTCGAGGTCCGGGAAAGCCCCGCCAACTTCCTCCTGGTGCGGGTGGGAAAGGCCACGCAGGTGGCCCGGGCCCTGAGGGAGCGGGGCATAAGGGTGCGGGACGCCACCAGCTTCGGCCTCCCCGAGTGGCTTAGGCTTTCCGCCCAGAAGGAGGAGGCCATAGAGGCCCTTCTCGAGGCCCTCAAGGTGCTGGCCCGGGTAGACTAGGGAGCGCCCCGGGGGATTGGGGGCGTTGGCGGGGAGGTGCCTTTGCAAAGGGCCAGGACCCTCATGGTCTGGGGCACGGGAAGCGGCGTGGGGAAAAGCCTCCTCACGGCAGGCCTCCTCCGCCACTTCCGGAGGCTCGGCCTCCGGGCCGCTCCCTTCAAGGCCCAGAACATGGCCAACCACGCCCGGGTGGTGGCAGGCGGGGAGATGGCCAGCGCCCAGTGGCTCCAGGCCCTGGCGGCGGGGGCCGAGCCCGAGGTGCGCATGAACCCCGTCCTCATCAAGCCCTTCGGGGAGCGGGGGGCCCAGGTGGTGGTCCTGGGCCGGGTGGACCCCTTCCTCTCGGGGCTTCCCTGGAAGGAGCGCAAACCCCATCTGGAGGCCCCCATCCGCGAGGCCCTGGAGGGGCTCCTTGGGGAGTACGAGGTCCTGGTCCTGGAGGGGGCAGGAAGCCCGGCGGAGCGCAACCTCTGGCCCGACCTCCCCAACCTGAAGGTGGCGGAGTGGGCCGAGGCCAAGGCCCTCCTGGTGGCGGACGTGGACCAGGGCGGCTCCCTGGCGGCCCTTTACGGCACCTGGGCCCTTCTTGATGAGCACCGGGAGAGGCTTTTGGGCTTTGTCTTCAACAAGTTCCGGGGGGACCTGGAGCTTTTAAAGCCCGCCTACGGCCTCCTCCAGGGCTGGACCGGGGTCCCCGTCCTGGGCACCCTCCCCCTCCTCCCCCTCTCCCTCCCCGAGGAGGACGGCTTCCGCCACCGCCTGGAGGGGCAGGGGGGGCCCCGGGTGGCCATCCTCCGCTACCCCCACGCCGCCAACCTGGACGAGTTCTGGGCCCTTGGGGAGGTGGCCCGGCCCCGCTACGCCCGCACCCCCGAAGAGGCCGAGGGGGCGGACCTCCTGGTCCTCCCGGGAAGCCGCCTCCCGGCCCGGGACCTCCCCTGGCTCCGGGCTTTCCTCCCCGTAATCCAAAGGCACCTGGAAGCGGGCAGGCCCCTCCTCGCCATCTGCGGCGGGGCGGAGATGCTCTCGGAGGTCCTGGTGGACGAGGAGGGGGTGGAGGAAAGGGGGGTCTTCCCCGGGCTTGGCCTTTTGCCCTTCAGGGTCCGGATGCGGCGGGAGAAGACCATCCTGAGGCAGCGGATGCGGCTTGGTGGGCTTACCGGCCCCTGGGAGGGGCTCAACGGCCTCGAGGCGGAGGGGTATGAGATCCACCACGGGGAGGGGCTTCCCCTCGTCCACCAAAGGGGCCCCCTCCTCGCCACCTGGCTCCACGGCCTCCTGGAGAACCCGGGGGTGCAACGTGCCCTCTTTGGGAGAGAAGCCAAGGGCCTGGAGGAGGCCCTGGACGGGTTGGCGGAAGCCCTGGAAAGGCACCTGGACCTGAAGGCCCTGCACCGGGCCCTGGGCCTCTCAGGGAATGTCCACGCCAACCCCCTTCCCCAAAGCCCCGACCCGCCCCCAAAGCCGGGCCTCATCCTCCTCCTGGGCGGGGCCAGAAGCGGCAAGAGCCGCTTCGCCCAGACCCTGGCCGGGCCCTTCGCCACCCTGATCGCCACCGCCGAGGCCCGGGACGAGGAGATGGCCGAGCGAATCGCCCGCCACCGGGCCGAGCGTCCCCCCACCTGGGAGACCCTGGAGGAGCCCCTGGACCTGGCGGGAGCCCTGAAGCGGGCCCGCCACCCCACGGTGGTGGTGGACTGCCTCACCCTCTGGGTGGCCAACCTCATGGAAAGCGGCCTGGACCCGGTAGCAGAGGCCGAGGGGCTCCTCGAGGCCATCCGTTCCACCCAAAAACGGGTGATTCTGGTCTCCAACGAGGTGGGCATGGGGATCGTGCCGCCCAACCCCCTGGCCCGCCGGTACCGGGACCTCCTCGGCACCGTCAACGCCCTCCTCGCCCGGGAGGCGGAGGTCTACCTCATGGTGGCGGGAAGACCCCTGCGGCTTCCAGAGGGCACCTGAAGGGCGGAGCCTTCAGACAGGCTGCAGGGAGGAAAGCCCCGCCTGGGCGGCGGCCAGCCTGGCGGTGAGGACGCGGAAGGGGCTTGCGGAGGTGTAGTCCAGGAGGTCGGCCACGAAGCGCACGCTCCCCGCCTCGCCCCCGTGCTCCCCGCAGAGGCCCAGTTTGAGCCCAGGGTTGGCCCGCCTCCCCTCCTCCACCGCCAGGCGCAAAAGCCGGCCCACCCCCTTCTCGTCCAGGCGCTCCGAGGGGTCAAAGGGGAAGAGGCCCTCCTCCACGTACCGGGGCAGGAACTTGCCCGCATCGTCCCGGGAAAGGCCGAAAGTCATCTGGGTAAGGTCGTTGGTGCCGAAGCTGAAGAAGTCCACCAGGGGGGCGATCTCCTCCGCTAAAAGGGCAGCCCTCGGGGTCTCAATCATGGTGCCGAAGGGGATGGGCCCGTACTCCCGGAAGAGCTCCTCCGCCAGGGCCCTCGCCCGGGCCACCTCCTTGGGGTCGGCCACCAGGGGAAGCATGACCTCGGGCCTGGGGTCCAGGCCTTCCTCCCTAAGCTCCTTGGCCGCCTCCAGAAGGGCCTTGAGCTGCATGCGGAAGATCCCCGGGCGGAGGAGGAGGAGCCTCACGCCCCTAAAGCCCAGCATGGGGTTCAGCTCGTGGAGGGCCTTGGCCCTTTCCAGAAGGGCCCTCGCCTCTTCGTCCCCGGCCTCGGCCTTCTCCCCGAGCTCCGCCAGGGGGGGCAGGAACTCGTGGAGGGGCGGGTCCAGGAGGCGCACGGTGACGGGCAGGCCGTCCATGGCCCGGAGGATCCCCTTGAAGTCCTCCTTCTGGAAGTGGAACAGGACCTCCAGGGCCTCCGCCTCTTCCTCCTCCGTGGCCGCCAGGATCAGGCGCCGCACCCAAGGAAGCCGCTCCTCCTGGAAGAACATGTGCTCCGTGCGGCAAAGCCCGATGCCCTCGGCCCCGAAGGCCCTGGCCCTCTGGGCGTCCTCGGGGGTGTCGGCGTTGGCCCTGACCCCCAGTCTCCTGTGGGGCTCGGCCCAGGAGAGGAGTTTGGCGAGAAGGGCCTCCCCGGCGGCCTCCACCAGGGGCACGCTCCCCAGGTACACCTCCCCCGTGCTCCCGTCCAGGGTAAGGAGGTCCCCCTCGCGGATCTCCACACCTTCCGCCCAGGCCCGCCCCTCCCCGGGGTAGACCCTGAGGGCCTCGGCCCCCACCACCGCCGGCACCCCCAGGCCCCGGGCCACCACGGCGGCGTGGGAGGTGAGCCCCCCCCGGGCGGTGAGGATGCCCTTGGACAGGTACATGCCGGTGATGTCCTCGGGGGTGGTCTCGGGGCGGATGAGGATGGTGGGAAGGCCCTGGGCGGTGTAGCGCTCCGCCGCCTCGTTGCTGAAAACGGCATGGCCAAAGGCGGCTCCGGGGCTGGCGGGAAGACCCTTGACCAGGGGCTTTGGAGCCTTATCCCGGTCCACCGCGGGGCGGAGGAGGCCCGGGAGGGCGTTGGCCTCCACCCTAAGGATGGCCTCCTCCTTGGTAATCAAGCCCTCCTCCGCCATCTCCACGGCGATGCGCACCGCCGCCTGGGCGGTCCGCTTCCCCGAGCGGGTCTGGAGAAGGTAGAGCTTCCCCCTCTCCACGGTGAACTCAAAGTCCTGCATGTCCCGGAAGTGCCCCTCGAGGCCCTCCGCCACCTGCACTAGCTCCGCGTAGAGCCCAGGCGCATAGCTCTTGAGGCGCTCCAGGGGCTCAGGGGTGCGGATGCCCGCCACCACGTCCTCCCCCTGAGCGTTCCGGAGGTACTCCCCGTAAAGCCCCTTCTCCCCGGTGGCCGGGTTGCGGGTGAAGCCCACCCCGGTCCCCGAGTCCTCCCCCAGGTTGCCGAAGACCATGGCTTGGACCACCACCGCCGTGCCCAGGTCCTCGGGGATGCCGTAGATGCGGCGGTAGGTCCTGGCCCGGGGGTTCTGCCAGCTCCGGAAAACCGCCAGGATGGCTCCCTCCAGCTGGGCCCAAGGGTCTAGGGGAAAGGGCGTGCCCCGGGCCTCGAGGTGGGCCAGGTAGGTGTAGGCCAGCGCCTCCAGGTCCTCGGCGGTGAGGTCCGCGTCTGTTTCCGCCCCCCTCCTCTCCTTGAGGGCGGAAAGCCTCTCCTCAAAGACCTCGGACCCCTCCCCCAGGACCACCTCCCCGTACATGGCGAGAAGCCTCCGGAAGCTGTCCCAGGCGAAGCGGGGGTTGCCGGTGGCCCGGGCCAGAGCCTCCACCCCCTCCAGGGTCAGGCCCAGGTTGAGGATGGTGTCCATCATGCCCGGCATGGAGACCGGGGCCCCGCTCCGCACGGAAACGAGAAGGGGAGGGCTAGCCCCCTCCCCTAGGCCAAAGCGCTTGCCCGTTAGGTCCTCGAGGGCCGCCATCTTGGCCCGGACCTCCTCCCATAGCCCCGGGACCTCCCCCGTCCTCAGGTACCGGCGGCAAGCCTCCGTGGTGACCACGAAGGCCGGGGGCACGGGAAGCCCCGCCCGCCGCATGGCCACCAGACCAAACCCCTTCCCTCCTAGGAGGTCCTTGGAAAGGCCCTCCGCCTCCTGCAAAAGGTACACCTGCGCAGCCACAGCCCTAGTCTGCCCCAAGGAGTGGAAGCGTGGAAAGTGTAAGCCAGGCCCTGGTACACCAGCCGGCGAGGGGGGGCAAAACCTATAGCCTAGACCCGTTTTCTGAGGCGCAAACCCGCCTAGACTGTGGGGGTGCTGGACTCCAGGACCTGACCACTTCGCGCCGCCAGCCTGGCCGCCCTGAGCCGAGCTTCGCGGTAAACCCGCTCCTGCGAGATGCAGGCCTACCCCACCAACCTTCCCACCATCCAACCCAAAGGGAAGCCGTCCTGGGGCTCTCTGCTTCCCGCAGTCTTCCGGGTTTTGGGCTCCTGGCCTTCGGGATGGTCCTCGGGGAGGAGGAGGGCGAGCCTGAGGGAGAGCCGCCCCGAGCCGAAGCCCACCCTTATGGGGAAGACCTCGGGGTCCTCAAGGCGCTGGAAAAGCTCCTCATAGAGCTTCAGGGCGTTTTTGAGCTGGTGCTCTTCAGCAAAATCCTGCTCCCACTCCGCCACCCGGGTGTAGTACTCCCGCAGGGCCCGCCGGAGGGCCTCGGGTGGGATGGGCATGGAAACGCCCCCATGCTGGCTTAGCCCCCCGTGGTAGCGGAAGCTCAGGGTAAAGCGGCTTCCCTTGCGGAAGGTCTCCGCCAAGAGGGCCAGGCCCGAGGTGTCCTTCTTAGGGTGGAAAACCCCGATCCGGTTCAGGAAACCTTCCCCCGGCGTGGCGTCGGAAAGGCGCACGGCTCGGAAGGGGTCCCGGTAGAGGTCCAGGGTTGGCCGCCCGTTCCTTTCTCCGGCGTAGCCCAGCACCGCCCCCTCAAAGGCCTGGTTCCGCCCCGTTTGATCGTGTTTGGCGTTGGCCTCCGGGGGAGGCCAGATGTGGACACCCTTGTCCGCTGGGGTAGCCTGCCTTACCCGCCACCCTCCGCCTTTGAACTCGGCCACCAGATTCCTTTCCGCCAGGGTCCAGAAAAGCCAGGCCGTGCGCAGGGCCCCCTTGACGCTGGAGCCCGGCAGGTAGGCCCCAAGGGGCGAGCGCGGCAGGGCCCGCCACTCCAGGAGGGCCTCCTCCGTGGCTTCCTGAACGGTCCTCAGGAAGGCGGCGCTGGCGGGCAGGGTGCGGAGGACCGCCTCCTGGGGGAGCTGGCCCTCCTGATAGAGGTAGCGGAGCACCTCCTGGGCCGCCTTGGGACCTTGGGCCACCTTTTCCAGGAACTGCCTTCTTCTGGCCTCAGGCAGGGCGAGGAGGAGGGTCCCCGGGTCCAGGAGGTGGACCTCCTTCCTCTGGAAGTCGGGCACGTAGGCGTAGGCGGGGTAGGCCTCCCCCGTGCCCACGTGAACCGGGCCCAGGGCCTCCAGCTCCAAGCGAAAACCCTCTAGGAAGCTCATAGCCTCACCCCCAGGGGGAAGACCCCGAGGAAGTCCAGCACCCGCACCCCCTCCTCCGGCGGGTCCTCGGGGGTGGTGTCCAGGTAAAGGGCGGTGGCCTCCCGATAGACGCTCCCCTCCCGGGTGCGGAAGAAGGGGCCTTTGAAGGGCTTGGCCCCCACGTAGGCCCCGCCCAGGCGGCCCCAGTAGGGCTCCAGCTCGTAGTAGACCGCCCCCTCCAGGGGCCCCGGGGCCAGGGTGGCGTAGGCGTTGGCCCCTTTGGCCTCGGGAAGCTCCACGCTCAGGGGCTCCTCCACCCGGAAGCGCCCCAGGCCCACGCTGGCCCCTCCGCCAAAGCCCATCTCCCCCACGAAGCGGAGGCCGTCCAGGAGGTCAAAGGGGGGCTCCCCTAGGGCGTATAGGGCGTAGGGGGTCCTGGGGTCGGGGAAGAGGAGCTCCTGGGTGAAGAGGATGCCCCTCCTGGCCGCCCCCGTGCCCCGGTCAATCCCCACCCGGCTCCGGCGGAGGCGCCTGGGCTCCGGGGGGGCCTTTTTCCCCCTCACCTCGGGGGCCTCGAGGAGGGCCACCTCGCCCTTCTCCGCCACCTCCTGGAAGGTCTCCAGGCTGACGAGCTGGAGGTTCTTTATGGCCTTGCGGAGCACCGTCTCCTCCACCTGCACAGGGGGGAGCTTGGGCCTGGGGAGCCAGCCCTCAGGGAAGACGCTGGAGAGGCGGAAGGGCAGGGGGTTTTCCAGGAGGCCCTCGAGGGCCTCCCGCCCGTAGGCGTAGCGGTACCACCAGAGGAGGTGGCCGAGGAGGGTGGGGGCCCGGGGGAGCTCCTTCAGGGGGCCTTGGAAGTAGAGGCGGAAGAGGGTGGCCCGCATGCTAGGCCCCGAGGGCGATCTCCTCCACCAAAAGCCTCTCCTTGAGGGGAAGGCCCTCCTGGGCATCCCAGGGCCTTTGGGGGTGGAGGAAGTAGACCTGCCCGTACCCCCGGCTGATGTGCCCCCCAAGGCCGTCCACCTCCAGAAGCTCCAGGGCGCGGAGGAGGTACTTGTGGAAGTAGTCCTCGTCCAGGTCGTCCAGGACCCGGTAGGACATCTCCACGTCAAACCGGGCCCCCGCGGGCACCCTTTCCGTGGTGCGGGGGTTGGCGTTCCCGCCAAGCCTCGGGATGAAGACTTCCTGTTTGATCTCCGTGTAGAGCCCCCCCCGGACGGCGGTGCGCTCCAGCTCCCGCTTGGATTCCTCCAGGAGGTAGGCGTCCCGCACCAAGAGGCGGGTGGGGCCCCGTTGCCTGGCAATCTCCAGGGCCCTTGGGTCGTTCTCTGGAGCCAGGCCGAAGATGCGGGCCACGGGGTCTGTGGGGTCATCGGAAGCGTAGACGTGGCGCTCCTTGGCCTCCAGGATGTATTTCCCGCCCAGGGACCATTCCAGGAGGTAGCGGAGCTTCCCCTTGAGGCTGGAGCCCGGGATGTAGGGCTCGTCGGTGAGGGGGTTGCGGATCACGGGGTTGTCCAGGTCGCCGATGGCCATCTGGTCCCGGCTCATGCCGATCCTGAGGCCCGTCTTGGCCAGGAGCACCGAGCGGATGCGGATCACCTTCCTGAGCTTCATCCTCACCCTCCTACTTGCCCGAGGCGTAGAAGTAGGCCAGCACCGCCTCCACGTACTTCATCATGGCCTCAAAGTCCTTGGGGCTCCGCTTACCCGCGTCCAGGGCTTCTTCCAGAAAGCGCACAAAGGCCTTGGCATTCCGCAGGGGCCCCTGGGAGCGGGTGTTGTAGTGGAGCTTGGCCTTGAGGAGCTCCAGCTGGGGCACCAGCCGGGCGAAGGCCAAGGCCTCGTCCTCCCGCCTCTCCCGCTCAAAGCGGTTTTCCAGCGCCCGGAGCTCGGCGAAGTAGTTGCGGAACTGGCTGGACTTGATCTGTCCCTCCCTGACCAGCTCCTGGGCTACCTCCCTTGCCCGCTCAAAGACCCCGGGGTCCAGGATGCCCCGCTCCTTGTCCCTATAGAACTCCAACGCCGGCATTCACGCCCTCCTTTCCAGATAAAGCCCCCACTGGACCCATACCGGGAGGTACTCCCAGGCCGGGTCCTGGTGGTCCAGAAGCCTCAGGTACCTCTTCCAAGCCACCTCATCCCGCTCCCGCACCCGCCTCAGGGCGTAGGCCAGGAGGGGCTTGTAGCGCATCCGCTCCCCGGGGTCCTCCAGGGGCCAGAACCGCCGCCAGAGGGAAAGCCAGCGGTAGACCTGGGCCCGGGAAACTCGTTCCGCCCTCAGGTCCCCCCTTAGGGTCTCCACCTCTTGGCGAAGGGCCCGGAGCTGGGTCCAGGGAACCGCCTGGCCGAAGAGGAAAAGCCTCCCCCGCCCCGCCTCCTTAGCGGCCTTCTCCGCCTTCTGCAGGGCCCGGGAGAGCTCGGGGATGGGCAGGTTGGGGTTCGCCAGGAGGAAACCCCCGGAGAGGGTCAGGGCCTCGTGGCGGGTGAAGAGGGCGTATAGCCTTTCCAGGTCCAAGGCGAAGTCCAAAAGGGCATCCCATGGCCCCAGGAGGAAGAGGTCGTCCCCCCCGGAGTAGACGCTGTAGATGAGGGGGTAGCGGGCCTCCTTCCCCTTGGCCTCGAGGGCGTCCCATCCCAGGCGCTTCCCGTAAAGGCTAGGGGTCTGGATGAGGGAAAGGACCTCGGTGGCGAAGAAGGCCTCGAGGGTCCGGGAAAGGGCGGCCAGGCGGCTTGGGGAAGCGAGGTCCCGGCCTTCCCGCCTGAAGCCAGTGGCGAAGGCCTCCCCCATGCGGTCGGCGTCCAGCATCAGGGCCCCCAGGTAGGAGGCCCCCTGGGATAGGGCCGCCAGCTCCCCGAAGGTCAGGACCCGGTCCACCCCGCCCTCCTCGTCCTCCAAAAGGCCCTCCCCCCTGGCCCAAGCCTGGTAATCTTCCAGGGTCTTTCCCGTGGCCCTCAGGGCGTGCTCCACCCGGGGCAGGTGGCCCAGGAGGGGCTTGACCTCGGAGGGGGCCTCCCAAGGGGCAAACTCCAGCCCCGCCCGGAAGAGGTGGGCCACCCCAGGGCCATCTCCCAGGGCCACCCTAAGGGTGGGGAAGCCCCAGTAGGGCCTTGGGGCCTCGGCGGGGAAGAAGCCCACCCGGTCCCGCTTGGGCAGAAGCCCCCCCACCTCCCGCTCCCTTTCGCAGTCCGGGCAGAGGCTTCCGGGCTCGTCCTCCCTCGCGGGCCTAAGGCCGCAGGCCGCGCAGGGCCTTAGGGCCAGGCCCCGGGTTTCCTCGGTGCGCTTCAGGAAGGGGAAGGGCCTGAGCTTCGCCCGGGCCAGCTCCCCGTGGAGCCGGCTCAGGACCCCGGCGAAGTCACGGAACTCCCCGCCCGTAAAGGCCAGATGGGCCAGGTGGGGCACCAGGCTCCCTCCCCGCCCCAGGGCCCAGCGCCCCCAGGCCTCCTGGGCCTCCTCCAGAACCTTTCGCGCCTCCTCGGTGTTGGGCAGGAGGAGGTAGAACTTGCCCCCGGCTCCCAGGATGCGGTTCAAGGGGGTGAGGCCCACCCTCCTGAGCAGCCCCAGGGCCATGGCCTCCGCCGCCAGGCTGACCTCGAGGCTCCTCGCCCTAAGCCGTTTGGCGATCCCCCCCACCCCCGTCTCCGCCCCGGCGATGCGGTAGATGTGCCCCTGGATTCCTCCCAGGTCCCCCACCACCAGGAGGAACTTCTCCCCGTCCCGCCTCAGGTCTTCCACCGAGGGCTCTCCCCCGTGGTAGAGCCAGAGGGCGTGGGCGATGGCCGCCGTGAGGCGGAGGTGGTCGTAGAGGGAAACGTCGGGCTCGCTCTGGGTGTCCGCGGGCACCAAGGAGAGCACCTCCTGGAAGGCCAGGGCCAGGTTGGCCAAAAGGGCCTCCTTGCTGGGGTGGAGGCGCTCTATGCCCCGGAGGCGCTCCTCGAGCCTCTCCACAAGCCGCTCATAGGTGCTCTTGCTGAGCCCGGGGGCGGCCTCGGGGTAGAGGACCCCAGGGGCGAGGCCCACCTGGCCATTTGCGGAAACCGGCCTGTAGCCCCCCTCCCCGCCCTCCTTGCCCACCAGCCGGAGCCTTTGGAAAGGCGGGCTTAGGGGCACCTCCGGGGGGCTTCCCCCCTCCCCGCCCTCCTCCCTTTCCTTGGAGGCGTAGGTGTCCGCCAAGGCCACGCACCAGGCCTCCGGGGTTTCGGGTTGGTACTGGGGCCGGTCCCGCCAGCCCTCGTGGTGGCGGCTCGCTGTCTCCGCCAGCCAGCCGGGGTCCAGCCCGGCCTTCTGGAAGAGGGAGGCGTGCTCCCTGACGAAGCGGGCGGTGTAGGCGGTGTGGGTCCGGTCAGCCATGCCCTCTTCCCGCTCTCCCCAACGGGCCCGGGAGTAGAGCTTGCCCACATCGTGGAGTAAACCTGCCAGGGCCTGATCCAGCCCGTCCCGTGCCATGTTGGCGAGAGTATATCAAGAACCTGGGCACCCCTGTGACATTTGCACACGGCGGGATATACCTAATCCATGACCCTCCACCTCACCCACCAGGGGGCCACCCTGAGGCTCAAGGCGGGCCGCCTCCTTCTGGAAAAGGACGGGGCCAAGCTGGCCGACCTCCCCGCCCGCCAGGTGCGCCGGGTGGCCCTTTGGGGCAATGTCCGCCTTTCCACCCCCGCCCTCACCTTCCTCCTTGGGCAGGGGGTTCCGATCTTTTACTTTTCCACCGACGGCCACTTCTACGGCGTGGCGGGGGCCTTCCCCGACCCGGACCCCGCCCACCTGAGCCCCGCCCCTTCCCCTGGCCCGGGCCTTTGTCCTGGGCAAGCTCCGCTCCGCCCACGCCCTCCTCCTGCGCCACGGGCTACCCCAGGCCGAGGCCCTGGCGGAGGCTTTGGGCCGGGCGGAGGAGGCCAGGACCCTGGAACGCCTCAGGGGCGCGGAGGGCCTGGGAAGCCGGGCTTACTTCGCCGGGCTAGCCCATCTCCTTGGCACCCACGGCTTCTCCGGGCGGAGCCGCAGACCCCCCAAGGACCCCGTCAACGCCGCCCTCTCCTACGGCTACGCCGTCCTCCTGGGGCGGAGCCTCCTGGCCCTCCGGCTTTGCGGCCTCCACCCCGAGGTGGGCTTCCTCCACGCCGAGGGGCGCAGGAGCCCCGCCCTGGCCCTGGACCTCATGGAGGAGTTCCGCATCCCCGTGGTGGACCAGGTGGTCCTCACCGCCTTCCGCCGGGGCCAGCTCACCCCCGCCCACACCGAGCCCAGGCAGGGAGGGGTTTACCTGAACGAGGAGGGCAAGAAGCGCCTCATCACCCTGCTGGAAGCCCGCTTCGCGGAGGAGGCCACCCACCCCCTGGGCTTCCGCAAGGCCTACGGGGAGCTCCTGGAGCTCCAGGCCCACAGGCTGAAGGCGGCTATCCTGGGGCGGAGTGCATACACCCCCTTCTACCTGTGGCGGTAGAGCGGCCTTTACTACACTTGTCAGCAAAATTGCGATGCAACTGGCCTCTTTTGCGCTTTGAAAAACAAAGCCTCCTCCGCAAGCCACCTTTTCGCCTACATTTTGACCCAGTCTAGCGTTGCTGTGTGTGCTATACTCCCCCTAACCCGGGCCTCCGGGTGGGGAGCTTGAAAGCCAGTTCTTCCCTTAGGGATGGGCAATATGCGTTTTCACCTTCTCATCGCACCTTCTGCTGTGGCTTGAGGATGGGCCAAAACCCCCCAAAACCCCCTTTATTCGCCTTATGCATATTCCAAGCTTCATCTTTCTCACAAACCCCCCCTCCAAAAGCCCCGTCCCACACAGGGAAAACCAGGGGGTAGAGTTGCAGAACCTTTAGCCCCGTCAGGGGATTGCGACCAACAATGTTGTCGTTCGCCGACAGTAAGCCGCCCATCTGTTGCAGAACCTTTAGCCCCGTCAGGGGATTGCGACCCCATGAGGGAGTGATAGGATGGGGCCATGGGTAAGGTTGCAGAACCTTTAGCCCCGTCAGGGGATTGCGACCTTTGCGCCATCCTCGCTTTTCGCCATCTCGGCGCCGATTTGTTGCAGAACCTTTAGCCCCGTCAGGGGATTGCGACTAGTGCTGAAAGAGCATCCTAATGAGTTCTTCCTTGTGTTGCAGAACCTTTAGCCCCGTCAGGGGATTTATACTGTCTTGCCTGTCAGAACCTTTAGCCTCGTAAGGGGCCCCCCTCTTCTCTCCCCCGTGCGCCCAAGCAGGCCTTTGGGTAGACTGCCCCCATGCCCAAACGGCTCTACGCGGTGGCCTACGACGTGGCGGACGATGCTCGCAGGGTCAAGCTGGCCAACCTCCTCAAGAGCTACGGGGAAAGGGTCCAGCTCTCGGTGTTTGAGTGCTACCTGGACGAGAAGCTCCTTCAGGACCTCATGGCCCGGGCCCGGAGGGTTCTGGACCTGGGCCAGGATGCCCTGCGCCTTTACCCGGTGGAGGGCCGGGTGGAGGTCCTGGGGGCAGGGCCCATAGGGGCCGAGGACCCCGCCTTCCTGGTGGTCTAGAATGGGCCCATGCGGGTCCTGATCCTCACCGTGGGCCACACCAAGGAGCCTCTGGAGGTGGCCATCGCCGAGCACACCCCGGAGGGTGTGATCTTCCTGGCCAGCCAGACGAGCCAGACCACCGTGGCCGAGGTCCTCAAGACCTGGGCGGGGAGCTTTCGCCACCACACCCTCCTCCTGGAGGACGCGGAAAGCCTGATGGAGGCCCACCAGGCCGCCATCAGGGCTCTTAGGAAGGCCCTGGAGTGGGAGGCCACCGCCATAGTGGCTGACCTGACCGGGGGCACCAAGCCCATGGCCGCCGGGCTGGCCCTAGCCCTCACGGGGAGGGGGGTGGTCTTCAGCTATGTGGGCGGGGAGCAGCGGGACCCGGAGACGGGCCGGGTCCTCTCGGGGGCGGAGAGGCTCAGGCTCCTGGAGGACCCCACCGCCCGGCTGGGCCTCAGGGAGTGGCAGGCCTTCACCCGGGCCTGGAACGCCCTGAACCTGGGGGTGGCCCTGGGGGAGCTGGAGGCCCTTTTGCAAAGGGAGCTCTCCCCTTCGGAGAGGCGCTTCTACGGGGCCATGAAGGGGGTGGTGGAGGGGCTTGCCGAGTGGGACCGCTTCCGCCACCGGGCGGCCTGGGAGGGGCTTTCCCGGAGCCTTCCCATCGCCCTGGCCGTGGCTGAGGCCTGGGGGCACGGGGCCAAGGTGCGGGTGCTGAAGGGTCTGGAAGAGGCCTTCCCCGCCCTGGAGGCCATCGTGAGGGAGGAGGGCAAACCCACCTTCCCCCTCCTCCAGGACCTCCTGGCCAACGCGGAGCGCCGGGCCGAGGTGGGCCGCTACGACGACGCCCTGGCCCGGCTTTACCGGGCCCTGGAGCTTGCGGTGGAGGCCGACATCCACGAGCGCCTGGGCTTCCTCCTCAAGGACCCCAGGACCTGGCCCCAGGGCTTCCCCGAGTCCCTGAGGGAGCGGATCCTCAGGCCCAGGGGCCTCATGGACCTCCTGGAGGCGGCCTTTGACCTGGACCTGGCCTTTGGGCAACAGGGCACCCTGGCCCAGAGGCTTTACGGAGAGAAGAACCGCCTCCAGGCCCTCCTGCAGAAGCGCCACGAGAGCATCCTGGCCCACGGCACGAGGCCCGTGGCCAAGGGGGAGTACGAGGCCTTGAGGGACTTCCTCGCCAGGCTGGACGAAAGGCTCAGGCCCCTCCCTCCCTGGCCCCGGTTTTGAGGGCAACCCGCCCAGTCCCCGGTTTGGGCGCCTGAGTGCCCAGGCAAGTGGCGTTCGCCGCTCTTCCACCCGTAGCCCGGCCCCACCACCCCGGGCGGCGGCCACGGGCTCGCGGCAGAGGGCTAGGGGCTGGGGTTTTGCAGGGTCTGGGGCTTAGCCAGGCCGTATCCCAGGCTGGTCTTGGCCCCCACCCCGCTAAAGAAGGCGAAGCGGCCCAGGGCGGAAAGCCACAGGGCCTCCTCCTCCGTGGCCCTGGGCAGGTGGTAGACCGCCCTGCCCACAAAACCCACGGTGTCCACCTCCGTCCTGGCCGGCTGGGTCCTTCCCTCCAGGAAGCGCACCGTGGTCCTCTCCAAAAGAGCCTCCCGCACGCCTTCCGGGGCCTTCAGGGGGCCGAAGGCCTCCAGGCGCCTCAGGAGGCTTTCCAGCACCAGCCGGGGCTCGGGCAGGGGGTAGTGGACCCCCTTGCGGCGGAAGAAGGTGGGGGAGTGGAAGCGCAGGGGCAGGTCGCGACTCCCAGGCCCCTGGAAGAGGCGGGAGTAGGTGGCCACGCCCGCCCAGGGGTGGCCCTCCTGCAGGACCGCCCGCACCCGGAAGGGCCTGCCAAGGCGGGCCTCCCTGCCTTCCAGGGCGAAGAGCCTGGGCGCAAGCCGGCTGTAGAGGTCCTCACTTAGGAGGCTCACCCGGGCCCAGTAGGCCCCTTCCCTCCCGCCAAAGCCCAGGGCGAAGGGGTTTTCCCCCTGGTCGTGGACCTCCGGGGCCACCTCCTCCAGCAGGGCGTAGAAGAAGCCCCTAAGGCCCAGGGGCTCAGGGGGGGTCTCCCCTTCCAGGAGGATCACCAAGGCCGCCAGGACCACGGGCTAAAACCCCAGGGAAACGGGCTCCAGGGAGAGGCCTTGGACCCCGGAGCGGGCCTCGAGGTCGCGAAGGAGGACCTGAGCCAGCTTATGCAGCTCTTTCACCTGCTTCTCCGTGGGCACCGCAAACCCGTGCACCAGAAGCGCGTCGTTCCTGGCCTGCAAAACCCCCACCAGGCCCCGCACCTCCGCCAAGGGGAGCTTCGCCACCTCGGGGTCCTCCTTGGTCCGGAGGAAGGCCAAAAGGTCCAAAAGCCCAAGCTTCGGCCCAACCCTTACCTTCTCCTTTTTCCCAGTGTCGGGAAGGAGGCGGATGAGCTCCTGCCGCGTAGCCTCCTCTTCCTCCGGGGAAAGCTTAGGGTCGTCCGCCCGCCGCCCGAGGAGGGCGAGCCGCTCCTGCAAGAGGAGCTCCAGGGCCCGGTAGGCGTAGAGGGCGGCGAGGACGGGGTGGGTCCGCACCGCCTCCTGGGAGAGGAGGAGGAGGGTCTGGGCAAGGCCCCACACCCCGCGCTTCTCCCCGAAGTCTTGGACCTCCAAAAACCGCCTCACCGCCTCCAGGAGGGCCACCTGGCCCTCGAGGGTCCTGCGCTGCCCGTTCAGGGGGTGGGTGAGCCAGGCGTTTTCCGAGAGGCGGTTGAGGAGCGCCCGCCCCTGCTTAACCCCCTCGGCGGCATCCAGGGCCCGCCAGGCGTGGTACATCCCGGCCAGCATCCCGTAGAGGGCGTACCGATGATCCCCGGTCTTCCCCACCATGCTGCCGAAGTAGGCCGCCGCCTTGGCGAACTCCCCCTTCCCGTAGAGCTCCTTGGCGAAGAGCGCGTCCACTTCGGCGAGGGCCTCGTGGGGGTTCGGGAGGATGACGAGCCGCTCCGTGCCCGCCCGGGGACGGCGGAGCTCGGGACCGTAGTCCTCGTTGTCCACGTAGACCACGCGGACCTTAGGGAAGAAGCGCTGGAAGAAGAAGCCGGCGGCGGCGAGCCCGGCACTCATGGCCTTGGTGCCGCTGGTGAGGTCCAGGGCCACGGGCTTTTCCCCGTGCCTCTCCAGAATCTCCCTCACCTGGCGGTAGATGGCGGCCACGTCGCTCTTGCCGATGGCTATGGGATAAACCTCCTTACCCGTCTCCTCCCGCAAGCGGGCAAGGAAACCCCTACTCTCCTCCGTGTGCAGGACGTAAACCTGGTCCGCCCCGGTACCCAGGATAGCCAGGACCGTGGCCTCGGGGCTGGTGCCCAACGTGTGCACGGAAACGGCGAAGTCTTGCCGGAGGGGGTGGACGTTGGGGGACTCCCGCCACTTCTCCAGCAAAGCGGGCCAGATCATCTCCCGATAAAGGGCCTGGGCGTTCCCCCCTTTCCGCACCTCCTCCTTGTACCTTTCCCAAAGGAAGCCGAGGTCGGCCTTCTCTGCCATGACGCCAATATACCACCGCCCCTGATCCTGAGCTTGGGTGGAGCCAGTTTGCTGGGGGCGCAGGGGATCACCCGTTTAGCGCCCAAGGCCCAACTCCTCCAGGGCCCGGGAAAAGGCCTGAAGCCGCGCCCGCTCCATCTCTTCCAGGAAGCGGACCGTCTCCTCATCGGCGGGGCTCTGGGGGTAAGTGAGGAGGAGGCGCCAAAGCACCTCCAGGTCGTTGAGCTCTCCCAAAACCTCCTGCAAGGCCTTTTCCCGCCTGGCGGGGAGGCCCAGGAACTCCTTGGCGTACCGCACCCGCCTCAGCATCCGGCGGTAGGCGTGGAGCCCCTCCGGACTCGCCTCCTCCTTCAAGTCCCGCCAAAGGCCCTTTAGGCGGCCCTCTAGGCGGGCAAGCCGCCCCCGGGCCCGCTTTTGGTCCAGCGGGGGCAGGTGGCGTAGGGCCCGGAGAAGGCCCCCCATCCACGGGGAGAGAAGGAGGCCGGAAAGGGCTTCCCGCGCCCCCTTAAGCTCCGCCTCCAGCTGGCCCCGAACCCCCTGGGGAAGCGCCCACCCCAGGGCCACCTCCAGGTCCCGTACCCGCCCCGCCTGCCGCAGCAGGAAGCGGAGGTCGTCCTTGAGGACCCGAAGGCCCAAAAGCTCCAGGTAGACCCGAAGCCGCCTCCCCGCCACCCGCACCTGGTGCACCCCCTCGGGGTCCTCGCCCGAAAGGGCCAGGGGCAGGTGGGCCTCCAGGTGGGCCACCCAGGCCTCAGCCTCCCTCACAGGCGGAAGACCTTTGGCGGGAAAAGGGCCTTTAGGGCCATCCCCCCAGGGCGTGGCGTGCCCTCCAGCCAGGCCACCCCACCCTTCTTGAGGGAAAAGCGCCCCTCCAGGATGTCCCGCACCGAACCCCCCAAGAGGTCTCCAAAGAGGAGCTGGGCCAGGAGGGCCGACAGGTAGGGCTCGTGCCCCACCAGGGCCACCCGGCCCTCCTGGGGGATCTCTGCCAGGAGCTCCTCCCCCGGGGGCTCGGCCAGGTGGGGGCTGACCCTGACCTCCCCCTGCAGCAGATCGGCGAGGAGCTCCGCCGTCTCCAGGGCCCGGCGCTTGGGGCTCGTCAGGATCAGGTCCAGCTCCACCCCCAAAGCCGCAAGGCCCCGCACCCCCTTGCGGAAGCGCCGCACCCCCTTGGGCGTGAGGGGCCGGGCATCGTCCGCCTCCTCCCCCGCTCCCTCGGGAAGGGGCAGGGCAATGGCGTGGCGCACCAGGAAAAGCTCCATGCCCCATCTTACCCCAGGGGCCGGGGTCCCGCAGGCCTCTACCGCGCGGTCCAGCCCAGGTCTATGGGGAAAACGGCCCCGGTGATGGCCGAGGCCTTGTCCGAGGCCAGGAAAAGGGCCAGTTCCGCCACCTCCTCGGGCTCTATGAGGCGCTTGATGGCGGCCTGGGCCAGAAACACCTTCTCGGCCACCTCCTCAGGGGAGATCCCCAGGGTGCGGGCCTGGTCCTGGATCTGCCCCTCCACCAAAGGGGTGCGCACGTAGGCGGGAGCGATGGCGTTCACCGTGATGCCGTGGGGGCCGGCCTCGAGGGCCACCGTCTTGGTGAGGCCGATGAGCCCGTGCTTGGCGCTGATGTAGGCGCTTTTATATGGGCTCGCCACCAGGCCGTGCACGCTGGCCACGTTGATGACCCGCCCCCACCCCTTCCGTTTCATCCCGGGAAAAAGGGCCTTGATGAGCTGGAAAGGAGCGGTGAGCATGACCTGGACCATCTTCTGCCATGTCTCCAAGGGGAAATCCTCCACCGGGTCAATGTGCTGGAAACCGGCGTTGTTGACCAGGATGTCCACGCCCAGCTCCGCCGCCTTCCGGCCCAGGGCCTCCACCGCTTGGGGATCGGAAAGGTCCGCCTGGAGGAAGACCCCCCCAAGCTCCTCCGCCAGCCCGGAGGCGTCCTTCACGTCATGGAGCAAAACCCTCGCCCCTTCCCGGGCAAAGGCCCGGGCCATGGCCAGGCCGATGCCGCTTCCCGCCCCGGTGACCAGCACCGTCCTTTTGGATAGCGTCACGATCCCATTCTAAAGGCTCAGGTAGGCCTCCCGCACCCTAGGGTCTTGGGCCAGGTCCCGGGCGGGACCTTCCAGAACCACCCTCCCGTGCTCCAGGACGTAGGCCCTTTCCGCCACCTCGAGGGTGAGGGCCACGTTCTGCTCCACCAAGAGCACCCCCACACCCTCCCCCGCCACGGCCTTGAGCGCCAGAAGAACCTCCTCTGCGAGCCTCGGGGAGAGGCCCAGGGAAGGCTCGTCCACCAGGAGGATTTTGGGAAAGCCCATGAGGGCCCGGCCGATGGCCAGCATCTGCTGCTCCCCCCCCGAGAGGGTCCCCGCCAGTTGCCGCCGCCTCTCCCCTAGGCGGGGAAAGAGGGCGTAAACCCTTTGGTACCCCTCCTTCTCCTTCCCCGGGGCCAGGAAGACCGCCCCTAGCCTCAGGTTCTCCTCCACGGTCATCAGGGGAAACAGCTGCCGCCCCTCGGGCACGTGCCCCAGGCCCAAGCGGGCCCTTTTGGCGGGGGAAAGCCCCTTGAGGTCGCGCCCGTCCAGAAGGACCCGGCCCGCCCAAGGCCTCACCAGGCCAGAGACGACCCGCAACAGGGTGGTCTTCCCCGCCCCGTTGGCCCCGAGGAGGGCCACCCTCTCCCCTTCCCCCACCTCGAGGCCCACCCCAAAGAGGACCTGGGCCTTGCCGTAGCCAGCCTCCAAGGCCTCCGCCGTAAGCCTCACGCCCGCCTCCCTAAATAGGCCTCCCGCACCCTTTCCTCCTGGGCCACCCGCTCGTAAGTGCCCTCGGCGATGACCTCCCCGTAGTCCAAGACCACCACCCGGTCCGCCAAGGCCCGCACCACGGGCATCAGGTGCTCAATGAAGAGGACGCTAACCCCAGACTCCCGGACCCGGCGCACCAAGTCCACCGCCTCCGCCGCCTCCTTGGGACGGAGCCCCGCCATGACCTCGTCCAGGAGAAGGACTTTGGGAGCGGTGGCCAGGGCCCGGGCCAGCTCCAGGCGTTTGTCCTCCAAGAGGGTGAGCTCCCCCGCCAGGGCCTCGGCCTTGGGGTAAAGCCCCGTGAGCCGCAGGACCTCCTCCACCCAGGCCTCCGCCTCCTTCCGGCTCCGGCCTGGCTTGCCGAAGAGGGCACCCACCAGGAGGTTCTCCCGCACCGTGAGCTCGGCCAGGGGGCTGGGAATCTGGAAGGCCCGGCCCAGGCCCAAATGGGTGCGGGCCTCGGGGGGGAGGTGGGTCACGTCCTCGCCCAGGAGGAGGACCCGGCCTGCGTCTGGCCGGAGAAGGCCGGAGATCACGTTGAGCAAGGTGCTCTTTCCCGCTCCGTTGGGGCCGATCACCGCCAGGATCTCCCCTTCCTCCAGGTGGAGCGTGACCCCCTGCAGGGCCTTTAGCCCGAGAAAGCGCTTGGACACCCCTTGGACCTCTAAGACCTTAGCCACGCCGCCTCCCCAGTAGCCCAAGAAGCCCGCGGGGCAAGAACAGGATGGCCAGGATGAGGATGGCCCCGTAGACCACCAGGTACCCCTCCTGGATCCAAAGCCTTAGGACCTGCTCCAGCCCCACCAGGACCACGCCCCCGAGAAGGGGGCCCAAGGTGGTGTAAAGCCCGCCGAAGATGGGGATGACCAAGGCCTCCACCGCCCGCCCCAGGCTGAAGGCCTCGTAAGGGTTGATGAAGAGGGCCTTCATGGCGTAGACCCCTCCAGCCAGGCCCGCTACCAGGCTTCCCAGGAGGAGGGAAAGGAGCTTCACCCGCACCACCCGCACCCCCAAAACCCGGGCCACGGGCTCGGACTGCCGGCAGGCCGCCTGGGCCAGGCGGAAGGGGCTACGCTCGGCCCAGAGGCTTAGGCCCACGGCCAGGACTAAAACGGCGAAGGCCAGGTAGTAGGGCGCTAAGGGTGCACCGCCGCCAAAGGCCGGGGGAACGGGAAGGCCAATGGGCCCGCCGGTGAAGGGGAGCTTCAGGGCCAGGGTCCTCAGCACCTCGCTGAAGGCCAGGCTGGCGATGGCGAAGTAAAGGCCGTGGAGCCTCAAGGTTACCGAACCCAGGAGGAGGGCGAAAAACCCCGCAAGCAGGCTCCCCAGGGCCAGGGCGGGGAGGGTCCCCACGTGGGGCACGAGGAGCCCTACCCCATAGGCCCCAAGCCCAAAGAAGGCGCCATGGGCCAGGGAGAGCTGGCCGGTGCGGGCCACCAGGTCCCAAGAGAGGGCCAAGGCGGTGTAGAGGAGCATGAAGACCCCCGCATCCAAGAGGTAGGCCCGCCACATGCCAAGGGGCAGGAAGGGCAAGAGGGCAAAGGCCAGAAGGAAGAGCGCCGCCCACCTCATCCCCACCTCCAGGCCCGACCCACCAGGGCCAGGAAAAGGACCAGGAAGAAGACCGCTTCCACCAGACCCCCTCCTCCCGGCACGTAGGTGCTCACCAGGGCCTCGGCCAGAGCCAGCACCAGGGCAGCCGGGATGACCCCCCTCAGGTTCCCAAGCCCCGCCAAGGCCACGATGGCGAAGGACTTGAGGGTGAAGAGAAAGCCCACGGTAGGGCTGGCGTAGAGCATCACGGAGAGCATCACCCCGGCCACCCCGGCCAAGGCCGCCGCCAGGCCGAAGGCCAATAAGTAGACCTTCTCCGCCTCTATGCCCAAAAGCCCTGGGGCCAGACGGTTCTGGGCCACCGCCCGCATGGCCAGGCCTAGGGGAGCCCGGGTGAGGAAGAGGTACAAGGCGAGGAGCAGGGACAAGGAGAGAAAGAAAGCGCCCAAGGGTACCGCTCCCAAGAAGAAAGGACCGATGGCCAGGGTAGCCGCCTGGTAAGGGGGCGCTACCACCCGGGTGTCCGCCCCGAAGAGGAGGAGGGCCAGGTTCTGCAGGAAGATGGAAAGTCCAAAAGTGAGGAGCATCTGGTTGAGTTCCGGAGCCCTTAGGACCGGACGGATGAGGCCGTGGTAGGTGAGGGCCCCTACCAGGAAGGCGGCCAGGAAAGCCAGCCCCAGGGAGAAGAGGGGGTCCACCCCCCGGGTAGCGAAGAGGAGGTAGGAGAGGAAGGCCCCCACCATGAGGAACTCCCCGTGGGCGAAGTTCACGATGCCCACCACCCCTAGGGAGAGCGCAAGGCCCGTGGCCACCAGGGCATAAACCCCAGCTATGAGGAGGCCGTTCAGGAGGGTCTGGAGGAGGAGCTCCATGCTAGCGCAGGTAGTACTCCCCAGGGTAACGGAGGGGCACGCTGGCCTTGTCCTTGGGGAAGACCGGACGGCGGGTTCCCTGGATGTACTGGAACTGGAACCAGATCTCTGGGCCGAAGCCCTGGTACCTGGTCCTCCCCGTGTCCGAGGGCTTGAAGCTCAGGGGGCCGAAAGGGGTGTTCATGCGGAGGGCGGCCAAGGCCTCGGCGATCCGGTTCTTGTCGGCGCTCCCCGCCCGCTCTGCCGCCAGGGCCAGGCTCTTCACGATGGTGTAGCCCATGGGGGCCATGTACTCCTCGGTTACCTCCCCGTACTTGTTGCGGTAGGCCTGGACAAAGCGCCGGGACTCGGCGTTGGGCACCGTGGGGAGCCAGGCGGTCATCCCCGCCACGTCCTGGGACAGGGGGTTTTTCTCAAAGCCAACGGGCCAGGAAGGCGGGGCCCCGTAGATGAGCTTGGGCCTGAGCCCCACCTGCCGGGTCTGGGTGGCGATGGGCAGGGCGTCTACATCGTACCCGATCCAGTAAAGGATATCGGGGGCAAAGGCCCGGAAGCGGGTGAGGATGGGGGTGAACTGGCCGCTGCCCGCCTTGTAGGGCTCCGCCTGCACCTGGTAGCCCAGGCGCTCCAGCTGCTGCCTGTAGACCCCGATTCCCGCCGAGCCAAAGGGTCCGTCCTCGTAGAGGATGGCCACCTTGGTGGCCCCCTGCTCCTTGTTGAGGTACTGGAAGAACTGCAGGGCGGCAGCCACGTTGTGGTAGTCCCAGGGGTGGTAGTGGAAGAAGAGGGGGTAGCCCTCAAAGGCCTGCTCCACCACGGAGGAGGCGGCCCCGATGCACAGGAACAGGGGGTTGTGCTGCTTTGTAGGGCCGGAGAGGGCGAAGGCCACGCTACTGGCCAGCCCCCCGATGACGATGTCCACCCGGTCCACGGTCATCAGCTTGGTGAAGGCGGGCACCGCCTTGGCGGGATCGGTCCCGTCGTCCACCACCACCAGTTCCAGACGCACCTTGCCGGCGGCGTTGACCTCATCGGCGGCCAGCTGGATGCCGTTCAGGGCCGCCTTGCCCGCCACGCTGGAGGCTCCCGAGAGGGGCAGGATGACCCCCACCTTGACCTGGGTCTGGGCCCAGGCCAGATTCAAGGCAAAAACCAAAAGCGCCACAACACCTTTCCTCATGCTCTACCTCCTTCATTCCCTAGGGCGTTCCGCCCGTAGGTTCCTCGTAAAGCACGGTGGCCTCCCCCTCGAGGACCCTCTCCCCCCGCTCGTTCTCGCAGAAGGTGTCCAGGGTGAGGACATACCCCCCCTTTTCCCGCTCCCGCACCGCCTTAACCACGGCGGTGGCGGTGATGGTGTCCCCCAAGTAGACAGGCTTCAGGAAGCGCAGGGTCTGGCCCAGGTAGATGGCCCCCACTCCAGGGAGCTTGGTGCCGATCACCGTGGAGATGAGCCCCGCCACCAGGATCCCCTGGGCGATGCGCCCGCCGAAGCGGCTCCTTTTGGCGTAGGCCTCGTCCACGTGGAGGGGGTTGGTGTCCCCCACCGCCCCCACGAAGAGGGCCACGTGGGCCTCGGAGATGGTCTGGGTGTAGCTGGCCCGGTCCCCCACCTGGAACCTCATCCCACCACCTCCTTAAGGAACTCTTCCAGAATAGCCTTGAGCCGCACCGGGTCCTCCAGGTTCAGGGAGTGGCCCACCCCCTCCAGGACCCGAAGCCGCCCCCTGGGGAAGAAGGCCGCCGTCTCCTCGGCCATGGCCCGGGTGACGATGGGATCCAAGACCCCGTAGAGGACGAGGACGGGGCCAGGGTAGGCCTGGGAGGCCCGCCAGGCCGAAAGGGCCCGGGCGTTCCCCTGGTAGTGGGCGGGGTGCATCCTCTGGGCGCAGTCCAGCAACTCTTGGAACCAGGGGGGGCGGTGGGTGGGGGCCATGGCCGAAAGGGCCTGGGCCAGGGCCTCGCGGTTCTGGCGGTAGGACTCCAGGACGGGGTAGTAGGCCTCGGGGGTCTGTAGGCCCGAGGGAGGTGCGGAGTTGAGGAGGACGAGGCCCCTGGTCCTCTCCGCAGCCGCCTCCATGGCCACCGCCCCGCCCAGGGAGTGGCCCACCAGGACCGCCTCCTCCACCCCCATCTCCCGCAGGAAGCCCCTCAGGGCCTGGGCATAGGCGGGGATGGAGGGAACGAAGCCCTCGGGAGCCGGAGTCTCCCCGAACCCCGGGAGGTCGGGGGCGAGAAGCCTCGCCCCTTCCGGCGGGTTTTCCAGGAGGTCCCGCCACCACGCCTTGCAGGCGAAGTTGCCGTGGACCAGCACCATCGGCGTTCCTTGTCCAGCCTCCAGGTAGCTAAGCATACACCTCCTCCAAAAAGGCTCTGACCTCCCGGGCGAAGGCCAGGGGGTCCTCGAGGGGGGCGGCGTGTCCCGTGGGCAGGGCCAGGAGCCTCCCCCCCAGGCTCTCCGCCAGGGCCAGGGCGTAGGGCCTTGGGAAGAGGAGGTCCTCCTCTCCGTAGAGGACCAGGCTTGGGAGGGAGAGGCCCCCCAGGCCTGGCCGCAGGTCCTCCAGGGTGAGGAAGCCCTGGAGGAGCCGCTCCTGGGCCGCCTCGCTCGGAGCCTGGGCAGCGAGGGCCCGTAGGCCCTCTTCCGTGAGGAGCTCGGGGTGGGCGTTCAGGAAACCGGATCCGAAGACCCAAGGGAGGGCCACCCGCAGGCGGAGGGGGGTTCCCCCCGTCCTGAGGGCGTGGAGCCAGCTTTCCACCTTGGCCCGGAGGGCAGGGTCCAGGTAGGGCGTGGTGCAACACAGGGCCAAGGCCTTGACCCGGTGCGGGGCCAGAAGGGCCAGGGCCACGGCCACGATCCCCCCGTTGGAAAGCCCCACCAGGGCGGCTTTTTCCCAACCCAGATGGTCCAGAAGGCTCAAGAGGTCCTCGGCGTGGACCTTAGGGGTGTAGGACCCTTCCGGGGCCTCGCTCTCCCCCTGGCCCCGCATGTCGTAGCGGAGGAGGGCGAAGCCCTTAAGGTGGGGAAGGACCGGGTCCCAGCTCTCCAGGCGCTGGAAGATGCCGTTCAGGAGGACCACTCTGGGGCCCTCGCCCACCACCTCGTACCTAAGCCTTACCATGGGCCTCCTCCCAAAGCTTCCTCAGGGCTTCCTTGTTCACCTTGCCCGGCCCGGTCTTGGGAAGCTCCTCTAGGAAGACCAGGTGCTTGGGCACCTTGTACCCGGCGAGGCGCTCCCGGAGAAAGGCCTTGAGGGCCTCGGCCTCGAGGGCCTCCCCGGGCCTCAAGGCCACGAAGGCCGCCCCCACCTCCCCCCACCTGGGGTCGGGGACCCCCACCACCGCCGCCTCCCGCACCGCCGGGTGGTCGTAGAGGACCCTTTCCACCTCCACCGGGTAGACGTTCTCCCCGCCGGAGATGAACATCTCCTTCCTCCGGCCCACGATGAAAAACCGCCCCCCTTCGTCCCGGTAGGCCAGGTCCCCGGTCCTGAGCCAAAGCCTCTCCCCGTCCCAGGCGAAGGCCTTCTCGTTCTCCTCGGGGCGGCGGAAGTAGCCCTTCATCACCGCGCTTCCCGAAAGCCATAGCTCCCCCGCCTCCCCTACCCCCGCCTCCTTCCCGTCCTCCCGCACCAGGCGGACCCTGAGGTGGGGCATAGGGCGGCCCACGCTCTCGGGGTAGGCCTCGGCCTCCGCCAGCTCAAAGGCGAAGCAGTTCACCCCACACTCGGTGAGGCCGTAGCCCTGCTTGAACCGCACCCCCTTCTTGCGGAAGGCCTCCCGCACGGGGGCCGGGCAGGGGGCCCCACCGGAGATGGCGAAGCGGACAAAGGCGAGGTCCAGCCCCTCCCAGGCCTCCCCCTCCAGGAGCATCTGGAACATGGTGGGGACCAGGAAGAGGAGGGTGGGGCGGAAGCGCTGGACCAGCTCCAGATACTCCTCCGCACGGAAGCGCTCCATGAGGACCACCTGCCCCCCCAGGTAGAGGAGGGGCGTGGCCAGGGCGTTGAGGGCGGCGTGGAACATGGGGGTGGCCAGGATGTAGCGGTCCTCCCGGGAAAGCCCCCAGGCAGCGGCGGTCTCCAGGGCGTTGACCAGAAGCTGGCGGTAGGGAATGAGGGCCCCTTTGGGCAGGCCCGTGGTCCCCCCGGTGAAGAGGAGGAGGGCGGGGTCCTCGAGGCCCACCTCGGCTTCCCCCAGGTCCTCCCCGCCTTCCTCCAGGGCCTCGAGGGGGAGGGCCTTGGGGTCCAGGGCCAAGGCGGTCTCCCGGAAGCCCTCGCCATAGAAGAGAACCCTGGGCTCGGTGTAGGCGTGGAGGGCCTGGAGCTCGGCGAGGCTTAGGCGGTGGTTGAAGGGGGTGAGGATGTGGCCCAGGAGGGGCCCGGCGAAGAGGAGGTCCAGGTAGGCCAGGTGGTTCTGGGAGAGGAGGCCCACCCGATCCCCCCGGCCCACCCCTAGGGCCCTGAGGAAGCCCGCCGCCCGCCTCGCCCTGGCGTAGAGCTCCCCGTAGGTGTACCAGTGCTCCCGGAAGAAGAGGGCCCTTCGGTCCGGGTGCTGGGATGCCAGCCAGGCCATGCGGTTGGGCTCAAGCATAAAGCCTCCCCTCAAGCTTCAGCACCGCCGCTCCGTAGAAGTACCCCACGCCCGCCGCCGCCAGGGCCACCAGGCTCCCCTCCTTGAGCCGCCCCTCCCGCCAGGCCAGCTTCAGGGAGAGGATGGGGTCCAGCTGGCCCAAGTGGCCGTAGTCCTCGAGGTAGATGGACTGCCCCTCGGCGAGGCCCAGGCCCTGGAGGACCTTTTGGTGGGCGGAGCGCTTCATGTGGAGGAGGGCCAGGTAGTCCAGGTCCGCCTCCCCGTACCCCGCCTCCTCCAGAGCCTCCCGGATTACGGCCAGGAAGGTGGGGATGGAGGTGGCGTCCAACCTGGCCTTCATGGCCTCGGGGTCTTCCACCCTTAGGCGGAACTCCCCCAGGTTCTCCGGGGTGAGGGGGGCCCTCGTCCCCCCCACGGGGACCTTGACGGTGAGGGCCAGCTCGGGGTCCATGCGGTGGGCCAGGCCCAAAAGCCTAAGCCCCGGGCCCTCCCGGGTGAGGAGGGAGGCGGCACCCCCCGCCGCCAGGTCGTAGAGGAAGCGGGTATGGGGGTCCTGGTAGTCCACCAGGTCCCCGTTCCGGTACCCTCCGGCCACCAGGACCGCTCCTACCTCCTTGCGGGTGGCGAAGAGCCCCCGGGCGACCTCGAGGGCTCCCAGGAAAGAAGCACACTTCTGGTTGAGGTCCAGGCCCTTTGCGCCAAAAGCCCCCACCCGCTTGGCCAGGTAGGGGGCCGTGGTCCAGATGGGGTAGTCCTTGTGCTCCTCCACGATGGAGAGAACCCAGTCCAGTCTTTCTCCAGGAAAGCCCGCCAGGCCCAAGGCCTCTTGGGATGCCCAGGCGGCCATATCCGCGGGGTGATCCTCCGGGCCAGGAAGGGGCTTTTCCAAAATCCCCAGCTTCTCCCGCACCACCTCCACGGGCAGACCCGACGAGGCGGCGATCTCCTCCGCCGTCATGCGGCCTCTCGGCAGGTAAATCCCAAGGCTTCGCACGTACATCTGCCCTTAGGGTAGCGGGGGGGCGTTACACCCCCGTTACACCCCCGTTTCCCCCAGGGTTCGGCCAGAATGGAGGTATGCCCTACCCCGTGCCCCCTTCCCGGCTCCGCCTGCCCCGCAGCGCCCGCGAGGTGCGCCGCCTCCGGCCCTTGCGCCTGGTGGAGGAGGCCTTCCAGAGGAGCCCCGGGGTGGTCCTGGCCGCGGGGCCCGGCTACGGCAAGACCAGCCTGGCGGGGGAGCTCCCTGGGGTCTACCTGGCCTTGGCGGAGGAGGCCAAGGACCCGGCGGTCTTCCTCTGGCACCTCCTCTACGCCTACCGGGGCCGGGCGGAGGTGAACGAGGCCACCCTGCTCCTGGAAGGGGGGGCCTGGCCCCGGGCCCTCGAGGCCTTCCTGGAGGCCCTGGAACCCCTGGGCCCCCAGCTCCTCGTCCTGGACGAGGCCCATAAGGCGGAAAGCCCCGGGGTCCTCCGGGCCCTAGAAGGGCTATTCCGCCTCCCCTCCCTCCGCCTCCTCCTCCTCTCCCGCAAGGCCGCCCCCTTCGCCTTCCTCACCGTCCTCACGGAGCAGGAGCTGGCCTTTGACCCCGAGGAGGCCTGCGCCCTGGCCAAGGCCCTGGCCCCGGAGCTCCCCGCCTTTGAGGTGGAGCGGGCCCACTCCCTGGTGCGGGGCTGGCCCCTGGGCCTTAGGGTGGTCCTCCTGGCCATGCGCCGGGGGCTAAGGCCCGAGCTCGCCCTGGAGAGCGGGGAGGGACTCCTCGCCTACCTGGCCTACGGCCTGCCCCAGGACCTCCTCCTGCGGGCGGCCCGGCTCGCCCTCCTGGGGGAGGTGCCCGAGGAGGAAGCGGAAGACCTCCTTCCTCACGCCGAGGACCTGCTCCTGGAAAGACGGGAGGGCAGGCTTGCCTTCCACCCCCTGGTCCGGAGCGCCCTCAAGGCCCTCCTGCCCGGGGCCGAGGCCCGGGAGCTTTTGGCCCAGGCCGCCGAGGCCGCCCTCCTCCAGGGGGAAGGGGTGCGGGCGGCGGAGTTCCTCCTGGAGGCTGGGCGTTTCGGCCACGCCGCCGACCTCCTCCTCAAGGAGGGGCAGGCCTGGCTGGAGCGGGGCCTCACCTACACCGTCCTGAGGCTCCTCGCCCACCTGCCCGAGGGGGTGAGGCGGGGGCGGACGGGGCTATTCCTCCTCGAGGCCGAGGCCCTGCGCCAGGCCGGGCGGTACCGGGAAGCCGAGGCCACCTACCTTAAGGCGCTTGAGGAAGGGGAGGACCGGGCCCACCTGGGCCTCGTCCGCCTCTTTTTGGACACCGTGGAGCCCGCCCGGGCCAGGCCTTACTTGCAGGAAGCCCTAAAGCGCTTCCCCGAAGAGGCCAGACCTCTCTTGGCGGAGAACCTCCTCAACGAGGGCCGACCGGAAGAGGCCTCCCGCCTGGGTCTTGCGGGGCCCCGGGTCCTCCTGCGCCAGGGCCGGCCCTGGGAGGCCCTAGCCCTCCTTCGCGAGGCCAAGGACCCCGGCCTCCACCGCCCCCCGCAGAACCACCGCGAGGGCAGTCTGCTCCGGGCCCTCCTGGAAAGCGTGGCGGGGGATGCGGAGGAAGGCCTTCGCTTTGCGGAACGGGGCCGCTTTGAGGCCGAGGTCCTGGGGAGCCCCTTTGGCGTGAGTCTGGCCGAGGCCCGGAGGGGGCATGCCCTCCTGGCCCTAGGCCGCCTCGAGGAGGCCAAAGCCGCTTACCAGACGGCCCTGGCTTTAGCGGAAGGGGGCCCCGCCCGCCTCCAGGTGGAGGCCTTAGGGGGGCTCGCCGCCCTGGGGAGCCGGGAGGCCTACGGGGAGATGGTCCGCCTGGCCCGCTCCGCAGGGGACCTCTGGGTAGAGGGGTTCATGACCCTGGCCGTGGCCCTGGCCTGGCTCCGCCGGGGGGAGGCCTTTCCCCTGCCCCCTTTGGAGCTCCTGGACCCCTTCTTGCGGGAAGTGGCCGAAGCCTACCCCTTCGCCGACGGCTGGGAAGGGCTTCTCCTGCGCTACCCCTTCCTCTCCCGCCCCACCCTCTTCGCCCCGCCCCTCCCCCGGTTGCGTCGGGCCCTGTGGCGCTTGGGGCGGCTAGCCGTGGCCTACCACCCGGGAGTGCGGCTGGAGGTCCGGGCCTTGGGGGGCTTCCGAGTCTTGCTGGACGGGAAGCCCGTGCGCTTCCGCCGGGAAAAGGCCCGCCTCCTCCTGGCCCTCCTGGCCGCCCGGGACTGGGAGAAGGAGGACCTCTTGGAGGCCCTGGAGGTCTCCCCCGGGGAGTTCCGGGTTCTCTGGTGGGAGGTCTTGAACGCCCTGGAGCCCGGCCGCCCCAAGGGAACACCCCCTTACTTCCTCCGCACCCGGCCCTACGGCCTCCGCCTCGAGGTCCCCGAGCTCTACCTGGATCTGCTGGACCCCAAGGCTCCCCTGGCCCTCCCCTTCGCCGGCCTGGACCACCCAGCCCTGGAGGAACGCCGCTGGGAGCACTGGCAACATAGGCGGAAGGCCATCCTGAAGGGCTCGGATCCCGAGGGGTGGCTCGCCCTCCTCAGGCTGGACCCCTTGGACGAGGAGGCCTTCGCCCGCCTCCAGACCAGCCCTCTTGCCCCGGAGGCGGAACGGCTCCGCCTGGAGGCCCTGCGGGAGCTGGGCCTGGGCTAAACCGGGTCCTGGCGGGGATCTAGGTGGCCGTGGCCCCCCCGTCCACGGGGAGGATGGCCCCGGTGATGTAGTCCGAGGCGGGGCTGGCCAGGAAGAGCACCGCCCCACCCAGCTCCCCCGGCTGGCCCGGGCGGCCCAAGGGTAACGTGGCCTTGAGGAGGGGTTCGGCGCGGGGCAGGACCTTCTCCGTCATCCGGGTGGGGAAGAAGCCCGGGGCCAAGGCATTGACCCGGATGCCCCACCGCCCCCATTTCACCGCCAGGTCCCGGGTGAGGGCGATCACGCCCCCCTTGGAAGCGGAATAGCCCACGGCGTCCAGGACCTCGGGGTGCTCCCCCTTAAGGCCGGCCACGGAGGCGATGTGGATGATCTTGCCGTAACCCCTCTCCCTCATCCGCCTGGCCGCCACCCGGCTGGCCAGGAAGGCGCCCACCAGGTTGACCTCCAGGACCTCCCGCACCTTCTCCACCGGCATCTCCAGGCTGGGAGCCCCCCAGCTTATGCCCGCCGCGTTTACCAGAATGGTGAGAGGGCCGAGCTTCTCCTCCACCAGCCCCGTGGCCTCTTCCAGCCGGGCCTCGTCCCGCACGTCCCCTTCCAGATAAAGGGCCTCCTCCCCCAAAGCCTTCCTCGCCTCCTCCAGGAAGCTGGCCCGACGGGCCAGAACCGCCACCCTGGCCCCCGCTTCCTGGAGGGCGAGGGCGGCCTCGAGGCCAAGCCCCCGGGAGCCACCGGTCACCAGGGCCGCTTTACCATCTAAGCGAAAACGCTCCAGAAACATCATGCCCCTCCGCCAAAAAAGTCCCTGTACTTCTCCCTAAGAGCCCGCTTGAGGAACTTGCCAGCGCTCGTCCTGGGGATCTCTTCCACGAAGACGTAGGCATCGGGAAGCTGCCACCGGGCGAAGCCCGCCTCGAGGAGGTGCCCGTTCAGCTCCTCAGGGCTGGGCTCCTCCCCCCGGGGCACCACCACGGCCAAGGGCCTTTCCTGCCACCTGGGATGGGGGATGGCCACCACCGCCGCCTCCTTCACCTTGGGGTGGCCCATGAGGGCGTTTTCCAGGTCCACGCTGGAGATCCACTCCCCACCCGACTTGATGAGGTCCTTGAGCCGGTCTTTGATCTCAATATAGCCCTCCTCGTCCCAGACGGCAATGTCCCCGGTGCGGAAAAAGCCGTCCTGGGTGAGGGCGGCCCGGCTGGCCTCCTCGTTCCGGTAATAGCCCTGGGTAATCCAGGGGCCTCTGAGCTGCACCTCCCCCATGGTCTTCCCGTCTTTGGGCACAGGCCTTCCCTCCTCGTCCGCCACCCTAAGGCGCACCAGGGGGATGGGGAGGCCGGTTTTGGCCTTGAGGGCCATCTTCTCCTCGGGGGAAAGGCGGGCCTCCAGATGGCTTTTGAGGAAGTTCTGCACCACCACCGGGGAGGTCTCGGTGAGGCCGTAGCCCTGGCGCACCTCTATGCCCAGGCGCTCAAAGCGCTCCACCAGGCTCCGCGGAGCCGCCGAACCCCCCACCACCAGGCGCCTCAGGGTCTTCAGGCGGTGGCCGGTGCCCTCCAGGTAGTCCGCCAGGGCCAGCCAGACCGTGGGCACCCCGGCGGTAAAGGTCACCCCCTCCCCGTCAAAGAGCTCCACCAGGGAGGCGGGGTCCAGCCTGGGCCCGGGCAGGACCTGCTTGGCCCCCACCAGGGTGGCGGCGTAGGGGAGGCACCAGGCGTTGACGTGGAACATGGGGACCACAGGAAGCACGGTGTCCTTCTCGGAAAGGGCGGTGCCGTCCTCCAGGTTGGCGGCCAGGGTGTGGAGGACCAGGCCCCGGTGGCTGTAGACCACCCCCTTGGGAAGCCCCGTGGTCCCCGTGGTGTAGGCCATGCCGCAGGCGGCCCTTTCCGGGACCCGCACCGGCTCCCTCTCCACCCCCAGGACCTCCTCGTAGGCCAGGTAGCCCTCGGGAGCCTCCCCGTCCATGACCACAAAGTGGACCACGGTCTTGAGCTCGGGCCGGAGGGCCTCCACGAGGGGGAGGAGGTGGGGGTCAAAGAGGAGGACCTTGTCCTCCGCGTGGTTGAGGATGTAGGCGATCTCCTTGGGGGAGAGGCGGGGGTTGGCGGTGTGGAGGACGGCCCCCATGCCGGGCACGGCGAAGTAGGCCTCCAGGTGGCGGAAGTGGTTGAAGCCCAGGGTGGCCACCCGGTCGCCCACGCCCACCCCGAGATCCCTTAGACCCCCCATGAGCCGCTTAGCCCGGCGGTGGACCTCGGCGTAGGTGGTGCGGTGGATCTCCCCGGTGTGGAGGCGGGAGACCACCTCCTTCTTCCCGAAAAGCTCCGCCGCCCGTTCCAGGAAGTCCCAAAGGTTTAGCTCCTCGTCCATCATGGTGCTTAAAAGCACGTCTTCACCCCCCTTGGCCTAAGTCTACTTCCCTCCTTGGTCTTGGTCCGGCTCCAGCCGGTAAAAGGTTCCCTTGGCGAAGGCTACTGGGTTACCTTCCAGGTAGATCTCCCCCACCGCAAAGACCAGCCGCCTCCCCAGGTGGAGGATGCGGCCTCTTGCCAACAAGTTGCCGCCCCGTACGGGCCTCAGGTAGCTCACCGCTAACTCTGCGGTGACCACTTTTCCCGCTAGGCTCTCCGCGGCGCTCCCTAAGGCGCTATCCAGAAGGGCCGCTAAGATGCCCCCGTGCACCAGGCCCTGGCCTTGGAGAAACTCCTCTCGCACCTTCAAGCAAAGTTCCGCCTCACCGCCCTCCTTTTTTAGGACCTTGGCCCCGAACCAGCCAGCGAAAGGACTCAAGGGGACCCCCTCCACGTTGTGGAAGCGAAGGTCACCTCATCTCCACAGATCACATGCCCCATGGGGGCGGGCTTCCAGGGTTGGGGGTTCCGGGTCCCTGGCTGAGCAAGGAGGAGGTGGCGTTGCCGGAAGCCCGATGGTATGAAAAGGGACAAAAGGCCAGGGGGGCGGTGGCCCCGGTAAAGGGAAGGGGTATGGTGGGCCTCGCTCCGGCGGGGCTGTATACCCCAAGGCCCCCGATAGCGGCCTCGGTGGCGATAAGGGCCCGTGCCGCACTGCGTGGCGAACCTCTGGCCCGGCTGAGCATCCCTAGAATACATGGACACCGTTGCCACCTCCTTTAGCAAACCCCGGGGGTAGGCTAGGGAGGCCTGCGATGGAGCGGCCTCCGTCTACGAAGAGGGCTTGGCCTGTGATAAAGCGGCTTTCTTCGGAGAGCAAGAAGAGGGCGGCCCGGGCCACCTCCTCGGGGCGGCCCGCCCGCCTAAGGGGAGAGGCCTCTACCTCTGCCCTCCAGGCCCAGTCGGGCAGACTCGCCGTCATGGGGGTGGCGATGAGACCCGGGACGAGGGCGTTCACCCGAATGCCCTTCGGGGCCAGTTCCAGGGCCAGAGTGCGGGCGAGGCCAAGGATGCCCATTTTGCTGGTTGCGTAGTGAGCGAGCCCGAAGGCCCCTAAGGCTGCCACCGAGCCCGTGAGGACCAGGCTTCCCCCCTCACCTAGAACCTCCCCCGCCTTCCTGGCCACCAGGAAGCTTCCCGTGAGGTTAACCCGGAGAACCCTCTCCCAGTCCCCGAGGGATAGTTTCCAGGAAATGGCGGAGTGGGCCACCCCTGCAAAGTGGGCCAACCCGTGAAGCTGCCCGAACTCCTCCAGGCCCTCCTGGAAGGCCTGCTCCACCCCTTCCGGGTCGGTTATGTCTGCGGGGACGGCCAAGGCCTCGGTCTCTAGGTCTGCTACTGCTTCGGCTAGGGTAGCCTTCTCCTGGTCTACGGCCACAAGCCTCGCTCCTTCCTTTGCAAACAGCTTTAAGGCTATCCGGCCGATGCCGCTCGCCGCTCCGGTGAGAAGGATGGTCTTGCCGGAAAGGGTCGTGTAAGGATTTATGTGTAAGGGTCCGTGTTTAATAGGGGGGCACACCTTAGCACGAGGAGGTGCCCCGTGGACCAGGATACCTTGCGAATCTTGCTGAGGGAAGCGGTGCGGGAGACGGTGGCCGAGGTTTT
>CAMTVD010000006.1:0-98586 GCA_947085095.1 uncultured Thermus sp. | reverse complement strand
GCTCACGAAGCTACAGCGGGAGAAGGTGGTTGAGGACACCCCGGCCATCCGCGGCAACATCCGCAAGGTGGCCCACCTTCTCCAGGTGGAGGTGGTGGAATGAAGCTTTCCGATCTAAAGCCCAATCCAGGGGCCAACAAGAAGCGCAAGCGGGTGGGCCGGGGCCCCGGCTCCGGCCACGGCAAGACCGCCACCCGGGGCCACAAGGGCCAGAAGTCCCGCTCCGGCGGCCTTAAGGACCCCCGCCGCTTTGAGGGCGGGCGCTCCACCACCCTCATGCGCCTGCCCAAGCGGGGCATGCAGGGCCAGGTCCCCGGGGAGATCAAGAGGCCCAGGTACCAGGGGGTGAACCTCGAGGCCCTGGCCCGCTTTGAGGGGGAGGTGACCCCCGAGCTTCTGGTCCAGGCGGGCCTCCTCAAGAAGGGCTACCGCCTGAAGATCCTGGGGGACGGGGAGGCCAAGCCCCTAAAGGTGGTGGCCCACGCCTTCTCCAAGAGCGCCCTGGAGAAGCTGAAGGCCGCGGGCGGCGAGGCCGTCCTTTTGGAGGCCTAAGATGCTGAAGGCCTTCCGGAGCGCCCTCCAAATCCCCGAGCTGCGCCAGCGTATCCTCTTCACCCTCCTGGTCCTGGCCGCCTACCGCTTGGGGGCCTTCATCCCCACCCCGGGGGTGGACCTGGACAAGATCCAGGAGTTCCTGCGCACCACCCAGGGGGGGGTCTTTGGCATCATCAACCTCTTCTCTGGGGGCAACTTTGAGCGCTTCTCCATCTTCGCCCTGGGCATCATGCCCTACATCACCGCGGCCATCGTCATGCAGCTTTTGGTTAACATCGTACCGGCGCTGGAGAAGCTTTCCAAAGAGGGGGAGGAGGGCCGCCGCATCATCACGCAGTACACCCGCATCGGCGGCATCGCTCTGGGGGCCTTCCAGGGCTTCTTCCTCGCCACGGCTTTTCTGGGGGCGGAAGGGGGCAGGTTCCTCCTCCCCGGCTGGTCCCCGGGGCCCTTCTTCTGGCTGGTAGTCGTGGTCACCCAGGTGGCGGGCATCGCCCTCCTCCTCTGGATGGCGGAGCGCATCACCGAGTACGGCATCGGCAACGGTACCAGCATGATCATCTTCGCTGGGATCGTGGTGGAGTGGCTCCCCCAGCTTGTGCGCACCGCAGGCCTCATCCGCACCGGGGAGGTGAACCTGGTGGCCTTCCTCTTCTTCCTGGCCTTCATCGTCCTGGCCTTTGCTGGCATGGCCGCGGTGCAACAGGCGGAGCGGAGGATCCCCGTCCAGTACGCCCGTAAGGTGGTGGGGCGGAGGGTCTACGGGGGGCAGGCCACCTACATCCCCATCAAGCTGAACGCCGCCGGAGTCATTCCCATCATCTTCGCTGCCGCCATCCTGCAGATCCCCATCTTCCTCGCCGCTCCCTTCCAGGACAACGCCGTGCTCCAGGCCATCGCCAACTTCTTCAACCCCACCCGCCTTTCCGGCCTCCTCATAGAGGTGCTCCTCATCATCCTCTTCACCTACGTCTACACCGCCGTGCAGTTTGACCCCAAGCGCATCGCCGAGTCCTTGCGGGAGTACGGGGGCTTCATTCCCGGCATCCGCCCGGGGGAGCCCACGGTGAAGTTCCTGGAGCACATCGTCTCCCGCCTCACCCTTTGGGGGGCCCTCTTCCTGGGTTTGGTGGCCGCTTTGCCCCAGATCATCCAGAACCTCACCGGGGTCCAGAGCATCGCCTTTTCCGGGATCGGTCTTCTCATCGTGGTGGGGGTGACCCTGGACACCCTGAGGCAGATTGAGAGCCAGCTGATGCTGAGGAACTACGAGGGCTTTCTCTCCAAGGGCCGGATCCGCGGCCGTACCCGTTAGGAGGAAGCATGGGGGAAGCGGTGATCTTCTTGGGGCCGCCAGGGGCGGGCAAGGGCACCCAGGCGGCGCGGCTTGCGGAGGAGCTTTCCTTCAGAAAGCTCTCCACCGGGGACATCCTGCGGGACCACGTGGCCCGGGGCACCCCCCTGGGGCAGCAGGTGAAGCCCATCATGGACCGGGGGGACCTGGTGCCGGACGAGCTGATCCTGGCCCTGATCCGGGAGGAGCTTTCCGAGCGGGTCATCTTTGACGGCTTTCCCCGCACCCTGCCCCAGGCCGAGGCCCTGGACCGTCTCCTGGAGGAAACGGGGACCCGGCTTCTGGGGGTGGTCCTGGTGGAGGTGCCGGAGGAGGAGCTCCTCCGCCGCATGCTGAAGCGGGCGGAGCTGGAGGGCCGCTCCGACGACAACGAGGAGACCATAAGGCGGCGCCTTGAGGTCTACCGGGAAAAGACCGAGCCCCTCGTCCGGTATTATGAGAAGACGGGCGCCTTGAGGCGGGTGGAGGGCCTCGGCACCCCCGATGAGGTCTACGCCCGCATCCGGGCCGCTTTGGGAATCTGATGGCCATCAAGCTGAAAAGCCCCTGGGAGATTGAGCGCATGCGGGAGGCGGGAGCCCTCCTCACCGAGGTGGTGGAGGAGGTGGGCCGCCACGTGGAGCCCGGCATCACCACCAAGGAGCTGGACCGGATCGCCTACGAGGCCATAAGGAAGCGCAAGGCCAAGCCCGCCTTTCTGGGCCTCTATGGCTTCCCCGCCACGCTCTGCACCTCGGTGAACGAGGTGGTGGTCCACGGCATCCCCTCGGAGGAGCCCCTGAGGGAAGGGGACATCCTGTCCATAGACGTGGGCCTTATCTACGGGGGCTTTGCGGCGGACATGGCCCGGACCTTCCCCGTGGGCCGGGTTTCCCCCGAGGCGGAGAGGCTCATCAAGGACACGGAGGCGGCTTTCTTTGAGGGGCTGAAGTACCTCAGGCCGGGTTACCGCATTGGGGACGTGTCCCATGCCGTGCAGCGCTTTCTGGAGGAGAGGGGGTATGGGGTGGTGCGGGAGTTCGTGGGCCACGGGGTGGGGCGGGAGATCCACGAGGACCCGCAGCTCCCCAACTTTGGCAAGCCTGGGACGGGGCCCAAGATCCGTCCTGGCATGACCTTGGCCCTCGAGCCCATGGTCACTCTGAAGCCAGCTTCTGTGGTAATATTGGAAGATGGCTGGACGGCGAGCGCCGGAAGGGGCAACCTCGCCGCCCACTACGAGAACACCGTCCTGGTGACGGCAGAGGGCCCGGAGCTTTTGACCGGGGTTTCCCTGGTGCGGGCGCGGTAGGAGGGGTATGGCGAAGGAGAAGGACACCATTCGGGCGGAAGGCGTGGTCACCGAGGCTTTGCCCAACACCACCTTTCGGGTAAAGCTGGACTCGGGGCCGGAGATCCTGGCCTACATCTCGGGGAAGATGCGCATGCACTACATCCGCATCCTTCCTGGGGACCGGGTGGTGGTGGAGATAACCCCCTACGACCCCACGCGGGGCCGCATCGTCTACAGGAAGTAGGAGGCGAGATGAAGGTACGGGCGTCGGTCAAGAGGATGTGCGAGAAGTGCAAGGTGGTGCGCCGGCACGGCCGGGTGTACGTGATCTGCGAGAACCCTAAGCACAAGCAGCGGCAGGGCTAAGGAGGGAACGTGGCGAGGATTGCAGGCGTAGAGATTCCCAGGAACAAGCGGGTGGATGTGGCCCTCACCTACATCTACGGGATCGGGCCGGCCCGGGCCAAGGAGGCCTTGGAGAGGGCGGGCATCAACCCCGCCACCCGGGTGAAGGACCTCACGGAGGCTGAGGTGGTGCGCCTCCGCGAGTACGTGGAGAACACCTGGAAGCTGGAGGGGGAGCTAAGGGCAGAGGTGGCGGCCAACATCAAGCGCCTCATGGACATCGGCTGCTACCGGGGCCTAAGGCACCGCAGGGGCCTGCCCGTGCGGGGCCAGCGCACCCGCACCAACGCCCGTACCCGCAAGGGGCCCAGGAAGACCGTGGCGGGCAAGAAGAAGGCCCCCAGGAAGTAAGCCCTGAACGCGTTTTGGGGCCAGTAGATACTCCGAGAGGGAGAGTATGGCCAGAAAAGTAACAAAGAAAAAGGTCAAGCGACAGGTAGCCAGCGGGAAGGCGTACATCCACGCCTCCTACAACAACACCATCGTCACCATCACGGACCCGGACGGCAACCCCATCACCTGGTCTTCGGGCGGGGTCATCGGCTACAAGGGGAGCCGGAAGGGCACCCCCTACGCTGCCCAGCTCGCCGCCATGGACGCGGCCAAGAAGGCCATGGCCTACGGCATGCAGAGCGTGGACGTGGTCGTGCGGGGCACGGGGGCGGGGCGGGAGCAGGCCATAAGGGCCCTCCAGGCCTCCGGCCTTCAGGTGAAGTCCATCGTGGACGACACCCCTGTGCCCCACAACGGTTGCCGGCCCAAGAAGAAGTTCCGCAAGGCCTCGTAAGGAGTAAGAGAAGATGGGTCGTTACATTGGACCAGTTTGCCGTCTTTGCCGCCGGGAAGGTGTGAAGCTTTATCTGAAGGGGGAGCGGTGCTACGGCCCCAAGTGCGCCATGGAGCGCCGGCCCTACCCCCCGGGTCAGCACGGCCAGCGGCGGGCGCGCCGCCCCTCCGACTACGCGGTGCGCCTCAGGGAGAAGCAGAAGCTCCGCCGCATCTACGGGATCTCCGAGACCCAGTTCCGGAACCTCTTTGAGGAGGCCAGCCGGAAGAAGGGGGTTACGGGCACGGTCTTCCTGGGCCTCTTGGAGTCCCGCTTGGACAACGTGGTCTACCGCCTGGGCTTCGCCTCTAGCCGCCGCCAGGCCCGGCAGATGGTGCGCCACGGCCACATCACCGTGAACGGGCGCCGGGTGGACCTCCCCGCCTACCGGTTGAAGCCGGGGGACGAAGTGGCCATCGCCGAGGGAAGCAAGAACCTTGCCTTCATCCGCGAGAACCTCGAGGCCATGAAGGGCCGCAAGGTGGGCCCCTGGCTCTCCTTGGACGTGGAGGGGATGAAGGGGAAGTTCCTGCGCCTGCCCGACCGGGAGGACCTGGCCCTGCCGGTCAACGAGCAGCTGGTGATTGAGTTCTACTCAAGGTAGCCCCTGGCCCGTAAGGAGGCCTATGTTGGAAAGCAAGCTGAAAGCGCCAGTCTTCGCGGTGCGCACCCAGGGGCGCGAGTACGGGGAGTTCGTCCTCGAGCCCCTAGAAAGGGGGTTCGGCGTCACCCTGGGCAACCCCCTCCGCCGCATCCTCCTTTCCTCCATCCCTGGGACCGCCGTCACCAGCGTCTACATTGAGGACGTCCTCCACGAGTTCTCCACCATCCCCGGGGTGAAGGAGGACGTGGTGGAGATCGTTTTGAACCTCAAGGAGCTGGTGGTGCGTTTCCTGGATCCCAAGATGCAGACCACCACCCTGGTTCTGAAGGCGGAGGGCCCCAAGGAGGTCAGGGCGGGGGACTTCACCCCTTCCGCCGACGTGGAGATCCTCAACCCCGACCTCCACATCGCCACCCTGGAGGAGGGCGGCAGGCTCTACATGGAGGTGCGGGTGGACCGGGGGGTGGGGTCCGTGCCCGCGGAGCGCCACGGCATCAAGGACCGCATCAACGCCATCCCCGTGGACGCCGTCTTCTCCCCCGTGCGCCGGGTGGCCTTCCAGGTGGAGGACACCCGTCTGGGCCAGCGCACCGACCTGGACAAGCTCACCTTAAGGATCTGGACGGACGGCTCCGTCACCCCCCTCGAGGCCCTGAACCAGGCGGTGGAGATCCTCAAGGAACACCTCGCCTACTTCGGCAACCCCCAGACCACCGCCCTACCCCCTGCCGAGGTTCCCCTGGAGCGGGAAGGGAAGGGGGCGGCAGGGGAGGACCTGGACCTGCCCCTGGAGGAGCTGGGCCTTTCCACCCGGGTGCTCCACAGCCTCAAGGAGGAGGGGATTGAGTCCGTGCGGGCCCTCCTCGCCCTCAACCTCAAGGACCTGCGGAACATCCCCGGCATCGGGGAAAGGAGCCTAGAGGAGATCCGCGAGGCCCTGGCCAAGCGGGGCTTCGCCCTAAAGGAGTGAGACCATGCGCCACCTGAAGTCTGGAAGGAAACTCAACCGCCATTCTTCCCACCGCCTGGCCCTTTTCCGGAACCAGGCCAAGAGCCTCCTTACCCACGGGCGCATCACCACCACCGTGCCCAAGGCCAAGGAGCTCACCGGCTTCGTGGACCACCTGATCCACCTGGCGAAGCGGGGGGACCTGCACGCCCGCAGGCTGGTCCTCCGCGACCTGCAGGACGTGAAGCTGGTGCGGAAGCTCTTTGACGAGATCGCCCCCAGGTACGAAAACCGCCCCGGGGGGTACACCCGGGTGCTCAAGCTGGCGGAGCGCCGCCGCGGGGACGGGGCCCCTTTGGCCCTGGTGGAACTGGTGGAGTAACCCCATGCTGGCCCAAGCCAACATGGGGGCCCCGGCAAGGGCATAAACCCGTTCTTTCCTCTCTGGGGGGTGGGCTTTAGCCCGTCCCCTCGCCCTTTTCCGGCTTCATAAGCCGCAGGATCTGGTCCTCCAGCTCCCCGATATAGGCGGCCAGGGTGTTGCCGTGCTTCTCCAGGATCTCCTCCACCCGGGCCTCGAGGGCCCGGATCTCCTCCCTCTCCGCCTCCGCCAGGCGCCCGAGCTCGGCCTCCAGATAGCGCTTCAGCTCCGTGTAGCGGCTTTGCTCCGCGTCCTCCGCCAGCTTCTTGTAGTGGAGGAGCTCCCGGGCGTAGCGCCTGACCTCCAGGAGGGCGGCGGTTTCCAGGCCGATGGTGAAGATGAGGTAGAGGAGGGAGACCACTCCCAGGGCCACCGCCAGCACCAGGCCCAAGGGGGCCTCCACCCGGGTGAGGCCTAGGGAGAGGGGGGTGGGCTTGGTGATCTCCCCCCAGTTGAGCCAGGCGAAGAGGGAGAGGAGGACCAAGACCAAGAGGGCAAAAAGGGTACGGGCGCTCATAGTTCGGCCTCCATAAGGGCACCTGGGGCATTATACTCTAGGCCCCATGGGCTATCTCTACCTCTTCCTGGCGGCCTTCCTCTGGGGGCTCATCGGTCCGGTGAGCCGATTGGCCTTCCAGGAGGGGCTTTCCCCCCTTTTGGTGGCCTTCTTCCGAGCGGTCATCGCCTGGGCTTTCTTCGCCCTGCACGCCCTCCTCTTGCGCCAGGTGCGCCTCCATCCCAAGGACCTGCCCGCCCTCCTCCTCTTTGGCCTGGTGGGGGTGTCCCTCTTCTACGGCTCCTACCAGCTTTCCGTGGGGTACGGGGGGGCGGCTTTGGCCTCGGTCCTCCTCTACACCGCTCCCGCCTTTGTGGCCCTTCTCTCCCGCCTGGTCCTGAAGGAGGCTTTGGACACCCCGGGCCTCCTCGCCGTGGCCCTCACCCTTCTGGGGGTGGGGCTCATGGGCTTGGGCGGAGGGAGTGAGGTGAAGGCCCTTTTCCCCGCCCTCTTCTTCGGCCTCCTCTCGGGATTCACCTACGCCCTTTACTACATCTTCGGCAAGCTCTACCTGCCCCGCTACGCCACCCCCACCCTCTTCCTCTACGCCCTGCCCGTGGGGGCCTTGGGGCTTTTCCCCTTTGTGGAACTGGTTCCCTTGAGCCCTCAGGCCCTCCTCGCCCTCCTCTTCCTGGGCTCCATTTCCACGTACGGGGCCTACCTGGCCTACTACGCTGGCCTGAGGCGGCTTCCCGCCACCCGGGCCAGCGTCCTGGCCACCCTCGAGCCGGTGGTGGCCAACCTCTTCGCCTTCCTCCTCTTTAGGGAACTCCTCTCCCCCTTGGGCTACCTGGGGGCGGGGCTGGTGCTTCTCGCCGTCCTCCTCAGCGTGCGGCGGTAGACTCTTGGCATGAAGCGCTTCCACCTCTTCCTGGCCCTGGCCTTGGGCCTGGCCCTGGCCCAGACCCACAACCCCTTAGACCCCGCCCAGTTCTCCGCCCTGCCTGAGGGGTTTTCCGTGCGCTTCCTGGCGGGGGCGGAGGAGGTGCGGGAGGCCTTCCTCGTCCAGGGGGAGCGGGCCCTTCCCATGGCCCGCCAGCTGGCCTTCTCGGGAAAGGAGGTGTGGCGGGGCCTTTTGCCTGAGCTTGGGCCTTACGAGATCCGCCTCAAGACCAAGGCGGGGGAGCAGCGCCTTGGGCCCTACCTTCCTCCCGCCCGCCCCTTCCGCGCCCTCCCCTGGGTGGAGGCCAAGGGGGGGTACCAGGTCTTTCCCGACCGCTTCCAAAACGGCGACCCGGGAAACGACGCCCTGGCCCTTTTGGACGACGAGTACCGCTTCAACCAGGTATGGCAGGCCCAAGGGGGCCCCAGGCCCTACCTGTCCCGCTGGGGGGATCCCCCGGGCCCCATGCACTGCTGCCACCAGTACTACGGGGGCGATCTCCAGGGCCTCCTGGACCGCCTCCCCTACCTGGCGGAGCTGGGGGCGGGCCTCCTCTACCTAAACCCCCTCTTCCGCTCCGGGAGCGCCCACGGCTACGACACCCACGACTACCTCCAGGTGGCCCCCCGCTTGGGAGACGAGGCCCTCTTGCGCCGGGTGCTGGACCGGGCCCACGCCCTGGGGATCCGGGTCCTCTTTGACTTCGTGCCCAACCACACGGGCCTGGGCTTCTTCGCCTTCCAGGACGTGGTGAGGCGGGGGCGGGCATCCCCCTACTGGAACTGGTACTTCGTGAAGCGCTACCCCTTCAGGCCGGGGGATGCCAGCGCCTACGAGGCCTGGTGGGGGGTGGGGAGCCTGCCCAAGCTGAACACCGCCCATCCCGAGGTGCGGGCCTACCTCTTTTCCGTGGCGGAGCGCTGGGTCCGCTTCGGCTTTGACGGGATCCGGGTGGACGTGCCCGAGGACCTCCTCGAGGCCAAGGCCTTCTTCCGGGAGCTGAAGGCGAGGGTGCGGGCCATCAACCCCGAGGCCTACCTGGTGGGGGAGATCTGGCGGCGGGCCCCGGACTGGGTGGGGGAGGAGGCCTTTGACAGCCTGATGAACTACGCCATCGGCCGGGACATCGTCCTCCGTTACGCCCAGGGCCTTCACCCCGCTCTCTTTGGCGGGCCCAGGGCCCTCACCCTCCTTTCCGAGGCCTACGCCCTCTACCCCGAGGCCGCCTCGGCCATGGGCTTTAACCTGATCAGCTCCCACGACACCTCCCGCCTCCTCTCCGACCTCAAGGGGGAGGGGGCCAGGGCTCGTCTGGCCTGGGCCCTCCTTTTTGGCCTTCCCGGGACCCCGGTGGTCTTCCAGGGGGAGGAGTGCGCCCTGCTGGGGGAGAAGGAGCCCAACGATCTCCAGCGGCGGCCCATCCCCTGGGAGGCCTGCGACCCCGGGATGCGGGGCTTCCTCCAGGGGCTTTACCGCCTCAAGGCGGAGGAGCCCGCCCTGAGGGGCCCCTTCACCACCTACCTGGCGGAAGGGGGGCTTCTCTCCTTTTTCCGGGGGGAAGGGGAGGGGAGGCTTCTCCTCGCCTTCAACAATCAAAAAGCCCCCGCCTCTCTACCCCTGCCCCAGGGGGCCTGGCGGGACCTCTTCTCCGGGCGCTCCTTCCAGGGGCAGGCGGAGGTGCCGGGCCTGGGCTTCCTCTACCTCAAGAGGGCCTCGAGGTAGGGTTGCCAGGTCTCTGGGATCTCCTTGAGGTCGGAGAGGAAAAGGGGGGCGCGGGGGACCTTGGGGGACTTGAGGAGGCGCATCCCCGCCTCCTCTGGGGTCCGGTCCCCTTTTTTTAGGTTGCAGGCGCGGCAGGCGGCCACCAGGTTCTCCCAGGTGCTTTTCCCCCCCCGGCTTCTGGGGAGGACGTGGTCCACGGTGAGCTCGCCCCCCTGGCGGCCGCAGTACTGGCAGGTGTAGCGGTCCCGGCGGAGGACGTTGCGGCGGTTCAGGGGCACGCGGCTTGGGCCCCGCCGCACCAGGCGCTTCAGCCGGATGACGCTGGGGACGGGGATCTGGGTGGAAGGGGTGTGCAGGAAGCGGCCGCTTTCCGAAAGCATCTCCGCGCCCCCCGAGAGGACCAGAAGCACGCTTCGCTTCACGCTGGCCAGGCCCAAAACCTCGTAGGCCGCGTTCAAGACCAGGACCCGCGGGGCATCTAGGTTTAGGGGCTTTTCCTCGGTTGGCCCCACGCTTTCAGGATAGCAAAGGACCTCCCCTGGAGCTGTGCTATGCTGTAACCAAAGACGGGTTTGGAGGCCCCTATGATGAGACCCCCACTGAAGTTCCTGCCCCTCCTCCTGGGCTTGGGCCTGGCCGCCCCTTCCCTGGAGAAGGCGGAGACCCTTTTTAAGGCTGGGGAATACGGCAAAGCCGCCTTGGCTTACGAGGAGGTTCTGCTTCAGGACTATGGCCGCCTGGAGGCCCACCTGGGCCTGGGGGTAGCCCTCTTTCGGGCGGGGCGCCTCGAGGAGGCCCGCTTCGCCTTTGACCAGATGGCCCGGGTCTTCCCCGACCGCTACGAGGGCCACTTCAACCTGGGCCAGGTCTACCTGCGCCTGGGGAAACCAGGGGAGGCGGCGGAGGCCTTCCAAAAGGCGGTCTCCCTCAAGCCCGCCGAGGAGGCCTATCTGGGCCTGGCCGCGGCCCTGACCCAGGCGGGCAAGGCCAAGGAGGCGGCGGAGGCCCTGAAAAAGGGCCTCACCCCGGAGCGGAGCCCCGCCTACCGCCTGGCCCTGGCCCAGGTCCTCTACGGGGCGGGAAGCCGGGCCGAGGCCGTGCCCGTCCTCTACGGCCTCTTGAACCAGGACCCCAAGCGGGCGGAGGCCTGGGAGCTCCTGGCCCGCATCCTGGCGGAGGAGGGTTTGAAGGGAAGGGCCCTGAGGGAGCTGGACCGGGGCCTGGCCCAGGTGGAGGGGAAGGGGAAGGCGAGGCTCCTCCTGCGCAAGGCCCTCCTCTCCGAGAACCCGGAACCCCTCCTCAAGGAGGCCTACGCCCTGGACCCCTCCCTCTGGGAGGCCGCCTTCCTCCTGGGGCAGGCCCGCCTCCGGGCGGGGGATGCCCGGGGGGCCCTTTCCTACCTGATGGCCGCCTACCGGATAAGCCCCGAGCCCGAGGTGGCCCTGGCCCTGGCGGGGGCCCACCTGCGGCTAGGGGACTTCAAAAACGCCTACCGCTACGCCGACGAGGCCGGGCCTCCCGGGGCCTTCCTCAAGGCCCAGGCCGCCTACGCCCTGGGGAGGAGGGAGGAGGCCCTCGTGCTTCTAGAGGGGAACGCGGCCCTCGAGGCCCAGGCCCTCCGGGGAACCATCCTCTTGGAGCTGGGGCGGGCGGAGGAGGCGGTGGCCTTGCTTCGGCCCCTGTACGAGACGGGGCGGGACCCGAAGGTGGGGAGCAACCTGGCGGCGGGCCTTCTGGCCCTGCGGCGTTATGGGGAGGCGGAGCTGGTGCTAAGGGAGGTCCTGGGGCGCCTTCCCAGGGAGGCCTCGGCCTGGTACAACCTGGGTCTGGCCCTGAGGGCCCTGGGCCGGGAGGGGGAGGCGGAGCGGGCCCTCAGGCAGGCGGCGGCCCTGGGTTCCAAGGAGGCCCAGGCCCTTCTCGGGAGGTAGGATGGGCTGGCTACGGGAAAACTGGCTGGACGCCCTCATCTTCCTCCTCATCGCCCTGGTGGCGGCGGGCATCGTCCTTTACCTGACGGGCATCAACCCCTTTACCCGCCCCCAGGCGGCGCCTCCCCCTCCGGCGGCCCCAGAGTCGCTGGCCCTTCCCACCCCGGCACCCCCAGCCCCTCCAGAGGCCAAGCCCCCAGAGCCCGTGGTTACCGTCATCCCCCTGCCCCAGGCCCCCGTGGAACGTCCCCAAGAAGGGGCTCCGGAGGCCAAGCCTCAGGCGGCTTCTCCCGCCAAGCCCAAGGCCGAGGCCCCCGCCAAGCCCAGCCCCGGCGGAAGCTACCGGGTGGTGGTGGGGGCCTTCGCCAACCCGGAAAACGCCCTAAGGCTTTCCCGGGAGCTTTCGGGGAAGGGGTATCCGGTGCGCCTCGAGGCCAGCGGGAGCCTCACCCGCGTGGTGGTGGGTCCCTACGCCAGCGAGGCCGAGGCCCGGCAGGTGGCCGAGGCCTTGAAGGCCTACGGGGCCCAGGTCTACCGGGGGCAGGGTGCGCCCCCTCCCGCCGGGGGGAGCCTTTACCTCCAGGTGGGGGCTTTCCAGAAAGAGGAGAACGCCTTGGCCCTGGCGGGGAAGCTGAAGGAGATGGGGCTTCCCGTGGTCCTGGTAAGGGACGGGGTTTACCGGGTGCGGGTGGGCCCGGTCCCCCCGGAAGAGAAGGAGGCGGTGAAGGCTAAAATCGCCGCCATGGGCCTTGCGGCTTTGGAGGTGCCATGAAGGTTCCCAGCGCCGCCATCAGCCGCCTCATCACCTACCTGCGCATCCTGGAGGAGCTGGAGGCCAGGGGCATCCACCGCACCAGCTCGGAACAGCTGGCGGAGGAGGCCCAGGTGACCGCCTTCCAGGTGCGCAAGGACCTCTCCTACTTCGGCTCCTACGGCACCCGGGGGGTGGGGTACACGGTACCCGTTCTCAAGCGGGAGCTCCGCCACATCCTGGGCCTGAACCGCAGGTGGGGCCTCTGCATCGTGGGCATGGGCCGCCTGGGGAGCGCCTTGGCGGACTACCCCGGCTTTGGCGAAACCTTTGACCTCCGGGGCTTTTTTGACGTGGACCCGGAGAAGATCGGCAAGCCCGTGCGGGGCGGGGTCATTGAGCCCATGGAGGCCCTTTCCCAAAGGGTTCCCGGGCGGATAGAGATCGCCCTCCTCACCGTGCCCCGGGAGGCGGCCCAGGAAGCTGCGGACCACCTGGTGCGGGCGGGCATCAAGGGCATCCTCAACTTCGCCCCGGTGGTCCTCGAGGTGCCCAAGGGGGTGGCGGTGGAGAACGTGGACTTCCTGGCGGGACTTACTCGGCTGGCCTTCTTTATACTGAACCCCAAGTGGGGAGAGGAGATGGTGGGATGATGAGGAGGATTGCGGCGCTTCTGGTTTTGGGAGCCCTTTTGCCGGGATGCGGTAACCTGTTTGAGGGCGGGGTCATCTTCGGGGGACCCACGGTGCTGGTGGCCCGGGAGAACTTTTCCTTCTCCACCGAAACGGACGAAAACAACAACACCTTCTACGTTTACAGCTACGACATTCGCCTCTACGCTCTCCCGGGCTCAGGGGCTGGGTCGGTGGTGCTCCTGAACGCTTCGGATCAGCCAGTAGACACCTTCCTCATTCCCCAGGCCTGCCCCCCCTCGGCCCAGGACCCCTGCGGCCCCTTTGGTCGCTCTTATTCCAAGAAGAACCCAGCTCCTCTCGCCCCCGTTCAGGTGGTCAAGTACAAGACGGTTTCCGCCAACGGCCAGTCCAAGGTGGTTAACCTCCCCGCCCCTATAGAGGTCTACTGAAAGGTCCTTGGCGTGGGGCGGGGTATACTCAGGGGGTGGTCAAGCCCCTATCCCTCGAGGCCAAACTTGCCTCCTTTGAACAGGCCCTCTCGGAGCTGGTCCGCTCTGAGGTCCTCTTCGTCCAGCTCATCCACCAGGACCTGGTGACGGCGGGGGGGAAGCGGATCCGCCCAAGGCTCGTCTTCCTGGCCTCGGGGGCCATCGGGGGAGCGCCCTTTGAGCTGGAGCTGGCCCTAGCGGTGGAGCTCCTCCACTCCGCCACCCTCCTCCACGACGACCTCATTGACGAGGCGGAGCTTAGGCGGGGGAAGGAGGCCGCCTACCGCCGCTATGGGAACGCAGTGAGCGTCCTTTCCGGGGACTTCCTCCTTTCCCGCCTCCTCCACGTCATCGCCAAGACGGGGAGGCTGGAGCTGGTGGAGATGTTTGCCGAGACCGCCCGGGTCCTCTCCGAAGGGGAGGTGCTGCAGTTCCAGGTGGCGGCCCTCGAGGACCACTCCCTGGAAAACTACGAGAGGATCATCACCGCCAAGACCGCCGCCCTCATGGCCCTGGCCACCGAGGGCCCGGCGGTGCTCAAGGGGGTGGAGGGGGAGGGGCGGCAGGCCCTCAGGCGCTTCGGTCTCCACTACGGCCAGGCCTTCCAGATGCGGGACGACTACCTGGACCTCATGGGAAGCCCGGAGGTCCTGGGCAAGCCGGTGGGCGGGGATGTGCGGGAGGGCAAGGCCACCCTGATCACCCTCCTCCTCATGGAGCGCTTCCCCGAGGCCCGGGAGATCCTGAGGCGGAAGGGCAGGGAGGAGGGCGATCTGGAGCGCCTCCGGGCCCTGGCCCGGGAAAGCGGGGTGGCGGAGGAGGTGGAGGCCCGGATCCGGGAGAGGGCCCTCCTGGCGGTGGAAGCTTTGGACCCCCTTCCCGACTCCCCCCACAAGGAGGTCCTGCGGGAGCTCGCCTTGGAAGAGGCCAGGCGGCTTTCCTAGGGCGGTTTGTCCCTCCTCCAGGAGGGTATAATCCCCCTCGGTGAGAGCATGGCCATCCCCGCATACCGCCCTCCGGAGGATCCCGGCCTTTGGGACGCCTTCCTGGAGCGTTTGGAGAAGACCCTGAAGGTGGCGGAGATCCACCCCACCACGGTGGAGTACCTGGCCCACCCCAAAAGGCTCGTCACCGTCTCCCTGCCGGTGGTCATGGACGACGGCAAGGTGCGGGTCTTCCAGGGCTACCGGGTGGTGCACGACATCGCCCGGGGGCCGGCCAAGGGAGGGGTGCGCTTCCATCCCGGGGTAACCCTGGGGCAGACGGCGGGCCTGGCCGCCTGGATGACCCTCAAGGCCGCGGTCTACGATCTGCCCTTCGGGGGGGCGGCGGGGGGGGTGGCCGTGGACCCCAGGGGGCTTTCCAAGAGGGAGCTGGAGCGGCTTACGCGCCGCTACACCGCGGAGCTGGTCAACCTCATTGGCCCCGACATTGACATCCTGGGCCCGGACGTGGGCACGGACCAGCAGGTGATGGCCTGGATCATGGACACCTACTCCATGACCGTGGGCTCCACGGTGCCTGGGGTGGTCACGGGCAAGCCCCACGCCCTGGGGGGTACCGAGGGCCGGGACGATGCCGCTGGGTACGGGGTGGCCCGGGTCCTCCTGGAGCTTTCCCAAAGGCGGGGGCTTCCCCTCCGGGGAGCCAGGGTGGCGGTCCAGGGCTTTGGCCAGGTGGGGGGCACCTTTGCCCTTCATGCGGCGGCCCTAGGGCTCAAGGTGGTGGCGGTTTCCACCTCCCGGGGGACCATGTACCAGGAGGAGGGACTGCCCGTGGAGGCGGTGCTCCGCCATTACGAGGCCACCGGGGAGCTTCCCCGGTACGACCTTTCCCCAGAGGAGCTTTTCGCCCTGCCCGTGGACTATCTGGTCCTGGCGGCCCTCGAGGGGGCCCTGGACGAAGAGGGGGCTAAGGCGCTCCAGGCCAAGGCGGTCCTGGAGGCCGCCAACTTCGGCCTCACCCAGGAGGCGGAGGCCTACCTCCTGGGCAAGGGGGTCATGGTGGTGCCCGATCTCCTCACCGGGGGCGGGGGGCTTCTCGCAAGCTACTTGGAGTGGGTGCAGGACCTCAACATGTTCTTCTGGAGCGAGGAGGAGGTGCGGCAGAGCTTCGCCAAGAGCGTGGCCAAGGCGGTGGCCGAGGTGTGCGCCAAGGCGGAGGCCCTTAATGGCGACCTGCGCACCGGGGCCTTGGCCCTGGCCCTGGAAAGGCTGAACGAGGCCACGCGGCTTCGCGGCGTCTATCCCTAAAAGGAGCGTGTATGAAGAGCGAACCCCTTTCCTACCTGGGCAAGGACGGCGGTCCATGGGAGATCTTCACCGAACAGATAGACCGGGTCATCCCCTACCTGGGGCGGCTTGCTCCCTTGGCGGAGAGCCTGAAAAGACCCAAACGCGTCCTCATCGTGGACGTGCCCATCCACATGGACGACGGCACCGTGGCCCACTTTGAGGGCTACCGGGTGCACCACAACACCGCCCGCGGGCCCGCCAAAGGCGGGGTGCGCTACCACCCCGAGGTGACCCTCTCCGAGGTCATGGCCCTGGCCGCCTGGATGACCATCAAGAACGCCGCCGTGGGTCTGCCCTATGGCGGGGGCAAGGGGGGGATCCGGGTGGATCCCAAGAAACTTTCCAGCCACGAGCTGGAGCGCCTCACCCGGCGGTACACCTCGGAGATCGGCACCCTCCTGGGGCCGGACCGGGACATCCCCGCCCCCGACGTGAACACGGGAGAGCGGGAGATGGCCTGGATGATGGACACCTTCTCCATGAACGTGGGGCGCACCGTCCCCGGGGTGGTGACGGGGAAGCCCATCGCCTTGGGGGGGTCCCTGGGCCGGCGGGACGCCACGGGGCGGGGGGTCTTCGTCACCGCCGCCGCCGCCGCCGCCAAGGTCGGCCTGCCCGTGGAGGGCAGCCGGGTCGTCCTCCAGGGCTTCGGCAACGTGGGCAACGCCGCCGCCCGCATCTTCCACGACCACGGGGCCCGGATCATCGCTGTCCAGGACCACACGGGGACCATCTACCATGAGGCGGGCATTGACCCTTACGACCTCTCGCGCTACGTGGCCGAGATGGGGGGAGTGCGGGGCTACCCCAAGGCCGAGCCCCTGCCCAGCGCCGAGTTCTGGGCCATCCCCACGGAGTTCCTGATCCCCGCTGCCCTGGAGAAGCAGATCACCGAGCACAACGCCTGGCGCATCCAGGCCAAAATCCTGGCCGAGGGGGCCAACGGCCCCACCACCCCCGCCGCCGACGACATCCTCCAGGAGAAGGGGGTCCTGGTGGTGCCGGATGTGATCGCCAACGCCGGGGGCGTGACCGTGAGCTACTTTGAGTGGGTCCAGGACTTCAACTCCTACTTCTGGACCGAGGAGGAGATCAACGCCCGCCTGGAAAGGGTGCTGCGGAACGCCCTTGAGGCGGTGTGGCAGATGGCGGAGGAGAAGAAGATCTCCTTGCGCACCGCCGCCTATGTGGTGGCGGCCACCCGGGTCCTCGAGGCCCGCGCCCTCCGGGGCCTTTACCCGTAAGCTTTTCTTGGTGGACTGGCCCCGCTTTGGCCGGGTGGTGCTGAAGCCCTTCTCCGCCGGGCTTTCCGAGGAGGAGTGGAGGGGGCTTTACGAGACCTTCCGCGACCCCGAGATCGCCGAGTGGAACGGCTCAAGCCCCCTGCGCACCCCATTTTGGCTCTTCAAGCGTTTCGTCCTGGCGGAAACCAGGCGAAAAGACCGCCTGGCCTTCGCCATCCTGGACGAGGGGGAGCGGTACCTGGGGACGGCGGAACTCTACGATCTCGTCCCTGGGGAGCAGGCCACCTTGGGCATCCTGATCGGCCGCAAGGACCGCTGGGGCCAGGGCTACGGCACCGAGGCGGTGCGGGCCCTCTTGGCCTACGCCTTCGGTCCTTTGGGCCTGAAGCGGGTGAAGCTCCGCACCTTCGCCCACAACCTGAGAGCCAGGCGGGCCTTTGAGAAGGCGGGTTTTCGGGAAGTGGGTGTGGGCCCTGGCCCCAAGGGGAGGGAGGACGTGTACATGGAGGTGCGCCGTGAGGATTTTAGCCCCGAGGCTTAGAGAGGTCTTCGCCCTCCTGCCGGAGGGGGTGGAGGTGCGCCCTTTGGACGAACCCTGGCCCAAGGCGGTGGACCTCTTCATCCCCCCCTTCGGCCAGGAGGAGGTGGTGCGCAAGGTGCTGGAGGCGGTGGAGGTCAAGGTGGTCCAGACCCTTTCCGCGGGGGTGGACTGGATCCTGCCCCTTGTCCCCCCGGGGGTGGTCCTCTGCGACGGCTCCGGCATCCACGATGCCCCTGTGGCCGAGTGGGTGGTGATGGCCCTCCTGGCCCTCCTCAAGGACCTGCCGGGCTTCCTTAGGGCCCAGGAGGAGGCCCGCTGGGCCCCTAGGCGGCTTGCCGACCTGGAGGGCAAGGCCGTCCTCCTTTTGGGCTACGGTTCCCTCGGGCGGGCGGTGGAGAAGAGGCTTAAGCCCTTTGGGGTGGAGGTCCTCCCCGTGGCCAAGCACCCCCGGCCCGGGGTCTACACCCGGGAGGACCTGCCCCACCTCCTCCCCCGGGCGGACGCCGTGGTCCTCCTCCTTCCCCTCACCCCCGAGACCCACCGGATTGTGGACCGGGACTTCCTCCTGGCCATGAAAGAGGGGGCCATCCTCGTGAACGCCGGGCGGGGGGGGCTGGTGGACACCGAGGCCCTTTTGGAAGTCCTCAGAGCGGGGCGGATTCGCGCCGCCCTGGACGTCACCGACCCCGAGCCCCTGCCCGAGGACCATCCCCTATGGCGGGCCCCCGGCCTCCTCCTCACCCCCCATGTGGCGGGGCTTTCCCAGGGGTTCAACCGGCGGGCGGCCCGCTTCCTCCGGGAGCAGGTGGAGCGGTACCTGCGGGGGGAGCCCCTTCTCAACGTGGTGCGGGAGGGGTACTGATGGTGGTGATCCTCCACGGGGACCTGAGGCGGTTTGGGGAACGCCTGGAGGTGGAGGCCAGGACCCCGAGGGAGGCCCTGGAGAAGCTAGGCATCCCCCTGGAGGAGGCCTGGCTTCTGGCGGTGGCAAACCGGGTGGTGGGCCTGGACGAGGAGGTGGAGGGGATTTTGGAGGTCTACCCTCCCATCCGGGGGGTGGTATACTTAGGGTCCTGCCGCAAGGGGCAGGGGGCGCGAAAGGGGGGGAGCCGCCCAACGCCCACCCCGCGTAGAAAGGAGAAGCATGGAGAAGAAGGACCTCCTCTCTACGCCCGTGGTCCCCATTGACATCAAGGCCTTTGACGCCGGGCCCATCCTGGAGGCCATGGGCAAGACGGCCTTCCAGGCCAGGAACCTCCACCGGGCGGCGGAGATCTACCTCAGGATGCTGGAGGATGAGGCCGCCGTCATCCTCACCCTGGCGGGGAGCCTGGTTTCCGCCGGCCAGGGCCTCATCATCCACGACCTCATCAGGAAGGGCCTGGTGGACGCCATCGTGGCCACAGGGGCCAACATCGTGGACCAGGACTTCTTTGAGGCCCTGGGCCACCGCCACTACCAGGGGGACCCCAAGGCCGACGACGAGACCCTGAGGCGGCTTTGGATTGACCGCATCTACGACACCTACATTGACGAGGAGGAGCTCCGCCACACGGACTACACCATCGCTGAGATCGCCGACGCCCTCCCGCCCCGTCCTTACTCCAGCCGGGAGTTCATCTGGCACATGGGCCGTTACCTGGCCGAAAGGGGCCTGGGGGAGAAGAGCATCGTGCGGGCCGCCTATGAGGAGGGGGTGCCCATCTTCGTCCCCGCCTTCTCCGACTCCTCGGCGGGCTTCGGCCTCGTCTACCACCAGGTGAAAAACCCCAAGGCCCACGTGGCCATAGATTCCGTGGCCGACTTCCGCGAGCTCACCGAGATCAAGCTGAAGGCGGGGACCACGGGCCTGGTCATGCTGGGGGGCGGGGTGCCCAAGAACTTCGCCCAGGACATCGTGGTGGCCGCCGAGGTCCTGGGCCACCAGGTGGAGATGCACAAGTACGCCATCCAGATCACCGTGGCCGACGAGAGGGACGGGGGGCTTTCCGGCTCCACCCTCTCCGAGGCCCAGAGCTGGGGCAAGGTGGACGCCGCCCTTTCCCAGATGGTCTTCGCCGAGGCCACCTTGGCCTTCCCCCTCCTGGCCTCCTACGTCTGGCACCGGGCCCCCATGCGGGCCAAGCGCCGCTACGCCGACCTCTTTCGGGCGGAGGTCCCCGCTTAGCCTGGCATCTTCCCGGGAGGTTTGGTAAACTCCCGGTAAATGCCGGACGAGCTTAGGCTTTACCTGAAGGAGCGTTTCGGCGTCCTGGGGCCCTTGGCCCCGGGGCGCTTTGAAGCCGAGCTGGCCAAGCGGGTGGGGAGTCCCGCCAGAAGGGCCCCCCTCCTCAGGGCCTGGCGGGCCTACCTTTCCGGGGGTGGGCGGGAGGCGGTGCGAAGTTTTTACGAGGAGGTCCTCAAGGTTCCCAAGGGGGAGGCCTTGGTCTACGGCATGCACCTCCCCTTCCTGGAGTTCTACGCCAAGGAGGTGCCCCACCGGGTGGAGGGCCGGGTGCTGGAGGTGGGGGCCTTCACCGGGGCCCTGGTGGGCTACCTTCAGGGGAAGCGCCCGGAGCTCCCCTGGCACGCCCTGGAGGGGGTGGAGGAGGCGGTGGAGGTGGGAAGGAAGCGGGTGCCGGAGGTTACTTGGCACCTGGGCTGGGCGGAGGAGGCGGAGCTGCCGCCCTTTGATACCCTCCTCCTCCTCTCCGTCTTTCCCGAGGGCCTGGTGGACCAGGAGCTGGAGAGCCGCCTGCCCCCCGAGGCCTTCTGGAAGCGCTTTTCCTTTTTTGAGCGCCTGCCCCAGTTCGTGCGCCTCTTAAGGCCGGGGGGGCTCTTCGTCTACGGCCACGGGCCCTTTTTGGGGAAGAGCCCCGAGGGGGTGGAGGAGGGGCTGAGGCGCTTGGGCTTTTTGGAGGTGGAGCGGGTGGGGGAGGGGGAGTATTTCCTGGTCCTGGCCCGCAGGCCCCAGGCCCTCGAGGCGGCCTTTTGGGAGGAGGAGGCCCTGGAGGAGCTTTTGGCGGAGCCCGTGCCCCTCTTGGTCCAGGGGATGGACCTGGAGGAGGTGCGGGCCCTTTTGGAACGGGGGGCCTACAAGGAGGTGCTTTCCCGCATCCCCGAGGAGGCGGAAGGGGAGGCGGCCTACCTCCGGGGGCGGGCCCTTTACGCCCTCTCCCGCTTCGCCGAGGCGGAAGAGGCCCTGAAGCGGGCCTTCTCCGAGGAGGCGGAGGACCTCAGGGCTTTAGTGCTGGTGGAGCTTGGGGAGTACGAGCGGGCCAGGCGCCGCCTCGAGGGCCTGGCCTCCCGGGGCGGGCGGTACCGCCTGGCCCTGGGCAGGGTCTACCTGGCGGAGGGGAGGTATGCGGATGCCCTGAGGCAGTTCGTGGAGTCGGGGCTTCCCGAGGCGGAGGTCTACGTGCGGGAGGCCCTGGAGCGCATCCATGAGCGCATGCGCCGCTTCGCCCGGGAGGGGGAGTGGGCCGAGGTGAGCCGCCGGGCGGAGTTCGTGGAGGACCTCTCCCCTGGTCTCCTCACCCGGGAGATGCTCCGGCTGGGGCTAAGGGCGGCCCTCCTTCAGGGGCTTTTCGCCCGGGCGGAGCGCTACGCCAGGAGGCTTGCCGACCTGGACGAAGCGGAGGGCTTTTTGGGACTGGCCCTGACCCACCTGCGCCTGCGTTCCCCCTTGGACTACCGGGGGACGGTGAAGGAGGACCTGAAGGGGGTGGAGCCCTACCTCACCGAGGCCCTGGCCCGGGTGGAGATCCCTGAGGCCCTCCTCCTCCTCGGGGTGCTCCGCGAGCGGGAGGGGCGCTTCCTCGAGGCTCTGCGCCTTTTGGAGAGGGCCGCCCAGCACGGGGAGGGGGAGGTGGCGGGCATGGCCTTCCACCACCTGGCCGAGGTGAAGCGGGCCCTCAAGCGCCCCTTGCGGGAGGTCCTGGGGGACCACAAGCGGGCCCACGCCCACCGGGCCTACCCCGCCTCCTACCTCTTCCGCCTGGCCCAGGAGGCCCTCAAGGGGGGGGAGGAGGTGATGGCCCGCGAGCTCCTCTCCCGGGCCCGGGACGCGGGGCTGGCCGAGGTGGCGGAGGAGGACCTCATGGGCCTGCTTGCGCTTCTGGAGCGCCTCGAGGGCCCTTGGGCCGCCTTCAACCTGCTCTACCAGGCCTTGGGCCGCACCCCCAGCCCCCCCCTGGAGCTCCTCTCCCTGGCCTACCGCCTCTCCCGCTCCTTCCGGGAAAGCCCCGAGGCCCAGGCGGTGCGGGGCCAGTATCTGGCGGCCCTTTACGGGGCGGGGCGGGTAGAGGAGGCGGAAGGGATCCTCCTGGCCGAGCACCGGGACCACCCCCAGGCCCTCGAGGTCCTCTTTGACCTGGCGGAGCACCACGAGGTCCAGGGCCAGTGGCGCCAAGCGGCGGAGTACTGGCAGAAGGCCTTGGAGGTGGCCCTCTACCGGGAGAAGGACCTGGAGCTTTCCCGGGAAATCCTGAGAAACCTCCTCTTCCTCCGGCCCCACGACGAGAGCCTGGGCCTTTACCTGGAGGAGCTCAAGGGGATCGGGCGGGGGCTCAAGGCCCTGGGGGAGGAGGCTCCCGGGCTCCCCGAGGGCAAGGAGGAGCTTCTGGAGGAGGCTTTACCCCGCTTCCACGGGGAGCACCTCCTGGTGGTGGGGGGGCACACCCAGCTCCGAAGCCGCCTCCTCCCCTTTCTGGAGGCCCGGGGCCTCAAGGTGGACTGGTACGATGCCGACAGCGCCGGGGTGGGCAAGGAGGCCCTGAGGCGCATCCTGGGCCGTTTGGAGAGGGCCCACGGTCTCATGATCGTCTCCAGCTACGTGGGCCATGACCTCTCCGAGCCGGTGCGCCTGGAGGCGGAGCGCCTAGGGGTGCCGGTCCACGTGATTCCCGGGCGGGCCCGGGGGGCCACGGGGTTCCTTAGGGCCCTGAAGGCCTTCGCCCCCGAGATCTTCAAGAAGGCCCTCAAGGGGGTACAGTAGAACCCATGGACGCCCTGAAGCTGGGCTACTCTCCCTGCCCCAACGACACCTTCATCTTCTACGCCCTGACCCACGGCCTGGTGGAAAGCCCCCGTCCCGTGGAGGCCGTTTTGGAGGATGTGGAAACCCTGAACCGCTGGGCCCTGGAGGGGAGGCTTCCCCTCACCAAGCTCTCCTACGCCGCCTACGGCCGGGTGCGGGACCGGTACGTGGCCCTGAGGAGCGGCGGGGCCTTGGGCCGGGGGGTGGGCCCCCTGGTGGTGGCCTCAAGGCCCCTGAAAAGCCTCCAGGGGGCGCGGGTGGCCATTCCCGGGCGGAACACCACCGCTTTCCTGCTCCTCTCCCTCTATGCCGAAGGCTTTGAACCGGTGGAGGTGCGCTACGATCGCATCCTGCCCCTGGTGGCCCAGGGGGAGGTGGAGGCGGGGCTCATCATCCACGAAAGCCGCTTCACCTATCCCCAGTACGGCCTGATGCAGCTTCTGGACCTGGGGGCGTGGTGGGAGGGGGAGACGGGCCTGCCCCTGCCCCTGGGGGCTATCCTGGCCCGGCGCGACCTGGGGGAGGAGCTTATCCGCGCCCTGGACCAGGCGGTGCGGCGGAGCCTGGAGTACGCCTGGGCCCATCCCGAGGAGACCCTTCCCTACCTCAAGGCCCACGCCCAGGAGCTTTCCGAGGAGGTGATCTGGGCCCACGTGCGCACCTACGTGAACGCCTACAGCCTGGACGTGGGGGAGGAGGGCGAAAGGGCGGTGGAGCGGCTCTTCGCTGAGGCGGAGGCCAGGGGGCTTATCCCCCCTTCCCCCTGGCCCCTCTTTCTGTAGACTCAGGGCATGTTCCAGGAGCTTGGCCTCGAGGCCCGCCAGGCGGCGGCCCGGGCCTTCCAGCCCCTGAGGGTCAGGCGGGGAGCTGTCCTCTACAGGGCGGGGGAGGCGGCAGACGGGCTTTACCTGGTGCGGGAGGGGCTTGTGTGGCTGGAACGCTCCGGCCCGGGGGAGGAGGCCGCCACCTTGGGGGTGGTGGGCCCGGGGGGGCTTCTGGGGGAGGAGGCCTTGGTGGGGGAGAGGAGGCGCACGGGTGGGGCCACGGCCCTCACCTACGCTGAGCTCCTTTTCGCCCCCAAGGAGCCCCTCCTTGCCCTGGTGGCCAGCTTCCCGGAGACCCAGGCCTTGTTCCTGAAAGCCCTTTACGCCCGCCTCAAGGCGGCGGAGGAGCGGCTTTGGGAGGTGCGCCACCTCTCCGTGGCCCAGCGCCTGGCCCGGCTCCTTTTGGACCTGGGGGCGGCGGGGGAGGTGGGGCTTTCCCACCAGGACCTGGCCCGCATGGTGGGGGCCACCCGGGAGACGGTGACCAAGCTCCTGGGGGAGTGGGCCCTGCAAGGGGTGGTGGACCTGGGCTACCGCCGGGTGGAGGTTCGCGACCCCAAGGCCCTTGCCCGCTTGAGCGAGGCCCTTTAGGCTTTGAAGCGTGGAACCCGCCCTGCTGGCCCGGCTCCTGGACCTGCCCCAGGGGAGGCCGGCCCTGAGGGCCCGCCTCCGCCGCCAGGGCCATCCCCAGCTTCTGGAGGCCTTAAGGGCTTACCTGAAGCGTCTTTCCGCCCCTAAGGAGGCCTTGGCCGCCCTGGAGCGCCTGGGGGTGGGGGCGGTGGTGGCGGGCCAGCAGGCGGGGCTTTTGGGCGGCCCCGCCCTCAGCTTCTACAAGGCCCACACCGCCTTGGCCCTAGCGGAGGAGGTGGGGGCGGCGGGGGTTTTCTGGGTGGCCTCCCAGGACCCCGATGTGGAGGAGGTGCGCCACCTCCACCTCCTTCGGGGTGAGGAGGTCCAGACCCTTTCCCTTTCCCTCCCCTCCCTGCCTGCGGGGCGGATCCCCTTGGCCCCCTACCGGGAGGCCCTGGTGGGCTTCCTGGGCTCCTGGGCCAAGGAAGCCCGGGTGGCCTACGCCCTCGAGGGGAGGACCCTCTCCGAGTTCTTCGCCCGCCTCCTCCTGGCCTTTCTGGGGGAACGGGGCCTTCTTCCCTTTGACCCCATGGCCGAGGAGCTTGCCCCCCTTTTCCGGGAGGCCCTGGAGCGGGAGCTTGCTGACCCCCTGGCCAGCGCCGAGGCCATCAACCGGGAGGCGGCCCGCATCCGGGCCCTGGGGGGGAGGCCCCCCCTGGGGCGCAAGCCCGGGGCCACCAACCTCTTCCTGGAGACCGATGCCCGCAGGCTCCTCTTCTACCACGGGGGGGTCTTCAGCGACGGGGTGCGGAGCTACACCCGGAAGGAGCTTCTGGAGGTGGTGCGGGCCGACCCTTCCCGCCTTACCCCGGCGGCCGGTCTGAGACCCATCTTCCAGGACCTCATCCTGCCCACGGGGGGCTTCGTGGTGGGGCCCAACGAGTTCCGCTACGTGGCGGAGCTTTCCCAGGTCTACGCCCTTTACGGCCTCCCCATGCCCGCCCTCTTCCTAAGGGTCCAGGGGGTGGTCCTGGAGCCCCCTGCGGCGCGCATCCTCCGACGGTACGGCCTGGACCCCTGGGCCTTCGTGGACCGGGGGGAGGAGGCCTTTCTGCAGGCGGCCAGGGGGGTGATGGAGGGCTTTAGGGAGGTGGAGGGGGAGATGTCCCGGCTTCTCCAGGAGGTGGAGGCCCTGGCGGAGAGGGCCAAGGCCCTGGAGCCCACCCTGGACCGCCCCTTCCGCCGCTATCGGGCGAGGCTTAAGGGGGAAGGGGAGAGGCTTTTGAAAAAGCTCCTCCGGGCCAGACTGCAAAAGGACGCTACCCTCCTCCACCATTTGGAGCGCCTGAAGCGCCACCTCAGGCCCCTGGGCCTCCCCCAGGAGCGGGTCTACCCCTTCGCCATGTACGCCCTGCGCCACGGGGACGCTCTGCGAACGCTTCGGGAAGCCCCTTTGGAGGGACGGGCGGTCCTGGTGCTGGAGTGATAGGATGGTACGGGAGGTATGAAACGCCAGGCTGTTCTCCTCCTGAGCCTCTTGGCCTTATCCCTGGCCCTGGGGCCGGCCCAAAGCCAGGAGAAGGACCTTTACCTCCGGGTGCTCCTCAAGGAGGTGGCCCGGGGGCAGGAGGTGGTCCTGAAGACCCCGGAGGGGGAGGTGCGGGCCTTTGGGGGTGGGGAAGGGGTGGTGGTGGAGGGTAGGGTCTACCCCTATTGGGACCTCGCCCTTCCCCACTTCGCCCTCGAGGGCCGGGCCTACCGGGGCGGGGTGCGCCTGGTGCCCCAGGGGGAGAGGCTCCTGGTGGTCAACCTGGTTCCCCTGGAGGACTACCTCCTCGGGGTCTTGCCCGGGGAGATGCCCGAGGGGTTTCCCATGGAGGCCTTAAAGGCCCAGGCGGTGGTGGCCCGCACCTTCGCGGTGCACCGCCTGAACCCCAGGGCCCCCTATGACCTCTGCGCCAGCGAGCTCTGCCAGGTGTACCTGGGGCTTTCGGCGGAGAAGCCCAGGTACAAGGAGGCCGTGGCCGCCACCCGGAGCCAGGTGCTGAGCTACGGGGGCCAGGCCATCTCCGCCCTCTACCACGCTGACTCTGGGGGGATGACGGCGGGAAGCGAGGAGGTCTTCCAAAGGGCCCTCCCCTACCTGCGTCCCCGGCCCGACCCCTACGCCCGCAAAAGCCCTTGGCGCCGCCAGGTGAGCCCTGCCCAGGCAGAGCGGGCCCTCTTAGCCCTGGGCCTTGCCCCCAAGGGCCGGGACCTCCCCCAGGTGTTGGAGCGGAGCCCCTCGGGGCGGGTCTGGCGGGTGCGCCTTCTGGGGGTGGAGGTGCGGGGACCCGAGGCCCAGCGCCTCCTGCGCCTCATGGGCCTGCCCTCGGCCTTGGCGGATTTCCAGGGCTTTGAGGCGGTGGGCCAGGGGGCGGGGCACGGGGTGGGCCTCTCCCAGTGGGGGGCCAGGGGGATGGCCGAGGCGGGCTTCGGCTACCGGGAAATCCTGGGCCATTACTTCCCCGGCACCTCCCTCTCCGACCTCCTCATCGGCCAGGCTTCCCCTCCCGCCTTAGCCCTGCGCTGAGCGTAGCATGCTTCTTCCTACCCCCATCGGCCCCCTTTGGCTGGAGGTTTCCGCAAAAGGGGTGCGGTGTCTGGAGCCTGTCCTCTTTCCCCGGGGCCAGGAGGCGGAGGGGCCTTTGGCGGAGCGGGTGGCTGAGGGCGTGGCCCGGTACTTCCGCGGGGAAAGGCCGGATTTCCTGAGTATCCCTCTGGATTATTCGGGCTTGAGCCCTTGGCGGGTGGCGGTCTACGAGGCCACCCGCCGGGTCCCCTACGGAAAGACCGCCAGCTATGGCTCCTTGGGAAGGGCCCTGGGCCTCCCCCCCCGGGCGGTGGGGATGGCCCTTCGCACCTGCCCTTTCCTCCTCTTGGTGCCTGCCCACCGGGTTATCCATGCCGATGGGCGGCTTGGGGGGTTCGCCGGGCAGGAGGGGCTGAAGCTTTGGCTCTTGCGCTTTGAGGGGGCCCTTTAGACCTCCACCCAGACGGCCACGGAGAAGGGGGGAAGCTCGGGGCCGCAGAGCCGACCCCCCATGGGGGTGCAGACCGCCCCGGAGAGGAGGTCCACCGCCTGGGCTCCCCGGGGCAGGGCCCCGTGCAGGGGGAAGTCCTGGCGGAAGGGGAAGGGGGTGGCGTTCACCACCACCAGGTAGGGCCCCCGGGTGAAGGCCAGGTGGCCGTCCACGGCGTAGATGCGGGTATAGGGGGCGGTGCGGAGCTCGGGGTGCTCCTTGCGGAGGCGGGCCAGGCGCTTCACGGCCTCCCGGATCTCCTTTTTCCAGCGCTCTTCCTCCCAGACCATCCCGCCCCGGTTCTCCGGGTCGTGCCCCCCTTCCATCCCGATCTCCTCCCCGTAGTAGACCGTGGGGTTGCCCGGAAGCAGGAAGAGGAGGGAAAGGGCGAGCCGGGCCCGGGCCGTGTCCCCCTGGAGAAGGGTGAGGAGCCTGGGGGTGTCGTGGGAGGTGAGGAGGTTCATCTGGGCCCGGACCACCTCGGGGCGGTAACGGCTGAAGAGGCTTTCCAGCCGGTGGCTGAAGGCCAGGGCCTGAAGGGGTTCCACCCGCCCCAGGCCGGTGCGCCCCGCCAGTTCCCGGTCCAGGACCTCCCCCCCCACGAAGCCCAGGATGGCCCGGGAGAGGGGGTAGTTCATGGTGGCGTCAAACATGTCCCCCTGGAGCCAGGAATCCGCCTCTTCCCAGATCTCCCCCACGATGTAGGCCTCGGGGTTTGCCCCCTTCACCCGAAGGCGGAAGGCCCGCCAGAACTGGGGGTCTGGGATCTCGTTGGGCACGTCCAGCCGCCACCCGTCCGCCCCGAAGCGCACCCAGTGTTCGGCCACGGAGAAGAGGTACTCCCGCACCGCCGGGGTTTCCACCTTCAGCTTGGGGAGTTCGGGGTTGCCCCACCAGGCCTCGTAGTTGGGGTGGGGGCTGTAGGCCTTTAGGGGGAAGCCCTTCACGTAGTACCAGTCCCGGTAGGGGCTTTCCGGCCCGTTTTCCAGGAGGTGCTGGAAGGCGAAGAAGCCCCGGCCCGTGTGGTTGAAGACCCCGTCCAGGATCACCCTTATCCCGTGGGCGTGGGCCACCTCCAGGAGGTGCCGAAGGGCGGCGTTACCCCCAAGAACGGGGTCCACCTGGAAGTAGTCCGTGGTGTGGTAGCGGTGGTTGGCGGTGGAGGCGAAGATGGGATTTAGGTAGAGGGCCTCCACCCCCAGGTCCACCAGGTAAGCGATCTTTTCCGCCACGCCCCACAGGGTGCCCCCTTTGAAACCCCTCAGGGTGGGCGGGGCCTCCCAGGGCTCAAGGGGCCCCGTGGGGGCGGGCTTGCCCGGGGGGCCTGACCGGAAGAAGCGGTCGGGGAAGATTTGATAGAAGAAGGTGCCCTCGTACCAGGCCACGGGGGGAAGTGTACCACAGGGAAAAGGTGCCCATGTCACAAAACTCCTTGTGGGGGGATGAGGCCTCTGGTATCCTTCCGGGGTGGAGGGTATGGGGGGCCGCCTTTTCGTCATGACCGGGGCCAGCGGGGTGGGTAAGGGCACGGTGCGGGCCAAGGTCTTGGAGCGCACCCGCCTCTTCTACTCCATCTCCATGACCACCCGTCCCCCCCGTCCAGGGGAGCGGCACGGGGTGGACTACTACTTTGTGGACCGCCCCACCTTTGAGGCCCTTTTGGCCGAGGGAGGGTTTTTGGAGCACGCCGAGTATGTGGGCCACCTGTACGGCACCCCCAAGGCCCCGGTGATGCGGGCCCTGGAGCGGGGAGAGGACGTCCTTCTGGAGATTGAGGTCCAGGGGGCCCTGCAGGTGAAGGACAAGGTGCCCCAGGCGGTCCTCATCTTCCTCCTTCCCCCCTCCCTCTCCGAGCTGAAGAGGCGCCTGGTGTACCGGGGTACGGATGGTCCGGAGAAGATAGAAAAGCGCCTGAAGCAGGCGGAATGGGAGATAAAGAACGCCCACCTCTTTGACTACGTGGTGGTGAACGACGTTCTGGAGGAGGCGGTGGCGGATTTCCTGGCCATTCTCACCGCAGAGCGCCGCCGGCAAAAGCGGATGCAAAAGGCCTTGGAAGCGGCCTTAAGGCGCGATGAAGTTTTGGAAGCTGATCTGGACGAGATTCTGAGGAGGAAGTATGGCGGAACCGGGCATTGACAGGCTTTTTGGCATGGTGGACTCCAAGTATCGGCTCACGGTGGTGGTGGCCAAGAGGGCCCAGCAGCTCCTTCGCCACCGCTTCAAGAACACGGTCTTGGAGCCGGAGGAGAGGCCCAAGATGCGCACCCTCGAGGGCCTCTACGATGACCCCAACGCCGTCACCTGGGCCATGAAGGAGCTCTCCTCGGGCAGGCTGGTCTTCGGGGAGAACCTGGTGCCCGAGGACCGCTTGCAGAAGGAGATGGAAAGGCTCTATCCCGTGGCGGAAGAGGAGGGTTAGGTGGCCCGGGTCTTGGTGGCGGTGACGGGTGGGGTGGCGGCCATCAAGGCCCCCCACCTGCTCCGCCTCCTCAGGGCCAGGGGGCACGAGGTGCGGGTCTTGGCGACCCCTAGGGCCCTGGAGTTCATCACCCCCCTCTCCTTGGCGGTGGCCGCCGGGGGGGAGGTGGCCACGGAGGAGGCCTGGTTCCGCCCCGACGGCCGGGCCCTGCACATAGATTTGGCCCGCTGGGCCGAGGTGGTCCTGGTGGCCCCGGCCACCGCCGACGCCATGGCCAAGGCCGCCTTGGGCCTGGCGGACGACCTTCTTTCCGCCACCCTGCTGGCGGGGGCCAAGGGGGTGGCCTGGGCCCCGGCCATGAACGAGGCCATGTGGCTCTCCCCTCAGACCCAGGGCCACGCCGAGCGGCTGAAGGCCCTGGGCCACGCCCTCTTCGGTCCCGGCTACGGCCCCCTGGCGGCGGTGGGGGAGGGGGAGGGGTGGGGGCGGATGCTGGAGCCCGAGGAGCTTGTGGAGCGCCTCGAGGCCCTCCTCACCCCCAAGGACCTCCTGGGCCTCCGCCTTCTGGTCTCCGCCGGGCCCACCCGGGAGTACCTGGACCCGGTGCGCTTCCTCTCCAACCCCTCCTCGGGGCGGATGGGCTACGCCGTGGCCGAGGCCGCTCGGGACCGGGGGGCAGAGGTGGTGCTGGTTTCTGGCCCCACCTGCCTCAAAGACCCTTGGGGGGTGGAGGTGGTGCGGGTGGAAAGCGCCCTGGAGATGCGAGAGGCCATCCTGGCCCGCTACCCCTGGGCGGAGGCGGTGGTCATGGCGGCGGCGGTGGCCGACTACCGCCCGGCGGAGGTTTCCCGGGAGAAGGAGCCCAAGGTGGCAGCGGAAAAGACCTTGCGCCTTCTTCCCAACCCCGACATCTTGAAGGAGCTGGGGGAGAGGAAGGGGGGGAAGGTTCTGGTGGGCTTTGCCATGGAAACGGCGGAGGGGCTTACCCGGGCCCAGGAGAAGCTTCGCCGCAAAAACCTGGACCTCGTCGCCCTGAACTGGGTGAACCGGCAGGGGGTGGGCTTCGGCAGCCCTGAGAACGAGGTGGTCCTCCTCGCCAAAGACGGCCGGGTGCTGGAGCTCCCCCGGATGGAGAAGCGCCGGGTGGCAGACCGTATACTGGACTTGGTCAAAGAGTTTTGGAAACCTTTGGGGTAGGGATATGCGCAGCAAAGAGGAGCGGCACCGCACCATCCAGGAAATCGTACGCCGGGAGGAGATCGGCACCCAAAAGGAGCTGGTGGAGAGGCTTCGCCAGCTGGGCTTTGACGTGACCCAGGCCACCGTGAGCCGGGACATCGCCCAGCTCCGCCTGGCCCGCATCGCCTTGGGCAAGGGGCGGCACAAGTACGTCCTTCCCTCCATGGAGCTTCCCGAGGACGTGTACGAGGAGTTGAAGCGCCAGTTTGGCCTTTTCGTGAAGGACGTGGACCGGGGGGGGAACATCCTGGTGGTCAAGACCGCTGAGGGACACGCCTCGGGCATCGCCCTTCTCATGGACCGCCTCAAGCGGGACGAGATCGTGGGCACCCTGGCGGGGGAGGACACCATCCTGGTGGTGGCCCGCACGGAGGAGGGGGCCAGGGTCCTCGAGGAGGAGTTTGGCGAGCTTCTCTTGGCGGGAAGGCGGTTGAAGTAGCCCCGTGCTGGAGTTTTTCCTCAAGTCCTTCCTCACCCTCTTCGTGGTCATGGACCCGGTGGGGCTGGTGCCTGTCTTCCTGGCCTTGGCCGGGGAGCGCTCTCCCCAGGAGCAGGCCCGCATCGCCAGAAAGGCGGTGCTGGTGGCGGCGGGGCTCCTCACCTTCTTTTACTTTTTCGGGCGGGAGCTCCTCTCCTACCTGGGCATCAGCCTGGACGCACTAAAGGTGGCGGGGGGGATCCTCCTTTTCCGCATCGCCACCGAGATGGTCTTCGCCCACCACCAGCGGGAGACGGAGGAGGAGGCCAAGGAGGCCCTGGAGCGGGCGGACATCTCCGTCTTTCCCCTGGCCATTCCCCTGATCGCCGGTCCCGGGGCCTTGGCCAGCGTCCTGGTCCTGGGGGCGGAGGCGGGCCGGGTGCCCTTCGGGGTGGGAATCGTCCTCCTCACCGCCTTTTTGGTCCTGGCCCTGGCCTACCTCTTCCTGCGGGCGGCCGCCGGGGTGCGCCGGGCCCTGGGGCGCACGGGGGTCAACGTGGTGACCCGGGTCCTTGGCGTTCTCCTGGCGGCTTTGGCGGTGCAGTACGTGGCCAGTGGGGTTAGGGGCCTGCTTTAGGCTACTTGTCCCGGTACATGCGGCGGTCGGCCTCGGCCAGAAGGTCTTCCAGGCTTCCTTCCCCCACCTCCAGGCTTCCGGCGGCCACCCCATAGGGCAGGCTTTCCCGGAGCCTCAGGATCAGGGCGCGGGCGTCCTCTTCCCCTAGGCCCAGGTGCAGGCTCACGAACTCGTCTCCCCCCAGGCGGAAGGCCAGGTCCCGTTGCCGGGAGAGGCGCTTTAGGGCCTGGGCCAGACTCTTTAGGGCCTGGTCCCCGGCGGCGTGGCCTTCCCGGTCGTTGATGGCCTTGAGGCCGTTCAGGTCCCAGTAGATGAGGGTGAGGGGCTCCCCCAGGGTCAGGGCCTCCTGACGGATCTCCGGCAGGATTTCCTCCAGGGCCCGGCGGTTCAGGAGGCCGGTGAGGGCATCGGTGCGGGCGGCCTCTTGCAGGGCTTGGCGTTCTTTTAGGGCCTTGAGGAGGAGGGCGGCCTCGAGGGCGAAGGCCTGGGCCAGCTCCAGGGAGAGGGGGCCAAAGGCCTCGGGGCTTTGGAAGCTGTCCAGGTTCATGACCGCCAGCACCTCCCCCTCCAGGGCGATGGGCAGGCCTAAGGTGGCCTGTATCTCCTGCAGGCGGCCGTGCTCAAAGAAGGCGGGGCGGGCCTCCAGCGTGCTCAGGGAGGAGAGCCTTTTCACCTCCTTCCCCTTGAGGATCCGGGGACGGCCCTTGGCCCAGTTGTCCACCCCCAGGCCGTACCAGGCCAGCTCCTCCTCCAAGGAGGTGCGGACCCCCAGGAGACTGGGGCTAAAGCCTTCCTGGGCCCCCAGGTAGAAGTACTCCCCTTCCCGCAGGAGGACGCTCCCCGCCTCAGCTCCCGGCACCACGGCCACCGCCTCCCGGATCAGGTCCTGCAAAAGCCCTTCCGGCTCCTCGTGCTGCATGAGGCCCTTGAGCACCTGGAGGAGGCCGGTAAAGGCCTTGGCCCGCACAAGGAGGTCGCTCACCTCCAAAAGGACCAAGTACGTCCCCTCGGGGGTTTCCAGGCGGGCCACCCGGTAGGCGCGGCCTTCCCATTCCAGGAGGTCCCCGTGGGGCAGGGGCAGGCCCTGGGCCAGGGGATTGGCCACCCGCTCCTCCCCTTTCAGGAGGATGACGGGGTAGGGGGCCTCCAAGAGGCTCATGGGGTCTTTAGGAGAAGCCTGGCGTGGGAGAGGGCGGCTTCCGTGTACTGGCCGGAGAGGAGGCGGGCGAGTTCCCGCACCCGTTCCTCTCCCTCCAGGACCTCTAGGCGCACCTCCTCCCCCTCCTTGGCCACCCGCAGGTGGCGGTGGGCTCTGGCGGCGATCTGGGGCAGGTGGGTCACCACCAGGACCTGCCGGGTCTCCCCCAGGCGGGCCAGGCGCTCCGCCACCTTCCAGGCGGTCTCTCCCCCGAGTCCCGTGTCCACCTCGTCAAAGACCACGGTGGGGGCCTCGGCCCCGGTGAGGAGGGCCAAGGCCAGGGCGATGCGGGAGAGTTCCCCGCCGCTCATCGCCCCCAGGGGGGCCGGGGGGAGGTGGGGGTTGGCGGAGAAGCGGAAGGCCACCTCCTCCAGGCCAAAGGGCCCGGGCTCTGGCAGGGGCTTCAGGTCCACCAGGAAACGGGCCTTGGGGAAGCCAAGCTCCCTTAGCTCCTCCTCCATGCCCGCCATAAGTCTCTTGGCCGCCTCTTCCCGGGCCTCGCTTAGGGCCTCCCCGGCCTTTAGGAGCGCCTTCATGACCTCTTCCAGCTCCTTCTCCACCTCGGCGAGCCGGGCCTCCCCCCCTTCCAGCCGGACGAGCTCTTCCTTGGCCCTCTCCCCGTAGGCCAGGACCTCCTCCAGGGTGGGGCCGTACTTGCGCTGGAGACGCTCCAAAAGGGCAAGCCTTTCCTCCAGCTGGGCGAGGCGCTCCGGGTCCCCCTCGAGGCCCTCCAGGTACCCGGAAAGCTCCTGGGCCACCGCCCGCACCCCTTCCAGGGCGGCCTCCAGGTCCCCCGCCAAAGCCTCCAGGGTCCGGTCGTACCGGGCCCCGGCCCTAAGCTCCCGGAAGACGGCCTCCAGGGCCTCGAGGGCCTCCTCCTCCAAGAGGGCGTGGGCCCTTCCCGCCCGCTCCCTCAGAACCTCCAGGTGGCGGAGCTTCTTGGCCTCCTCCGAAAGTTCCAGGTCCTCCCCCAGCCGGATCCGGGCCTCGGCGATCTCCTTGAGCTGGAAGCGGAGGAGGTCTTCCCGGGCCCTTTTTTCCCTAAGGGCCGCCTCGAGGGCCCGCTTCTCCGAGAGAAGGGCCTGCTTGCGGGCGTAAAGCGCCCCGTAGCTGGAAAGGAGGGCGGGGCTCAGCAGGGCGTCCAGGAGCTCCCGCTGCCGCTTAGGGGAGAGGAGGGCCAAGGCGGTGTGCTGGGCGTGGAGGGAGAGCCACCTTTCCGCCTCGGCTTCCAGCTCCTTCAGGCTCACCACCTCCCCGTCAATCCGGGGGGTGGAGCGAGCTCCCACCCTTCGGGAGAGGACCCTATGCTCCTGGCCCTGGAAGAAGGCGGTGACCAGGAGGCTATCCCCAAAAGGGCCCACCATCCCCTCCGCCTTGGCCCCGAGGAGGAGGGCCAGGGCGTCCACCAGGAGGCTCTTTCCCGCCCCCGTCTCCCCGGTGAGGACGTTGAGGCCCGGGGAAAGCTCCAGCACCGCCTCGCGGATGACGGCGAGGTTTTGCACCTCGAGGCGCTGCAGCATCCCCCTCATTGTAGGGCCTTCCCGCTTGCCTTAGGGTATGCGGATTTTCCGCTATACTGAGGCCCCTTTCCCTCTCCCGCCGGGGCCAGATCACTTTGCCCAAGGAGGTCCGGGAAAAGCTGGGCCTAAGGCCCGGGGATGTCCTCCTCCTAAGGTGGAAGAGGGTAGGCTTGTGCTGGAACCGGCCCTTCTCCTTTCTTACGAGGTTTACAGCGAGGAAAGGCTGGAGGAGTTTCGCAAGGCCGCTGAGGCCGCCCCGGAGGAGATCGCGGCCTTCATGGGCGTGGGGCCTGGAGTGAGGGTGTTTCTTGACGCCAACGTCCTCTTCTCCACGGCCCTCGGGGGGGCCGGTTTTCAACGCCATTCTGGAGGTGGCAAAAAGAGGCCGCTTTCACTTGCTTACCAGGGTCTTCTGCTACTTTGAGGCCTGGCGCCACGTTGAGCTGAAAGTTCCCGAAAAGCGCGAGGCCCTGGAGGCCATCTTGAGGTGGGTGAGGCTGGTTCCCGAGGCCAAGTCCGAGCCTTGGATGGAGGGCCTTTTGCCGGAAAAGGACGTGCCCGTTCTGGCGGCGGTGGCTGTCCAAGCCACGCACCCCCTCACGGGATACCTGCGCCACTTTGCTCCCCTCATGGCCCGGGAGGACCTGCCCCTAAGGGTCCTCACTCCCGGGGACTTCACCCGTACGGCAAGGCCCTAGAGCATGGGGTGGGCCAGGGCCAGGCGCCGCACCTCCTCCCTTAGGGCTTCCGAGGGGCCTTGGGTGAGGGCCCGGTCCATGAGCTCGGCGATGAGGGGCATCTCCTCGGGGGTGAAGCCCCGGGTGGTGATGGCCGGGGTGCCGATGCGGATGCCCGAGGTGACCCTGGGGGGCTTGGGGTCAAAGGGGATGGCGTTCTTGTTCACCGTGATGCCCACGCTGTCCAGCCTCTCCTCCGCCTCCTTGCCCGTGAGGCCCTTGGGGCGGAGGTCCACCAGCATCAGGTGGTTGTCCGTCCCCCCGGTGACGATGCGGTAGCCCCGCTCGGCCAGCTCCGCCGCCAGGCGCTTGGCGTTTTCCACCACCAGGCGGCTGTACTCCTGGAACTCCGGCTGCAACGCCTCAAAGAAGGCCACCGCCTTCCCGGCGATCACGTGCTCCAGGGGGCCTCCTTGGATTCCGGGGAAGATGAGCTTGTCTATCCTCTTGCCCAGCTCCGGGTCCTGGCTCAGGATGAGCCCGCCCCTGGGCCCCCTCAGGGTCTTGTGGGTGGTGCTGGTCACCGCGTGGGCGTAAGGGATGGGGTTGGGGTGGAGGCCTGCGGCCACCAGCCCGGCGAAGTGGGCCATGTCCACCACCAGGTAAGCCCCCACCTCGTCGGCGATCTGGCGGAAGGCCTGGAAGTCCCAGAGGCGGGGGTAGGCGCTGGCGCCCGCCACGATCACCTTGGGGCGGTGCTCTTGGGCGAGGCGGCGCACCTCCTCCAGGTCAATCCGCTCCGTCTCCGGGCTCACCCCGTAGGAGACCACCCTGTAGAGCTTCCCAGAGAAGTTGACCTTGGAGCCGTGGGTGAGGTGGCCGCCCGCGGCCAGGTCCATGCCCATCAGGGTGTCCCCCGGCTCCATCAGGGCCATGTAGACCGCCATGTTGGCCTGGGAGCCGGAGTGGGGCTGGACGTTGGCCCACGCCGCCCCAAAAAGGGCCTTGGCCCGCTCTATGGCCAGGCTCTCCACCTGGTCCACGATCTCGCACCCGCCGTAGTACCGGGCCCCGGGGTAACCCTCGGCGTACTTGTTGGTGAGGACGCTGCCCACCGCCTCCCGCACCTGCTCAGAAACGAAGTTCTCGCTGGCGATGAGTTCCAGCCCCTCCCGCTGCCGCTTTTCCTCCAAGGCGATGAGGCTGAAGATGGCCTCGTCCCGCAAGGTGGTCCCGACCATAGGCCGATTATAGGCCTTTAGGGGGAAAGGGCTGGTAAGCTTAGGCCATGAAGGCTAGCGCCTGGAGCATTCTCAAGTGGGGCGTCGTCGTCACTTTGGTGGTCCTGCTCCTCACCATTCTCCTCATCAACTTCACCACCAGCCGCGACCTTCCCGAGCTGGTCCGGGTCCAGGTGGAGCGGTACGCGGTGTGCAGTTACTGGTTCTTCGGCTGGCACCTGGCCTCCACGGGGGCCTTTGCCTTCGTCTTCTTGCTTATAGGCTTCCTTTCAGGGCTCGGCCTGGGGGTGTTCCTGGCCAGGCGGGCCTAGCCCAGTTCCAGGGCGAGCTTCTCCCCTGCCTCAGGCACCCCGGCGGGGTAGCGGCCGTTGAAGCAGGCCAGGCACACCGGCCCCCCGATGGCCCGCCGCACCCCCTCCTCGGAGAGGAAGGCCAGGGAGTCGGCCCCGATATAGGCCCTTATCTCCTCCACGCTCTTTTCCGCGGCGATGAGCTCCTTTCTGGCGGCGGTGTCTATGCCGTAGTAGCAGGGGAAGCGGATGGGGGGACTAGAAACGCGGAAGTGGACCTCCTTGGCCCCCGCCTCCTTCAGCATCCCCACGATGCGCTTGCTGGTGGTGCCCCGCACGATGGAGTCGTCAATGAGGACCACCCGCCTGCCCTTGACGGCCGAGGTGGGGGCGAGCTTGAGGCGGGTCTTCAGGTCCCTGAGCTCCTGGGTGGGCTGGATGAAGGTGCGCCCGGCGTAGGGGTTCTTGTAGAGCCCGTACTCCAGGGGGAGGCCACTTGCCCGGGCGTAGCCCACGGCGGCCCCCATGCCGGAGTCAGGCACCGGGACCACGATGTCCGCCTCCGCCGGGGCCTCCCGGAAGAGCTCCTCCCCCATGCGGACCCGGGCCTGGTAGGCCTCCACCCCGTCCAGGAGGCTATCCGGCCGGGCGAAGTAGATCCACTCAAAGGCGCAGGGGGTGGGGCTTGGGGGGAGGACCTGGAGGCTTCTTAGCTCCCCCTCCTCCACCCAGACCACCTCCCCGGGGCGGACGTCCCGCAGGTAGGTGGCCCCCAAAAGCTCCAAGGCCGGGGCCTCGGAGGCGAAGGCGTAGCCCCAGGGGGCCTTGCCGATGACCAGGGGGCGCACCCCGTGGGGGTCGCGGAGGGCGAGGAGGGTTTTCCGGTCCATGAGGAGGATGGAATACCCCCCCTCGAGGGCCCTCATGGCCTCCGTCGCCGCCTGGGGCAGGGGGAGGTGGGCCAGGCGGGCCAGGAGGAGGAGCATGACCTCGGTGTCCGTGGTGCTTTGGAAGGTGGCCCCCTCCTTCAGGAGGCGGTCGCGGAGGGGCTTGGCGTTCACGAAGTTCCCGTTGTGGGCGATGGCCAGGACCCCGTGGGCGGTCCTGGCGGTGAGGGGCTGGGCGTTGAAGCGGAGGTTGGAGCCCGTGGTGGAGTAGCGGGTGTGGGCGATGCCCATTCGGCCCCCGGGGAGGCGGAGCCGGAGAAGGCGCTCCTCGGTGAAGACCTGGTTCACCAGGCCCAGGTCCTTCTCCGCCAGGAACTCCTGCCCGTCGGAGACCGCCATCCCTGCGGCCTCCTGCCCCCGGTGCTGGAGGGCGAGGAGGCCCAGGTGGAGCAACCCCGCCACGTCCAGAGGGGTTTCCGCCCAAAGGCCCAGGACGCCGCACTCCTCCTGTGGCTTATCCATCCAGCACCTCCCGCAAAGGAGCCTTCCAGGCCGAGAGAAGCTCGTCCACCTCCCACTCTACCACCCCCTCCGGGGTGAGGACCGTGAGGGTCTTCCCCCCCGTCTCCCCCAGGATGCGGTAGGGGAGGCCCGCCCCTTCCAGAAGCCGGGTGGCCTCCAGGAGGTGCCCTTTGTCCACGGTGAAGAGGATGCGGCTGGGGGCCTCACCGAAGAGGGCCTGTAGGCCCCTTTCCCTAATCTCCACCGTGGCCCCCATCCCGTAGGGGAAGGTCATCTCCGCCAGGGCCACGAGAAGCCCCCCTTCCGCCACGTCGTGGGCGGTCTTCACCAGGCCCTCTCCGATGAGCTTGCGGATGGCCTCCTGGGCTTTCCTTTCCCGCTCCCAGTCTATGGGTGGGGGGCTTCCCGCCTCGAGGCCCAGGAGGACGTAGAGGGCCTCGCTCCCCCCGAAATGGCCCCTTTCCTCCCCGATGAGGAGGATCACCTCCCCGGGGTGCCTGAAGCCCATCTCCGCCCGCTTCCTCACGTCCAGGACCCCCACCACCCCCACCATGGCCGTGGGGGGGATGCGCTTCCCCATGGCCTCGTTATAGAGGGAGACGTTCCCGGAGACCACGGGGATCCCCAGGGCAAGGCTGGCCTCCTTCAGGCCCAGGATGGTCTCCTGGAGCTCGTGGTAGCCCTCGGGGGTCTCGGGGCTTCCCAGGTTGAGGCCGTCGGTGTAGGCGAGGGGCCTCGCCCCCACCACGCTCACGTTCCTGGCCGCCTCCGCCAGGGCGTGCATGGCCCCAAGCCGGGGGTGGAGGCGGCTATAGCGGGGGTTCTGGTCCACCTTGGCGGCGATGCCCAAGGGAGTGCCCTTCACCCAGAGGACGGCGGCGTCCCCCTTCCCCGGGACCAGGGCGGTGCGGGTCCCCACCTGGTGGTCGTACCGCTCGTAAACGGCCTCCCGGCTTGCGAGGTTGGGGGAGGCGAGGAGCCTTAAAAGGGCCTCCTTCGGGTCCACCTCCAGGGGGGGGAGGGGGGTTTCCCGAAGGGCCTTTATTTTCGGGTCCTCCTGGGCCAGGCGCACGTAAAGGGGGGCTTCGGCCAGGGCCTCCGTGGGCACCTCGGCCACCACCTGGCCCCCGAAGAGGACCCGGAAGACCCTTTCCGGGATGGTCCTGGCCACGGGGACGCAGTCCAGGCCCCACCTCCGGAAGATCGCCTCCAGCTCGGCTTCCTTCCCTTCCCGGGGCACCAGGACCATGCGCTCCTGGCTTTCGGAAAGGAGGAGCTCCTCGGGGGCCATGCCCGTTTCCCGGGTGGGGACCCGGTCCAGCTCCAGCTCCACCCCCAGGCCCGACTTGTGGGCGAGCTCGGCGAGGCTACTGGTGAGCCCCGCCGCCCCCATGTCCTGGACCCCCTCCACCAGGTCCTTTTCTATGGCCTCGAGGGTGGCCTCCAGGAGGAGCTTGCCCAGGAAGGGGTCCCCCACCTGCACCGCCGGGCGGTCCTCCTCCTTCTCCTCCTTGAGCTCCCGGCTGGCGAAGGCCGCCCCCCCGATCCCGTCCCGGCCCGTCTTGGCCCCGGCGTAGTAGATGGGCCGGCCCAAGGAAGCCCGGCTCCGCTTGAGGTTCTCCTCCCGTAAAAGGCCCAGGCACATGGCGTTCACCAGGGGATTTTCCCCGTAGCCCTCGTGGAAGTAGAGGTCCCCCCCCACCGTGGGCACCCCGATGGCGTTGCCGTAGAAGGCGATGCCGGAGACCACCCCCTTGAGGAGGTAGCGGTTTCTGGGGCTATCGGGCGGGCCAAAGCGCAGGGAGTCCAGGAGGGCGATGGGCCTCGCTCCCATGCTCATGATGTCCCGGATGATCCCCCCCACCCCGGTGGCCGCCCCCTGGAAGGGCTCCACCGCCGAGGGGTGGTTGTGGCTTTCTATCTTGAAGGCCACGGCCCACCCTTCCCCAATCCGCACCACGCCCGCGTTCTCCCCAGGGCCCTGCAAAACCGCCTCCCCCTCCTTGGGAAGCTCCTTGAGGAGGGGGCGGGAGTTCTTGTAGGCGCAGTGCTCGCTCCACATCACCTTGAAGAGGAGGAGTTCCACCCGGTTGGGCGCCCGGCCCAGCCGTTTCAGGATTTCCTGGTACTCCCCCTCGGGGATGCCGATCTCCTGGGCTAAGGTTTCCATCACGTGAGGAGGGAAAGGAGTTCCCGGTGGTCCTTCACCTTGGCCGTGGGCTCCACCTCCCCGTTCACCTCCCTCAGGCCCACGTACTGCACCGCCCAGGGGTAGCCCGTCCCGAAGGCCCCCTTGATGTCCGTCTGGGGCAGGTCTCCCACGTGGAGGGCCTCCTCCGGGGGCACGCCCAGGGCCTCCAAGGCCCTGAGGAAGGCCTCGGGCCTGGGCTTCACGAAGCCCGTCTCGTCGGAGAAGCTGTAGGCCTGGAAGAGGTCCAGGCCCCGCCGCCTCAGGTGCTCCCGGACGAGGCGGCCCGGGGTCATGCCCGTATCGGAAACCAGGGCCAGGGGGTATTTCTTGGCCAGGTCCTTCAGGACCTCCACCCCGGGGAGGGCCTCGAGGTCCACCAGCAAAGAGGTCTCCTCCAGCCTCCTGGCCGTGAGGGCCACGAGGCCGGGATCATGGGGGGCCCCCAGGAGGGCGAAGATGCGGACCACCCGGTCGTAAACGCTCATGTGCTCCCCCGCCCTCCAGGCCTCCTCAAAGGCCAAGGCCGCCTGGCGGTAGGCCTCCCGCACCTCGGCCTCCTCGGCGGGGTGGCCCGCTTCGGAAAGGGCGTCCAAGAGGATCTCGTACCGGGCGGGCATGACCTTTTCCATGAACGCCCTACCCTCGGTGAAGAGGGTGCCCCAGAAGTCAAAGGTGATGGCTTTGGGTTTCATCGTGCGACCTCCTTGACCATTCCCAGGAAGAAGGGAAGCCCGTCCGTGTTGCCCAGGATTTCGTCCACGGCCCGCTCGGGATGGGGCATCATGCCCAGGACGTTGCCCTTCTCGTTGACGATGCCGGCGATGTCGTTGAGGCTTCCGTTGGGGTTGTAGTCCCCTTCCCCCTTTAGCGGGGCGTAGCGGAAGACCACCCGGCCCTCCCCCTCCAGCCTGGCCAGGGTGTCCTCGTCGGCGTAGTACCGGCCTTCGGCGTGGGCGATGGGAAGCTTCAGGACCTGGCCCTTCCGGTAGAGCCGGGTGAAGGGGAGGTCCACCCGCTCCACCCGCACCCCCACCTCCTTGCAGGTGAAGTGGAGGTTGAGGTTGGCGAGGAGGGCCCCCGGGAGGATCCCCGCCTCGGTGAGGACCTGGAAGCCGTTGCAGACCCCGATCACGTACCGCCCTTCCTGGGCGAAGTGGCGCACCGCCTCCATCACCGGGCTCTTGGCGGCCAGGGCCCCGGCCCTCAGGTAGTCCCCGTAGCTGAACCCCCCGGGGAGGAAGACCCCGTCAAACCCCTTCAGCTCCCTTTCCGTGTGCCAGACGAACTCGGCCTCCATCCCCGCCTTCTTGAGGGCGAAGCGGGCGTCCTCGTCGCAGTTGGAGCCGGGAAAGCGGATAATGGCCCACTTCATGGCACTTCCTTCAGGGCCTCGAGGGTCCAGGTTTCCATCACCGGGTTGGCCAGGATCTGGCCCAGCTCCTTGGCCTTCTCCTCGGCCTGCAAAAGGGTTTCCGCGGGGAAGACGATCTCCAGCACCTTCCCCACCCGCACGCTCTCCACCGGGTGCCCAAGGTCCTTCAGGACCCCCTCCACCGCCCGGCCCTGGGGATCCAGGATGCCCTCCTTGAGTTCTATGAGCAGGGTGGCCTGGTATCTCCGCATGTTCACTCCCCCAAAACGCGCCTTAGGACCTCCTGGTAGGCCTCCTCCACGCCGCCCAGGTCCCGGCGGAAGCGGTCCTTGTCCATGGGCTCGCCCCTCTCGTCCCTTAGCCGCATGGTGTCGGGGCTGATCTCGTCGGCCAGGAGGATCTCGCTCCCGTGGCGCCCGAACTCCAGCTTAAAGTCCCAGAGGTCCAGGCCCCTTTGGGCGAAGAAGCCCCTAAGAAGCTCCCCCACCCTTAAGGCGGTGGCCTTGACCCTTTCCAGCTCGCCCTCTTCCGCAAGCCCTAAGGCCAGGATGGCGTTCTCGCAGATAAGGGGGTCCCCCAGGGCGTCGTTCTTGAGGGAGAACTCCACCAGAGGGGTTTTGAAGGGGGTGCCTTCCCCTATCCCGTAGCGCTTGGCGAAACTCCCCGCCGCCCGGTAGCGGAGGATCACCTCTAAGGGGAGGATCTCCACCCGCCTCACCAGCATCTCCCGGTCGGAGAGCTCCTTGAGGAAGTGGGTCTTTATGCCGTGGCCTTCCAGGTAGCGGAAGAGAAAGGCGGAGACCTTGTTGTTCACCACTCCCTTGCCGGGGATCAGGCCCCTCTTTTGCGCGTTGAAGGCGGTGGCCTCGTCCTTGAAGTAGACCCTCAGGTTTTCCCCCTCGGGGTAGAGGATCTTGGCTTTGCCCTCGTAGAGCTTTTCCATGCGCCTCCTAAGCGGGCCCTTAGCCCCTTCTCCCCATTCTAAGCCCCTCTGTGCCACAATGGGGACAGGCATGGCCCTGGTCTTAGACCTGGCGCACCCCATCACCGAGGCGGAACTCCGCCGCCTTTCCGAGCTCAATCCCGGGTACCAGCTGGAGCGTTCGCCGGAAGGGAGGCTTTGGGTGAGCCCCACAGGAGGAGAAAGCGGCCGGAGGAGCCTACAGCTGGCTTATCAGTTGGCTCGTTGGAACGAAGAGAAGGGCCTTGGAGTGGTGTTTGACTCCTCCACGGGCTTCCGTTTTCCGGATGGTTCCATCCTTTCCCCCGACGCCGCTTTCGTGGAGCGGGCCGTGTGGGAGGCCCTTTCCGAGGCCGAAAGGGAGGGTTTTCCCCCCATCGCTCCCGAGGCGGTGTTTGAGATTCGCTCAGCCTCCCAAGCCCTAGAGGAGCTCAGGTCCAAGATGGTCCTTTACCTGAGGAATGGGGTACGGCTTGGGGTTCTGGTGGACCCCTACGCCCGGGCGGTGGAGGTCTTTCGCCCCCAAGAGGAGCCCCTTCGCTTCCAGGGGGTGGAGACCGTTTCCCTGGAGCCGGAGCTTCCGGGCTTCCGCCTTCACCTCCCCTCTTTGTGGTAGCTAGAGGCCAAATCGGGCGTAGATGGCGTCCACGTGCCTCAGGAAGGGCGCGGGGTCAAAGAGGGCCCTTAGGGCCTCGCCCTTGAGGGGGTTTTCCGGGTCCTCCTCCAAAAGCTCGGCGAAGGACCTCTTTTCCTCCCAGCTCCTTAGGGCGTTCCGCTGGACGAGGGCGTAGGCCTGGTCCCGGGGAAGGCCCCTCTGGATGAGGGCGTTTAGGACCTGCTGGGAGTAGACCAGGCCCCGGGTGAGGTCCAGGTTCCGCCTCAGGTTTTCCTCGTGGACCACCAGGCCCTCCAGGATCCCCTTGAGCCGCCTCAGGGCGTAGTGGGCCAGGGTGGTGGCGTCGGGGAGGATGACCCGCTCCACCGAGGAGTGGGAGATGTCCCGCTCGTGCCAGAGGGCGATGTCCTCCAGGGCGGGCGGCAGGTAGCCCCTTAAGAGCCTCGCCACCCCGGTGAGGTTCTCCAGGCCCACGGGGTTTTTCTTGTGGGGCATGGAGGAGCTCCCGGTCTGCCCCTCCCGGAAGGGTTCCTCCGCCTCGAGGACCTCCGTGCGTTGCAGGTGCCTGAGCTCCACCGCCACCCGCTCCAGGTTCCCCCCCAGGATGGCCAAAGCCGCCAGGACCTCGGCGTGCCGGTCCCGGGGCACCACCTGGGTGGAGACGGGCTCGGGGCGGAGGCCGAGCCTCGAGGCCACGTGGGCCTCCACCTCCGGGGGCAGGTGGGCGTAGTTGCCCACGGAGCCCGAGAGCATGGCCACCCCCATGGTCTCCTGGGCCCGCCGAAGCCGCTCCCAGTCCCTCTGGAAGGCGGCGTAGAAGCTCAGGAAGCGGAGGCCGAAGCTCGTGGGCTCGGCGTGGACCCCGTGGGTGCGGGCGATGGCGGGGGTGCGCCGGTAGCGGAGGGCGAGCCCTTTAAGGGCCTCCTCCACTCCCTTTAGCTCCTCCAGGATGAGGTCCAGGGCCTTTACCAGAAGGGCGTTTTGCGCCGTGTCCACCACGTCGGAGCTGGTGAGGCCCAGGTGGAGGTAGCGGCCCACCTCCTCGTCCTCCGTCCACTCGGTGAGGGCCCGGGTGAAGGCCACGAGGTCGTGGCGGGTGGACGCCTCGATCTCGGCCACCCTCTGGGCGAAGGCCTCGGTGAGGGGCTTTTCCCCAAGCCTCTTGAGTAGCCTCTCGGAAAGGCCCTTGGGCACCTGGCCCAAACCCTCCCAGGCCTCGAGGGCGTAGGCCTCCACCAGGGCCCACATGCGGTACCGGTTCTCCTCGGACCAGAGAGCGGCCATCTCCGGCGTCTGGTAGCGGGCGATCATGGCCTTAGGGTACCAGAGCACCCCTTGCCCCCGGGCCTCGAGCCCCTTTGTGGAGTAGGCTAAAGGATGCCTAGGGAAGTATGGGCACGAGGTCCTGGAAGGTGCCGCGGGAGGTCCACGGGGACGGACGGTTCCTCATCCCCCGAAAGGATTTTGTCCCCGCCTACCTGAAGGCCTTTGAGGAGGGGCGCCTAAAGGAAAAGGTGGAGGAGGCCCTCTCCCACCTGGGCCCCTTCTGCCGGGTCTGTCCCCGGGGGTGCCGGGTGGACCGGCTGGCGAACGCCTTCGGGGTCTGCCGCACGGGGCGGTACGCCCGGGTGGCCAGCGCCTTCCCCCACTTCGGCGAGGAGGATGTCCTCCGGGGCTGGGGGGGCTCGGGCACCATCTTCTTCTCCTGGTGCAACCTCCGCTGCGTCTTCTGCCAGAACTTTGAGATAAGCCAGAGGGGGGAAGGGGAGGAGGTTTCCCCCAAGGAGCTGGCCCGGCTCATGGTCCGCCTGCAGGAGATGGGCTGCCACAACATCAACCTGGTGACCCCGGAGCACGTGGTGCCCCAGGTGGTGGAGGCCCTGCCCTTGGCGGTGGGGATGGGCCTTAAGCTGCCCCTGGTCTACAACACCAGCGCCTACGACAGCCTGGAGTCCCTTAGGGTGCTGGAGGGCCTGGTGGACGTTTACCTGCCGGACTTCAAGCTCTGGAGCCCGGAGCTAAGCCGCAAGTACCTCCTGGCCCCCGACTACCCCGAGGCCGCTCGCCGGGCCATCGCCGAGATGCACCGCCAGGTGGGGGAGCTCAAGGTGGACGAGGACGGCCTGGCGGTGCGGGGGGTTCTGGTGCGCCACCTGGTGATGCCGGGGCTTTTGGAGGAAACCGAGGCCATCCTCCGCTGGCTGGCGGAGCTTTCCCGGGACACCTACGTGAACCTCATGGACCAGTACTACCCCGCCTGGAAGGCCAAGAAAGACCCCCGTTACCGGGAGATCGGCCGCAGGGTCTTCCCCGAGGAGGTGGAGGCGGCCTGGCGCATGGCCCGCTCCTTGGGCCTCTGGCGGCTGGACCGGCGCTGGAGAGGCCTGGGCGGCTTCCTCTTTGCGGGCTAGGGCAGGGTCAGGGTGAAGCTGGCCGCGTACCCTTCCCCCGCAGGGGTGAGGCTGAGGAGGAGATCCGCCCGGAAGAGGCCGTCCTGGCGGTTGCCCACCCGGGGGAGGCCCCGCTCCCGGTAGGGGGGGGTGGCGTAGACCTGCCGCTGGACCTCCTCGGGGAAGAAGAGCTGGGTGGCGAAGACCCGGCTCGCCTCCACCCGGAGGTGGAGGTGGGGGGTGCGGCTCGGGTACCAGCCGGGGAAGAGGGTGAGGAACTCCACCAGGCCCTCGGCGTCCGTGCGCCCGAAGCCCCGGCAGAAGGTCCCGGGGGCGTTCATCCCCGAGTAGCGGCCCAGGGCGTCCGTGTGCCAGAGGTCCACCCGGGCCCCCACCAGGGGGCGGCAGGCCCGGTCCTGCACCCGAAGCCTCAAGCGGAGGGGCACTCCGGGAAGCCCTTCCCGCAGGTCCTTCCTTTCGGGCACCTGCCGCAGGTAGTAGGGTCCCTCGCTGAGGCCAGGGGTGGGGACGCAGGCCTGCCCCCGGGCCAGGGGAAGGGTGAGGAAGAGGGAGAGGAGGGCGCGCCTTTTCACTTCCGCCTCAGGAGGAGGTCCACCTCCAGCCGGATGCGGTTTTCCACGCTGAGGACGATGGATACCCGGGGCTGGGCCAGACCAAACTTCTCAAAGGGAAACTCGGTGCGCAAGGAGACCCGCACTTCCTGGCCGGAAAACTCCGCCTCTCCCTCCCAGGCCACCTCCTGGGTCACCTCCCGGAGGGTGAGGTCCCCCACCACCTTCACCGGGAGCTTGCCGTTTTGGGGCAGGGGGTTGGGAAGCCCCTCCACCCGTTTGGGACGGAAGGTGGCCGTGGGAAAGCGGTCGGTCAGGAGGGTGTTCTGCCTTAGGTAGTTGTCCCGCCGAGACTGGTCGCTCTTGAGCTCCCTCAGGTCCACGGTGAGGCTCCCCGTGGCCTGGTCGCCCTGGAGGCGCACCTCCCCCTTGACCGCCTTGGTGGTGCCCACGGCGTCGGTGAGGCCGATCTGCACCAACTGTTCCCGCACCCTATACCGGGCCTCCCCGGAGGCCACCTCAAAGGTCTGGGCCAAGGCGGGAAGAAAAAGGGCCAAGCTCCATACCAACCAGCGCACGGGGACCACCTCCTTTGGGCTACGAAAAGCATAGCAGCCCAAGGTTAACCTTGGGTTAGAAGGGGGTATAAACTTAGACCATGACCCGGGCCATCACCTTTGACGTGGGAAACACCCTGATCCTGACGAGCCCCCGCTTCTGGCTCCAGCCCTTTCTGGAGGAAAAGGGCCTGAGGCCCAAAGGGGATGTGCGGGAAGCGGTCCTTCGGGCCTTCCGCTTTTACGAGGAAAACCACCTCCTGGCCCGGGACCTGGAGACCGCCCTGGGCCTTTGGCGGGAGTTCCACTTTAGGCTTTTCTCCGGGATGGGCCTCGAGGCGGAGGCGGAGAGGCTCTCCCGAGAGCTGGTGAAAAACTGGCTCAATCCCCGCTTCTGGCCCCTGGCCCCGGGGGCGGAGGAGACCCTTAGAGCCCTCAAGGAGCGGGGCTACCCCCTGGCGGTGGTCTCCAACTGGGACGCCACCTTGCCGGAGATCCTCGAGGCCGTGGGCCTGAGGCGTTACTTTGACCACCTGGCGGTGAGCGCCCTCTCCGGGGTGGCCAAGCCCGACCCCAGGCTCTTCCAGGAGGCCTTGGCCGCCCTGGGGGTGGACGGCGGGGAGGCGGTGCACGTGGGAGACGCCGAGGCCGACCTCCTGGGGGCTAAAGGGGCGGGGATGCGCCCCCTCCTCTTTGACCCCACGGGGGAGAACCCCGAGGCCCTCCACCACCTTTCTGCGGTGCTAGACTACCTGGCATGAGCGTGCGGGAGGCCATCTGGGGAGAGAAGCGGGAGGCCATTGAGAAAAGCCTCCAGGAGGCGGACCCTGACCTCTTCCGCTACATCCGGGACTTCGCCTACGAGGAGGTCCTGGCGCGGCCGGGGCTGGACCTGAAGACCCGGGAGCTTCTCGCCATCACCGCCCTCATCGCCCTGGGGAGCCCCAAGGAGCTCGCCACCCACCTCGAGGGGGCCCTCAGGGTGGGGGCCAGGGAGGAGGAGGTGCGGGAGACCATCCTCCAGTCCGCCCTCTTCCTGGGCTTTCCCCGGGCCCTGGCCGCCATGAAGCTTTTCCACAAGGTGCTCAAGGGCCGTGGTTCTCCTCACGAGGGGGAAGGATAGGGCGCTTTTGGAGCGGCTTTCCGCCCTGGGGATTGAGGCGGCGGAGGTGGCCCTTTTGGAGCAGGTGGACCTTCCCGCCCTGGCCCTTCTGCCCGAAAAGCTGGGGGAGGCGGACTGGGTGGCGGTGACCTCCAAGGAGGGGGCGGGGCGCCTCCTCCTGGCCTGGGAGCGGGCGGGGAGGCCCCCCCTCAGGGTGGCGGCCGTGGGGGAGGGGACGGGGGAGGTCCTGAGGAGGGGCGGGCTCCCCCCGGCCTTCCTTCCCCAAAGGGCCACGGCCAAGGACCTGGCGGAGGGGTTCCCAGAGGCCAGGCAAGTCCTCTTCGTGGCCGGGGACCTGGCGGGGGAGGACCTGGAGCGGGGCCTCCTGGCGCGGGGGATTCCCGTGGAGCGCCTACCCGTCTACGCCACCCGGGAGAGGGCGCTTTCCCCGGAGGAGGTGGCCCTTTTGCAGAGGGCGGAGGTGGTGGCTCTCTTCAGCCCCTCGGGGGCGAGAGCCTTCGCCCGCTGGACCCCTAGGCGCCCTAAGGCTGCCTGCATTGGTCCCAGCACCGCTAAGGAGGCCCTAAGGCTCGGCTTTCCCGTCTGGGAGGCGGAGGAGCCCGGGCTTCAGGGCCTTATCCAAGCCATCCTAAAGGCCTTGACCGCCTAGGGGCTTATGTCCCTGTGCTTCTGCCGTATACTGCCAGAAGACTATGGCCCTGCCCTTTTACCTGGTGGGCCTCTCCCACAAGACCGCCCCGGTGGAGGTGCGGGAAAGGGTGGCCTTGGACCCGGCGGTGGCCCTGCCCGCGGCCCTGGCCCGCCTGGGTAAGGGGGTGGTCCTCTCCACCTGCAACCGCACGGAGCTTTATGGGGTAGGGGACCCGGGGAAAGCCCGGGCTCTTCTGTTGGACAGGGGTGTGGAGCCCCGCCACCTCTACCTGAAGGAGGGAGTGGAGGCCCTCCGCCACCTCTTCCGGGTGGCCGCGGGCCTGGACTCCCTGGTGGTGGGGGAGGCCCAGATCCTGGGCCAGGTGCGGGAGGCCCTCTTCCTGGCAAGGAAGCACGGGGCCACGGAGAGCCTTTTGGAAAAGGCCTTCCAGTCGGCCATCGCCCTGGGCAAGCGGGCGAGGAGCGAGACGGGAATCGGGGCCGGGGCGGTGAGCGTGGCCTACGCCGCCTTGGACCTGGCCCTGGCGGTCTATGGGGACCTAAGCGGCCTGGTGGTGGCCGTCCTTGGGGCGGGGGAGATGGCGGAACTCTTCCTCACCCACCTGAAGGCCCAGGGGGTGGGCCGGGTCTTGGTGGTGAACCGCACGGAGGAAAGGGCCAGGGCCCTGGTGGAGCGTTTCCATGGGGAGGCCTACGCCCTCTCTGCCCTGCCCCAGGTCCTGAAGCAGGCGGACCTGGTGGTGGCCTCGGCCGCCGCCCCCCATTACCTGGTGGGGCCGGAGGACCTGCCCAAGAGGGCCAAGCCCCTCTTTCTCATAGATATCGCCCTGCCCCGGAACATTGACCCAAGGGTGGGCCGCCTGCCCCACGCCTACCTTTACAACCTGGACGACCTGGAGCGGGTGGTGGAGAAGAACATGGCGGCCAGAAAGGGGGAGGTGCCCAAGGTGGAGGCCCTGGTGGAGAAGGCTTTGGCCGACTACCTGGAGTGGTACGCGGGCCACCGGGTGCGGGAGGCCATCAAGACCCTGGAGGAGCGCATCTTCCGGGAGGTGGCCCAGGAGTTTCCCCAGGCGGACCCGCTTCTCTGGCACAAGGAGGCGGGCCGCCGGGCCCATCCCTGGATCCTCGCCGTGAAGCTGGGCTCCAGGAAGCTCCTGCAGGGGTCCCCGTGCCCTAGGGAGTGCCCCCTCCTGGCCTTCCGGCCTCCCCGGTTATGAACCTCGCTGACCTTCTGGCGCTGGGGGGCGTGGTGGGCTTGGCCCTGGGCCTCTTCTGGCCCCGGGCCCTTTATCCCGGGGCCCTTCTCTACCTGGGGGCGGCCCTGGCGGATGCCCTGGTTAAGGGGCTTTTTTCTGGCCCGGCCCAGCCCGCCCTCCTCTTGGGCGGGTTTCTCGCCCTTAGAGGGGAAAGCCTTCTGCAAAGGCCCTGGCTTGCTCCCTTGCGGCGCTACCTCCTCCTTTTAGCCCTCCTTTTAGGTTTTTTCGCCCTCAAGGCCCTGTCCCATCCCGGGGGGGCGCATCCCCTTTCCCTCAGCCTCCTCCACGGGGGGGCTTTCCTGGTGGCCTACCTGGCCCTGGCGGTGGGAGTAGGGGCGGGGGTGATGGGTGCTCTACAGGACCTGCGCCTGCGCCGTGCCCCCGAGAAGGCCCTGCAAAACGCCCCCCTCTGGAGCCTCAGGCGCCTGGAGCGGGGGTACCTAAGGGTGGGGTATCTGGCGGCCACCCTGGGCCTGGGGAGCGGGATGGCCTGGGCCTGGGGCTACTTCGGAAGCCCCTTGACCTTAGACCCCAAGGAGCTTTCCGCCTTCCTGGGCTGGTTTCTTTTGACCCTCCACTTCCTCTTGGAGGAGAGGCTAAGGGGGCTTCCCCGGGCGGGGCTTCTCCTTCTCGCCTACGCCCTGCTCCTTTTCGCCTTCCTGGGGGCTCCCTTCCTGGGTTCCCGGCACCCCTCGAGGCTCATCTTCTAAAAGTGTAAGTAGGGCTTGACAGAATAGTAACCTCAGTATTACAATCTCCTCAAGGAGGTGAGGGGGATGCTGGGTTCTTGGGAGAATTGGCAAGCGGTAAGGCTCCACCAGAAGGCTCTCCTAGAGGAGGCGGAACGGGAAAGGCGCTTGAGGCCCCTGAGGCGGGGGTGGCGCAGGGGGTTCGCCCGGCTTTTGCTGAGGCTTTCCGCCTGGCTGGCCCCGGAGGAGGCCTGGAGGGGGAAGGAGGCGGTTCATGGAGGATAAGAGGCGCATCCTGGAGATGGTCAGGGAAGGGGTTCTGAGCCCCGAGGAGGCCCTGGAGCTCCTTGCGGCCCTGGAGGACCGGGAGGTGGAGGAGGGCTCGGTGAGGGGGGAGGCCTGGCCCCAGGGCCCCGGGGTTCGCCTGGTGGCGGGCGGGGCGGACGTGGAGGTGATGGGGAAAAGGGGGCTCACCCTCCCCGAGGCGGAAGGTGGGGAGTTCCGGAAGGAAGGGGAGGGCCACCTTTTCCGCCTAGGCGTAGGGGAGAAGGGTAGGCTTTGGGTGCCTGAGGGGAGCCTGGTCCGCCTCGAGGCCAAGGGGAGCAACCTGGAGCTCTCCCGGGTGGCCCTCTTGGGGCAAGCCCATGGGTGCAACCTGGAAGGGGAGGGGATCCTGGGGCTGGACCTGGGGTTGGTGGCGGGAAACCTGGAGGCCACCCTCCTCCTCCGGGAGGGGACTCACCGCCTGGACCTCAAGGCCAGCAACGCCGAGCTCAGCTTCCTCCCCCCTTCGGACCTCCTTCTGGAGGTGGGGGAAAGGCTTTCTTCGGTGAAGGTGGGAGGGGCCTTGGCCCGGGTGCCGGGTGGGTACCGGCTTGGGGAAGGGCGGGCGGTTCTTAGGGTGAGGGCTTTCGCCAGCAACCTGGAAGTGGAGGCCTAGACATGGAAGAGAAAAAGCGCGTGCTGGAGATGTTGCAGGCGGGAAGCATCGGGGTAGAGGAGGCCATGGACCTGCTTGCGGCCTTGGAGGGGACGAGGCCCGAGCCCAGGCCCCCGGCCCGGCTCCTCAAGGTGCGGGTGGAAGCGGAGGAGAAGGGGCGGCCCGTGAAGATTCACGTCAACCTCCCCCTGGCCCTGGCCCCCCTGGTGGAGTCCTTCCTCCCCGAGGAGGCCAAGCTCACCCTGGGCCGCCAGGGGGTGAACCTCAAGGACCTCCTGGCCCTCCTCAAGGAGGGGGTTCCTGAAGGAAAACTGGTAGAGGTAGAGGCCCAGGAGGAGGACGGGCCCGTCAAGATCCTGGTGGAGGTGGTGTGAGGCCGCCCCTCAGGCCTCGGTTTCTCTACCTGGCGGTGCGGGGGCCCTGGCCCTTCCCCCTCTACCTCGTCCTCCCCCTCTTCTTCCTGGAGTGGGGGCTTCTCCTCCTCCTCTTCCTCTGGAAGACCCGGGGGCTCCTTAGGGGAAGGCCGGGGCCGAGGGTACCTTTCCTGGCCCTCTTTGCCCTCAGGGGGCTTCCTCCCCTGCCCCTCCTTTCCCTGGAGGCCGAGGGCGTGCGGCTGAAGGTGGGACTATGGTGAAAAAACCCATGCCGGTGCGGTGCCCCGCCTGCGAGGGGCCCCTTTCCGTGAGGATCCTTTACTGCGAGGCCTGCGGCACCGAGGTTTCGGGCCGCTTCCTCCCCAACGAGTTCGCCCTTCTGCCCAAGGAGCACCTGGACTTCCTGAGGCTCTTCGTGAAGACCCGGGGGAACCTGAAGGAGGTGGAGCGGATCCTGGGGGTCTCCTACCCCACGGTGCGGGCCAGGCTGGACGCCCTCCTGAAGGCCTTGGGTTACGAGGCGGGGGAAGAGAGGGAAGACCGCGTGGAGGTCCTCGAGGCCTTGCGCCGGGGGGAGATCAGCGTGGAGGAGGCGGTGGCCCGCTTGCGGGGAGGGAGAAGCTGAAGGCGGTGCCCTGGCCCATCTGGCTTTCCACCCAGATCTCGCCTCCGTGGGCCTCGAGGATGGCCTTCACGATGGCGAGGCCGAGGCCCGAGCCCCCCCGTTCCCGGTCCCGCGCCTTGTCCACCCGGTAGAAGCGTTCAAAGAGGTGGGGGAGGTGCTCTGGGGGGATCCCCTCCCCATCGTCCTCCACCCGCACCACCGCCCGGTCGCCCAGGTCAAAGGCCCTGAGCCACACCGTCTTCGCCCCGGCCTTAAGGGCGTTGGAGACCAGGTTGGCGAGCACCTGGTGAAGCCGATCGGGGTCCCCTTGCACGTGGAGGTCCTCGGGGGCCTCCACCAGGATCTCCCCCTCAAAGCTTTTGGCGAACTCCCCCCTCACCTCCTCCAGAAGCTCCAGGACCCGCACGGGCACGGACTCCATGCGCCAGGTGCCGCTTTGGGAGAGGTCCAGGAGGTCCGAGACCAGCTTGCCCATGCGCTCCGCCTCCCGCTTCACGATCTCCAGGCTCTCCTTCTGGGCCTCGGTGAGGGGGGTGCGCCTTAGGAGGTAGCCCACGTGCCCCAGGATGGCGGTGATGGGGGTCCTGAGCTCGTGGGAGGCGTCCTGGAGGAAGCGGGTCTGGGCCTCAAAGGCCTTTTGCATGCGGGTGATCATGCCGTTTAGGGCCTTGACCAGGGCGGCCACCTCGTCCTTCCCCTCGGGTTCGGGGAGGGGCTCGGGGCGCTCGGGCATGGCCTCGGCCCGGCGGGCCAGCCACTCCAAGGGCTCCAGGGCCCGGGCCACCAGGCTTCGCGCCAGGAGGAGGGCGAGGAGGAGGACCAAGAGGGCCGTCCCCGCGTAGATGCGGGCGAACTGGACCAGGGTGGCCTCGAGGTCCTCCGTGGGCCTGCCCACCAAGAGGACCCCCTTCCAGACCGCTCCCCCCAGGTTCACCTCCACCTCCTTGGCGTAGACCAGGAGGCGGAGGGGCTGGCCTTCCCGGGGAAGCTCCGCCTCCGCCCAGACCTCCCCCGCTTTTAGGAGGGCCCGGTAGTCCGCCTCCTTCAGGACCAGGCGCTGGCTTCCGAGGGCGGGGCTCCGCTGCAGGCTGATCCCTCCCTCCCGGGCCAGTAGGGCGGGGTCCTCCTCAGGGATGAGCTGGACCTCGGCGTAGAGGCTCGGGGGAAGCCCCGCCTCCAGGAGGGCCTGCCCCCCCAGGTTGAGGAGGCGGACCACCTGGTTGCTGGCCTCCAGAAGCTCCCCCCGCAGGTTGCGGTAGAGGAAGCTCCCTAAAAGCCTCTCCAGGGCGAAGCCTAAGAGGAGGAGGGTGACGAGGAGGAGGCCCGCGGTGAGGAGGGTGATGCGGCTTCTTAGGCTCAGGGTCCTAGTCCTCCCTCAGCACGTACCCCACGCCCCGCACGGTGTGGATGAGGCGGCGCTCCCCGCCCGCCTCCAGCTTCTTGCGCAGGTAGCCGATGTAGACGTCCACCACGTTGCTCCCGCCCTGGTAGCCGGGCCAGACCTTTTCCTCAATCTCGTAGCGGCTGAAGACCTTGCCCGGGTTCTTGGCCAAGAGCTCCAGGAGCTCAAACTCCTTGTTGGAGAGCTCGATCCGGCGCCCCCCCCGGAAGACCTCCCGGCCCTCGAGGTTGACGATCAGGTCCGCCACCCGGATCTCCCCGGTGATGGCTGGGGTTACCCGGCGCAGGTGGGCCCGCACCCGGGCCAACAGCTCCTCAATGGAGAAGGGCTTCACCAGGTAGTCGTCGGCCCCCGCATCCAGGCCCAGAACCTTGTCCTCCACCCGGTCCTTGGCGGTGAGGATGAGGATGGGCACGTTGGAGGTCTTGCGGATGCGCCTAGCCACCTCAATCCCGTCCATGACCGGGAGCATCAGGTCCAGGATGACCAGGTTGGGGTTCACCTCCCGGAACTTGGAAAGCCCGGTGATGCCGTCGTGGGCCACCTCGGTGCGGTAGCCCTCCGCCATAAGCTCCAGCTCTATGAAGCGGGCGATGTCCTTCTCGTCCTCCACGATCAGGATCAGAGGGGGTTCCATACCCCCATGGTAGCTTACTTTCTCATGAGAAAGTTAGACGTAAAGGCTCAGCACCGCCAGGTACATGAAGAGGCTGCCCAGGAGGACCAAGAGGTGCCAAAGCCCGTGGAAGCCCACCTGCTTGGGCCAGGGGTTGGGCCGCTTCCGCCAGTAGACCAGGGCTCCCAGGGTGTAGAAGGTCCCGGAGATGGCCATGAGGGCGAAGGTGGAGAGGGAAAGGTCCAGCCTGGGCAGGAAGAGGACGGAAAGCCATCCCAGACCTAGATAGGCCAGGGTGTACAGCCAGCGGGGGGCCTTGAGGAAGAAGAGGCGGAAGCCCACCCCCAGAAGGGCCAGGCCCCAGACCAGCCCCAAGGCGAAGGTCCTAGGCCCCGCCTCCAGACCTTCCATCAGGAAGGGGGTGTAGCTCCCGGCGATGAAGAGGAAGATGGCCGCATGGTCCAGGCGGCGGAGCCAGGCTAGGGCCCCTGCCTCCACCTTCAGGGCGTGGTAGAGGGCGCTGGCTCCGAACATCAGGGCCATGGTGAGGCCGAAGACCAGGAGGGCCGGCCAGACCTCCTTAGGGGCCATAAGGAGGAGGACCAGACTTCCCAGCAAGGCCAGGGGTACCCCCAGGGCATGGCTTAGGGCGTTGAAGGGCTCGCGCACCATGCCCCAGGATATCAGGGGAGGGCGCTTTCTATCTCCGCCACCCTCTTCACCGTGCGCAGGAGGGCGTCGGGGTTGAGGCTTAGGGAGTCAATGCCCCTTTCCACCAAGAAGGCGGCGAACTCGGGGTAGTCGGAAGGGGCCTGGCCGCAGATGCCCACCTTCTTCCCCTTGGCGTGGGCCTTCTCAATGAGCAGGGCGCACAGGGCCTTCACCGTCTCCCGCCTCTCGTCAAAGAGGTGGGCCACCCGCTCCGAGTCCCGATCCAGGCCCAAGGCCAGCTGGGTGAGGTCGTTGGAGCCGATGGAGAAGCCGTCAAAGAGCTGGGCGAAGGCCTCGGCCTCGAGGACGTTAGAGGGGATCTCCGCCATCACGTAGACCTCTAGCCCCCCCTCCCCCCGCCTGAGCCCTCCCTCCTCCATGACCCTTAGCACCCTCTCCCCCTCCTCCGGCGTGCGGCAGAAGGGCACCATGACCATGAGGTTCTTGAGACCCATCTCCTCCCGCACCCGCTTCACCGCCGCCACCTCCAGCAAAAAGCCCTCCTTGTAGTCCGGGTGGTAGTAGCGGCTCGCTCCCCGCCAGCCCAGCATGGGGTTCTCCTCCTTGGGCTCAAAGAGGTGTCCTCCGATGAGGCGGGCGTACTCGTTGGTCTTGAAGTCGGAGAAGCGGAGGAGGACGGGCCTGGGGTAGAAGGCGGCGGCGATGAGGGCGATGCCCTCGGAAAGCCGCTCCACGAAATAGGCCCGCTTGTCGCCATACCCCTCGGTGGCCTCGTCCACCTGGCGGCGGACCTCCTTGGGCAGGGTCTGGTAGCGGGTGAGGGCCAGGGGGTGGACCCGCACGTGGCTGGCGAAGACGAACTCCATGCGCAAAAGCCCCACCCCGTCCGTGGGGAGGAGGCTCACCTTCAGGGCCTCCTCCGGGGTGCCCACGTTCACCAGGACCCGGGTGCGGGTCTTGGGGAGGCTTTCGGGGTGGATCTCCTCCACCTCGTAGGGGAGCCTCCCCCGGTAGACCCGGCCCACCTCCCCCTCGGCGCAGGAGACCGTGACCTCCTCCCCCTCGGGGATGCTCCCGGTAGCCCCCACCGCCCCCACGATGGCGGGCACCCCCAGCTCCCGGGCCACGATGGCGGCGTGGGAGGTGCGCCCGCCCCGCTCGGTGACGATGGCCGCCGCCTTTTTCATGATGGGCTCCCAGTCGGGGTTGGTGGTCTCGGTGACCAGGACCTCCCCCTCCTGAAAGCGGTCCATCTCCTTGGGGTCCTTGAGGATGCGGGCCCGGCCCTGGGCGATGGCCTCCCCCACCGCCAGGCCCTCGGCCAGGACCTCCCCCCGGCCCAGGAGGCGGTAGATCCTTAGGACCGGGCTCTTTTGCGAGTGGACGGTCTCCGGCCGGGCCTGGAGGATGAAGAGCTCCCCCGTGGGGCCGTCCTTGGCCCACTCAATGTCCATGGGGGTGGGGGTTCCCCGCTTCCGGGTGTAGTGGTCCTCAATGCGTATGGACCAGTCCGAAAGGAGGAGGACCTCCTCCTCCTTTAGGGCGAACTGGTTCCTCAGGTAAGGGGGGGTAGGGCGGTTTTTGAGGCGGCCCTCCTTGGGATCGTAGGCCAGGGTGAGCTCCTTGGCCCCCAGCTTTCGGTAGACCAGGGCCTTGTAGCCCTGGCGCAGGGCCTCCTTGTGCACGTAGTACCCATCCGGCACCACCCGCCCCTGGACGATGTTCTCCCCCAGGCCGTAGATGGCGGTGAGGTAGACGAAGCCAGGATGCCCCGTGTCCGGGTCCAGGGTGAAGATGACCCCGCTTGCGCCCGAGTCCGCCCGCACCATGCGCTGGACCCCCACGGAGAGGGCCACCTTCAGGTGGTCAAAGCCCATGTGGGCCCGGTAGCTGATGGCCCGGGCGGTGAAGAGGCTGGCCATGGCCCGCTTTGCGTGGAGGAGGAGGTCCTCCTCCCCCTGGACGTAGAGGTAGCTCTCCTGCTGGCCGGCGAAGCTGGCGGTGGGGAGGTCCTCGGCGGTGGCGCTACTCCGCACGGCCACGGGGATGGCCTCCTCCCCCGCCTCCTGGGAGAGTTTCCGGTAGGCGGCGAGGATCTCCTCCCTCAGGTCTTCCGGGTACTCCCCCTTTAGGATCAGGTTCCGGATGCGGCGGCTTGTCCGTCCCAAGGCCTCCGGGTCCTCCACATCTAGGTTCTGTAGCTCCCGGGCGATGGCCTCTTTCAGGCCGTTCTCTTCCAGGAAGTGCCAGTAGGCCTGGCTGGTGGTGGCGAAGCCCGGGGGGACCCTCACCCCCAAAGGGGAGAGCTCCCGGATCATCTCCCCCAGGGAGGCGTTCTTGCCCCCCACCAGGGGGACGTCCTCGAGGCCCACCTCGTGGAAAAACCGGATCCACTTCACGGAATACCTCCTTTCCTCAAGGCTTCCATGAGCACCTTCTCGGCGCTTTCCCCCTCGTAAAGGGCCTCCTCCGTGAGGAAAAGGCGATGGGGGAGGGCTAAGGAGGCGGCGTCCTTAAGCTCCTTCCAGTCCACCAGGGGCTTATCCCGGAGGTGGGCCAGGGCCTTGGCCAAGGAGAGCCAGGCCTTGGCCCCCCGGGGGGAGAGGCCCATGCGGAGCCTCTTGTCCTCGGCGGTGAGGAAGGCCACGTGGGTGATGGCCTCGAGGGCCTCCCTGGCCACCCGGACCTCCCGGGCCTCCTTTTGCACCTGGGGAAAGTCCACCTCCAAGGGCTCTGGGGTTTTGGGCTCCTCGGTGAGGATCCTGAGCCACACCTCCCGCCTGGGGGGGCGGAAGACGATCCGGGCGGTGAAGCGGTCCAGCTGGGCCTCGGGGAGGGGATAGGTCCCTTCCAGCTCCAGGGGGTTTTGCGTGGCCACTACGAAGAAGGGCTCGGGCAGGGGGTGGCGTACCCCCCCGGCGGTGACCGCCCTTTCCTGCATGGCCTCGAGGAGGGCCGACTGCACCTTGGGGGGGGCCCGGTTCACCTCGTCCGCCAGGACCACCTGGGCGAAGACGGGCCCCTTCACGAACTCAAAACGCCCCTCCCGGAAGACCTCGCTTCCCGTGAGGTCCTGGGGGAGAAGGTCGGGGGTAAACTGGATGCGCTTGTAGGAAAGGCCGCTTGCGCGGGCGAAGCTTTCCGCCAGCAGGGTCTTGCCCAGGCCCGGGACCCCTTCCAAGAGGGCGTGCCCCCGGGCCAGGACCGTGGCCAGGAGGGCCTCTATGACCTCCTCCTGGCCGAAGAGGGCCTGGGCCAAGGCTTCCCTCAGGCGCTCCAGGGCCACCTCAGCCCTCCTGGGCCCGGCTCTGGATGATCCTCTGGGCGAGGGGCGGGGGAACCTCCTGGTAGTGGCTGAACTCCAGGGTGTAGGCCCCGGCCCCGCCCGTGAGGCTGGGAAGGGTTTTGTAGTACTCCAGGACCTCAGAAAGGGGCACCTCGGCCCGCACCGCCGCCAGGGCCCCCTCCTGCTCCATGCCCAGGATCCGCCCCCGCCTCGCCTGGAGGTCGGAGAGGATGTCCCCCACCCGCTCCTGGGGGGCCAGGACCCTGATCTGGTAGATGGGTTCCAGGAGGACAGGGTTCGCCAGCTCCATCACCTTCTTGAAGGCCATGCTGGCGGCGATCTGGAAGGCCAGGTCCGAGGAGTCCACCTCGTGGTAGGAGCCGTTGTAGACGATGGCCTTGAAGCCCATGACGGGATAGCCCGCCAGGACCCCTTTCTTGGCGGCCTCCCTGATCCCTTCCTCAATGGCCTCCTGGTACTTGGAGGGGATGACCCCCCCGGTGATGCGCCACTCAAAGCTGTACTCGGGGGCGGGCTCCAGGCGGAGCCAGACATCCCCGTACTGGCCGTGCCCCCCGGTCTGCTTCTTGTACTTGCCCTGCCCCTCCGCCACCCTCTTGATGGTCTCCCGGTAGGGGACCTTGGGCACGGAGAACTCCACCTCCACCCCGTAGTCGGAAAGGCGCTCTTTGGCGGTGGTGAGGTGGAGCTCCCCGTGGCCCCAAAGGAGGAGCTCCCCCGTTTCCTCCTGCCGCTCCAGCCTGAGGCTCGGGTCCTCCTCCAAAAGCTTCCTCAGGGCCTCCCCCAGCTTGGCCTCGTCCGTGCGCCCCTTGGGGTGGATGGCCACGGGCACGTTGGGCTCGGGGAGGCGGGCGAAGGGCACCGCCTCGCTCTCCGGCCTTTCCCCCTGCCAGAGGACCATGCCCCGGTGGAGGTTTTCCGCCTTGGGGAGGCCCAGGATGTAGCCCGCCTCCGCCTCCTCCACCTCCAGGAGGTCCTTGCCCATGGGCACGTAGAGGTGGGGAAGGCGGATGGTCCCCGCCTCGCTCATGAGGGTGTCCCCGGGCTTGAGCCTTCCCCGGTAGAGGCGCACGTAGGCCACCTGGCCCATGAAGGGGTCCACCTGCACCTTGAAGACCTTGGCGAGGGGCGCGCCGTTCCCGAAGCGCTCCTCGGGGGAGGGGAGGGCCTCGAGGATCAGGTCCAATAGGGGCAGGACCCCGATGCCGGTGGGCCCAGAGGCCAGGGCCACGGGGTAGAGGAGGCCCTGGCGCACCGCCTCGTGGAAGGCCTTCTCCAGGGCCGCTCCCGAGACCTCCTCCCCCTCCAGGTACTTCTCCAGAAGGGTTTCGTCCGTCTCCACGATGGCCTCCAAGACCTCCTGCCGGAATCGGAGGGCTTTTTCCCGCTCCTCTTCGGGGATGGGGACCTCCACCTCCTCCCCGTTCCCATAGCGGTAGGCCTTCCCGTGGAAGACGTCAATGAGCCCCACCCACCTGCCCCCCTCGTAGAGGGGGAGGTCTATGGGGAGGATGTGGCCCAGGGTGCTCCGGAGGCTTTCCAGGAGGGCGTAGTAGTCCCCACCCTTGTCCAGCTTGGTGACCACCACCATCCGGGGGAGGCCCAGGCGCTCGGCCACGGTCCAGGCCCTCTCCGTGCCCACCTGGACCCCGTTTTCCGCGGACACGGCCACCAGGGCGGCGTCGGCGGCCTCGAGGGCCCCCCGGATCTCCCCCACGAAGTCCCCGTAGCCGGGGGCGTCCAGGAGGAAGATGCGGTGCCCCCTGTGGCGCAAGGGGGCCACCCCGGTGCGCACCGTGGTGCGGTGGAGCTTGGCCTCGGGGGTATAGTCCGTGGTGGTGGTGCCGTCCTCCACCCGGCCCATGCGGTCCTTGGCCCCCGTTTTGTAGAGAAGGGCTTCCGTTAGGGTGGTTTTGCCGCTTTGCGCATGGCCCACCAGGGCGACGGTTCGGATCATGGTCCCTCCCTCTTGGTGCCCATAGTATAGGGCCGGAAAGGGGGCGATTGTCCCGGATGCTCTACGTGCCGCGCGGGCTCCTTCAGGCCACCGAGGACCACCTTAAGCGGGAGTTCCCCAAGGAAGGGGTGGGGCTTTGGGCGGGCAGGCGGGAGGTGGAGAGGGTCATCCCCTTGCCCAACGTCCACCCGAACCCCCTAAGCGGCTACCTGGCGGAGCCCCTGGCCCTTTTGAAGGCCCTTAGGGAGCTGGAAAGGGAGGGCCTTGAGCTTCTGGCCATCTACCACTCCCATCCCCGGGGCCCGGCCTTCCCCAGCCCCACGGACCTCAAGGAGGCCCGCTGGCGGGTGCCCTACGTGATCTTCGGCACCGATGGCTTCCGGGCCTTCCTCCTGCCCGAGGGGCGGGAGGTGGAGATCGCCGTCCTCTAGCCTCCGTAGAACCAGCCCGTGTCCCACATCACCAGGGGCTTGGCCTCGTAGCGCACCCCGGCCTCCACCACCTGGGCCACCACCAGGCTGTGATCCCCGCCCTTGTAGAGGTGGCGCACCTCGGCCTCCAGCCAGTAGGGGAGTTCCGTGAGGAGGGGGAGGCCGAAGGTGGGGGAGGGCTCAAAGGGGTGGCCGTTGAGCCGGTCCCCTTCCCGTATCGTGGGCTTGAAGAAGTCCTGGGCGATCCCCTTCTGGTCCTGGGCCAGGGTCATGAGGGCGAGCCTCCCCGTGCCCTCTATGAGGACGTGGAGGCGGCTATCCCCCTTGACCCCCAGGGCGATGAGGGGGGGCTGGAAGGAGGCCTGGGTCACCCAGTTCACCGTCCCGGCGGCCACCTCCTCGCCGTCCCTCGCCGTGAGGAGGTAGAGCCCGTAGGTGAAGCTCCGCAGGACTTTCTTCTTGGCCTCGAGGTCCATACCCCGATTTTAGTCAGAGAGCAGGGCCTCCAGAAGGGCCTGGTGCACCCTGCCGTTGCTGGCCACGATGTAGCGGTGGCCCAGGCGGTAGGGCTTCCCCTCGAGGTCCGTGACCCTTCCCCCCGCCTCCTCCACCAATAGCCAGCCCGCGGCCACGTCCCAGGGGTTCGGCTTCACCTCCCAGAAGCCCTCCAGCCGGCCCGCGGCCACGTAGGCCAGGTCCAGGGCGGCGGCCCCGGGGCGGCGCACCAAAAGCCCCCGCCTCAGGGCCCGGGTGAAGTAGGTGAGGTTCTCCGCATCCCTGGCCACATCGTAAGGGAAGCCCGTGGCCAGCAGGCTTCCCAAAAGCTCGGCCCTTTCCGTGACCCGGATGGGCCTGCCGTCCAGGTAGGCCCCCTCGCCCCTCAGGGCGTAGAAGGTCTCCCCCCGGGCGGTGTCCATGACCACCCCCGCCTGGATGACCCCCTCGGCCTCGAGGGCGATGGAGACCCCGTAGAAGGGGAAGCCGTGGGCGTAGTTCACCGTGCCGTCCAGGGGGTCCACGATGAAGCGGAGGGCCCTGCCCCCCTCACTTCCCCCTTCCTCGCCCAGGAAGCCCGCCTCGGGGAAGCGGCTTAAGAGAAGCTCCTTGATGGCCTCCTCCGACTCCCGGTCCGCCTGGGTCACCAGGTCCGTGGGGCCCGACTTAGTGCCCTGGGTGAAGCCCTTTTCCAGGTAGTAGAGGTGGATGCCCCGGGCCAGGTGGGCCGCCTCCAGCATGGCCCAAAGGTGGGGAAGAAAGGGGTGCCTCCTGCCGATCACCCTCCCATCATACGGGCGAAGAGGGTCTTCAGCTTGGCCTCGCTCTTGATTCCCGGGGCCTCCTCCACGCTGCTGGCCAGGTCTATGGCGTAGGGCCTCAGGGCCAGGACCTCCTCCAGGTTTTCCGGCCCAATCCCTCCCGCCAGGATGACCCGTTTGCCGGTCTGGAGGAGGGGCGTGGCCCACTCCCTGGGGTAGCCCTGGCCGCTTCCCGGATTCTGGCTGTCCAGGAGGAGGGCGCTGGCCGGATAGTCCGCCCACTCGGGCTTTGCGGGGCCTTCCAGGGCGAAGGCCTTGATGACGGGGAAGAACAGGCCCACCCGCTCCGCCCACTCCGGGGGCTCGCGCCCGTGGAGCTGGGCCACCTGGAGGCGGCCCTCCTCCATGAGGCGGAGGACCTCCTCGGGGCCTTGGTCCCGGAAGACCCCCACCCGCACCACGAAGGGCCCCAGGGCTTTGGCGATTTCCCGGGCCCTTGCGGCGGAGACCCGCCTCTTGGAGCCCGGGGCCAGAACGAAGCCCAGGGCCCAGGCCCCCAAGGACTCGGCGAGGAGGGCGTCCTCGAGGCGGGTCAGGCCGCAGATCTTTACCCGCACTTGCTGTAGCCGCACACCTGGCACTTCCAGCACCCTTCCTCCCGCACCAGGGCCTTCTCCCCACAAACGGGGCAAGAGCTGGCACCGGGAACTAGAGGCAGGGGACCGATCCCGCCCCCAGAGAGGGTGGGAAGGGCGGTTTCGGCCTCCCCCTGGGCCTCCACCCTGGACCCCGGGCCCTTGAGCTCCGCCGGGATGGTCTCCAGGGCCACGGCGATCAGGTCCGCCTTGCTGGAAACGAGCCTTCCCTGGTAGGTGCCGTAAAGCCCCCCGTTGATGCCCCTCAGGGTGCGCACCAGGGCCTCCGGGGGCACCCCGTACTGCAGGGCGATGGAGACCACCCGGCCCAGGGCCTCGGAGTCGGCGTTGGCCTCATCCCCCGCCTTGCCCGAGGTGAGGATGACCTCCACGGGGTGCCCGTTCAGGACGTTCACCGTCACCAAGAAGCTCCGCTTGGTCCCTTCCGGGGTGAGGAGCTTGACCATGTCCGTGAAGCCCATGAGGCGGCCCGGGCGGGTGTAGGCGGGGACGTGGGGGTTGGAGGTGGACGGGGAGGCCTCTTCTTCCATCTCCTTCACCAAAACCGCCTCGTCCTTCGCTTCTTTTTCCGCGGTCTTCTTCACCGTAAGCACCTGGAACTCCCGGGAGCCGTCCCGGTAGACGGTGATCCCCTTGCACCCCGTGCGGTAGGCCTCGGAGTAGGCCTCCTCCACGTCCTCCACCGAGGCGTGGTTGGGCAGGTTGATGGTTTTGGAGATGCTGTTGGCCGCGTACCCCTCGGCGTCAAAGGCCCGCTGCACCACCCCCTGCATGCGCACGTGGTCCAGGGGTGGGATGTCGTGGGCGCACTGGAAGACCTTCCGGATGGGCTCGGGGACGAAGGGGAGGTTCTGCACGGAGCCGTGCCCGTCCTTCTGGATCTCCTCCACGATCTTTTCCCAGTCCCACTTTCCGCCTTTGGCGTAGCCCGAAGCCGGGGGGTAGGCCTCCATGAGCTCCACGAAGAGGGGATGGAGGAGGGGCTTGTACTCCGAGCCGATGCGCCGCCAGACAAAGGGGCTGAAGACGGGCTCAATCCCCGAGGACACCCCCATGAGCATGCTGGTGGTCCCCGTGGGGGCCACGGTGAGGAGGGCCACGTTGCGCCTAGGCTGGATCCCCAGGGCCTGGAAGTAGTCCCGGTGCTCCTCGTAGAGGGGGAAGGTGCCCCTCTCCTCGGCCAGGGCCTCCGAGGCCTTGATGGCCTCCTCCCGCATGGCGGAGATGATCTCGTAGACCTTTTTGCGGGCCTCTTCCGAGGCGTAGGGGAGGCCCATCTTGATGAGGGCGTCCGCCAGACCCATCACCCCCAGGCCCAAGCGGCGGAGCTTTTGGGCCGCCTCCTCGTTGTCCTTGAGGGCGAACTGGTTCACGTCCAGGACGTTGTCCAGGAAGCGGATGGCGGTGCGCACGTCCTGGCGGAAGGCCTCCATCTGGAACTCCCCGTCCTTCACGTAGGCCGCCAGGTTCAGGGCCCCCAGGTCGCAGGGCTCACCCACGGTGAGCGGAATTTCCCCGCAGTTGTGGCACACCAGGCCGTTGGCCACCAGGCTGTGGGTGACAGGTTCGGTGAGGTCGTAAACGGGGGCCTCGCCGACGGGCTCCACGCTGGCCACGGTGGCCAGGAAGGGCTTGTGATAGCTCCCTTTAGGCCGATCCCGCAGGAAGTCCAGGAGTTTGGCCTGCTTCTCCTCCTGCAAGAAGCCCACGATCTCGGCGAAAAGGTCCCTGTTCTCGGCGCCCAGGATGAGCTCGTACTGGGCGGCCACGGGATAGGCCTTGAGCCCGCCCCTGCCGTCGGGAAGGTTTTTCTGGCCCGCTTCCCGACGCTTGTGGATCCTGCCGTAGATCCCCAGGTTGAGGAGGAGGAGCTGGACGTCTTGCAGAAGGCCCTTGCTGGAGGAGGCCAGGCGCACTGTGGCGTCCTGCTTGCTGGGGTTGATCTGCACCGAGCCGTCGGCGCTGAAGAGCCCCTGAAGGAAGCCCACCACCGCTTCCCTCGGAGCGCGGAAGAGGCTTTCCGGCACCCGCTTTTCCGTGGCCTTGGCCAGTTTGACCCCCAGGGCCTGGAAGAAATCCGCCGGGATGCGCTTGAAGTGGAGGTGGTAGGTGTTGGAGTGGGTTTCCTGGAGGCTTCCGCCCCCAAACCAGTCCTGAAGAAGGTCGGGAAGCCAGGTAAGGGCGGCGAAGTCCTGCCGGGAGAAGTAGAAGCCCACGCCGTCCTCCCGCAGGTACCCGTCGCCCAAAAGCCAGCCCAAAGCCACCCCGAGCTCCCGGCTCCAGCGGGTGGGGAGGTGGCTGTACTGGGCCCGGACGTCGGCGCGGCCTCGGCCTCCCCGACCTCCTGCGGTGGCCACCCGCTCCTGGACCACCTCGAGGACGGCGGCGGGCAGGGCCTCCTCCTTGGGGAAGAGCCCCTCGCCGCTTTGCACCAGGATCCGGTCCCCGGGCTTCAAGCTCCCCGCTTCCCGGTAGCCCTCCGGGGTCAGAAGGAGGTGGTCCGGGGTGAGGGTGAGCTCCAGGCCCTCCCGGGTGGCGAGGTGCACCACGGGCTTGACCCCGGTGTAAAAGGCCCGGGCCGCCTTGCGCACCACCGTGCCCTGGGTGGCCTGGGGGAGTCCCAGGCCGCCGTAGGGGGCCCGGCGGTCGGTGACCAGGAAGAAGCTTTCCCCCTTCTTGGCGAGTTCCTCAATGGGCACCAGGCCGAACTCGGTGGGGATGCGGGTGGAGCCCACGAAGCAGGGGTTGGTGGAGCGGATCTGGTAGCGGGGCCCCAGCCCCTTCAAAGCGGAGAATTCGTTGATGCGGTCCACGAAGATGAGGCCCGGCTCCCCCGTGGCCCAGGCGTGCCAGGCGATCTCGTGCCACAGCCACTTGGCGGGCACCTTGCCCCCGTAGAGGGGGATGGGCTTGGCCCCGTCCTCCCTCTCTTTGAGCTTGGGGATATCCCCGGTGTAGGGGCCTTCCAGGGGGTGGGGGTAGTACTTCCCGGGGACCTCAACTGGGGTCACGGGCCAGAGCTCGTCCCTTTCCAGGGCGCCCATGAAGGCCTCGGTGACCAGGACGGAGATGTTGAAGGTGGAGATATCCCCCTCGGCTCGCTCCCGGTCTAGGTCCTTGGCGGTGAGGAAGTCCAGGAGGTCGGGGTGGTCAATGGAGAGGGTGGCCATCCCCGCCCCTCTCCGGGTGTTGTGGGTTACCAGGCCGTTGGCCAAATAGGTGTGGTTGCCCTCCACCGAGAGGTCCAGGGTGAGGATTTCACCGCCCTCCTCCACCCCTTCCACCTGCAGGTAGTACTCGCTGAAGTCAAAGGGTGCGGCCCGAAGCCCTTCGCCTTCCGCCTTCTCCGTGAGGAGGGTGTACCCCGTGGCGGTGAGCTGGCGCTCCCCCCTGAGGTAGCGGAGGAGGTCCTTGCGCAGGGGCGTGAGGCGGGAAGGGGCTCCCTTCTTGCCAGGGACGGTGTGTTCCAAAAGGGGCTGGAGGAGCCCTTGGACATGGGGGAGGGGCCAGGCGGATTCCCTACGGGTGTCCGGTTTGGCGTGGTAAAGGGCTTCAAAGCGGGACCCCTTGGGAACCCCCACCCGTTCCAGATAGCGCTCCAGGCCCTTGGCGGTGACCACCCGCACCCGGTAGTGCTCGGCCTTGGAGAAGCGGCCGGGGAGGGGGTTATACCGGAGGAGCTTGGAGGGGATGCCCAAGCCCCCCAGGAGGACCATCACGTCCTGGGCCAGGCGTCTGGAGGCGGTGGTCAGCATCGGGTAGCCGGAGGTTATGGTGCCGTCCGCCTCAAAAAGCCCCCGGAGGAAGGCTCCCAGGACAGGCCTAGGGCTCTGGCGAATGGCTCTCGGCACCTCCAGCTCCCTGGCCTTTCCCTTGAGGAGCCCGTTTTGGCGTAACCAAGCCACCAGGGGGGCACTTCGGACCACGAGGGTCACGCTTTTGTCCCCAGGGCGGCGCTCTTCCCTCAGCTCCAGGCCGAAGAGCTCCTGGAAAAGACGCCTGACCTCCTCCCCCAGGGGCTCGTCCTCGTGGACGGAGAACCCCAGCCGATCCCCGCTAACGAAGCCTTCCCCGTAGAAGTAGCCTAGGAGGAAGGCCAAGGCCTCGTTGAGGTACCGGGGCGTTTGGATGGGCCTGGCGTTGGGGTGGAGAGGTTCTTCAAGAGGGGAAAGGGGGACCGGGGTGCCCGTGTGCTCGTCCAGACGCCAGATCACCCAGTCCCCCGGTTGCAGGTCCTTAAGCTCCACCCACTCCCGGACTCCGTTCCGACGGATGACCTTGAGCTTGTGGTTGGGGGTGCCCTGGATCTCCAGGCCGTTTTCTAGGCGAACCTTGAGCGTTTGGGCGATGCCGTTGTTGTACCCTTCGGGGCTTTGGCGCCAGCCCTCGTCGGTGGCCACGCTAAGGGCGTGGGGTTGCCACCCCAGGCGGAAGGGGTCCAGAAGCTCCCGGAGGCGGAGGGTGCCTCGGTCGGTGTGCACCAGGGTGTCCGGATGGAGACATCCCCCCTGCCTCACCACCCGGAGCACCGGAGCGTACACGTAGCGCAGGGTGGCCACCGGGCCCGCCTCTTCCGCCCCCAGGGCGGCCCACTCCAGGAAGTTGTCAAAGATCTCAAAGAGGAAGCTCACGGGGCCGGATGAGCTCCCCCCGCTTCCCCGGATGGGGGCCCCTTCGGGCCTGAGGAGGGAGAAGTCCACGTGGGCGGTGAGGCCCTTGCGGGCCAGGTCTGCGGCCTCTCTGGCCGCTTCCACGATCCCCCCCATGTCGTCGGGCACCAGGATGCGCTCCTCTGGGGGCTCCTTCACCACCAGGACCCCGTAGCGCTCCGCCAGGGCCCGCATCTCTGGCGAGAGTTCCCCGTAGACCACCCGGGTGAAGTTCTTGAGGGCGATCTCCTCCTTTTTCCCTTCGGGGTTGGTGGGGGGGCGCATGAGGCCGCGGAGGAAGTCCTCGAGGTCCTGGTGCTCCGCCGAGAGGTAGGCCACCCCCCGCACCTCTTGCCGCTTGCGCTTTCCCTTGGAGCGGTAGGGGTCCAGGTTCACCCCGTTCCCGCCCCCCACCTTGGTGACCAGGGCCAGCTTCTTGGCCACCTCCATGATGCCGGCGAAGCTTTCCGGGGGGTTTTCCGTGGCCCCCTGGACGAAGCAGTTGAGGAGGTTGCCGTGGGCCGTGCCCGCCCCCGCCAGGATGCGCCCACCGGGGGAGAAGCGCTTGGTGGCCATGAGCTCGTAAAACTTTTCCTCCCAAAAAGCCCGCTCCTCGGGCCTTTCGGGCCTGGCGATCTCGCGGGCCACGCGCCGGAACATACCTAAAATATCCCCGTCCCCGGGTTGCAGATACTGCCTTCTGGCGATGGCCTGGGCGTGCTCGTCAAAGAAATGGCGCTCCATAATGCCTCCTTATTCCCCCACATCTTGGGGTTAGCGGCCTAGATACTACAACTTCTTGGGCTTTCACGGCAAGTGGGGGGGCTCACATTGACGGAACCCCCAAAGCCTACCAGAATGGGAAGGATGCGTGCGGCCTTCCGCACCCTGGGGTGCAAGGTGAACCAGGTGGAGACCGAGGCCCTTCTGGGCTTCCTGAAGGCTTTGGAGCCGGAGGTGGTGCCCGTGGAGGCCGGGGGGGCGGACCTGGTGGTCATCAACACCTGCGCCGTCACCACCACGGCGGAGGCGGACACCCGCAAGGAGATCCGCCGGGCCCGGCGGCACAACCCCGAGGCCTTCCTCGTGGTCACGGGGTGCTTTGCCGAGCTCGCCCCCGAGGAGGTGAAGGCCCTGGGGGCGGATGCCGTGGTGCCCAACGCCCGCAAGGCTGAGCTCCCCAAGGTGATTCTGGAACACTTCGGCCTCCCCTCGGACCCCATCACCACCCCTCCGAGCGAGTTCTGGGGCGCGGGGGAACGGGGGTTTTTGAATAGCCGGGTCCGGGCCTTCCTCAAGGTGCAGGACGGGTGCCAGGTGGGGTGCGCCTACTGCATCATCCCCAGGCTCAGGGGCAAGGAAAGGCACCGGGACCATAAGGAGGCCCTAGCCGAGGCCGAGGCCCTGCTGCGCCTGGGCATCCGGGAGATCGTCCTCACGGGGGTGCGCCTGGGGAGCTACCGGGGGCACCCCAGGGGCCTGGCGGGCCTGGTGGAGGACCTCTACCATTTGGGGGCCAAGGTGCGCCTCTCCTCCATAGAACCCGAGGACACGGGGGAGGACCTCCTAAGGGTCATGGCCCGTTACGCTCCCGAAGTCCGCCCTCACCTCCACCTCTCCCTGCAGACGGGCTCGGACCGCCTCCTCAGGCTCATGGGCCGCCGCTACGACAAGGCCTACTACCGCGCCCTGGTGGAGAGGGCCTACGAGCTCATCCCCGGCTTCGCCCTCACCACCGACGTGATCGCCGGCCTGCCCACGGAGACCGAGGAGGAGCACAGAGAGACCCTGGCCTTCTTAGAGGAGCTCAGGCCCACCCGGGTCCACGCCTTCACCTACACCCCTAGGCCCAAGACCAGGGCCGCCTCCATGCCCCAGGTGCCCATAGAGGTCAGGAAGCGCCGCACCAAGGAGCTCATCGCCCTGGCCCAGCGCTTGGCGGAGGAGCGCATACGGCCCAAGCTGGGAAGCCGGGTAGAGGTCCTGGTGGAGAGGCGGCAGGGGGGCTTCCTCCTGGGCCACACCCCGGACTACTACGAGGCCCGCCTCGAGGGCCAGGCCCTCCCCGGGGAGACCGTTCTGGCCCAGGTGCGGGGGGTGGAGGGGTACACCCTGCTGGGGGTGGTGGGGGTCAAGGAGGCGGCCTCCCCCGCCCTGCCCCTTGCCCGCTAGAATGGCCCCATGGACTGCGTCTTCTGCCGCATCATCGCCGGGGAGCTTCCCGCTAGGAAGGTCTACGAGGACGAGGGCTTCGTGGCCTTCCACGACATCCGCCCCCGGGCCCCAGTCCACGTCCTGGTGGTGCCCAAGGAGCATGTGGAGAAGCTCTCCGACTACCCCGACGACGCGGAGGGGGAGAGGAAGCTGGGGGCCCTCTTCCGCACCGCCAACCGGGTGGCGCGGGCGTTGGGCTTAGAGGGGTACAAGCTCCGGGTGCACGTGGGGGAGAAGGGGGGACAGGAGGTCTTTCACGTGCACGTCCACGTCATGGGAGGCTAGGCCTCTGCGGCCCCGTGGGGCTTGAGGCTGGCCTCCTCCACCCCCGCTTTCTCCACCACCTCCTCCGCCACCAGGATGGGGGCCTGGGCCCTCAGGGCCAGGGCCATGGCGTCCGAGGGGCGGGCGTCCACCTCCAGCTCAATCCCCCGGTGCTCCAGGATGAGCCGGGCGTAGAAGGTGCCGTCTTTGAGGTCTATGATCTCCACACGGCGCAACTTGGCCTGGAGCATCTCCATCACCGAGAGGAGGAGGTCCGGCGTCAGGGGGCGGGGGGGCTTCTCCCCCTGGAGGGCCACCATGATGTGGTGGGCCTCGAGGGGACCGATCACGATGGGAAGGAGCTTGTCGTTCTCGGTCCTGAGCAGGACCACCACGCTGCCGCTCTGGGGGTCCACGCCCAGGGTTTCAATCTTGGCGCTCAGCATGCCTTCAGTATAGACTGGCAGCGTGAGGACCTACCCTGTGGAGATTGCCGGGGTCAGGAGGGAGCTTCCCATCGTCCAGGTGGGGCCAGATGTGGCCGTAGCCCTTTTGAACCTCTTAGGAGACACCGAGCTCACCGAGGCCGCTGCCGAGGAGCTGGCCAAGCGCCTTTCCCCCGAGGTGGACACCCTGGTCACCCCCGAGGTGAAGGCGGTGCCCCTGGCCCACGCCCTATCCCGCATCACAGGGAAGCCCTACGTGGTGGCGCGAAAGACCGAGAAGCCCTACATGATCAACCCCATAAGCCGCCAGGTGCTTTCCATCACCACGGGCAAGCCCCAGCTTCTGGTCTTGGACGGGATGGACATTCCCTTGATCCGGGGAAAGAAGGTGGCCATCGTGGACGATGTGGTTTCCACAGGCTCCACCCTGGCGGGCCTTAGGGAACTCATAGAGAGCGTGGGCGGCCAGGTGGTGGCCGTTTTGGCGGTCTTCACCGAGGGCACGCCCCGCCAGGACGTGGTCGCCTTGGGCCACCTGCCCCTTTTCAAACCGGAATAGGAGGGCGGTATGGAGACCTACCCTATCAGTATCGGCGGCGTCACCCGGCACGTGCCCCTCATAGAGCCCCTGCCTGGGCGGCGCATCCCCTTGGTGGAGTTTTTAGGAGACCCGGAGCTGGTGCGGGCCGCGGCCCAAGCCTTGAAGCCCCTGGTGCCCAAGGACACCGAGGTCCTTTTCACCACGGAAACCAGCCCCATTCCCCTTACCCACGTGCTGGCCGAGGAGCTCCGCCTGCCTTATGTGGTGGCCCGGAGGCGCCGCCGGCCCTACATGGAAGACCCCATCATCCAGGAGGTTCAGACCCTTACCCTGGGCGTGGGCGAGGTGCTCTGGCTGGACCGGCGCTTCGCGGAAAAGCTGCTCAACCAAAGGGCAACCCTGGTTTCCGATGTGGTCTCCAGCGGAGAGACCCTAAAGGCCATGGAAAAGATGGTTCTCCGGGCTGGGGGACGGGTGGTGGCCCGCATCGCCGCTTTCCGGCAGGGCACCCCTGACCTGGACGTACTCACCGTGGCTGAACTCCCGGTGCTCTGACCGCGTACACCTCCGCCCGGAGGCCCAGCTTCCGGGCGGCTTCCACATTCTCGGGGTCGTCGTCCAGATAGAGGGTTTCCTCAGGCTTTAGACCCAGGCCCTCGAGGGCCAGGAGGAAGGCCTGGGGGTGCGGCTTGGCCACCCCAAGCGAGGTGGAGGCGAAGAAGCCGTCCACATAATGGGCCAGGCCGTGGTAGGCCAGGCTTTCCCGCAGGCTGGGCAGGGTATTGGAGAGGACCCCGATTTTGAGGCCCCGGGCTTTGAGGGCCTTAAGGAGGGTTTCCGCCCCGGGGGCCTTTTTCATGAAGCGGTAGTAGCGCCAGGGCAGGAGGTGGGCTTGGGGAAGGTGGAGCTCCTGGGCCACCTTCGCCACCAGGCGCCGCCAGAAAGCTTCCTCCTCGAGGGGGGTCCGCACCTTCAGGTCCCGCACCGCCTCCTCTATCTCCCGCATCGCCCGGACCAAGACGGCCAGGCTCCTCTCCAAGCCCGTTCCGCGGAGGGCCAGCTGCAAGGCTTTTTTGTAAAGGGCTTTTTCGTCCAGCAGGAGCAGGACCCCGTCCCGGTCCAAAAGGGCACCCCGCATGGGGCAAGTGTAGCACCTTAGAGGTCTGGAGGATGTTCAGGGGACACGCCGCACCCCCCTTTCCGTGACCAGATGGCCCACGGGCACGTCCCACGGGTCCCGGGGAAGGCGGGGCAGGAGGAGGGCCTCTGGCACCACCCCTGCGGTTACCGCCTGGACCGAAGCCAGGAAGCGGTCATAATAGCCCTGGCCATGCCCCAGGCGGTATCCCTCCTGGTCAAAGGCCAGGCCAGGCACCACTACCAGGTCCAGGTCCCCGGGGTCCACCGGCGGGGTGGTGGGTTCCAGGAGGCCGAAGGGTCCCGGGGCTAGGGGGCCGAAGGGGTGGACGGAAAGCTCTTCCCCTGCCACCTTGGGCAGGTAGTAGCGGGCGGGGTGCCGCTCCAGGAGGGGGGTGAGGTCCAGTTCATGGGGCAGGGGGTGGTAGAGGAGGATGTCTTGGAACCCCCACCAGGCCAGCCAGGGAGCCAGGTTCTCCACCACCTGCCGGGCCAGGGTCTCCCGGTCCAGGGTTCGCCAGACCTTGCGCGCCCAGCGCCGGAGGGCGGGCTTGTCCACGGGAGGAGGGTAGCATTCTGGGGTCTTGACACTCAAGACATTTGATTGTCAAACTGGACTCCGGGAGGGAAGGGTATGCCGGTCTACGTGTACAAGGGCTTGGAAACCGGAAACTACTACGAGTTTGAACAGGGTTTCTACGATGAACCCCTGAAGGCCCATCCGGAGACGGGAGAGCCCTTGAAGCGGGTCATCACCCCGCCCGCCATCATCTTCAAGGGCTCGGGCTGGCACGTGAAGGACTACGCCAAGAAGGACTCGGGGAAGTCGGAGGAAAAGAAGGAGTAGGATCTTTTCCAAAAGGCCTGGGGCTGGCCCCAGGCCTTATACTTTTTCATGCTGAACCTGGCGGGTCTTGCGCTTCTCTTTTTGGGGGTGGGTCTCCTCTTCACCCCGAAGAATCGCCTGGCCCTGCCCCTTTTGGGGCTTCCCTTCTTTTTCTGGCCAACAGCTTTGTGGTGGTGCCGGCGGGGCACGTGGGGGTGGTGTTCCACATCTGAGATCAGCCGCCGCAAGCAAGCCGAGATCGCCGCCGAGCGCCGGGTGATAGAGGCCAAGGGCGAGCGGGATGCCGCCATCCTCCGGGCCGAGGGGGAGGCCAGGGCCATAGAGCTCCGGGGGCGGGCTTTGAAGAACGCCCCTGAGGTGGTCCAGCTCACCTTTGCGGAAAAGCTGGCCCCCGGGGTACAGACGGTTTTTGTCCCCGCCACGGGAAACTTCCTCCTGGACCTCAGGGGCCAGGGGGAGAGGCCGGCCCGCTAAGGGCCACCCGGTCCCCGGGGCTTAGGGAGAGGAGGCCCTCCCGCACCTCCAGGACCCCCCGGTAGGCGGTGCCGGGGGCCACCCTTTCCCCGGGCTTTAGGTGGGCCACCTTGAGCACCCGGCCCTCCCCGTCCAGGAAGGCCACCACCACGCCGAAGCGGTACCCTTCCGCGCCAAAGGGGGCGTCCGTGGCCTGAGGGAAAAGGTAGAGGAGGGCCTCGAGGTCCTCCCCCCTCACCCCCAGGCCCCGGCCCCAGGCCTCGGGGGTGCGGGCGATGCGGCCCTGGAGGTGGCGGGGGCCCTCCTGGGTTTCCACCAGGATGCCCGTGGGTGGGGGCGGCCCCGGGTAGCGCCGGGCGGCCAGGAGGTAGCCCAGGAGGGAGAAGACGGAGAGGAGGATGAGGAGGGCGAAGGCGGCTAGGGGGAAGAGGGGGTTCCGTTCCACGGTCGCGGCCACAGCTTCAGGGCCTCGCCCCCCACCCGGGCCCCCTCCTTGAGGCCCCGGCGGCGGAACCAGCCCTGGTTCACCTCCAGGGCTCCCTGGTAGACCACCCCGGGGTGGTAGACGGGGCAGGGGTCGGCCCGGCAGGGATCCATGTCCAGGATGCGGAGGATCACCCCCTGGCGGTCAAAGAAGGCGATGGATAGGGGGATCAGGGTGTTCTTCATCCAAAAGCCTCCGGCGGTGGGGGTGGGAAAGAGGAAGACCATGCCCTCGTCCTCGGCCAGGGCCTGGCGGAACATGAGGCCCCGGGCCTGGCGCTCGGGGGTGTCCGCCACCTCCACCTTGAGGAAGTGGCGCTTGCCCCCCTGCTCCACGTAGAGGGTGCTTCTGGGAAAGGCGAGCCCCTGGGCCAGGGCCACAAGAAAGCCCAAGGCCGCTAGGGCGCGGATCCAGGGGGTCATAGGGCCATTATGGCAGAAGGGGCAGGAGGTGGGCTTGGATGGCCTGGGCTACCCTTTCCGCTTCCTGCCTGGCGTCCAGGACCACGAAGCGGTGGGGTTCTTCCTGCGCCAGCCGCAGATACCCTTCCCGCACCCTTTGGAAAAAGGGGAGGCCTGCCCGTTCCATGCGGTCCGGGTCCTTCACCCGCCTTAGGGCCTCCTCCGGAGGGAGGTCCAGGAGGAAGGTGAGCCTGGGGGTGAGGCCCAGGGTGGCCTCCTTGGCCACCTCCAGAAGCCAGGGGAGGGGGAGGCCCCGGCCAAACCCCTGGTAGGCCAGGCTGGAGTCCAGGTAGCGGTCGGAGACCACCCAGGCCCCTCCTTCCAGGCTGGGGAGGATCACCTTGCGCACGTGCTCCGCCCGGTCGGCGCTGAAGAGGAGGTACTCCGCCTCCGGGGAGAGTTCCCCTCTAAGGAGGAGGTCCCGCACCCCAGGAAGCCCTCCGCCGGGCTCGTGGGTGAGCCGGACCTTTAGGCCCCTTTCCTCCAAGAAGGCGGCGAGGAGCCCCGCCTGGGTGGACTTGCCGCTTCCGTCTAGGCCCTCGAGGGTGAGGAAAAGGCCCGCCATCTAAAGCCCCGTGGGGTGGTCCAAAAAGACCCAGGGGAGGCCGAAGCGCTCGTAAAGGTGCTGGGCTAAGGCCTTGACCCCGAAGGTTTCCGTGTCGTAGTGCCCGGCGTAGATGACGTTGAGCCCCCGTTCAAAGGTCTCGTGGAAGACGGCGTGCTTGGGCTCCCCGGTGACGAAGAGGTCGGCGTCCACCTTGGCCAGAAGGCCCGTTCCCGAACCCGAAACGAGGATCACCGTCTCCACCGCATCCGCCCCCCCCTGGTGCACCAGGGGCTGCATCCCGGTGAGCTGCCCCAGGCGGTCCGCCACCTGGACCAGGGGAACGGGCAAGGGAAACCGCCCCTTGACCCCCACGTCCCAGGGCTCGAGGTCCTCAAGCCCCAGCGCCCGGGCCAGGACGGCGTTGTTGCCCACGCCCGGGTGGGCATCCAAGGGGAGGTGGGCGGCGTAGAGGCTGATCCCCCCCCGGAAGAGGATCTCCAGCCGCCTCTTGTGGTGGCCCACGATGGGGAAGGGCTTTCCCCAGAAAAGGCCGTGGTGGACCAGGAGGAAGTCCACCCCTTCCTCCAAAGCTTTGCGGAAGATGGCCTCCCCCGCATCCACCGCCGCCCCCACCTTAGTCACCTCGGGCTTTCCCTCCACCTGGAGGCCGTTGAGCGAGGGGTCCTGGGGAAACTCCCCAAGGCGCAGGTAGCCGTCCAAGTAGCGCACCAGCTCGTCCCGGTCCACGGGGCTAGCTTACCGGAAAAGGGCGCCCCTTGCGGGCGAATGACCGGTCAGTATTATGGGGGCATGGAGCTGGAAATCCTTTACAAGCTTCGCTTCCTCTCGGACCTCACCCCTGGCCCCGAGGGCCTGCCCCTTTTCCTTCTCACGGACATCGTGGAGGGCGACCCGCCCCGCTACCGCTCCCGCCTGGCCCTCTTTGACGGCACCTTGCGCTTCCTCACCCAGGAGGAGGCCAAGAAGCCCCGCTACCAGGACCCTTACGTCTACTTCCTGCGCAAGGTGGGGGAGAGACAGGAACTCTTCCGCCTGGACCTTAGGGGCGGGGAGGCGGAAAGGCTCACGGAGACGGCTGGGGTCCTGGACTACGCCCTGGGGCCCAGGGGCGAGGTGGCCTTTTTGGCTCTGAAGGAGGCCCCCAAGCCGGGAAGCCCCCGGATCTTTGAGGGCTGGCCCTTCAAGTTTGACGGCAAGGGCCTTCTCCCCGAGGGGCAGGTGGCCCTTTACCTCCTAAAAGACGGGGAGAAGCGTCTCCTTCTTTCCCGCTACCCCGCCCCCAAGGAGATGGTCTTCGCCCCCGAGGGCCTCTACCTAGTGATGCCCGAGGACATGAGGGCCCAAGCGGAGGTGCGGGACAGCCTCTTCCTCCTCAGGGATGAGGGTCTGGAGAAGGTCTACGGGGGAGAGGGCCCCATCTTTGCCCTGGAGTGGAGCCCGGAAGGGCTTTTCTTCCTGGGCCACGCCTTTGAGCGGGGTGGGGGGACGGAGGCCAGGCTCTACCACCTGAAGGAGGGGATGGCCCGGGTCCTCTTTGAGGGGAGCCTACAGAACTCCCTCAACTCGGACCTGCGCTTTGGCGCCCACACCCAGGGGCCCAAGTGGGGTGGGGATGGGGTCTATCTGGTGCGCACGGAGGAGGGGGTGGCCCGGCTTTACCGGGTGGGCCTGGAGGGGGAGGCCGAGGCCCTGCCCGCAGGGGGGAGCGTCCTGGCCTTCGCCAAGGGTGAGAAAGGCCTCTTCCTCCTCACCGAGGACTTCACCCGCCCGGCCCGGTTGGAGGGGCCCTTGGGGGTCCTGGATCCCAACGAGGCCCTTCTTCCCTTGGCCGAGCCCCTTTACACCGAGTGGACAAGCCCCGAGGGGCACAAGGTCCCGGGCTGGGTCCTCCTGCCGGAAGGGGAAGGTCCCCACCCCGTGATCCTCTACATCCACGGGGGGCCCCACACCGCCTTCGGCCGGGCCCCCATGCTGGAGTTCGCCCTTTTCCAGAAGGCGGGGTACGCCGTGGCCTATTCCAACCCCCGGGGCTCCACGGGCTACGGCCAGGACTACGCCCTCCTCGAGGGGGCCTGGGGGGAGCGGGACGAGGGGGACCTCCTGGGCTTTTTGGACCACGTTCTAGCCCATTTCCCTCTGGACCCTGAGCGGGTGGGGGTGGCTGGGGGAAGCTACGGGGGGTACATGACCAACTGGCTCACCGCCCGCCATCCCCAAAGGTTCCGAGCGGCGGTGACCGACCGGAGCATCTGCAACTGGTTCAGCTTCTTTGGGGCCAGCGACATCGGCCCCCGCTTCACCTTCCTGGAGCTTTTTGCCAAGCCTTGGGAGGCCCCTGAGGTCCTCTGGGAGAAAAGCCCCTTGCGCCTGGTGCACCGGGTGAGGACCCCCACCCTGGTGGTCCATTCCGAGCAGGACCACCGCTGCCCCATAGACCAGGGGGAAACCTGGTACACCGCCCTCCTCCACCTGGGGGTGAAGACCCGGTTTTTCCGGGTACCCGAGGAGGGGCACGAGCTTTCCCGCTCGGGAAGGCCCGACCGCCGGGTGGCCCGGCTCAGGGCCTACCTGGACTGGTGGCGGGAGAACCTCTAGGGCCACCCATCCTGGCTTGCGCCAGGATGGGGGCCCCGCTATTCCGTTAAAAATGGCCTTCTTGGTCTAGGCGACTGGAAGAAAGGGTATAACTTTAGGAAAGGCCCACTCCTGTACCCCGGTTGACCCGTCGCGTTGCGGAGTCTCTGGAAAGCTAGGCCTGGCTTTCCGCCACGGGCTCGGGGATGGGGCCAAAGGTCTCCTCGTAGCGGGCCACGTTCTCCGCCAGGCTCCGGAGGAGGGCCTTGGCGTGCTGGGGGCTGGTGATGATGCGGCTCACCACCAAAGCCCCACCCTGGGGCTGGAGGAGGGCGAAGTCCAGGATGAACTCGTTTTTGGTGTGGGCGATGAGGGCCAGGTTGGTGTAGCGGCCGATGGCGGCGTCCTTGTCAATCTGGATGTCTAGCTTCAGCTCGTTCATGCTAAGGCCTCCGTGATCTGGGGGAGTGCCCGCTTTAGGGCCAGCCGCACCCGGCCCAGGCTCCGCACCCCGTCCAGGAAGAGGAGGAGGTGGTGGCCGGGCAGCGGGGCAAGGAGGAGCACCCCCTCCGGGTACTCTACCATGACCTCCTCCAAACCCTCCTGGCCCAGGGTCTGGCCCAGGGCCTTGGCGGTGCCCAGGACGGTGGCCGCCCGGGCGGAGAGGAGGCTGGGATCGGGGGCTCCCTCCTCCCGCACCTCTTCCACCACGAAGCCGTCCTCGCTGAGGAGCGCGGCCACCCGCACCCCCTTGGTGGCCTTTAGTTCCTGCAGGGCTTCTCTCATCCTGCCTCCTAGAGATTCTCTAGCTTAAGGGCGATGCGGGAAAGCTCCTGGCCGATGGCCTTTCGGTCCATCCCCCGTTCCAACACTGCTCCCAGGAGGTACTCCCCCACCCTTAGGGCCAGGAGCTCATGGGTTTCCGTGGTCAGGGTGAAGCGGCGCACCTCCCCTTCTAGGGCCTCCGCCAGGGGGGCCATGTGCCGGGCCAGGGAGGCCAGCTCGGCCGCCAGGACCTCGGCAGGGGGGGCTCCCCGGCCCAGGGTCTCTATGACCAGGCCGTCCAGGCCCGTGAGGACGGCCCGCTTTACCCCAAAGGGGGCGAGGCCTTCTAGGTAAGCCATCCCGTCACCTCCAATAGGGCCAGACCCAGGCGCCCCGCCTGGAGCCGGGCCTGGCCCAGGTTGGCCTCCGGGTCCATGAGGAGCAGGAGAAAAAGGTCCTCCCGGGGGGGGACTCCCAGCATCCGGGCATAGCCTACCACAGGAGCTCCCCCCACCAGGATTTCCTGGATCCTCGAGGTGCCCAAGCTCCCGGCGTAGGCAGCCTTGGCCTGGCGGAGGAGGGCGGCGTGCTCGGCGACGGCGGCCTCCAGGTCCACCCGGCGCCGCCGCACCCCCTCCACCAGGAGGCCCTCGAGGGTGCCGATGGCGGCGGCGAAGCCCCCCTCCACCCGGTCCAAAAGCTCCTGAAGGAGGCTCTCCGTGGCGGGCTCCCGGGGCATCATAGGGGCTTCCTCCCCTCCAGGGCCCGGCCCAGGGTCACCTCGTCCACGTACTCCAGGCTCCCCCCCACGGGCAGGCCGTAGGCCAGGCGGGTGGCCCTCACTCCCCGCCGCTTCAGCTCCTCGGCCAGAAAGAGGGCGGTGGCCTCCCCCTCCACGGTCATGGAGGTGGCCAGGATGACCTCCCGCACGCCCTCTAGCCTTGGCCAGAGGCCCTCCAGGTTGAGGTCCTTAGGCCCCACGCCCTCCAAGGGGTTCAGGGCCCCGCCCAGCACGTGGTAGACCCCTAGGAACTCTCCGCTCCGCTCCAGGGCGTAGAGATCGGCCACGGTTTCCACCACCGCCAAAAGGGTGCGGTCCCGCCCTTCGTCCTGGCAGATGGGGCAAAGCTCCCCCTCCGCCAGGTTGCCGCAGACCCGGCAGACTCCGAGAGCCTTTAGCCCTTCCAGGGCTTCCCGGAGCCCCTCCGCCTCCTCCCTCCCGAAGGCCAGGAAGAGGGCCAGCTTCTGGGCCGTCTTGGGGCCGATGCCGGGAAGGCGGGAGAGGGCCCGGGTGAGCTTGAGGAGGCTTTCCGGGTAGCGCATGGGCTAGAGGAGTTTCCCCAGCATGTCCCCTACCCCGCCCAGTTCCCGGGCCATCTCCTTTTCCGAAAGCTCGTGGGCCTTCTTCTGGGCGTCCTGGATGGCCACCAAAAGGAGGTCCTCCAGGCCCTCGAGGTCGTCCTGGAAGGTCCTTAGGGCCTCGGGCTTGAGGCGCAGGGCCAGGATCTTCCCGTGGCCGTTGGCCTCCACCTCCACCAGGCCCTGGGCCGTGCCCACCACGGTCATCTTCTCCAGGCGCTCCTGCACCTCGGCCGCCTTCTTCTGGGCTTTCTGGGCTTCCTTCAAGAGCTTCTGCAGGTTCATGCTCCCTCCCCTCTGAGTATAGTGGAAGCCATGGAGCGCCCAAGAAGGCTACGTTCCCCCCTCTTAAGGCCCCTGGTGGCCGAGGTGGAGCTTTCCCCCAGGCACCTCATCCTCCCCCTCTTCGTGAAGGAAGGGGGGGAGAGGGAGGAGGTCCCCTCCATGCCCGGGGTCTTCCGCCACCCCCTAAAGGACCTCCCCCGGGTGGGGGAGGAGGCCCTGGAGGCGGGCCTTGGCGGGGTCATCCTCTTTGGCGTTCTCCCCGAGGCGGCCAAGGACCCTTTGGGCCAGGGGGCCTACGCCGAGGAGGGGGTGGTGCAGCGGGCCATCCGGCTCCTCAAGCAGGAGGTCCCCGGGCTTTTGGTCATGGCCGACACCTGCCTTTGCGAGTACACGGACCACGGCCACTGCGGGGTGGTCCGTGAGGGCCCCCTGGGCTTTTACGTGGATAACGACGCCACCTTAGACCTCCTCGCCAAGACCGCCCTCTCCCAGGCCCAGGCGGGGGCGGACGTGGTGGCCCCGAGCGCCATGATGGACGGGCAGGTTAAGGCCATCCGCCAGGCCTTGGACGGGGCGGGGTACGCCCACGTGCCCATCCTTTCCTATGCGGTGAAGTACGCTTCCGCCTTCTACGGCCCCTTCCGGGAGGCGGCGGGGAGCGCCCCGAGCTTTGGCGATCGCTCGGGCTACCAGATGGACCCCAAGGCGGGGCTCTGGGACGCCCTGAGGGAGGCGGCCTTGGACGAGCTCGAGGGGGCCGACATCCTCATGGTCAAGCCCGCCCTGCCCTACCTGGACGTCCTGCGGGAGCTCAAAGGCCGCTTCGCCAAGCCCCTCTTCGCCTACCAGGTTTCCGGGGAGTACGCCATGCTAAAGGCGGCGGCTCTGAGGGGGTGGCTGGACGAGAGGCGGGCGGTTCTGGAAAGCCTCCACGCCTTGCGCCGCGCCGGGGCCCAGGGCATCCTCACCTACTACGCCCTAGAAGTGGCCCGCTGGCTCAGGGAGGCCTAGGTTTCCGAGGTCTTGGGGCTTTCCCGGGGTGCGGGGATGCCCCCGGTGAGGAGGGTGTAGCCCGCCGCCAGGCTCACCATGACCCCCGCCAGGAGGAAGACCATGGGGGCCCCAATCCGGCCCTCCAAGGCCCCGCCCAGCATGGTGCCCATGAGGACGGCGGCGTTCATCACCGCGCTGAAGGCGGCGAAGATCCGCCCCCGCATCTCCTGGGGGGTGTTGAGCTGGAGGATGGAGCGGGCGGGGACGATGAAGGCCATGTTGAGGAACCCCCCCAGGAAGAAGGCCACGAGCACCCAGGCGAAGACGGGGAAGGCCCCGATGGAAGCCTCAAAGATCCCGAAGAGGAAGAGGGCGTAGAGGAAGAGCCGCTCCCGGGGGAAGCGCCTTAGGAGGTAGGGCATGGCAAGCCCCCCCAGGATGGCCCCCAGGGCCATGGCCGCCTCCATGAAGCCGAAACCCGCGGAGCCTACCCCCAGCCACTTGATGGCCAGGACCACCCCCAAGGCGGTCTCCACCGAGCCGAAGGCGGCGGCGGCGAAAAGGGTACCCACCGCCCGCCGGATGGTGGGGTGGCGGGTGAGGTGGCCCAAGCCCTCCTTAACCCGTTCCAGGTACCCCGCCTTGGGGAGCCGATCGGGCTTCAAGGGGGGAAGGCCCGTGAGCAGGAGCCCGGAGGCCAGGTAGGTGAGGGCATCCAGATAGAAGGCGAAGGCCGGACCCACTGTGGCCACCAAGACCCCGGCGGCTCCCACGAAGAGCACCTCCGAGAGGCGGTCGGTGAGGAGGACGAGGCTGTTCGCCTCGTCCACCTCCTCCTTGGGCACCAGGTCGGGGACCACGGCGTTCTGGATGGGGTCGTGGAGGTCGCGCAGGAGCTCTATGACGAAGACCAAAAGGAGGAGGACGGGCAGGCTCTTGGCCCCGAGGAGGGGGATTAGGGCCACCAGGGGGGCGCGGAGGAGGTCCGACCAGACGAGGAGCCGCTTCCTATCCTGGGTATCCGCCCAGGCGGAGAGGAGGGGGGAGAAGACCACGGTGCCAAGAAGCTGCACCCCCAGGGCCAAGGACACCCAGAGGGCGTTTTCCGTGAGGAGGTAGACCAAGACGAGAAGGGCCACCCGGTGAATCTTGCTCCCCGCCTGGGAGACCAGGTAGGAGAGGATGAGGCGGGCAAAGGCTTTGTGCCTTAGGACTTTCATGGGCCTCCTTGCCCGGGATTATACCAAGGAGGTCCTTTGCGTCAAGGCGTTCCAACCACCAGGTAGGCCAGCCGCTTCCCTTCCCGGGCCAGGACCAAGGTGCCTTCGGTCAGGCGGTAGACCAGGAGGTCCCTAAGCCGTCTCGCCACCTCCCCCGCCTGGCCCACATAGACCCCGTCCTCCCGAAGGCGTAGGGAGAGGACGGCGTTCCCCACCTTCAGGCTGGTGGGCTCGGGGGAAAGGGAAAGAAAGTGCACTTCCCCGCCCAGGGTTTCCCGGGTAGGGGGGCGGCGGCCCAGGTAGGCCTTGAGGGTTTCCGCTAGGGTGCGGGCCTCCCCTTCCAGGCCCAGGGCCTGGCCCACCTCCAGGAGGAGGGGTTCTGGGTCGGTGGGGCCTAGGCGCTTGAGGGTGAGCTCTAATCCCTTGCGGGCGAAGTCCTGTAGAGCCTCCTCTGGGGCCAGGCGGTACTTCTCCGCCAGGTGGGGGCCAAAGTCCTCGAGGCGGAACTCCCCTTTGAGCCTGGCGGAGAGGGCCCTTAGGAGGCGGAGGTGGGCGTAATCCCCCTGGGGGCGTAGGAGGAGGGCCAGGACCCGCCCCTCGGAGAGGAGCTCGTAAAGCCTGAGGCCGCTCCGCGCCTCCAGCCTGAGGTGGAGGAGGTCCCCTTCCCGCACCGCTAAGACCTCGAGGTCCTCCCAGGGTAGGAGCAGGCTTTCCTCCAGGACGTGGTCCTCCCCCGCCAGGCCCAGGTGCCACTCTTCCCCCACCTGGCTCAGGGTGAGCACCACAGGGCCCAAGGGGATGCGGCCTGGGGCCAGGCGCACCGTGGCCAGGCTCTCCCGCACCTCCCCGGGCTTGGGCACCTCGGGCCAAGGGGTCTCCCCCTGGGGGGTGGGCAGGAGGTTCAAAAGGGAGAGGACCTTCTCCTGGGCCACCCGGAAGCGGCGCCGCTCCTCTTCCAGGAGAAGTTCCCGCCGTCTTTCCTCTCGGGCCTCCTGCCGGAGGCGCTCCTCCAGGCGGGCGATTTCCTTTTCCCCCGCCCCCATGCGCCTTGCCTCCTCCAGGGCCCGCCTCAAGGCCAAGAGGTCCCGCCTAGGGGGTAAGCCGTAGGCTTCTTCCCAGTCCAGGAGACGGCCCAGGAAGCGGCGCACGTAGTTGATGGTCTCCTCCGGGGGAAGGGGGAGGTCCTTGGGGATATGGAGGGTGGTTTCCAGGTACTCCAGGAGGAGGGCCTCCGCCACCTTGGGGTCCTCCAGGTCCATGAGGCTGTCCGAGAGGGAGGGTATGGGGTGGGTGGGCGCGAAGCGGGAGAGGTTGTAGTCACGTTGGAACCCCTCCTTTTCCCGGTATTCCAGGTAGTTTTGCAAGAAGGCGTGGATGAGGCGGAGTTCCTCCCGCCGACCCGAAAGGAGGTCCTTGGCCCGAACCTTGGCCTCCCGGGAGGCGAGGAGGCGCCACACCTTCAGGGCGAGGGTGCGGAGGTTCTCCTGGCCCTCCTCCCTGGAGGGTGCCGGCTCCTCGGGAAGGAGGGTGGGGAGGTCCAGGGCGGGAGGCGGCTCGGTCCTTTGGCCCCGCAGGGCCCGGAAGCGGGCATCCGCCTGGCGGAAGCGTTTGGCCAAGGGCCCTGGGAGCCGGGTCTGGGCCAAAAGGGCGCGGAGCTCCAGGAGGGCCTTCTTCCCCCCTTTGGGGTTGCGGCCGTGGGCCAGGTCCTCCACCCGGTACTCGTAGAGGTCCACCAGGTCGGCCAGGCGCTCCACCCTTCCATCCTATACAATGAGCCCGATGCGCCTCGCCCCCCGCTTCCAGGTGGCTGCTGTCTCCCACGTGGGCCGCCGCCGGAACAACGAGGACTTCCACCGGGTGCTCCACCTTTCCCTGCCCCAGGGAAACCTCTTTTTGCTGGCGGTGGCCGACGGCATGGGGGGGATGGAGGCGGGGGAGTGGGCCAGCAAGGTGGCCATAGAGGCCCTCTCCGAGGCGACCCGGGCTTACGGGGAGCGCCTCAGGGAGGGCCGCCCCGCTGTGGGCCTGAAGCGGGTCATGGAGAAGGCCTTGGCCCTGGCGCAGAGGAGAGTGGAGAAGGAGGCGGAGAAGCCGGGGAGGAAGGGGATGGGTACCACCCTGACCGCCCTCCTCTACGCCGACTGGCTCAAGGAGGGGGTGGTGGGGCACATCGGGGACTCCCGGGCCTACCTCTTCGGCCCCGGGGGCCTGCGCCGCCTCACCGAGGACCACTCCTGGGTGGCGGAGCGCCTTAAGGAAGGGGTCCTGACCAAGACCGAGGCGGAGCGCCACCCCTACCGCAACGTCCTCACCCGGGCCCTAGGGCTTCCCGAGGCCCGCTTTGACCTCGTGGAGGTGCGCCTGGCCCCCGGGGAGGGGGTGCTTTTGGTCACCGACGGGCTTTACGGCCTGGTGCCCGAGGAGGAGTGGCAACTGGGCAAGGACCTCCAGGGGAGCCTCGAGGCCCTCGTTTCAGAGGCCTTGCGCCGCGGGGGGGATGACAACGTGACCGCCGTGGCTCTGAAGGTGGCGTGATGGCCCTTTTGCTCGCCCTGCTTTTGGTCCTCCTCACCGCCCTTTTGGCGGTGCGCCTTGGCCCTTGGTCCTTGTTCTTTCTCCTGGCCCTGCTTTCCGGGGCAGGGGTGGCCCTGGGGGCCCGCCTCGAGGCGGTTTTCCCCTGGCTTTTCCTGGTTCTAGGGACCCTGGTGGCCCCCCGGATCTACCTGGGCCCGAGGCGTCGGGAGAGGAGGCGGAAGCTCTCCAAGGAGAAGCGGTCCGCCCGGGCCAAGACCACGGAGGAAGTGGAGAGCCTCTCCCAGCGCTACGAGATCCTGGAGAAGGTGGGGGTGGGGGGGATGGCCACGGTCTACAAGGCTAAGGACAAGAGGACGGGCCGCCTGGTGGCCCTCAAGGTGCCCCAGGAGCGCTTTGTGGGCGACCCCCGCTTCGTGCGCCGCTTCCACCGGGAAGCGGAGGTCCTGGCCAAGATGGACCACCCCAACATCGTCAAGGTCTACGACCACGGCCAGGTGGATGGGGTCCACTTCATCGCCATGGAGTTCCTGGAAGGGGAGGGCCTGGACAAGCTCATTGAGGAAAGGCGTTTGAACGTCGGTCAGGTGGCGGCCATCCTGGCCCGGGTGGCCGACGCCCTCAAGCACATCCACGCTCAGGGCATCGTCCACCGGGACATCAAGCCGGGGAACATCATGGTCCTTAAGGGGGCCCTGCGGGAGGAGGGGGTGGACCCCAGGGGGGTGCGCCTCATGGACTTCGGCATCGCCGCAGGTAGGGTGCTCACCCGCCTCACCATCACCGGGGCCCGGATCGGCACCCCGGTCTACATGAGCCCGGAGCAGGCCAAGGGGCAGAAGCTGGACCACCGTTCGGACATCTACTCCTTGGGCATCGTCCTCTACGAGGCCTTGACCGGCCAGCCCCCCTTCACCGGGGGGTACGAGACCGTGATCCACCAGCAGATCTTCCAGGTTCCCACCCCCCCCAAGCAGCTCAAGCCCGAGATCCCCCAGGTCCTCTCCGACCTGGTCCTGAGGATGCTGGAGAAGGACCCGGCCAAGCGCCCGGGCCTGGAGGAGGTGATAGGGGGCCTTCAGGGGCCCTGGGAAGACGAGAGGGGGCTACCCCACCCCTACTACCTCCTGGTGGGGGCCGAGGCCAAGAAGGGAACCGTTCGCCTTCTGGACCTGGAGGGCACCGCCGCAAGGCTCATCTCCGGCATCGGCTCCGCTCCTGGCCAGTTCCCCGCCCCGCCCCTTTCCCTGGCCGCGGACTCCGAGGGTAAGGTCTGGGTCTCGGTCTTTGAGCACGGGGCCAGGCTCATCCACCGCTTCTCCCCCGAGGGGGAGCTCCTCCTCTCCACAGGGCCTTACGGGATGAAGCCGGGGGAGTTCCTCTTCCCCCTGAGCCTGGCGGCCATGGACGGCACCCTCTTCGTCCTGGACGGGGAGACGGCCACCATCAGCCTTCTGGACCTCGAGGGCCGGTACCAGGGGCGCTTCGGAGGGCAGGGGCCGGGCCGAGGTACCTTCCAAGACCCCAAGGTCCTGGTGGCCTCCGGCGGCTTTCTCTTCGTCCTGGACTACGGCAACCGCCAGGTGCAAAGGCTTTCCCCCGACGGGCGCTACCTTTCCCGCTACGCTTTCCGCCGCGCCAAGGGGAGCGAGGAGCTGAGGCTCTTAGGGGGGGTGGGGGTGGGGGAGGAGAGGCTTTTCCTCTACGACGTGGAGGCGGGCAAGGTGCGGGTGTTGGACCTCTCGGGGGCCCTCCTCAGCTCCCTCCCCCTCCCCCTTTTGGAGGGCGAGGACCGCATGAGCCTGGTGGAGCTCCTGCCCCATGGCGGCATCCTGTATGCGGTCCGGCGGGGGTCCAACCGCATCCACCGCCTGGACCTGGGGACCGGGGAGGCCCTTTCCCCCCTCCAGGTCTACGCCCCGGTGCGGGCCCTGGCCCTCTGGAAGAACCCGTCATGAGGATCCTCTTGGTGGAGGACGACCCCGGGGTGCGGGAGGCCTTGGAGCTGGGCCTCTCCTTGGAAGGGCACGAGGTCAAGGCCACGCAAAGCCCCCAAGAGGCCCTAGCCCTCCTTCCCTGGGCGGAGGCGGTGGTCCTGGACATCCTCCTGCCTGAGGGGGACGGGTTTGCCCTCCTCAAGGAGATAAGGGCCCGCTCGGAGGTGCCCGTCCTCATGCTCACCGCCTTGGATGCGGTGGAGTGGCGGGTCAAGGGGCTAAGGGAGGGGGCGGACGATTACCTGGTGAAGCCCTATAGCCTCCAGGAGCTTTTGGCCCGCCTCGAGGCCCTCACCCGCCGGGCGCGGCGCAGGGAGGAGGTGCTCGCCTATAAGGACCTCCGCCTCTACCCCAGGCGCATGGAGGCCTACCGGGGGGAGAGGCGCTTAAGCCTTTCCCCCAAGGCCTTCCTCCTCCTCAAGGCCTTCTTGGAGTCCCCGGAGGAGGTGATCCCCAAGGAGGTTCTGATGCTCAGGGTCTGGGGGGAGGAGGTGGAGCCCGCCACCCTGGAGGTCCACCTCTCCACCCTGCGCAAGGCCTTGGGGGAGCCCAACCCCATCCAGACGGTGCGCGGCTATGGCTACCGCCTTTTCCTCCCTTAGGGCGAGGCTCTTCGCCCTCCTCCTCCTTGCCCTTCTCCTCCTCCTCCTCCCCCTGGCCTGGGTCTCGGTGAAGGAGGCGGAGAGGGCGGCGGCCGAGGATCTGAGGCGGGCCCTCTTTGTCCGGCTCTTTCTCCTCAAAGAGGAGGGTTCCGGCGCAGAGGAAGCCATCCTTTTGGAACTCTTTCGTCTGGGCCAGCTTTTCGGGGGTGGGGTGGGCTTCGTGGTCAAGGAAGAGGGGGTGCGCTTTACCCAGGTGGAGGCCTGGCCCCTGCCCCCGGACCTCTGGCCCACCCTAAGGGAGGGGCGGCCCTACCAGGAGGTGAGGTGGGGAACCCTCTACGTGGCCTTGCCCGGGGAAGGCCTGGGCTTTGGCCTGGCGGTGCCCTTGGAGGGGGTTTCCCGCTTGGGAGAGAGGCTTATGCTCCTCTACGCTACCTGGGGCGGGGGGCTTTTCCTTGGGGTGCTCCTCCTTTCCGCCTGGGTCCTCTCCTGGGCTTTGGGCCCCTTGCGGCGCTTGGAGGCCAGTTTGCGGGTTCGTTCGCCCGGGGACCTGCACCCTCTCCCTGACCCGGGCCTCAGCGAACTCCGCCCGGTGGTGGGGGTTTTAAACGCCCTTTTCTCCCGGATAGGGGGCCTTCTTCGGGAGCTGTCTGAGAAAGAGGCCCTGGCCCGCCGCTTCGCCCACCACGCCTCCCACGAGCTCCGCACTCCCCTCACCGCCCTCAAGGGTTACCTGGAGGTCTTGAGGCGCAAGCCCGAGCCCCGGGCCCTGGAGGGGGCCCTTAGGGAGACGGCCCGTCTGGAGGCCAGGCTTTCCGGGCTCCTCCGGCTTTCCCAGCTGGAGGCCACTCCCCACAACCCCAGACCCCTGGACCTGCGGGCCTTTTTGGAGGAGAAGGGGGTGGCGGTGGCGGGGGAGGCGGTGGTCCTGGGGGACCCGGAGCTCCTGGCCCTGGCGGTGGAAAACATCCTGGAAAACGCCCGCCGCCACGGTAAGCCGCCCGTGCGGGCCTACCTGGAGCGGGAAGGGGAGAGGGTGTGGCTTTGGCTCGTGGACTCGGGGCCTGGCTTCCCGGAGGACCTCCTTCCCCGGGCCCTCGAGCCCTTCGTCCACGGGGGGGCGGGAACGGGGCTGGGCCTGGCCCTGGTGGCCGCCGTGGCCCGCCTCCATGGAGGGAAGGCCAGGGCAGAGAACCGGGGCGGGGCGGCGGTGGGGGTATCCCTCCCTTTGGCCTCCCTTAAGGTTTCCCCCGGTGCGCCCTTTAGGGAAGAGGGCTAGCCTGGACCTTGGAGGTGATGGGGATGAAAAAGGCGCTGTTCGGCGTGCTCTTCTTAGTGGCGGGCCTTTCCCTGGCCCAGGGTGTGGACTACCGGCGGGAGGCCCAGGCAGCCATGGCCTTGGCCCGGCTCCAGACGGTGGCCCAGCAGGTTTCTGGGGAGGAGAAGCTCCTCACTTGGGCCAAGGAGGTGAAGGCCCGGGCGGAGAAGAGCTACGAGGCCAAGAACCCCTTCAAGGCCTTTAGGGAGGCTCAGGCAGCCCTGGCGCTCTTCCGGGCGGCCCAGGGAGAGGCTCCTAAGGCTGGGCTTCGCGGGCAGTTCCGGGCTCCGGCCGAGCGGGCTTTCGGGCTCCGCCACAGGGAGTGGGGGATGGGGCGTCCTCACGGCTTCGCCCCTGGGCACCGCGGCCAGGTGCAGGACCCTACCCTTCGCCTGAAGGAGATGGCGCACCGGGCCGTGGACCGGGCGGAGAAGGAGCTTGCTTACTACCGCGCCCAGGATCCCCTGGTGAGGAGCCTCATTGCTGAGGCCAAGGGCCGGCTGGAGAAGGAGCCCCAGCGGGCCTTCCTCCTCGCCCGGGCGGCCCTGGCCCTGATTTCGGCGGAGCGTGGGTTCTAGATGAAAAGGCTCGGACCCCTCCTCCTCTTCCTCCTCGGCGTGGCCCTGGGGGAGGGGTCCGGTTCACAGGTGGCCCTTAGGGGCTGCCTGGAGATCCTCCGGGGCCTGGAGGTCCTGGGCCTCTACCAGGAGGAGGGAATCACCCTGGTCCTCCTGGGCCGGGAAAAACCCCTTTTGCTCCTCGCCCTGGAGCGGGGAAGGCCCATGCCCCACCTGGGCCCGCCCCGGGGCAGGCTCTTGCCCAGACGCCCCGTCCCCTTCCTGAGGGAGCTTTCCTTAGCCCGTTGGGTGGTGGTCCTCCCCGGGGAGTACCGTTGCTTCGTTCTCCACCGGGGCCGGGTGGTGGGGGTGCTCCGCCTGGGGGAGGACCTGAAACCCCTGCCCCTTCCCGAGCTGCCCTAGGCCGGGGCTTAGAATGCCCCTTGTATGGAGCCGGGCCTCTATCCCGTCTTGGGGCCTCCCGCCTCCGGGAAGACCAGCCTGGCCTTGGACTGGGCCCTGGAGGTCCTGAAGGGACGGGGCCGGGTCCTCTGGGTGGGGCTTCCCCACCAGCGGGCCTACGTCTACCGCCTCCTTGCCGCCAGGGGGGCCTTCTTGGGCCTGGAGTTCCTCTCCCTCCAGGCCCTCTACTACCGAGTCCTGGCCGAGGCCGGCTGGCTTAGGCCCCTGCTGCCGGGGGCGGGGCGGGTGGCCCTGGTGGGGGAGGCCTTGCGGGAGCTTATGGGGCCCGAGGTCTCCCCGGGAGAGGCCAGGCTCTTCGCCCGGGCCATCGCCGAGCTGAAGCGTTTTGGCCTTTCCCCCTTCGCCCTGCCCAAGGAGGGGGAGGCGGGGAGGCTCAGGCGGGTCTACTTCGCTTACGAGCGCCTTAAGCGGGGAAGCCTGGACTACGACGACTTCCGCTACCAGGCCCTCAAAGCGCCCTTACGCCTCTTTCCCGAGCCCCACCTGGTGGTGGTGGACGGCTTCCGGGAGGTGGGGCCCTTGGACCTCCGCTTCTTCCGCCGCCTGGCCGCCAGGGTGCCCGTCCTCCTCACCCTCGAGGTCCTCCCCGAGGGCCTCACCCCCTGGAGGGAACTTCCCCCAAGGCCCCTGAGGCGGGAGGTATGGCGCTTTGCCAACCTCGTGGAGGAAAGCCGCCACCTCCTCAAGGCCCTGAAGCGGGCCCTGGCCCCCAAGGCCCTGGGGGGCGAGGGGCTTAGGCCGGAGGAGGTCTTTGTGGTGGCCCCGGAGGACCGCATCGGGGGGCTGCTTCTCCTCAAGGAGGAGTACGGCCTGCCTCTGGAGGACGGCCGGGAGCGGAGCCTGGCGGAGACGGAAGAAGGGGAGAGGGTCCTGTCCCTCCTCAACCCCTTTCCCTCGGGGCGGGACCTCCTGGTCCTGGGCTTTTCCGCCCTGGGTCGGCGGGCCTTGCGCCTGGGGCTTGCCGGGGAGGAGGCCCTGGGGCTTCTCGCCGAGCGGGAGGGGCTTTTGGAAGAGTGGCGGGCCTTCCTGGCCCTCCGCACCCCGGGCGAAGACCCCCTGGCCTGGGGGGAGGAGGTCTTGGAGAGGCTTGGGGTCTCGGCCAAGGAGCCCTTCCTCTCCCGCCTGCGCCTGGCCCTCCGGGTGGACCGGGCCGACCCCCTCCCCTGGTGGCGGAGCCTCCTCCTGGACGAAACCCTCCCCCCGGAGGTGGGGAAGGGGATTCCCGTCCTCCCTCCTCTCAGGGCCACGGGGGTCAGGGCCAGAAGGGCCTACGTGCTGGAGTGGGTGGCGGGGCGGTACACCCTGGGGGAGAGGGAGGACTACTTCCTCCTGGAAGAGCTTCGGGAGCGGGGCCTTCTAAAGGGGCTTCCCAAGAGGCTTCGGGGCCTGGACCCCCTCTTCCAGGAGGAGATGGCGAGCCGCGGGGAGGAGGTCTACCTCCTCTACCCCGAGGCGGGCCCCTCGGGCCCCTTGGAGCCCCTGGCCGAGGGCAAAAGGCCCGAGCCTCTCCCTCCCAGTAGCCGCCTCGAGGCCCTAGACCCCGAGCCCTTCCAGCCCCCCCTGCCCTCAGGGGCCAAGGGGTTCCCTGGCCTCGAGGGCCTGCGCCGCCTCCTGGAGGAATGCCCCCTCAGGGTCTACCTGGGGAGGTTCCCCACCTTAGAGGAGGACGGGACCCCGGGCTGGTTCACCCTGGCCAAGGACCCCCTTCGCCTGGCCCAGGACCCCAGGGTGGCTTCCTGGTATGAGGCCCACCAGGAGCACTTAAAGGAGATGCGCTTCTTCGTCCCCTGGGAGCGGGAGCACTATCGTCTGTACCTGGACGGGGTGCGGTGGGAGGGGGACACCGTCCACATCTACCGCCTCCTCCCGGCCGAGGCCCGGCCCGATCTGGGGCCCAGGAGGCGCTGGACCGAGTGGAAAGCTATAGAGGAGCTTACCCAGGGAAGGTTCAAAAGAAAAGTGGAAGCTGTCTATCTGTGGTTTTGGCCTTGGCTCGCTGAGCCCAGTCTTTACCGTACAACCCCCTACCGTAAGGGGGAGAGACCTCCCGCCTTGAAGGAGATAGACCCCCTGTTGCAACAGGCCCTAGCCCTCTGGCGGGAGGGGCCTTTCGCCCCTAGGCCCGGGAACTACTGCCATACCTGCCATTTCCAGGACATCTGCCGCAAGGAGGAAGCATGAGGCTATACGTGGCCTCCGCTGGAACGGGGAAGACCCACGCCCTGGTGGAGGAGCTCATGGGCCTTGTGCGGAGCGGGGTGCCCCTGAGGCGCGTGGCCGCGGTCACCTTCACCCGCAAGGCGGCGGAGGAGCTCAGGCGCCGGGCCAGGGAAAGGGTTTTGCGGGAGTCCTCCCCCTTGGCCCAGGAGGTGGCCCGGGAGGTGTACGGGGCCCTCTTCACCACCATCCACGGCTTCATGGCCGAGGCCTTGCGCCACACCGCCCCTTTGCTTTCCTTGGACCCAGATTTTGCCGTCGTGGACGAACTTCTGGCCGAAGCCCTCTTCCTGGAGGAGGTGCGAAGCCTCCTCTACCTGCGGGGGCTGGACGGGGCCTGGGAAGGGCCCCTTCTCACCCTCTACCGGAGGCGGACCCTGGCCCAGGAACTTCGCCCCCTTCCGGGAGCGGAGGCCGTTTTTAGCCTCTTTCAGGAGGCCCTTGCCCGCTACCGGAGGCGCACCGTGACCGCCTTGGGGCCCTCCGACCTCGAGGTCCTGGCCCTCCGCCTCCTGGAAGACCCCAAGGCCTTAAAGCGGGTGGTGGAGCGCTTCCCCCACGTCCTGGTGGACGAGTACCAGGACACGGGGCCCCTCCAGGGCCGCTTCTTCCAGGCCCTGGAGAAGGCGGGGGCGCAGGTGGTGGCCGTGGGGGACCCCAAGCAGTCCATCTACCTCTTCCGCAACGCCCGGGTGGAGGTTTTCCGGGAAGCTCTGAAGGGGGCGGAGGCGGTGCGCCACCTTGACACCACCTTCCGCCACGCCAGGGCGGTGGCCGCCTTTTTGAACCGTTTTTGCATCCTCTTCGGGGAGGAAGGGGTGGAGGTGAAGCCCCACCGGGAGGCGGAGGGCCGGGTGGAGGTCCACTGGGTGCTGGGGGGGAAGGACCTGGAGGAAAGGCGGCGGACCGAGGCGGACCTTCTCGCCAGGCGGCTTCTCGCCCTCGGGGAGGAGGGGTACGCCTTCCAGGAGATGGCGGTCCTGGTGCGGAGCCGGACCAGCTTCCCCTACCTGGAGGAGGCCTTCCGCGCCCACGGGGTGCCCTATGGCCTCAGGCGGGGGCGGAGCTTCTTTACCCGGCCGGAGGTGCGGGACCTCTACCACGCCCTGAGGCTTTCCCGCCTCGAGGGTCCCCTGAGCCCGGAGGACCGCCTCTCCCTCCTGGCCTTTCTGCGGGGGCCCTGGGTGGGCCTGGACCTTTCCCAGGTGGAGGAAGCCCTGCAGGCCCCTGACCCCCTTCCCCTTCTCCCCCCTGAGGTTCAGGAGAGGCTGGGGAGGCTCAAAGAGCTGGCCGGGCTCTCCCCGTTGGAGGCCCTGAAGCGCCTGGCCCAGGAGGAGGGCCTCCTTAGGCGGCTGTCCCCGAGGGCCCGGGCCAACCTGGACACCCTCCTCCTCCTTGCGGCCATGGAACGCTTCCCCGACCTCGAGGCCCTCCTGGACTGGCTGAAGACCCGGGCCCAGGACCCCGAGGCCTCCGAGCTTCCCGAGGGGGCGGAGGGGGTGAGCCTCCTCACCGTCCACGGGGCCAAGGGGCTGGAGTGGCCAGTGGTGGCCCTCTTTGACCTCTCCCGGGGGGAAAGGTCCCAAGGGGAGCCCCTGCTGGTGGGCCTAGGGGGCGAGGTGGTCCTGAGGGGCACCCCTGCCTTTACCCAGGTGCAGAGGGCTCTGAAAGAAGCCCAGGAAGAGGAGGCCCTCCGCCTCCTCTACGTGGCCTTGTCCCGGGCCAGGGATGTCCTCATCGTCACGGGAAGCGCCACGGGACGCCCGGGCCCCTGGGTGGAGGCCCTGGAGCGGCTGGGCCTGGGCCCGGAGAGCCAAGACCCCCTGGTGCGCCGCCACGGGGTGGGGGATGCCCCCCTTCCCGCCGCCTCCCCGGCCTGGCCTTCGCCCCCAAAGCCCGCTCCCTACGCCTTCCACAGCTTTCCCAAGAGGCCCCTGCCCTGGGTCTACTCCCCCAGCGCCTACAAGAAGGCCCAAGAGCCCCTGCCCTTGGCCGAGGCCCTGGAGAAGGAGGCCCTGCCCGAGTTCCCCCGGGCCCTGGGCACCCTGGTCCACTACGCCATCGCCCGGGACCTGGACCCCGAGGACGAGGGGGCCATGGCCGCCCTCCTCCTCCAGGAGGTGGCCTTCCCCTTCGCCGAGGAGGTGAAGGGGCGGCTTTTGGGAGAGGTGCGGAATCTCCTCCGCCGCTACCGGGAAATGCTTAGGACCCACCTCGTTCCCTTAGAGGGGCGGGAAGAGGACCACGCCGAGCTCCCCCTGGTCCTGCCCTTGGGGGGTACCGTCTGGTATGGGGTTCTGGACCGCCTCTACCGGGCTGGGGGCCGATGGTACCTGGAGGACTACAAGACCGACCTCGAGGTGGACCCCGGGGCCTACCGTTTCCAGCTGGCCCTTTACCGCAAGGCCCTAAGGGAGGCCTGGGGGGTGGAGGCCGAGGCCCGGCTGGTCTACCTGCGCCACAAAAGGGTTCACCCCTTTACCCCGGAGGAGCTGGAGAGGGCCCTAAAGGACATCCCCCCTGGGGAGGCCCCAGGGGAGGGAGGGGAAGGAGGCTAACGCTTGGAGTACTGGGGGGCGCGGCGGGCCTTGTGCTTGCCGTACTTCTTCCGTTCCACCACGCGGGCGTCCCGGGTGAGAAGCCCCAGGGGCTTCAGCTTGGCCCGGTAGTCGGGGTTGTACCGCAGGAGGGCCCGGGCCACGCCCAGCTTGATGGCGTCCACCTGGCCGCTCTTGCCGCCGCCCGCCACGGTGATGTAGGCGTCAAAGCGGCCCAGGGCGTCCACCACCCTGAGGGGCTCCAGGGCCGCCACCGCCCGCACGATGCCCTGGAAGTAATCCGTGAAGTCCTGGCCGTTTACCGTGACCTTACCGCTTCCGGGCCTTAGAAAAACCCGGGCCACCGCCTCCTTGCGCCTTCCGGTGCCGTAGTACTGCTCCATCACTGGACCTCCAGCTTCACGGGCTTCTGGGCCTGGTGGGGGTGGGTGGGCCCGGCGTAGACCTTGAGGCGCTTGAAGAGCCTGCGGCCCAGGGGCCCCTTGGGGAGCATCCCCTTCACCGCGTGCTCCAGCACCCGCTCGGGGTGGGTGGAAAGCATCTTCTCGGCGGGAATCTCCTTGAGACCGCCCTGGTACCCGCTGTAGCGGGTGTAGATCTTCTGCTTCAGCTTTTTGCCGGTGAGGTGGATCTTGTCGGCGTTCACCACCACCACAAAGTCCCCCATGGCCACGTTGGGGGTCCAGTCGGGGCGGTGCTTGCCCCGGAGGAGCGTGGCGATCTGGGTGGCCAACCGGCCCAGTGTCTTCCCCTGGGCGTCTATGAGAACCCAGCGGGGTTCAATCTCTTTAGGCACGTACGTCTTCACCAGGGCCCTCCTTGACGTTTCTGGGCAAAGCGCTTTCGCTCTTGACGGGGGATCGGGGGACCCCGCAAGAACGCCAAAGAAAACTTTACCACAACCCTGGCCCACTTTGCCAGATATGGTAGGCTGAGGTCCCGTGAACGGGGTTTCCGAAAGCTCTAAGCCCAGGAAGTACGTGTTCGTCACCGGAGGCGTGGTGTCCAGCCTGGGGAAGGGGATTCTCACCTCTTCCCTGGGGGCCCTTCTCCGGGCCCGGGGGTACCGGGTCACGGCCATCAAGATTGACCCCTACGTGAACGTGGATGCGGGGACCATGCGCCCCTACGAGCACGGGGAGGTCTTCGTCACCGCCGACGGGGCCGAGACCGACTTGGACATCGGCCACTACGAGCGCTTCCTGGACATGGACCTCTCCCGGGGCAACAACCTCACCACGGGCCAGGTCTACCTCTCCGTGATCCAGAAGGAGCGCCGGGGGGAGTACCTTTCCCAGACGGTCCAGGTCATCCCCCACATCACCGATGAGATCAAGGAGCGGATCCGCAAGGTGGCGGAGGAGCAGCGGGCGGAGATCGCCGTGGTGGAGGTGGGGGGCACGGTGGGGGACATTGAGAGCCTCCCCTTTTTGGAGGCCATCCGCCAGTTCCGCTTTGACGAGGGAGAGGGAAACACCTTTTACATCCACCTCACCCTGGTGCCCTACCTGGAAACCAGCGAGGAGTTCAAGACCAAGCCCACCCAGCACTCCGTGGCCACCCTGAGGGGCGTGGGCATCCAGCCCGACGCCATCGTCCTCCGCTCCGCCAAGCCCGTTCCCGAGGAGGTGAGGAGGAAGGTGGCCCTCTTCACCAACGTGCGCCCCGGCTACGTCTTCTCTAGCCCCAACGTGGATCACCTTTACGAGGTGCCCCTTCTCTTGGAGGAGCAGGGTCTGGGCCGGGCGGTGGAGCGGGCCTTGGGCCTCGAGGCCGTCTTCCCCAACCTGGCCTTCTGGCAGGAGGCGGTGCGCGTCCTCAAGAACCCGGAGCGCACGGTGCGCATCGCCATCGCCGGGAAGTACGTGAAGATGCCGGACGCCTACCTCTCCCTCCTCGAGGCCCTGAAGCACGCCGGGATCAAGAACCGGGCCCGGGTGGAGGTGAAGTGGGTGGACGCCGAGAGCCTGGAAGGGGCGGACCTGGACGAGGCCTTCGCCGACGTGGCGGGCATCCTGGTTCCCGGGGGCTTCGGCGTGCGGGGGATTGAGGGCAAGGTGCGGGCGGCCCAGTACGCCCGGGAGAGAAAGATTCCTTACCTGGGCATCTGCTTGGGCCTGCAGATCGCCGTCATTGAGTTCGCCCGCAACGTGGCGGGGCTTAAGGGGGCGAACTCCACGGAGTTTGACCCCTACACCCCCCATCCGGTCATTGACCTCATGCCGGAGCAGATGGAGGTGGAGGGGCTAGGCGGGACCATGCGCCTGGGGGACTGGCCCATGCGCATCCGGGAGGGCACCCTCCTCCACCGCCTCTACGGCAGGGAGGAGGCCCTGGAGCGCCACCGCCACCGCTACGAGGTGAACCCCCTTTACGTGGACCAGCTGGAGCGGGCGGGTCTGGTCATCTCCGCCATCACCCCGGGGATGAAGGGCCGGGGGGCGGGGCTGGTGGAGGCCATAGAGCTCAAGGACCATCCCTTTTTCCTGGGCCTCCAGAGCCACCCCGAGTTCAAGAGCCGCCCCATGCGCCCCTCGCCCCCCTTCGCCGGGTTCGTGGAGGCGGCCCTAAGGTTCGCCCTAAAATAAGTCCGTGCTTGGCATAGACACCCTCGAGGCCTGGCTCTGGGACGCGGCCTGCACCATCCGTGGCCCCGTAGACGCACCCAAGTTCAAGGACTACATCCTGCCCCTGGTCTTCCTCAAGCGCCTCTCCGACGTGTTTGACGACGAGATGGCCCGGCTTGCTGGGGAGTATGGGAGCCTCGAGGTGGCCCGCGCCATCGTGGAAGGGGAGCGCGAGGCGGGCACCATTGCCGCGGGTCGGGGCTCGGTGCGCTTTTACATCCCAGACCTCGCCCGCTGGGAGCAAATCCGCACCCACGGCCAGGCCGGGCTGGGCCAGTATCTCACCGACGCGGTGCGGGCCGTGGCCCGGGAGAATCCCCGGCTTGCGGGCGTGATTGACCTCGTGGACTTCAACGCCACCGCCGCGGGGCAGCGCATCGTGCCCGACGAGTACCTGGCCCGCCTGGTGAACGTCCTCTCCAGCAAACGCCTGGGCCTTTACGACGTGGAGCCCGACATCCTGGGCCGTGCCTACGAGTACCTTTTGCGCAAGTTTGCCGAGGGGCAGGGCCAGAGCGCGGGTGAGTTTTACACCCCTCGGGAGGTGGCCGTGCTCATGGCCCGCCTTCTGGAGCCCGCGCCCGGCATGGCGGTCTACGACCCGGCCTGTGGCTCGGGCGGTCTCCTCATCAAGTGCCACCTGCGCCTTTTGGAAACCCACGGCGTGGAGGAGAACGGCCATCGCCGCCTACCGCCTGAGGTCGCCCCCCTACGCCTTTTCGGCCAGGAGATCAACCCCACCACCTTCGCCATGGCCCGCATGAACGCGGTGATCCACGACCTCGAGGCCGACATCCGCATCGGCGACACCATGCGCCAGCCCGCCTTCAAAGACTACGCCGGGCGGCTTCAGGCCTTTGACCTGGTGGTGGCTAACCCCATGTGGAACCAGGAGTTCCCCACGGAACTCTACGAGAACGACCCCTACGAGCGCTTCGCCTTCGGCGTTCCCCCCGCCTCCAGCGCCGACTGGGGTTGGCTCCAGCACATGCTGGCCTCGCTCAAGGAAACGGGGCGCATGGCCGTGGTGCTGGACACGGGGGCCGTGAGCCGGGGCAGCGGCAACCAGGGCGCAAACCGTGAGCGGGACATCCGCAAGGCCTTCGTGGAGCGGGACCTCATTGAGGCCGTGGTCCTCTTGCCGGAAAACCTCTTCTACAACACCACCGCCCCGGGCATCATCCTGGTGGTGAACCGCAAGAAGCGCCGCCCCGGGGAAATCCTCCTCGTTAACGCCAGCAAGCTCTTCGCCAAGGGCCGGCCCAAGAACTACCTAGCCCAGGAGCACATTGAGACCATCGCCCAGCTTTACCACGAATGGCGGGCGGAGGAGGGGCTTTCCGCCATCATCACCAACGAAGTGGCGGCCCAAAACGACTACAACCTCTCCCCAAGCCGCTACGTGGCGAGCAACGACGGGGAAGAGGTGCTGCCCCTGGAGGAGGCGGTGGTTCTCCTTAGGGAAGCCGAGGAGGAGCGGGCCGAGGCCGACAAAGCCTTGCGCGAGGTCTTGGCCGTACTCGGTCTTAAGATTTAAGGATACGGAGGTCCGCCCATGACCCGGCCCACCCCACCAGCGCCTCCAACCGACCTGCCCGAGGGCTACCAGATGACCGAACTCGGCCCCCTCCCCACCCACTGGCGGGTGGTGAGGTTAGGGCAGATGGTGAAATTAATCAAAGGTCGCAAGCCAGATTTGTTGATTAAGTACCCTCCCCCAAGATTTTCAACTCCACACCCCCCAGGGCCTTGAGGGCCTGAACCACCGCCTCCCTAAGCTCCTCAACCCCCCCGTAGTGCCGCCGAGGCATCAAAAACCCCTTCACCCGCCGCCACACACCCTC
>CAMTVD010000005.1:0-5826 GCA_947085095.1 uncultured Thermus sp. | reverse complement strand
TGCAAAACCTCGGCCACCGTCTCCCGCACCGCTTCCCTCAGCAAGATTCGCAAGGTATCCTGGTCCACGGGGCACCTCCTCGTGCTAAGGTGTGCCCCCCTATTAAACACGGACCCTTACACATAAATCCTTACACGACCTGGCTGACCCTGGTTTTGGGTTTCCTCTTCACCGGGCTGGGTTTTTTGGGCAGCCTCCTTCCCATCCTGCCCGCCACCCCCTTTTTCCTCCTGGCGGCCTACTTCTTCGCCCGGTCCAGTCCCCGCCTCGAGGCCTGGCTCCTTGGCCTCCCCCAGGTGGGCCTGGTGATCCGGGACTACCGGGAAGGCCGGGGCATCCCCTATGGGACCAAGGTCCTGGCCACCTTCCTGGCCCTTTCGGGTGCCCTCCTGAGCCTTCTCCGCCTGCCCCACCCCCTAGGCCAGGCCCTGGTGGTGGGCCTGATCGCTTACGGAATCTACTTTATCTGGAGAAAAGTACCCACGAAAAAGGCCTAGCGGCCCCAGCCCTTCCAGAAAGCCCAGAACACCAGGCCCTCCCAAAGGGCGAGCAAGATTCCCAGCCCGTCCCAAGGCGCGGGGCCACCCCAGGCCCAGCCGTACGGGGTCGGAAGGGGCAGACCCCAGGTCCGGGTGGCCGCGTAGACCAGAACCAGATAGAGGGCCGTCAGCCCCGCCAGGTGGCCAAGGCCCTTTCCCAAGCGGTCCCTGACCCCCTCCGGTAGCGCCAGGAGGAGAAAGAGGAGCGTGTAGCCTAAGCCTCCCTGAAGGACAAGCCCGGCCAGGAGGAGAACCTCGTAGGCAAAAGCCTCGGCCTCCCCTCCGTAGGCCTGGCGTCCCAGGCTGGCCAAAAGCTCCCCGCAAAAGCCCTGGTAGCCCAGGGTAGCGGCAAACCCCTGGAGATGCGCCGGCAAGAGGGCGAGAAGGGGCGGGAGCCAAAGGAGCACAGCCCTAGGATACAGGCCGAAAGGGGGACATTTGTACTTGACAGGGGGCAGGGGGGCGGCCCAAGCTATTCTCGGATAAAGATATCGGTGTTTAGGAGGTGGACCATGCAGGAAAGGGAACACTGGCTTTTGGACAATCCCTGGCTTCTCCTTTTCATCCACGTGGCCCTCTTCGTGATCCTCTACCTGGCCTGGGGGTGGATGGACATCGCCCGGGTTCCTAGGGGTCAGTAAGGAGGTTTTTATGCCCATCCATACGCCACCCAAGCATTGGCTAGAGGAAAGGGTAGGCCCCGAAGAGCGGGTCTGGCTGGTGTTGGCCGCCCTTTTCGCCCTGGTCTTCCTTTCCGCCTTCATGGGTCTTTGGCACATGACGGGCCGCCAGACCACCCACGGGGAGGCCTACCAGGTGGACCCCAACGCCTTCCGGGAAAGGGTGATGGAGTTTGCGAAGCGGTACCGGGTGGGGGAGCTGAACGGCATCCCCGTGGTGGCCCCGCCCCCGGGGGATGTGTACCTGATGGCCCAGACCTTCACCTGGTACCCGGTGCTGAAGCTTAAGAAGGGGGAGACCTACCGCCTGCGGGTGGCCTCCGTGGACGTGCCCCACGGCTTTAGCCTCTACCCCCACGAGTGGAGCATCCAGCTCTACCCCGGGTACGAGTGGGTCTACGCCTTCACCCCCACCAAGGCAGGGGAGTACGCCTTGGTCTGCAACGACTACTGCGGCCTAGCCCACCACGCCATGGTGGGCCGGATCCTGGTTGAGGAATAGGAGGTGATCATGGCCTTTGCCTTGGAACGCACCTGCCCCGCCACAGGCCTGCGGCTTTTCAGCGCGGCGGAGACCCTGGTCAAGTGGAACGCGGTGGCCGCGGTGGTCTTCCTGCTTCTTGGTCTCCTCTGGGTCATCCCTTCCACCCTGAACCGGGTGCTGGGCCCTGAGACCATCTCTCCAAACCTGTACTACCAGGCCACCTTCCTCCACGGCTGGAACATGCTCATCTTCTGGGTCCTCTTCTTTGAGGTGGCCCTCCTCTACTTCGCCGCCTCGGCGATCCTCAAAACCCCGCTGGCCTGGCCCCGGTTGGCCTGGGGCGGGTTCTGGCTCATGCTGGCCGGGGCTCTCCTCATCAACTACCTGGGGATGACCCAGCCTGCCTCCTTCCTCCCCTTCACCCCCTATGTGCCCCTTAAGGCCCCACCCCTCTTCTACCTGGCCATCCTCCTCTTCGCCGTGGGGGCCATCCTGGCCGTTTTGGTCTTCTTCGCCACCCTCCACGGGGCCTGGAAGGCCAGGACCTATGGGGCCAGCATGCCCCTGGCGGCCTTCGGGGCCCTCACGGCCGCCATCCTGGCCGTGACCACCCTGCTCTCCGGGGCCATCGCCTTTATTCCCGCCTTCTTCTGGTCCCTAGGGCTGATCCCTGAGCTGAACCCCCTGTGGTGGCGCCACACCTTCTGGGGCTTCGGCCACGGGGCGCAGCAGGTCAACCTGGCAGCCATGGTGACCGCCTGGTACCTCCTGGCTCTCTTCACCGTGGGGGGCACCACCCCCAGCGAGCGGCTTTCCCGGATCGCCTTCTTCCTCTATCTCCTGGGCATTAACCTGGGCTCCGCCCACCACCTCCTCACCGAGCCCACAGGGGCGCTTTCCAGCGCCTGGACCTGGGTGAACACCGGCTACCTCATCCACGTGGCCGTGCTGGGGAGCCTGATCCACGCCTTCTCCGTGCCGGCCGCCTTGGAACGGGGCCTCCGGCTTAAGGGCTTCACCCAGGGCCTCTTTGGCTGGCTTCTGCGGGCCCCCTGGTCCAACCCCGGCTTTTCCGCCCTGGTCCTCTCCGTGGTCCTCTTCGGCTTTCTGGGAGGGACGAGCGGGGTGACCATGGGTTCCTATGACGCCAACCTCAAGGCGCACAACACCCTGATGGTGGTGGGCCACTTCAAGGGCACGGTGGTGGCGGGCATGACCCTGGCCTTCATGGGCCTCACCTACTATCTCCTCCCCCTCCTCTTCCGCAGGCGGCTGGTCCTGCCTGGCCTGGCAAGGGTCCAGCCCTGGCTCTTCGGCCTGGGGATAGCCCTCCTTTCCCTGACTATGATGCGCCTGGGGGCAGTCTACGGGCTGCCCCGGCGCTTCGGCGACACCTTCACCTTTGGGGGGAGTGCTTTCGCCTTCAGCTACCCGCCCGAGGTTGCCTTCCTCCTGGCCCTTATGGGCATCGGCGGCACCCTGGCCCTTCTCGGCGGTCTGGCCTTCGTCCTGGTGGCCGTGGGCACCCTCCTGGCGGGCAGGCCCTTGAGCGATGAGGAGATCCGCACCGCCTACCAGGTGAAGCCCGAGGAGGGCGAGGTTCGCCCCAGAGGGGTCTACACCCTGGCCCTAGCCTTCCTGGTCTTCTTCCTGGTCTACTACCTCTACAACCACTGGTTCCTCTCCCAGGCTTGGTTCATCGGCAGGCCCTAGACTACCCTTCCTCCTGGGTGGCCCTTCTCCTGGGGCCACCCCAACTATATAGTGAGGGGATGAAGCACCGCAGCCTCCTCAAACGGGAAGAGTCCTATGCCCTCCACGCCCTCCTGCTCTTGGCGGAGGAGCCGGGGCTTTCGGCCCAAGAGGTTGCCAGAAAGCTCAAGGCACCCCCGGCCTTCATGGCCAAGGTGCTGCAGAGGCTGGCCAGGGCAGGCCTGGTGGAAAGCCGGGTAGGGCGCGCTGGGGGGGTGTGGCTCAAGCTTCCCCCGGAGGAGATCACCCTGCTCAGGATTATGGAAACCCTTTCTGGTCCCGTCACCCTAGACCTCTGCGCCACCCTGAAGCGCTGCCCCACGGAGGAGCGCCGGGGCTTCTGCTACCTTAAGCCCAACCTGGCGCGCATGAACCTAGCGCTCCGGGAGGCCCTGGCTGGGCTCAGCCTAAAGGACCTCCTGGCTCAGGAAACAGGGGTTTGACCTGGGTCATGGCGTTCAGGGCCTGATAAGGGTGAGCTAGGGGCATGGAAGGGGTTACCCTGAAGACTCCGGTAAACGAGGTGTTGTGCCGTTATCCCAAGGCCGTGGAACTTTTCGCCAGGCTTGGCCTGGACACCTGCTGCGGCGGGGCCGAGCCCCTCGAGGCCGCGGCCAGACAGGCGGGCCGGAAGCCAGAAGAGGTGCTGGCAGCCCTGGCGGCCTTCTTGCAGGAGGTTGAGCGGTGAACCTGCTGGAGAAGGCCCGGTACGGGGAGGCTAGGGGCGTGGAGCTTTTGGCCGACCACCCGGAGGTGCGGCTTGTCCTCTTTAGCCTCCAAAACGGGCAGGAGGTGAGGGGCGGGGGTGAGCCCCGGGTCCACCTCCTCTGCCTGGAGGGCCAGGGTGTGCTTTGGGCCAGCGGCAGGGAGGTCCAGGCGGTCCCCGGCACCCTCCTCGCCTGCGAGCCGGGGGAGACCCACGGGGCTAGGGCGGGGGAGGGGCCTTTCCTCGTTCTTGGCATCATCGCTCCTAGGCCATGATCCTTGCAAGCCGACTGGCCCTCACCACGGCCCTCCTATGGTTCATCCTGGCCAACGGGGTAGGGCTTTTCCTGGGGCTTGGGATCCTCCCCGGTACCTGGCGTCCCGCCCACGCCCACATGCATCTCCTGGGCTTCGTGGGGCTTATGATCTACGGCGTGGCCTACCACGCCCTCCCGCGTTTTAGGGGAGTGGTTTTCCAGCGGCCAGGGGTGGCCCTGGTCCAGGTTGCCCTGGCTAACGTGGGCCTTTTGGGTATGGTCCTGGCGTGGGGCCTAAGCCTGGGAACAGGTTTCTGGGGGCTCTTCGCTGGGCTTTCCACTGTGGCGGGTTTCCTCTTCGCCCTCCTCATGCTGGAGGTCCTCTGGTTTTAGCGCACTTCTAGGAGGTGTAGATGCGAACCGCCTCTGTTCCGCTAAAGAGCGTGGCCTTGCCCCCGGAGCACGGGGGCTGGGGCTTCACCCTCGAGCCCATCCTTCTAGGCATGCTCCTGAGCCCCGGCCCCCATACCCTGGGGCTCTTTTTTCTTGGGTTTTTCGGTTTTCTGGCCCGCCACCCCCTCAAGCTGGCCTACCAGGACCTAAGGCGGGGGAAGCGCTACCCCCGCACTGCTTTGGCCCTTAAGGTGGCGGGGGTGTACCTGGCCCTGGCCCTGGCGGGCTTCCTCCTTAGCCTCTTCACCGCCCGGGAGCCTTTCCTCCTACCCCTCCTCCTGGTCCTGCCCCTGGGGGCCTACATGCTCTGGGCCGACCTCCAGGGAAGAGCACGGGAGCTTTTCCCCGAGATCGCGGCCGCCCTCTTCATGGCCTCTTTGGCCCCAGCGGGGGTTCTGGCGGGAGGGCTGGGGGGGCAGGTGGCCTTGGGAAGTTTCCTGGCCCTTGCCTTCCGGGACGTGGCCGCCCTTTACTACGCCCGGACCCAGGTGCTGCGGGCCAGGGGTATGGACCTCAAGGTCTACCCCGCCTACGTGGCCCTCTGGCTCTCCGTCCTCTTGGCCTGGCTCGCTGGGCGCGAAGGTCTTCTACCATGGGCCACCACGCTAAGCCTCCTCCTTTTGGCCATCTATGGAAGCCTGGCCCTTAGCAAACCCCCGGTTCCCGCCAAGGTCATTGGCTGGACGCAGATGGGCTTCGGTCTTTTGGTGGTTCTGACCACGGCTTTGGGCTATACCCTAAACGGCTTGTCTACAGCCCTCCTTGGGGTCCCGACTATGCACCGTTATGTGGGCTGGGCCCTTGTGGCTCTTGCCTTTCTAAGTGCCAACCCCTTATCATGTCAACATGGCAGCCCCTCTTCAGATCCAGCTGACCCCTGAGGAGGACCGGCTCCTGCTGGAACTCTCCCTGGACCCGAAGACCCACAAGAAAACCCGCCTCTGGGCCGCCATGGT
>CAMTVD010000004.1:0-134328 GCA_947085095.1 uncultured Thermus sp. | reverse complement strand
GGTGTGTGGCGGCGGGTGAAGGGGTTTTTGATGCCTCGGCGGCACTACGGGGGGGTTGAGGAGCTTAGGGAGGCGGTGGTTCAGGCCCTCAAGGCCCTGGGGGGTGTGGAGTTGAAAATCTTGGGGGAGGGTACTTAGAATGGAAACGTGCGCTTATTGCATACCGCGGACTGGCATTTGGGAAAGGTGTTGAAGGGCGTGGACCGGACCCCGGAGATCGGGGAGGCCCTGAAGGCCCTTTTGCAGATCGTGGAGAAGGAGCGGGTGGACCTGGTGGTGGTCTCGGGGGACCTTTTTGACCGCCCCCAGGTCTCCGCCGAGGCCGAGGGGCACGCGGTGGCCTTTTTCCTCCGCCTGAGGGAGCTTGGGGTCCCCGCCTTGGTCATCGCCGGGAACCACGACCCCAAGGAGCGCTTGGAGGCCCTTTCCCCCCTCTTCGCCCTGGCGGGGGCCGAGGTGCGGGGCCGGCTCCTTTTCCGGGAAGAAGGCGGGGTGGTGGAGGTGGGGGGGCTTGGGGCGGCCCTTCTCCCCTTCGTGTCCGAGCGGGTCTTGGTAAAGCGGGTCCTCCAGGAGGCGGAGGACCGTCACCGCACCTACGCCGAGGCCATGCGCCGGGTTTTGGCCAACCTGGAAAGCCCCCTGATGCTGGGGCACTTCGCCCTCGAGGGGGTCCGGCCCGGGGGCGGGGAGTTCTTTTTCCACCTCTCGGGAAGCTACGCCGTCCCCCCTTCGGCCCTGCCCCTCTCCGCCCGGTACCTGGCCCTGGGCCACATCCATCGCCAGCAGCAGGTTTCCGAGGCCCCCCTGGCCTGGTACCCGGGGAGCCTCGTCCAGCTGGACTTCGGGGAGGGGGAGGAGGCGGAGCGGGGGGCCCTCTTGGTGGAGCTTCCCCCCTCCGGGCCCCCCAGGGTCCACCCCCTAAGGGAGCGCTGGGGGAGGCCCCTAAAGACCTTCCGCCTCAAACCCGAGGATCTTGATGGAAGGTTTTCCGAGATGGAGCGCTTCCCCGGCTACCTGCGCCTGGTGGTGGAGGGAAGGCTTTCCCCTCAGGAGAAGGAGCGGCTCTACCAGGCCCTGCCCCGCCTCCTGGCCATAGAGGCGGCGGGGGAGGTCCCGCCTCCGGACGGGAACGGCCCCGGGCCGGAGCTCGGCTTCGTGGAGGCCTACGCCCGGTACCTGGAGGAAAAGGGAAGGAAGGAGGAGGCCCTTCTCATGCGCTTCGCCCAGGTGCTGGAGGAGGTGGAGGATGAGGCCCTTAAGGCTGGAGCTTGAGGGGTTCGGCCCCTACCGGGAAAGGCAGGGGGTGGACTTCTCCGACGTGGAGCTCTTCGCCATCACCGGCCCCACGGGAAGCGGCAAGAGCACCCTTCTGGACGCCATGGCCTTCGCCCTTTACGGCCTGGTGCCCCGGGTGGGGAGGAGCGTCAAGGAGCTGGTCCACCCAGGGGTTCAGGAGGCCCGGGTCCGCCTCACCTTCCAGGTGGGAAGCCGCCTCTACCGGGTGGATAGGGTGCGGGGCAGGAAGAGCGAGGGGCGGCTTTTTGACCTCACGGAAGGGGAGAGGCTTATCCCCTTGGAGACCCTGGACCGCCTCAACGAGGCCATTGAGGAGATTCTGGGCCTCTCCTACGAGGCCTTCACCCGGGCCCTCCTCCTGCCCCAGGGGGAGTTTGACCGCTTCCTCAAGGGGGAGGCCAGGGAGAGGCGGGGGCTTCTCATGGACCTCTTCGGGCTTTCCCGCCTGGAGCGGGCCAGGGAGAGGGCGGCTAGCGCCAAGGCCCGCCTACAGGAGGAGAAAAGCCGCCTCGAGGGGGAGCTTTTGGGCCTTGCCGAGGCCACGCCCGAGGCCTTGGAGGCCCTCGAGGCGAGGCGTTTGGCCCTGGGGAAGGAGCTTTCCCGGCTGGAGGGGGAGAAGTCCCGCCTGGAGGCCGGGAAGAGGGAAGCCGAGGAGGCTTTGGAGGGCCTCCGCAAAAAGGCCCTCCTGGAGGCCAGGCGGGCGAGGCTTGTGGCGGAGGCGAAGGAGATGGAGGGAATCCGCCACCGCCTGGCCCTGGGCGAGGAGGCGGAGAGGGCCCTGCCCCTTTGGGAGGACCTGAGGCGGAAGGAGAAGGCCCTCGCCGCTACAAGGAGCCGCCTCCAGGAGGCCGAGGGCCGCCTCAAGGGGCTGGAGGAGGCCCTGGGGGCCCTGGCCTTTGACCCCACCGCCCTGAAGGAGGCCCGGGACGCCCTCCTAAGGGCCCAGGAGCTGAAGGGCCTCGAGGCCCTCTTCCGCCGGGTGGGCCTGCAGGACCACCCCGCCCCCCGCTTCGCCCCCGAGCGCCTGGAAGAGGTCCTGGCCGAGGAGGCGCGGCTTGAGCGGCTCCGGGATGGGCTTTCCCAGCTGGAGGAGGTGCGGAGGCGCCTTAAGGCCAAGGAGGCCCAGCTGGAGGAAACGCGGCAAAGGCTTTCTCATACCGAGGAGGCGGGCCGGGAGAGGCGGAAGGAGGTGGAGGGCCTCAAGGCCCGTCTGCAGGGGGCGGAGGCCCACCGCCTCCAGGAGCGCCTGCGGGCCCTGGAGGAAGAGCTTCTCTCCTTGGAAAAGGAAGAGGCGGGGCTCCAGGAGGCCCTGGAGGCCCTGAGGCGGGAGGAGAGGCGCCTGGGCCTCCTGGCCTACCACGACCTCCTGGAGGTGGGCGAGCCCTGCCCTCTGTGCGGCGGGGTGGTCCACCGCCTCCCCCCGCGCCCCGACCTCCCTGACCTGGAGGAGAAGAGGCGGGGGCTGGAGGAGGCCCTGCGCCGGGTCCAGGGGAAGCGGGGGGAGGGCCTGGCGGAAAAGCGGACCCTGGAGAAGAACCTCGCCGCCCTGGCCGCCGAGCCCATCCCCGGGGACTCGGAGGCCCTGGAAAAGGCCCTGAAGGAGGCCGAGGAGGCCCTCCAGGCGCTTCGGGACATCTACAAGGAGCTCCAGGGAGGGGTAAAGAGTCTGGAGGCCGAGGTCAACCAGCTCCGGGAGGACGAGGCCCGCCTCCGGGCGCAGGCGGGGGAGGCCTCCTTGGAGGCGGTGGAGGAGCGGCTTGGGCGCCTCCGGGAGGAGAAGGCCGCCCTGAGCGCCGGGCTCTACCGCCACCTCCAGGAAAGGACCGGAGGCTTGGGGGTGGCCCCTTACCTCAGGAGCCTGGAGGAGGAGGTCAGGGCCCTGGAGGCCAGGGAGAAGGAGGAGCGGAGGCTTCGGGAGGAGATGGAGAGGCTTTACCGGGAGGTCTCCGCCCTAAGGGCCCAGGAGGCGGAGCAGGTCAAGGCCCTTGCCGAAGCCCGAGCGCGGGTGGAAGGCCTCCTCCCCGAGGCCGAGGCCAAGGCCCACGCCCTCTCCCCCGAGGCCAGGCGGGCCCTGGAGGAGAGGCTTCGCCGCCACGAGGAGGAGGCCAAGGAGGTGGAGGCCCTCCTCAAGGCCCTCCCTCCCCTTCCCCCCCTCACCCTCCTCGAGGCCGAGGCCCAGGTCAAGAAGGTGCAAACCGCCCTGGAGGAGGTCCTGGGGCGCCTCAAGGCCCTGGGGGAGGAGGGGGCCGTTTTGGAGGCCAAGGCGGCGGAGCTCAGGGAGGCCCTGAGGCGTCGCCGGGAGCTGGAGGCCAGGCTGGCCGAGGCGGTGCAGGAGGTGGCCATCTGGGAGAAGCTCGCTCTGGACCTGCAACAAGACCGCTTCCCCGCCTACGTCCTGGGCCTGAGGCAGAGGAGCCTGGTGGAGCGGGCGGATGAGCTCCTCTACACCCTTTCTGGGGGGCGGTACCGCTTCCGGGCCTGGGGGGACGAGTACAGGGTCCTGGACCTCTGGACCGAGGTGGAGCGCCCGGTGAAGACCCTTTCCGGGGGGGAGAGCTTCCTGGCGAGCCTCTCCCTGGCCCTGGCCCTCTCCGAGGAGCTCTCCCGGGGGCGGCTGGGGGCGCTTTTCCTGGACGAGGGCTTCGGCACCCTGGACCCCGAGGCCCTGGAGGGTGTGGCGGGGGTCTTGGAGTCCCTCCCCACCCGGGGGCGGCTGGTGGGCATCGTGACCCATGTGGAGGCCCTGGCGGAAAGGCTCCCAGCCCGTCTTTTGGTGCGCAAGCACCCCTCGGGGAGCCGGGTGGAGTGGGCTTGAAGAGGACTCAAGGGGCGTTAGCCCTCTGTACACCGCATTTCTTCCAGTTTCTGCGCTTACTTCCATTGCCTGCCTGCTCCTGCTCCCTCCGGGGGAAGGGGGGGACGCCTTCGCTTTCTGCCCAACATGACCCTCCTCTTCCCCGTTCTGGGGGAGGGGGTTCGCCGCTTTCCTTGACCGGGTGCAAGAATGCCTATAGAATGCCCCTTGGAGGTGAAAGGATGAAGCGGCTTATTGCCTTGGCGGTGGTGCTTGCCCTGGCCGTGGCCCAGGGTCTGGAGACGTTCTGGAAGGCCGTGGAGGTGCCGGGTGGGGTCTGCTCGGACGGCTCCCCCTACCGCTTTTACGTGAGCCCCGGGGACCCCAAGAAGGTGGTGCTAGACTTTCAGGGAGGCGGGGCCTGCTGGGACGCCGCCACCTGCGGTCCCCAAAGCCAGACCTACCGCAAGCGGGTGGACGTGCAGGAGCTCCTCCTGGCCCAGGGCATCTACAACCGCGCGAGCGTGGCCAACCCCTTCTTCGGCTGGACCCACGTCTTCGTGCCCTACTGCACCGGGGACCTGCACGTGGGCCGGGCCACCGTGGACTACGGCGGCTTCAAGGTGCACCACCAGGGGGCCAGGAACGCCCTGGCGGCCCTGGAGTACGTATTCCGCAACCATACCCAGGCGGAGCGGGTCTTCGTCACCGGGTGCAGCGCCGGGGCCTACGGGGCCATCTTCTGGGCGGATAAGGTCCTTTCCACCTACAAAAACGCCCAGGTGGCCGTCTGCGGGGATGCTGGGGTGGGGGTTTCCACGGATAACTTCCCCGGCTACACCCGCTGGAACCCCCGCTTCCCCGAGGTCCCCGGGCTTTCCGATAGGCCCAGGGTTTCCGAGGTCTACCTGGCCCTGGCCAGGGCCTACCCCAAGGCGGTCTTTTCCCAGTACACCACGGTCCTGGACGGCACCCAGATCTTCTTCTACGGCCTCATGAAGGGGGAGAGGTCCCCCTCCGAGGCCACGGCCCGGGAGTGGGCCCTGAGGGCCCAGGAGGCGGTCCTCGCCCCGGCCCAGGTGGGGAACTACGCCTTCTACCTGGCCCCGGGGAGCCAGCACTGCATCCTCCCCCGGCCCGAGCTCTACACCCTGAGGGTGGGGGAGGTGAGCTTCCTGGACTGGCTCAGGTCTCTGGCCGAGGGGAAGACGCCTCCCAGGGTGCGGCCTTGAGGCCGAAGGCGGCGAACCAGGTCTTCAGATCCGGGTAGAGCTCTAAAAGAAGGCGGTGGCCTTTCCTGCGGTCCAGGGGGGCCGCCGCCAGAAAGCTTTTCAGGAGGCGGTCCCCGTCCTTTTCCAGGATCTCCCAGGCCTTCAGGGTGAAGTGGGCCTGGAACCAGAGGGCGCTTTCCAGGTTGCCCCTTCTTCTTTCGTAGAGGGAGAGGCTCTTTTTCTCGGGGTTCAGGCGGGCCAGGTACTGGCTCCAGCCGAGGAGGTCCCGGGCCAGCTTGGGGCGCTTTTCCCTAAGCCCCAGGAGGAAGAGGTAGTTGGCCAGGAACTCGTCCAGCCACCTCGCCCTCGTGCGGAGCCCCCAGGCCACCTGCAGGGCGTGGGCGTACTCGTGGCCCAGGTTGAGGTCCAGGAAGGCGGGGAGTTCCCCAGGGGGAGGTCCCAGGGGAAGAAGGGCTTCCCTGAGGCGGTGGAGAAGCCTCTCCGGGTAGGTGAGGGGGGCGTAGAGGGCCAGGCCCTCCGGGCCTGCGTGCTGGAAGGGGAGGCCATAGGGGTAGGGGAGCCTTGCCCGCCAGTCCTTCTCGGAGAGGAGGAAGAGGCGCACCACCGGGAGGGGGGCGTAGGGGGTGTAGGCGGGGGTGAGGGAAAGGAGGTAGTCCTGGAGAGCCTTGGCCCTCGAGGCCCCTCCGGGGGAGAAGAAGGCGGGGAGGAGGGAGTGGGGGAGGACCTGCATCATGGGGCCTTTCGCGGATCACAAGGGTTCATGGCGGGGGCGGCCTCAGATGACCTCCCGGAAGCCGATGCGTTCCGCCTGGGCCCTGAGCTCCTCCTTGAGGGCCTGGTGCTCGGGGAGGTCCAGGGTGGGGTCCTTCTCCACGATGGCCTTGGCCAGGGCCCGGGCCCTTTCTATGACCTCGGTGTCCTCGGCCAGGTCGCCAAGCCGGAGCTCGGGGTAGCCCGACTGCCGGGTGCCCCTGAGCTCCCCGGGGCCCCTCAGCTTCAGGTCCATCTCGGCGATGTAAAAGCCGTCGGTGGAGGCCTCGAGGACCCTGAGCCGCTTCATGGTCTTCTGGCTGGCCTCCCCCGCCAGGAAGATGGCGTAGCCCTCTAGCCCTCCCCGCCCCACCCGGCCCCGGAGCTGGTGGAGCTGGGCCAGGCCGAAGCGCTCGGCGTTCTCCACGATGATCAGGGTGGCCTTGGGGATGTCCACCCCCACCTCTATGACCGTGGTGGAGACCAGGAGGTCGTAGGCCCCCCGGCGGAAGGCCTCCATGACCGCCTCCTTCTCCCGGGGGGGCATTTTGCCGTGGAGGAGGGCGATCCTGGCCTCGGGGAGGAGGCCTTTCAGTTCCTCGTGGAGGGCGGTGGCCGCCTTCAGGTCCAGCTCCGACTCCTCAATGGCTGGGGCCACCACGAAGACCTGGTGCCCTTTTTTGATCTCCTCCCGGGCGAAGGCGTAGGCCTGGAGGCGGAGGCGGTGGGGGAGGACCCTGGTCTTCACCGGGGTGCGGCCTGGGGGCATCTCGTCCAGAGCGCTCACCTCGAGGTCCCCGTAGAGGGTGAGGGCCAGGGAGCGGGGGATGGGGGTGGCGGACATGACCAGGACATCGGGAGGGACTTGGGCCAGCCTAAGGAGGGCCCGCCGCTGCAGGACCCCGAAGCGGTGCTCCTCGTCCACCACCACGAGGCCCAGGTCCCGGAACCCCACCCCCTCCTGGATGAGGGCGTGGGTGCCCACGGCCACCTGGGCCTCCCCGCTCCTGAGGCGGGCCAGGGCGGCCTCCTTTTCCCGGGAGGGCATGGAGCCCAGAAGGAGCTCCACGCTCACTCCCAAGGGGAAGAGGTAGCGGGTGAGGTTCTGGTGGTGCTGCTGGGCCAGGATCTCCGTGGGGGCCATGAGGGCCCCCTGGGCCCCGTTCTTGGCGGCGAGAAAGAGGGCGAAGGCCGCCACCACCGTCTTCCCCGAGCCCACGTCCCCCTGGAGGAGGCGGGCCATCTGCCTGGGGTTTTGCATGTCCTGGGCGATTTCCCCCATGACCCGCATTTGCGCCTGGGTGAGGGGAAAGGGGAGGGTCTTTTGGAAGGCATCCACCCAGTCCGCCTCCACCCGGAAGGCCCGCCCCAGGACCAGCCCGCCCGCGTCCAGGAGGGCCTTGAGTTCCAGAAGCAGGTACTCGTCAAACTTGAGGCGGAGGAGGGCCTTCTTGAGGGCCTCCTCGTCCTCGGGGAAGTGGATGGCCTTTAGGGCTTCGGCATAGGGGACGAGGCCCAGCCCTTCCCGGTAGGGGCCCAGGGGATCGGGGAGGGGCAGGGCCATCTCCAGGGCCCGGTGGACGGTGCGCCTCAGGAAGGCCTGGCCGATGCCTTCCTTGGCGGGGTAGATGGGCACGATCCTCCCGGTGGAGAGGGACTCGCTGCCCTCGTCCTCAAAGTGCTCCACCAAAAGCTGCACCCCATTTCGCCGCTGCACCCTTCCGGTGGCGATCAGGCTGGCCCCCTCCTCAATCTGGGAGAGGACCCAGGGCTGGTTGAACCAGACCAGGGTGAGCCGCCACCCCCAGGCGTCCATGGCCTTTACCTGGACCAGCTGCATCCCCTTTCTGGGGGTTTTGATGAGCTCCTTGGCGAGGACCTTGACCGCCAGGGTGGCCTTCTGCCCGTCCTCCAGGTAGCGCACCCCGGGGAGGGCCCTCCGGTCCTCGTAGCGGCGTGGATAGTACTGGAGCACGTCCCGCACGGTGCGAAGGCCCAGTTCGCCGAGCTTTTTGCGGCTTTGTGGCGGGGCGAGGAGGTGGGCGGGGTCTTGGGGCTTTAGGCGGCCCCGGGCCTCGAGGGCTGGGGACGGGGCTTTGGGAGCGCCGTCGCCGAGGAGGCGCAAGGCCTCTTCCAGGACCCTTTTCCGCTCCTCGGGGTCCTTCTCCCCGTAGCCCTGGAACAGGTCCAGGAGTTCGGGGAAGGGGCGGGCCAGGTTGCGGACCAGGCCCTCGAGGCCCCCCACCACCACCCGGTCCTGGGCTCCGTCCTGGAGCTCCCGGAGGATGGGCCTCCTGAGCCTTTCCCGAAGTTCCCCTTCCCTCACGCTCCCCATGATACCCTTAGCCCTGTGAGCCGCGTGGAGCGATTGCCGAATGGCCTCACGGTGGCCCTGGAGGAGCGGGACTTCCCCGGGGTGGCCTTCCAGCTCCTCCTGCCCGTGGGGGCGGTGAACGACCCCGAGGGGCTGGAAGGGGCCAGCACCCTCCTGGAGGGGTGGCTTTGGAAGGGGGCGGGAGATCTGGACGCCCGGGGCCTGGCCCAGGCCCTGGACGCTTTGGGGGTGAGGCGGACGAGCGGGGCTGGCCTGGAGTACACCGCCTTCGCCGCCAGCTTCCTCCCCGAGGTCCTGGAGGAGGTCCTCCGCCTCTACGCCCTCCTCCTCACCGGGCCCAGGCTTCCGGAAGAGGGGTTTGAGGCGGTGCGCTCCGTGGCCCTGCAGGCCCTGCTCTCCCAGGAGGACCAGCCCGCCAGGAAGCTCTTTTCCGAGCTCCGGAGGCGGGTCTTCCTTTCCCCCCACGGCCGCGACCCCCTGGGGCGGGAGGAGGACCTGAAGCGGGCCACGCCCAAGGCCCTTAAGGAGGACTTTGGGAGGCGGTACACTCCCAAGGGGGCCATCCTGGCCGTGGCCGGAGGGGTTTCCTGGGAGAGGCTCCTTGGGGCCCTGGAGCCCCTGGCCCTTTGGGAAGGGGAGGAGGCCTTCTATCCCCCGCCCCTCCTTTCCTCCCCGGAGCGCTTCGCCCTCAAGCGCTCCACCGCCCAGGTGCAGATCGGCCTGGCCTACCCCGACGTGGGCCCCGGGGACCCCGGGTTCTACGCGGGGAGGCTGGCCCTCGAGGTCCTCTCCGGGGGAATGTCTAGCCGCCTTTTCACCGAGGTCCGGGAGAAGCGGGGCCTGGTCTACGCCGTCTCCGCCTTCCCCGCCTCCGTCAAGGGCCAGGGCCTCCTCATGGCCTACGCCGGGACCACCAGGGAGAGGGCAAAGGAGACCTTAGCGGTGATGCTCCAGGAGATGGAACGGCTTGCGGAAGGGGTTACGGAGGAGGAGCTTGCCCGGGCCAGGGTGGGCCTGAAGACCGCCCTCATCATGGGGGACGAGTCCATCAGGGCCAGGGCCTCCTCCATGGCCCGGGACCTCTACATGCTGGGCCGGGTGCGCCCGCTTTCGGAGATAGAGGCGGCCATCCAGGGCACCCCCTTGGCGGAGGTCAACGCCTTCCTAAGGGCCCATCCCTACCGGGACCCCTGGGTGGGGCTTTTGGGGGAGGTGGAGGATGTTTAGGGAAGCGGTCTTGAAAAACGGCCTCCGGGTCATCGCCGAGGTCCTTCCCGAGGCCAGGAGCGTGGCCCTGGGCTACTTCGTGAAAACCGGGGCCCGGGACGAGCGCCCGGAGGAGAGCGGGGTGAGCCACTTCCTGGAGCACATGGTCTTCAAGGGCCCCGAGGGCATGGATGCCCTCTCCGTGAACCTGGCCTTTGACCGTATAGGGGCCCAGTACAACGCCTTCACCTCGGAGGAGGCCACGGTCTACTACGGGGCGGTCCTGCCCGAGTTCGCCTTTCCCCTCCTGGAGCTCTTTTCCAGGCTGATGCGCCCCGCTTTACGGGAGGAGGACTTCGCCACGGAGAAGCTGGTGATCCTGGAGGAGATCGCCCGCTACCAGGACCGGCCGGGCTTCATGGCCTACGAGTGGGCGAGAAGGCGCTTCTTCCGGGACCACCCCCTGGGCAACAGCGTCCTGGGGACGGAGGAAAGCATAAGGGCCCTCACCCGGGAGGGGATGGCCGCCTACCACCGGCGGCGCTACCTGGCGGGGAATATGGTGCTGGCGGCCACGGGGAGGGTGGACTTTGAACGCCTGGTGGCTGAGGCGGAACGCCTCACGGAGGGTTTTCCCCTGGGAGAGGCGGCGAGGAGCTACCCCCCCTTGGACCCCGCCACGGGCCTTGAGGAAAGCCCCTACGAGAAGGCCAAGGCCCTTTACCTGGTGGGGCTCTTTCCCGGCTTCGCCCACGGGGAGGAGGCCCGCTTCCCCGCCCAGGTCCTGGCCCACCTCCTGGGGGAGGAGGGCTCGGGGAGGCTCCACTTCGCCCTAGTGGACGCTGGCCTCGCCGAGGCCGCCTCCTTCGGCCACGAGGAGGCGGACCGGGCGGGCTTCTTCCACGCCTATGTCCAGGCGGACCCCGCCCACAAGGAGGCGGTCCTCTCGGCCTTGCGGGAGGAGCTTGCCCGCTTGCAGAGGGAGGGGGTGCGGGAGGAGGAGGTGGAGAAGGCCAAGACCCCCCTGGCCACCGGCCTGGTCTTCGCGGGGGAGACCCCCATGGGGCGGCTCTTCCACCTGGGGCTGGAGTACCTCTACACCGGGCGGTACCTTTCCCTGGAGGAGGTCAAGGCCGGGGTGATGAGGGTCACCGCCAAGGAGGTGAACGCCCTTTTGGAACAGGGCTTCTTGGAGCGGGGTCTCTACTACCTGGTCCTGCCCCATGGAACCTAGGGCTCTTACCGCCGCCCTGGTCACCATCCTCCTTTGGGCCAGCGCCTTCGCCGCCATCCGGGCGGGGCTTATGGGCCTTTCCCCGGGGCATCTGGTTCTCCTGCGCTTCCTGGTGGCGGGCGCCATCCTCCTCCTTTACGCCAGGGTGCGGGGGCTTAGGCCCCCCAAGCGGGAGGACCTGCCCAGGCTCTTCCTCCTCGGGCTTCTGGGCATCACCGTCTACCACGTGGCCTTGGTCTTTGGGCAGCTCACCGTGAGCGCGGGGGCGGCGAGCCTCCTCATCGCCACGGGGCCGGTGTTCACCGCCATCCTCTCCCACTTCCTCCTCAAGGAGAGGCTTGGGGCTTTGGGGGTCGTGGGCTTCGCCCTGGCCCTTCTGGGCTCCTTCCTCATCGCCTTTGGCGAGGGGGGAGGGCTTGCTTTTAGCCCGGGGGCCTTCCTCATCCTCCTCTCCGCCCTCGCCACCTCCTTCTACTTCGTCTTGCAAAAGCCCCTTTTCGCCCGCTACCGGAGCGAGGAGGTCACCGTCTACACCCTCCTCCTGGGCACCCTGCCCCTCCTCGTTTTCCTCCCCGGCCTTCCCGGGGCCCTCCTAAAGGCCCCTGGGCCCGCCCTCCTTTCCGCCCTTTACCTGGGGGTTTTCCCCGGGGCCCTGGCCTACCTCACCTGGACCTACGCCCTTTCTCGCACCCCCGCCTCGAGGCTTTCCTCCTTCCTCTACCTCTCCCCGGTTCTGGCTATCCTCATCGCCTACCTGTGGCTTGCCGAGGTGCCTTCCCCGCTCTCCTTTCTGGGCGGAGGGCTGGCCCTCCTCGGGGTGCTCCTCGTCAACCTCCGGAGCGTAAAATAGCCCCCGAGGTGGCCTATGGAGATCAAGACCATCGGCGTGGTGGGCGCGGGGCAGATGGGAAGCGGCATCGCCCAGGTGGCGGCCCAGGCGGGCTACGAGGTGGTGCTCCTGGACGTCTCCCAGGAGGCCCTGGAGCGGGGCCTAGGGGCCATCCGCCGCTCCTTGGGCAAGTTCCTGGAGAAGGGGCGCATCAGCCAGGAGGCCCACGAGGCCACCTTAGGGCGGATCCGCACCGCCTTGGACCTCGAGGCCCTCAAGGAGGCCGACCTCATCGTGGAGGCCATCGTGGAGGAGGAGGGGGCCAAGCGGGCCCTCTTTGAGAAGCTCGGGGCCCTGGCCAAGCCCGGGGCCATCCTGGCTTCCAACACCAGCTCCATCCCCATCACCGCCCTGGGGCGCTACTCGGGGCGGCCCGAGCGCTTCATCGGCATGCACTTCTTCAACCCCGTGCCCTTGATGCAGCTGGTGGAGGTGATCCGGGGGGAGCTCACCCTAGAGGCCACCCGGGATGCGGTGGTGGCGGTGGCCAAGCGGATGGGGAAGACCCCCCTCGAGGTCCAGGACTACCCCGGCTTCGTCTCCAACCGCCTCCTCATGCCCATGATCAACGAGGCGGTGGAGGCCCTGAGGGAGGGGGTGGCCAGCAAGGAGGCCATTGACGGGATCATGCGCCTGGGGATGAACCACCCCATGGGGCCCCTGGAGCTCGCCGACTTCATCGGCCTGGACACCTGTCTGGCCATCATGGAGGTGCTCCACAAGGGCTTCGGCGATGACAAGTACCGGCCCTCCCCCCTCCTCCGCCGCATGGTCCAAGCCGGGCTTCTGGGCCGGAAGACGGGCCGAGGGTTCTACCTTTACGACGAGAAGGGGAACAGGGTGGGCTAGGAGGGCGCCTGTCCCTGGAAGCTCTTCCAGCCCGAGGGGTATACTCTAGGGCATGGAACTGCCCCGCTCCTTCGGCCTCCTCCTCCACCCCACCAGCCTTCCTGGGCCCCACGGCATCGGGGTCATGGGCCCCGAGGCCCGGGACTTCCTGCGCTTCCTGAGGGAGGCCGGGGGGCGATTCTGGCAGGTTCTCCCCCTGGGCCCCACGGGGTATGGGGACTCCCCCTACCAGGCCTTCAGCGCCTTCGCCGGGAACCCCTATCTGGTGGACCTCAGGCCACTTGCGGAGAAGGGGTATCTGGTCCTGGAGGACCCCGGCTTTCCCCAGGGGCGGGTGGACTACGGCTGGCTTTACCGCTGGAAGTGGCCCGCTCTCAGGGCCGCCTTCCGAGGTTTTAGGGCCAAGGCCTCCCCAGAGGAGTGGGAAGCCTTCCAGGCCTTTCAGGAAAGAGAGTCTTGGTGGCTCAACGATTATGCCCTCTTTATGGCCATAAAGACCCAGCAGGGGGGGCTTCCCTGGAACCGGTGGCCCTTTCCCCTGCGCATGCGGGAGGAAAAGGCCCTGGCCAAGGCCCAAGCGGAGCTGGCGGAGGAGGTGGCCTTTCACGCCTGGACCCAGTGGCTCTTCTTTGCGGGTTGGCGGGCCCTGAAGGAGGAGGCCGAGGCCCTGGGCCTTGCCATCATCGGGGATATGCCCATCTTCGTGGCCGAGGACTCCGCCGAGGTCTGGGCTCACCCCGAGTGGTTTTATCTGGACGAGGAGGGAAGGCCCCTGGTGGTGGCCGGGGTACCCCCCGATTACTTCTCGGAGACGGGCCAGCGCTGGGGCAACCCCCTCTACCGCTGGGACGTGCTGGAGAAGGAGGGGTTTGCCTTCTGGATTTCGCGCCTCGCCAAGGCCCTGGAGCTTTTCCACCTGGTGCGCATAGACCACTTTCGCGGATTTGAGGCCTACTGGGAGATCCCCGCTACCTGCCCCACGGCGGTGGAGGGCCGCTGGGTCAAGGCCCCGGGGGAGAGGCTCTTCGCCCGCATAGAGGCGGTCTTCGGCCAGGTTCCCATCCTGGCGGAGGATCTCGGGGTCATCACCCCGGAGGTGGAGGCCTTGCGGGACGGCTTCGGGCTTCCGGGGATGAAGGTGTTGCAGTTTGCCTTTGACGACGGCCTGGAAAACCCCTTCCTCCCCCACAACTACCCCGCTCACGGCCGGGTGGTGGTCTACACGGGCACCCACGACAACGACACCACCCTGGGCTGGTACCGCACCGCCTCCCCCCACGAGCGCGCCTTCCTGGAAAGGTATTTGGCGGACTGGGGCCTTGGCTTCCAGAGGGAGGAGGAGGTGCCCTGGGCCCTTATGGCCCTCGGCATGAAGTCCGTGGCTAGGCTGGCGGTGTACCCGGTGCAGGATGTCCTGGCCCTGGGCCCCGAGGCCCGCATGAACTACCCGGGGAGGCCTTCCGGCAACTGGGCCTGGCGGCTCTTGCCGGGACAGCTTGGCCCGGAGCAGGGGGAGCGCCTCCTGGCCATGGCCGAGGCCACGGGAAGGGTGTAGAAAACCCCCTTGCCGAGGCAAGGGGGAAAGCCTTTCCGCTGCCGGATGGGCCCTAACCCAGGGCCTTCTTCACCAGCTCCACGATCTCGTCAATGGTGTCCGCCACGGGGATGCCCGCCTCGGCGAAGGCCTTCAGCTTGGACTCCGGGGTGCCCACGTTCCCCATGATGATGGCCCCGGCGTGGCCCATCCGCTTCCCCTTGGGGGCGCTTCGGCCGCCGATGAAGCCCACCACCGGCTTCTTCATGTGCTCCTTCACCCAGGCCGCGGCCTCCTCCTCGTCCGAGCCCCCGATCTCCCCGATCAGGACCACGGCCTCGGTTTCGGGGTCCTCGTTGAAGAGGGGGAGGAGGTCTTTGAAGGTGGTCCCGATCACCGGGTCACCCCCGATCCCCACGGTGGTGGTGGTGCCCAGGCCCGCCTGGGAGAGGGCGGCGGCGGCCTCGTAGGTGAGGGTGCCGGAGCGGCTGATGAGGCCCACCTTGCCCCGCTTGAAGACGTGGCCGGGCATGATGCCCAGCTTGGTCTCCTCGGCGCTGATGATTCCAGGGCAGTTCCCCCCGATGAGGCGCACCCCTAGGGTCCGGATCTCCTCCACCGCCCTCACCATGTCCAGGGTGGGGATGCCCTCGGTGATGAGGACGATGAGGGGAACGCCGGCGTGGGCGGCCTCGAGGGCCGCGTCCGCCGCGCCGGGGGCGGGCACGAAGATGACCGAGGCGTCAATGGCGTGCGCCCGCACCGCCTCTTTCACCGTGTCGTACACGGGCACCCCCAGGACCTCGCTCCCCCCTTTGCCCGGGGTGACCCCGGCCACGATCTTGGTGCCGTAGGAAAGCATCTGCTGGGTGTGGAACTGACCCTCCCGGCCGGTGATGCCCTGGACCAGGACGCGGGTCTCCTTGTTGACCAGGATCACGCCGCACCTCCCACCATGGCCACGATGGCCTTGGCCGCCTCAATGGACGTGGGGTACATGTACACGGGTTTGCCCTCCAGGAGCCTCTTGGCCTCTTCCTCGGCGGTGCCCGCCACCCGCATGACCACGGGCTTGCTGAGGAGGCCCTCCTCCAGGGCCCGGATGACCCCCTTGGCCACCTCGTCCGCCCGGGTGATGCCCCCGAAGATGTTGATGAAGATCCCCTTCACCTCGGGGTCCTTGAGGACCACCTTGAGGGCGTTGTAGACCACGTCGGCCTTGGCCCCGCCGCCGATGTCCAGGAAGTTAGCGGGCTTGCCCCCCACCCGGGCCACCAGGTCCAGGGTGTACATGACCAGGCCCGCCCCGTTGCCGATGATACCGATGTTCCCGGAAAGCTTCACGTAGGCGAAGCCGTAGTTGCTGGCCTCCACCTCCAGGGGGTGCTCCGCCTCCACCTCCCTGAGCTCCGCCAGGTCGGGGTGGCGGAAGAGGGCGTTGTCGTCCAGGACGATCTTGGCGTCGGCGGCCACGATGGCCCCCTCGCTGGTGACCACCAGGGGGTTGATCTCGGCGATGGAGGCGTCCACCCCTTCGTAGGCCCGGTAGAGGGCTACCAGGACCTGGGCGATCTTGTTCAGGTTGCCCTCGAGGCCCGCCCGCTTCACCATCTCCCGGGCCTCAAAGGGCCTCAGGCCCTTGTGGGGGTCAATCCAGAACTTGTGGATGGCCTCGGGGCGCTCTGCGGCCACCTCCTCAATGTCCACCCCCCCCTCCTTGGAGAGCATGAGGACCACCCGCTTTTGCGAGCGGTCCAGGATGAGGCCGGCGTAGTACTCCTTGGCGATGTCCACGGCCTCGGCCACCAGGACCTTCTTGACGGTGAGGCCCTTGATGTTCATGCCCAGGATGGCCTGGGCCTTCTCGTAGGCCTCCTGGGGGGTGTCGGCCAGCTTCACCCCACCCGCTTTGCCTCTCCCCCCCACGTGCACCTGGGCCTTGATGACCACCCGCTTGCCAAACTCCTCGGCGATCCTCTTGGCCTCGTCCGGGGTGTAGGCCACCTTGCCTGGCGGCACCGGCACCCCGTGGCGGGCGAGGATCTCCTTGGCTTGATACTCGTGCAGGTTCAAGCTCCACCTCCTGGCCTTGAAGGCCAGGAAGATTATACTTCGGGCTCTTCGCCGCTTGCGGGCTACACTGGAAGCGGGGTACCTATGAAACGACCCGAGGCAGCGCTGGGGTTGGCCCTTCTCCTTTTGGGCCTTTTGTTCCTTTGGGAGCGGATGGGCTTCCCCCTGGCCCGGCCCCTCTGGGGAGGGGGGATGGCCTTGGCGGGGGCGGCGCTTCTGGCCATGGGGCTTCGGGATCGCACCCGCTTCTTTTGGGTAATCCCTGGGGGGGGCCTATTGGGCCTGGGGCTGGGGGCCTGGCTGGGCGGGAACTTTGGGGGCGTTGCCTTTCTGGGCCTGACCGGCCTGGGCTTCCTGTTGGCCTATGCCCTCCGCCCCTCGGAGTGGTGGGCCCTCATCCCGGGGGGCGTGCTCCTCACCCTGGCCTTGGTGGCCCTTGTGGAGGCCCTTTGGCCGGGCCTGGATGCGGCCTGGCTCCTCTTCCTAGGGCTTGCCGCCACCTTCGGGGTCCTCTTCGCCTTGGGCCACCGCTGGGCCCTTTGGCCCGCCCTTGGCCTCCTCGTTCCCTTGGTCTTCTGGCTGGAGGGGGTGGGGGAGGCCTTGGGTTACCTGTTCCCCTTGGCCCTGGTGTTCCTGGGCGCCTGGCTCCTCTGGCGGGGGCTTACTGGGCGGGCCTAGCGAAGAAGAGGCGGCCCACCTGGGTCTGGATGGCCTGGGTGATGACCACCTCTATTTCCTGGCCCTTGTAGCGGATCCCCTCGTCCACCACCACCATGGAGCCGTCCTCCAGGTAGCCCACCCCCTGGTGGGGTTCCTTGCCCTCTTTGAAAATGAGAATCTTCAGGGTGTCCCCCACCTGGAGCTGGGGCCTTAGGGCCTGGGCCAGGGCCTGGACCGAGAGGGCCCTCACCCCGTAGATGCGGGCCATCTGCAGAAGGGCTAGGTCGTTGGTGACCAAAGCCGCCCCCAGGTCCCGGGCCAGGAAGAGGAGCTTCTCGTCCACGCTCTCCCCCTTGGGGGCCTCCTCCACCACCTCCAGGGGGAGGAGTTCCTTGAGCCTCTCCAGGGCCTCGAGGCCCCGCCTGCCCTTGGCCCGCTTCAGGGGGTCGGGGCTGTCGGCGAAGTGCTGGAGCTCCTTGAGGATGAAATGGGGCACGTAAAGGGGGCCTTCCAGGAAGCCCGTGGCCGCCACCTCGGCCAGCCTTCCGTCCACCAGGACGCTGGTATCCAGGACCTTGCCCCCGGGCTCCCCCGTCTTCTTGGGGTGGGGAAGGCGCAGGTACTCCTTGTAGCCCAGGGCCAGGTAGGCGAAGAGGCCCACCAGGGAAAGGGCCAGGAGGAGGCTGTGGTAGGGGGAGAAGCCAGGGATCTGGGCGAGGAGGGTGGTGAGCAGGACGGTGAGGAGGAGGCCCAGGGTGGCCCCCAGGGTGAGGGCCACCGGGACCTCCGGCGGTAGCTCCTTGAGCTTCCTGAGCCGCTTTTCCAGGAAGATCTCCAGCCTGGGGGCCAGGAGGATCCCGGTCAGGAGGCCCGCCAAGGTTAGGTAGAGGCGGTTCAGGGAGAGGAGGCCCAGGGACTTGGGAAGGAGGCCCAGGCCCTCGAGGGCCACCGCCAGTTGGTAGCCCAAGAAGGCGAAGAGCAGGTAAAGGAGAAGCCGCAGGTTCATCCCAGGTACCGCTCCACCGCTTGCGCCAGGTTCTTGGTATTTCCAGGGTGCAGGAAGCGCCTAAAGCCCGCCCGCTCCCCCTCCTTAAGCCGCCTTTCCAGCCCCGCCACGCTGCGGATTTCTCCCAGAAGACCCACCTCCCCCACCACCGCCAGCTCCTCAGGCAGGGAACGGCCCACCACCGCAGAATACACCGCCAGGGCCACGGCCAGGTCCAGCCCCGGGTCCATTACCCTAAGCCCCCCCGCCAGGTTCACGTAGATGTCCAAGCTGGCCAAGGGAAGCCCCAGGCGCCTTTCCAGCACCGCCAGGACCATGTCCACCCGCCTAGAGTCCAGTCCCTGGACCACCCGGCGGGGGGCGGGGAAGGGGGTCTTGGCGGCCAGGGCCTGGACCTCGAGGGCCAAGGCCCGCTCCCCGGCCAGGGCCAGGGCGATGGCGCTTCCCGGCACCCCCAGGGGCCTCTCCAGGAGGAAGGCCTCCGAGGGGTTTTTCACCTCCAAAAGCCCCTCCTCCTCCATGCGGAAAACCCCGAGCTCCCCCACGGGGCCGAAGCGGTTCTTGGCGCTCCTCAGGACCCGGTAGACCCCGGCCGTCTCCAGGTAAAGGGTGGCGTCCACCGCGTGCTCCACGCTCTTGGGCCCCGCCACCACCCCCTCCTTGGTCACGTGCCCCACCAGGACGATGGTGGTGCCGCTCTCCTTGGCGAAGCGCACCAGGGCACCCGTGGCCTCCCGCACCGCCACCAGGCTTCCTGGGCTTCCCCCCGCCTCAATGGTCTGCACGGAATCCACGAAAAGGGCCTCCGGCGGCGCCCGCTCCAGGAGGGCGAGAAGGGGTTCCAGACGGGTTTCCCGCAGCAAAAGAAGCTCCTTCACCCTCAGCCTTTTGGCCCGGAGCTTGATCTGGGCCGGGGACTCCTCCCCCGCCAGGTAGTAGACCCTCTGGGGCATGCGCCGGGCCATCTCCAGGAGGAGGGTGCTCTTGCCCACCCCGGGCTCCCCGCCCAGGAGGACCACCTCCCCCGGCACGAACCCGCCCCCTAAAACCCGGTCCACCTCGGCAAGCCCTGAGGAGAAGCGGCGCTCCTCCTTTTCGTCCACCTGGGACAGGGGGAGGAGGTCTGTCTCCGGGCGGCTTCGGGCCTCCTTCCTCGGAGGGGCTTTCACTTCCTCCTGGAAGCTTCCCCAGGCCCCACACCCCGGGCACCGCCCTAAGGGCTTAGGGGTCCGGTAGCCGCACTCCACGCAGGCGTAGCTGGTCTTGGCCATAGGGCAAAGGGGGAAGCGGATAGGCCCGGGCAGGCTCCGCTTCCCCTACATTGTTCCTCAGACCAGGAACTCCTCCACCTCGTGGAAGGCCAGGTTGCCCTCCTCCACGTTGACGTAGAGGCGGCCCGTGGGCTTCTTCAGGAGGGCCAGGGAGAGGGGGTCCTCTATGCGCTCGCGGATGACCCCGCGGATGGCCCGGGCGCTCCCCGTCTTGGGGGCCTGCTCCACCACGAAGCGGGCCACCTCGGGGGCGAAGGTGACCTCTATGTCCCGGCCCTTCAACTCCTTCTGGATTTCCTCCAGCATGAGCCGGGCCACCTGGACCAGCTCCTCCTCGGTAAGGGGGCGGAAGCGGATGACCTCGTCCAGGCGGTCCAGGAACTCGGGGGTGAAGAGGCTCTTGAGGGGGGAGTCCGTGTCCACCTCTCTGGAGGTGAAGCCGATGGCCGGGCCCACGTTGTAGCCGGTGTTGGAGGTCATGATGAGGATCACCCGGCGGAAGTCCACGGTGCGCCCCATACCGTCGGTGAGGCGGCCCTCGTCCAGGACCTGGAGGAAGGTGTTGTAGATGTCGGGGTGGGCCTTCTCTATCTCGTCCAGGAGGACCACGCTGAAGGGCTGGCGCCGCACGGCCTCGGTGAGGCGGCCTCCCTGCTCGTAGCCCACATAACCGGGTGGGGCCCCGATCAGCTTGGAGATGGAGTGGGGCTCCTGGAACTCGGACATGTCAAAGCGGATGAGGGCCCGCTCCGAGCCGAAGAGGACCTCGGCCAGGGCCTTGGCCAGCTGGGTTTTGCCCACCCCGCTTTGCCCCACGAAGAGGAAGCTGGCGGCCACCCGGGTCCTCCCCCCAAGCCCCACCCGGGCCCGGCGGAGGGCGCTGGCCAGGGCCTTGATGGCCTCCTCCTGGCCCACCACCCGCTTCCTGAGCTCCTCCTCCAGGTGCATGAGCTTCTGGTCGTCCTTGTCGTCGCTGTAGATCCCGCCCCAGGAGTCCACCACGGCCTCAATGTCCTCCCGGGTGACCACCGGGGTGCCGTCCTCCTCCTCGGCCACGGGGAGGCCCAAAGAGGCGTTGAGGCGGACCCGGCTGGCCGCCTCGTCGATGAGGTCAATGGCCTTGTCGGGGAAGTTGCGCCCGGGGAGGGAGCGGATGCCGATCTTGACCGAGAGCTCCAGGACCTCGTCGGGGATGATGACCCCGTGGTGGGCCTCGTAGCGGGGGCGGAGGCCCTTGAGGATCTCTAGGGTTTCCTCCGGGGAAGGCTCCAGGACGATCACCGGCTGGAAGCGCCGTTCCAGGGCGGCGTCCTTCTCTATGTAGCGGTGGTACTCCCCGGTGGTGGTGGCCCCGATCACCTGGATCTCCCCCCGGGCCAGGGCAGGCTTCATGATGTTGGCGGCGTCCAGGGTGCCCTCGGCCCCCCCGGCCCCGATCAGGGTGTGGAGCTCGTCAATGAAGGCGATGACCTTGGCATTCTTGAGCTCCTCTATGATCTGGCGCAGGCGCTCCTCAAACTCGCCCCGGTACTTGGTCCCCGCCACCACCCCGGCCAGGTCTATGGCCACCACCCGGGCCCCCTTGAGGATGGGGGGGACCCGCCCTTCCACGATGGCCTGGGCCAGCCCCTCCACGATGGCCGTCTTGCCCACCCCCGGGTCCCCGATGAGGACGGGGTTGTTCTTGGTGCGCCGCGCCAGGATCTGGATCACCCGGTTGATCTCCTCTTGGCGGCCGATCACTGGGTCCAGCCTGCCCTCCCGGGCCTCCTTGGTGAGGTCGCGGCCGTACTCGTCCAGGAAGGGGGTGTTCACCGGCTTCTCCCGCTCCCGGTTGTCGGCCATGGCCAGGATGCGCCAGCGGATGGCGTCCACGTCCTTGGCGAAGTGGGTGAGGATGCGGTAGGCGATCCCGTCCCCCTCGCGGATGATGCCCAGGAGGATGTGCTCGGTGCCGATCACCTGGGCCCCCATGTTGCGGGCCTCGGCGCTGGCCAGCTCCATGACCCGCCTCGCCCGGGGCGTGATGGCGGGGGGTTCCCCGGTGCGGCTCCCCTCGCCGCGGCCCACCAGCTCCTCCACCATGCGGCGCATGGCCTCGAGGCTCGCCCCGTACTCCTGGAGGATGCGGGCCGCCGTGCCCCCCTCGCGCATCAGGCCCAGGAGGAGGTGCTCTGGGCCGATCATGGAGTGGCCTAAGCGGCTCCCCTCCTCCCTTGCGTAGTGAAAGACCAGCCTGGCGCGATCGTCGTACCTGTTCATGCTCCCCTCTACCCACATTCTAGCGTAAAGGCCTCCTTCCCGGGGGTTTGCGCCTTCGCTTACCTTGGCCTTTAGTAAGATGCCTCCTATCGGGCCCTAGGGCCCCAAGGAGGGAAGGGCATGCCGGCCAGCACCTTGGACGAACTGGTGGCGCTTTGCAAGCGGCGAGGGTTCATCTTCCAGAGCGCAGAGATCTACGGCGGCCTGCAAGGGGTCTACGACTACGGCCCCTTGGGGGTGGAGCTCAAGAACAACCTGAAGCAGGCCTGGTGGCGCAGGAACGTCTACGAGCGGGACGACATGGAGGGGCTGGACACAAGCCTCCTCACCCACCGTCTGGTCCTCCACTACTCGGGGCATGAGGCCACCTTCGCCGACCCCATGGTGGACAACCGCATCAGCAAGAAGCGCTACCGCCTGGACCACCTCCTGAAGGAGCAACCTGAGGGGGTGCTGAAGCGCCTTTACCGGGCCATGGAGGCGGAGGAGGGGAACCTCCACGCCCTGGTCCAGGCCATGATGACCTTCCCCGAGCGGGCCGGGGGGGCCATGACCGCGGCTGGGGTGGTGGACCCGGCCACGGGGGAGGCCGGGGACTGGACCCCGCCCCGGTACTTCAACATGATGTTCAAGACCTACGTGGGCCCGGTGGAGGAGGAAGCGGGCCTGGCCTACCTGCGCCCGGAGACGGCCCAGGGCATCTTCATCAACTTCAAGAACGTCCTGGACGCTACGAGCCGCAAGCTCCCCTTCGGCATCGCCCAGATCGGCAAGGCCTTCCGCAACGAGATCACCCCCAGGAACTTCATCTTCCGGGTGCGGGAGTTTGAGCAGATGGAGATTGAGTACTTCGTGCGCCCGGGGGAGGACGAGCGCTGGCACCGCTACTGGGTGGAGGAGCGGCTCAGGTGGTGGCAGGAGATGGGCCTAAGCCGGGAAAACCTGGTGCCTTACCAGCAGCCCCCCGAGGAGCTTGCCCACTACGCCAAGGCCACCGTGGACCTCCTCTACCGCTTTCCCCACGGCCTGGAGGAGCTGGAAGGGATCGCCAACCGCACGGACTTTGACCTGGGAAGCCACACCAAGGACCAGGAGGAGCTCGGCATCACCGCCAGGGTCCTCAAGAACGAGCACGCCACCCAGCGCCTGGCCTACCGCGACCCCGACACGGGGAAGTGGTTCGTGCCCTACGTCATTGAGCCCTCCGCTGGGGTGGACCGGGGGGTTCTGGCCCTGCTTTCCGAGGCCTTCACCCGCGAGGAGCTTCCCCATGGGGAAGAGCGCATCGTCCTCAAGCTCAAGCCCCAGCTTGCCCCCATCAAGGCAGCCGTCATCCCCCTGGCCAAGAACCGGCCGGAGATCACCGGGTACGCCAAGGCCCTGAAGGCCCGCCTCCAGGCCCTGGGCCTGGGGCGCGTCCTCTACGAGGACACGGGCAACATCGGCAAGGCCTACCGCCGCCACGACGAGGTGGGCACCCCCTTCGCCATCACCGTGGACTACGACACCATTGGCCAGAGCAAGGACGGCACCACCCGGCTCAAGGACACGGTCACCGTGCGGGACCGGGACACCATGGAGCAGATCCGCCTCCACGTGGACGAGCTGGAGGGGTTTTTGAAGGAGAAGCTAAAGTGGTAAGCTTGGAGGAAGTATGGGTCAGCTAAAGGTGGCCGTGGTGGGGGCCACGGGGGCCGTGGGGCGGGAGATCCTGAAGGTCCTCGAGGCCCGCCGCTTCCCCCTGGGGGAGCTTCGGCTCTACGCCTCCCCCCGCTCGGCGGGGGTGCGCCTCCCCTTCATGGGGGAGGAGATCCCCGTGGAGCCCCTTCCCGAGGGGCCCTTGCCCGTGGACCTGGTCCTGGCCAGCGCCGGGGGGGCGATCTCCAAGGCTCTGGCCCCCGTCTGGGCCCAGGGTGGGGCCTTGGTCATAGACAACTCCAGCGCCTTCCGCTACGAGCCCTGGGTGCCCCTGGTGGTCCCGGAGGTGAACCGGGAGAAGATCTTCACCCACCAGGGCATCATCGCCAACCCCAACTGCACCACCGCCATCCTGGCCATGGCCCTCTGGCCCCTCCACAAAGCCTTCCAGGCCAAGAGGGTCATCGTGGCCACCTACCAGGCGGCCTCGGGGGCGGGGGCCAAGGGCATGGAGGAGCTCCTCACCGAGACCCACCGTCACCTCCATGGCGAAGCTCCCCGGGCCGAGGTCTTCGCCCACCCCCTGCCCTTCAACGTCATCCCCCAGATTGACGCCTTCCAGGAGAACGGCTACACCCGCGAGGAGATGAAGGTGGTGTGGGAGACCCACAAGATCTTCGGGGACGACACCATCAGGATCAGCGCCACCGCGGTGCGGGTTCCCACCCTGCGCGCCCACGCCGAGGCGGTGAGCGTGGAGTTCGCTAAGCCCCTGACCCCGGAGGCGGCCCGGGAGGTGCTGAAGGAGGCCCCCGGGGTGGAGGTGGTGGACGAGCCCGAAAAGAGGCGCTACCCCATGCCCCTCACCGCCAGCGGCAAGTGGGATGTGGAGGTGGGGCGGATCCGGAAGAGCCTGGCCTTTGAGAACGGCCTGGACTTCTTCGTGGTGGGGGACCAGCTCCTGAAGGGGGCCGCTCTCAACGCCGTCCAGATCGCCGAGGAATGGCTCAAGGGGCCTTGAGCCAGAGCCAGTACTCCCGGTTCCCCTCCTTGCCCGGGAGGGGGCTTTCCGCCTCCCCCAGGACCCCAAAGCCCAGCGCCTCCGCCTTCGCCCTCACCCGCCTTAGGGCCTCCCGCCTCAGGGCCTCCTCCCGCACCACCCCCCGGTGGGCCCCGGGCCAGAGCTCGTACTGGGGCTTCACCAGGACCAGGGCCTCCCCCCCCTCCTTGAGGAGCTCCCGTACCCGGGGGAGGACCTGGGTGGCGGAGATGAAGGCCAGGTCCATGATGAGGAGGTCCACCCTCTCTGGGAGTTCCACGGTGCGGGCGTCCTCTTCCTCCAGGGCCACCACCCTGGGGTCCTGGCGCAGGGTGGGGTGGAGCTGGCCCCTGCCCACGTCCACCGCGTAAACCCTCCTGGCCCCCTCTTCCAAAAGGACCTGGGTGAAGCCCCCGGTGCCCGCCCCCAGGTCGGCGGCCACCTTCCCCGCCACCGCCACGGGGAAGGCCTTCAGGGCCCCCAGGAGCTTGTAGGCTCCCCGGCCCACGTAGCGCTCCTCCGAAAGGAGCGTCACCTCCGCTCCCTCGGGCACGGGGTGGGCGGGCTTCCGCACCACCTTGCCGGAGACCTTGACCAGTCCCTCCTCTATGAGGCGCTTGGCCTTCTCCCGGCTTTCCACCAGGCCCCTTTCCACCAGGTAGCGGTCCAGGCGCACGGGGGTATTATCCTCCCGTGGAGGCGGATCTGTCTGGGGTTTGGTACGTGCTGGAAGGGGAGCCCGGGGAGCACCTGGTGATGGAGGCTTTGGGGAAGAGGCTTTCCGGGGTGTGGAGCAAAAGGGAGCTTGCGGAGAGGTTCTTGGCCCTCCACCCTGAGCTCGGCATGCGGGTGAGCGCCTTGGAGAGCCGGGCCCTCAAGGAGGCCTTCCTCCGGGCCTTGGGTATGCTCAAGGTGGAGGCGGTCCTGGTGGACTACCAGCCGGGGGTGCACCAGGCCCGCCTGCTGCAGGTGCAGGACCTTTTAGAGGAGGTGCGGCGTGCGTAAGTTTTTCCCTTTGATTCTGGTTCTCGGCGTGGCCCTGGCGCAACGGGCCGAGGTGAGCGCAGGTAGCCCCTTTGGCCTCCAGGGGGGGCTTCGCTTTCCCCTGGTGCCCCTGCTGGTGGACGGGCGGGTCTACGGGGGGGTGGGCCTCGAGGCCGTGGGCGGAGGCGTGGACCTCCTCCTCAAGGTCCCCCTCACCGACCTCTACCTGGGCCTGGGGGGCTTTTACGGCACGGGGAGGGCCCTCTCCCTGCCCCAGGACGGGGCGGGGCAGGCGGGGGTGCGGGGGGTCTTGGGCACCTGGCTCAACCTGCCCCTTCCCCTCCTGGGGGTTTACCTGGAGCTCCACCCCGTTTACTACCTGGTCCCCCAGCAGGGCCTCGGCCTGGGGGCGGCCCTGGGGGTGAGCCTGGGGCTTTAAGTACCCCGCCGTGACCCTTGCCACGGCGGGGGCCCCAAAAAAGCGCTGAAGCTCAGAGAAAGCTTTCTGGAAAAGCAATGGGCGGCCACTTAGCCCGCCTTGAAGCCCTCCTTGAGGGGGACGATGCGGTTCAGGACCAGGGCTCCGGGCCTGGAGTCCACGGGGTCCTGCCAGAAGTAGCCCAGGCGCTCCAGCTGGTAGCGGGTGTCCTTGGGGTCTTGGGCCACGCTGGGTTCTATGAAGCCCCGCCTGACCTCGAGGGCCTTGGGGTTCAGGTTCTTGAGGAACTCCCCCCCCTCCTCGGGGTCTTCCGTGAGGAAGAGGCGGCCATAGAGGCGGAACTCCGCGGGCAGGGCGTGGTGGGCGGAGACCCAGTGGATCACCCCCTTGGGCCTGACCCCGTCCTCGGGGTTGGCCCCCAGGGTCCCGGGGACGACCCGGGCCTTGAGGAGCCTCACCTCTCCCTTTTCCTCCACCACGTCCTCAAGTTCAATCACGTAGGCGTGCCTCAGGCGCACCCGCTGCCCGGGGGCGAGGCGCTTCCAGCCCTTGGGGGGGTTGAGGCTGAAGTCCGCGCGCTCTATGTAGATCTCCCCGGAAAAGGGGAGGGGGCGGCTTCCCTCCTTGGGGATGTCCCGGGGCCAGTAGGGCGCCTCTATCCACTCCTCCCCCCCGTAGTTGGTGAGGACCACCTTCAAGGGGTCCACCACGCCGAGGACCCGGGGAGCGATGGGGTTCAGGTCGTCCCGCACCACCTCCTCAAAGAGGTCCATCTCTATGCGGGCCTCGTTGCGGGAGATCCCCGTTTTGCGCACGAACTCCACGATGGCCTCGGGCCTCACCCCCCGCCTTCTTAAGGCCCTCAGGGTGGGAAGCCGGGGGTCGTCCCAGCCGGAGACGTACCCTCCTTCCACCAGCCGGATGAGCTTCCTTTTGGAGAGGACGGTGTGGCTTAGGTCCAGGCGGGCGAACTCGTACTGGTGGGGCCTGGGGGAGAGGGGAAAGCCGCACTTCCCCTTGACGTTTTCAATGACCCAGTCGTAGATGGCCCGGTTGTTCTCAAACTCCAGGGTGCAGAGGGAGTGGGTGATGCCCTCTATGAAGTCCTCCAGGGGGTGGGCGTAGTCATACATGGGGTAGACCACCCAGCGGTCCCCCACGTGGTAGTGGGGGGCGTGGACGATGCGGTAGAGGACGGGGTCCCGGAGCTTGAAGTTGGGGTGGGTGGGGTCAATCTTGGCCCTTAGGACCCGGCTTCCCGTGGGGAACTCCCCTTGGGCCATGCGCTGAAAGAGCTCCAGGTTCTCCTCCACGCTCCTTTCCCGGTAGGGGCTCGGCTTCCCCTCGGCCCTCAAGACGCTCATCTCCTCCTCGGACAGGTCGTCCACGTAGGCCTTGCCCTCCTCTATGAGGACCAGGGCGCACTGGTACATTCGGTCAAAGTAGTCCGAGCTGTAGAGGACCTGGTCCGGGGTGAAGCCCAGCCAGCGCACGTCCTCCTCTATGGCGCGGGCATACTCTTCCTTTTCCGTTTCTGGGTTGGTGTCGTCGTAGCGGAGGTAGCACGTCCCGCCGAAGTCCTGGGCCAGGCCGAAGTTGAGGACGATGCTCCGGGCGTGGCCGATGTGGAGGTAGCCGTTGGGCTCGGGGGGGAAGCGGGTCTTGAGCTTTTCGTACTTGCCCTCCCGCAGGTCCTTTGCCACGATCTCGGTGATGAAGCATTCGGGAACGAGGCCCATGAGGCAAGTCTACTCCCTGGCCCCCCGTGGCGCGAGGGAGGGGGTTTGGGGTGTCAGAAGCGGGGTTTGCGCTTCTCAAAGAAGGCCCGGATTCCCTCCTTGAGGTCCCCCGTCTCCCGCACCCAGGCGTTGGCCAGGGCCGCCAGGCGGAAGCTCTCCTCGAGGCCCATCCCGGGAAAGGCGGCGAGGAGTTCCTTGGTGAGGCGCAAGGAGGTGGGGGCGTTCTCCGCCACCTCCCCCGCCAGGGCCTGGGCCACCTTTAGGGCCTCCCCCTTGGGGGCGGTGCGGTTCACCAGCCCCAAGGCCTTGGCCTCCTCCGCCCCCACGAGCCTTCCCGTGAGGAGGAGGTCCTTGGCCGCCTTCTCCCCCACGGCCCGGGCGAGGAGGACGGAGACCAAAGCGGCCACGAAGCCGATCCTGACCTCGGTGAAGCCGATTTTGGCCTCCTCGTCCATCACCACCAGATCAGAGGCCAGGGCGAGCCCCGCTCCCCCCGCCACCGCAGGACCGTTCACCGCGGCCACCGTGGGCTTGGGAAAGGTGTAGAGGCGGTGGAATAGCTCCATGAGGGAAAGGGAGTGGCGGTAGTTCTCCTCCGCCCCCAGCTCGGTCACCTTTTCCAAAAAGGCCAGGTCTGCCCCGGCGCTGAAGGCCTGGCCCTTGCCCGTTAGGACCACGGCCCGCACCAGGGGGTCCGCCTCGAGGTCATCTAGGGCGGAGAGAAGCCCCTCCACCATCCTCGGGGAGAGGGGGTTACGCCTTTCGGGGTCGTTCAAAAACAGCGTGGCCACGCGGCCTTTTTCCACCTGAACCATGCCCCCATTGTAGCCGAGGGGCGTTTCCTGCTAGACTCCCCTTAGCCCGCGAAACCGAAAGAGCTTTTGCGGGCTGGGAGGTGATGTAGATAAAGGAGTACCTGACCAACGAACGCATCCGCGTCAAACAGGTGAGGGTCATCGGCGCCGACGGGCAGCAGCTGGGCATCATGGACACCCGGGAGGCCTTGCGCCTGGCCCGGGAGCAGGACCTGGACCTGGTTCTGGTGGGCGCCACCGCGGACCCCCCCGTGGCCCGCATCATGAACTACTCCAAGTGGCGCTACGAGCAGCAGGTGGCGGAGAAGGAGGCCCGGAAGAAGGCCAAGCGCACCGAGGTCAAGTCCATCAAGTTCCGGGTCAAGATAGACGACCACGACTATCAGACCAAGCTGAACCATATCAAGCGCTTCCTGGAGGAAGGGCACAAGGTCAAGGTCACCATCATGTTCCGGGGGAGGGAGATGAGCCACCCCGAGCTGGGCCAGCGCCTTCTGGACCGGGTGGCCGAGGACCTCAAGGGGATGGCCGTGGTGGAGATGAAGCCGGAGCTTCTGGGCCGGGACATGAACATGCTCCTGGCCCCGGCCAAGGTGTCCGCCTAGACCTTTTTCCAGGCCTCTGGTATAGTGTGAAGGCTTTGGGGAGCTCCAAAGACCCCCAAGGGGGCGCTTCCCAAGCGGAGGGCCAATATGGGAAAGATGAAGACCCACAAGGGCGCCAAGAAGCGGGTAAAGGTGACCGCTTCGGGCAAGGTGGTGGCCATGAAACCGGGCAAAAGGCACCTGAACTGGCACAAGTCGGGGAAGACCATCCGCCAGAAGGGGCGGAAGTTCGCCCTGGCCAAGCCGGAGGCGGAGCGCATCAAGCTCCTCCTCCCTTACGAGTGAGGGGGTAGGGGATGCCGCGCGCCAAGACCGGTGTCGTCCGTCGCCGCAAGCACAAGAAGATCCTCAAGCTGGCCAAGGGGTACTGGGGCCTCCGCTCCAAGAGCGTGCGCAAGGCCCGGGAAACCCTCTTCGCCGCCGGGAACTACGCCTACCGCGACCGCAAAGCAAAAAAGCGGGAGTTCCGCAAGCTCTGGATCGTGCGCATCAACGCCGCCTGCCGCCAGCACGGCCTCAACTACTCCAGCTTCATGAACGGGCTGAAAAAGGCGGGTATTGAGCTGGACCGCAAGGTCCTGGCCGACCTGGCGGTGAGGGAGCCCCAGGCTTTCGCCGAGCTGGTGGAGAAGGCCAAGGCTGCCCGGGCCTAAGCAGGGAGAGATGGGCGCCGGGCTTTAGGCTCCGGCGCCCTTTCTATGAAGATGACGCCCGAGTTCTACGTCCTTCTGGTGGCCGCCCTGCCCGTGGTGGAGCTCAGGGGGGCCATCCCCTTGGGGGTGGCCCTAGGCCTTTCCCCCTGGGAAGCCTTCCTCCTGGCCCTCTTGGGCAACCTCCTGGTGGCCCCGGTGGCCCTGGTCCTCCTCCCCTGGGTTATCGCCCTCGCCACCCGGCTACCCCTCCTCCTCAGGGCCTGGGAGGCCCTCGAGGCCCGGGTCCGCCTCAAGGGAGAGGAACAGGTCCAGCGCCTGGGGGCTTTGGGCCTCTTCCTCTTCGTGGCCGTGCCCCTTCCCGGCACCGGGGCCTGGAGCGGGAGCGTGCTGGCGGTGGTCCTGGGCCTCAGGCGGCGCTACGCCCTTCTGGCCATCTCCTTCGGGGTGGTGGCCGCCGGCTTCCTCACCCTTTTCCTCACCGGCGGGGTGGTGGTGGGGCTAAACTACCTGCGATGACCGTGCTTCTCCTTCCCCTGGCCTACCTAATGGGGGCCCTGCCCCTGGGGTACTGGCTGACCCAAAGGCGCGGGGTGGACCCGCGTACAGCAAGCCCCTACACCCTGGGCCTGGAGAGCGCCCTGAGGCGCCTGGGCCTGGGGATGCTCCTCCTTTCCTTCCTCCTGGACTTCCTCAAGGGCTACCTGCCCCTCCTCTTGGGGCGGGCCTTGGGCCTGGGCCTAGAGGAACTTCTGGCCTTGGGGGTGGCCGCTTACCTGGGCCACCTTTACCCCCTCTTCTTCCGGGACCCCTGGCCCCTTAGGGCCAAGGGGGCGGGGGTGCTCCTTGGGGTTTTGGCGGGTCTCCCTCTCTCCCCGGCCCTAGGGATGGCACCCGTGGCCCTGGCCCTTACCCTCTACGCCCTCACCGGCTACGCCTCCTTGGCCTCCTTGGCCCTGCCCCTGGGGCTTCTTTCGGTTCTCCTCTTTGGGGGTTTTTCCCTGGGCGCGAAGCTTCTTGGCCTCTTGCTCTTCCTCCTTGCCCTTTGGCGCTACAAGGAGAACCTGGGGCGGATCCTCGAGGGCACCGAGCCCAAGCTGGGCGAGCCCCTGCCCCTGCCCTCGGAAAACCAGGTGGTCTGCGCCTTCCTCATCCACCCCCTCACCGTGGAGGACTTTTGGCAGAGCCCCCGCTTCCGCTGGCTCAGGCCCTTCGTCCGCCTCGGCCTTCTCAGGCAGGCCTGGATAGAGCGCCTGGCGGAGCTTTTCCGCCCCATGAAGGTGGGGGAGGTGCGGGGGGTGAGGACCGCGGACGGGCGGGAGATCCGCTGCCACCTCATCTCCGCCCCCCTCCTGCCCCACCAGATCAAGGGGAAGCCCGACCTGGCGGTGAGGCGGGCCATCCAGGGGGCGAGGCTCGCCAAGGAGCTCGGGGCCACGGTGGTGGGCCTGGGGGCCTTCTGGAGCGTGGTGGGGGAGAAGGGCCTCAAGGTCCAGGAGACCGTGCCGGGGATTGAGGTGACCAACGGGGGGGCCTACACCGCGGGCACGGTGAGGGCGGCCATTCCCAATATCCTCGCCCACTTCGCCCAAAGCTCTAGGAGCCTCAAGGAGACCACCGCCGCCGTGGTGGGGGCGAACGGGGTGGTGGCCTTCGGCATCGCCCGGCAGATCGCCCCTTACGTGGGAAAGCTCATCCTGGTGGGCCGGGACCTGGAAAGGCTTCGCCGGGCGGCGGAGACCTTGAGGAGGAACCTGGAGAAAAAGGGGGAAGCCCCGGAGATGGTGGTGACCACGGAGGTGGCCGCCATCAAGGAGGCGGACCTGGTCTTCACCGCCACCAGCGATCCCAACCCCGTCATCTACCCGGAGCACGTGAAGCCCGGGGCCTGGATCTACGACGAGGGCGTCCCCCCGGACGTGCACGAGAGCGTGCGGGAGGTACCGGGGGTGCGGGTGATCCCCGGCGGGGTGGTGCGCCTCCCCGGGCAGGCCCGGGCCACCTTGGACCTGCACTTCGGGGCCCCGGACCAGGTGCCCGCCTGCCTGGCGGAGACCATGATCCTGGCGGCGGAAGGGGCCTTTGAGCGGAAGAGCCTGGGGGGCGAGGTGAAGTCGGAGAACATCCAGTTCTTCGTGGAGCGGGCCGAGGCTTTGGGCTTCAGGGTGGTGGAGTAGTGTGGCTCCTCCTTTCCCCCACCCGCCTCGAGGCCCCCTTCCTCCGGGGGGATCCCTTCACCTTTCTCGTCTGGAAAGGGCTTAAGGGTGAGGACTTCGTCTACCTGGAAACGGGGGTGGGCAAAGTGAACGCCGCCATGGCCCTCACCGCCTACGCCCTGGGGCACCCGGTGGAGAGGGCCCTCCTCTTCGGCATCGCCGGGGCCTACCCGGGCTCGGGGCTCGCCTTGGGCCAGGCGGTCCTCATCGGGGAGGAGGTGGAGGCGGACCTGGGCCTTAGGGAAGGCCTGGAGGCCCTGGGCTTTCCCGCCCTCCGGAAGGGGGAGAAGCGCTACTACAACCGCTTTCCCCTGGACCCTGGCCTCACCGCTTCCTTGGCCGAGGCCTTGGGCCTTAGAGTGGTCACCGGCCTCACCCAGGACCTGGTCTCGGAAAGCCCCGAGGAGGCATGGGCCCTGGCCCAGAGATGGGGGGCCCAGGTGGAGAGCATGGAGGGGGCGGCCTTCGCCCGGGCCTGCCTGGCCTTGGGGCTAAGGGGGGCGGAGCTCAGGGCCGTCTCCAACCCCGCCGGGGTGCGGGACAGGGGAGCCTGGCGGGTAAAAGAAGCGCTGACGGCCCTGGAAGGGGCCGTCAGCCGCGTTCTCAACCTTCAGGCGCCCTTGTAGATCTCCTCGGCCACGTCCCAGTTGAGGACGTTCCAGATGGCCTGCAGGTAGTCCGCCCGGCGGTTCTGGTACTTGAGGTAGTAGGCGTGCTCCCAGACGTCAATGCCCACGATGGGGGCGAAGCCCTCCATCACCGGGTTGTCCTGGTTGGCGGTGGAGAGCACGTGGAGCTTGCCGAAGGGGTCCTTGACCAGCCAGGCCCAGCCGGAGCCGAAGCGGCCCATGGCCGCCTGGGTGAGCTTCTCCTTGAGGGCGGCGAAGCCGCCAAACTGCTCGTCAATGGCCTTCTTCAGCTCCCCCACGGGCTCCTGGGCCCCACCGGGGGTGAGGAGCTTCCAGAAGAGGCTGTGGTTCAGGTGCCCGCCCCCGTTGTTGCGCACGGCGGTCTGGATGTCGGCGGGGAGGGCGGCGAGGTGCCGGAGGAGGGTTTCCACCTCCACCCCCTGCAGGTAGGGGTGTTTCTCCAGGGCGGCGTTCAGGTTGGTGACGTAGGCCCCGTGGTGCTTCTGGTGGTGGATCTCCATGGTCCTGGCGTCAATGTGGGGCTCGAGGGCCTCGTAGGGGTAGCCTAGCTCGGGTAGCTTGAACGGGTACGGCATACTGCACCTCCGCCTCCCACTATAAGGAGCCTTATCCCTTAGGCCGTGGCGGCTCTCACGTTTAGGCCCCCTCGTGGGGCTTGGCCAGCCGCATGGGCACCACGATCCGGTCAAACGCCTCCTCGCTGAGGTAGCCCAGCTCCAGGGCCGCCTGCTTCAGGGACTTCTTCTCCTTGATGGCCTTCTTGACGATCTCCGCCGCCTTGTCGTAGCCGATGGCCTGGTTGAGGGCGGTGGCCAGCATGGGGTTCTTGTTGAGGTGCTCCTCTATGCGCTCCAGGTTGGGCTCAATCCCCTGGGCCAGGTGCTCGTTGAAGGAGGTCACGGCGTCGCCCAGAAGCTTGATGGACTCCAAAGCGGCGTCCACCATGACCGGCTTGTAGACGTTGAGCTGGAAGTTGCCCTGGCTCCCGGCGAAGGCCACGGTCTGGTCGTTGCCATAGACCCGCACCACCACCATGGTCAGGGCCTCCACCTGGGTGGGGTTCACCTTGCCCGGCATGATGGAGCTCCCGGGCTCGTTGGCGGGGATGAAGATCTCCCCGAGGCCCGCATAGGGCCCGGAGGCCAGCCAGCGGATGTCGTTGCCGATCTTCATCAGGGCCCCGGCCAGGGTGCGGATGGCCCCCATCACCTGGACCAGCTCGTCGTGGGCGGCCAGGGCGGCGAAGCGGTTCTCCGCCACCCGGAAGGGGAGGCCGGTCTCCTCCGCCAGATACCGGGCCACCAGCTCCCCGAAGCGGGGGTGGGCGTTGAGGCCCGTGCCCACGGCGGTGCCGCCAATGGCCAAGTTGTAGAGGCCCTTTTCCGCTTCCTTGACCATGGCCAGGGTGTTCTTGAGCTGGGCGGCCCAGCTCCCCACCTCCTGGCCCAGGGTGATGGGGACGGCGTCCATGAGGTGGGTGCGGCCCACCTTGACGATGCCGTCAAAGGCCCGGGCCTTCTCCTCGAGGGTGGCGATGAGGCTCTCCACCGCCGGGTAGAGGTGCTGGTGAAGGGCTAAGGCGGTGGCCACGTACATGGCGGTGGGGAAGGTGTCGTTGGAGCTCTGGCCCCGGTTCACGTGGTCGTTGGGGTGGACGTGCTTGCTCCCCAGGGGCTTGCCCAGGATCTCCGAGGCCCGGTTGGCGAGGACCTCGTTCACGTTCATGTTGGTCTGGGTCCCGGAGCCTGTCTGGAAGACCACCAGGGGGAAGTGGTCGTCCAGCTTGCCGGCGATGACCTCCTCCGCCGCCTGGACGATGGCCCTGGCGATCTCCTCGGGGAGCTCCCCCAGCTCCAGGTTGGCTCTGGCGGCCGCCTTCTTCAGCATCCCGTAGGCGCGGATGACCTCGAGGGGCATGCGGAAGCGCCAGGCCCCGATCCGGAAGTGCTCCAGGGAGCGCTGGGTCTGGGCCCCCCAGTAGCGGTCCGCCGGCACCTTGACCTCTCCCATGGTGTCCCGCTCTATCCGGTATTCCATAAGCCACCTCCAAACCCGATTTTACGCCTCCTCCTCGTAGGGGTCGCGGAGCTTCACCGGCCTGGCCCTGAGCCCCGCCCTGAGGTTCAGCCACTCCACGAAGACGGCGAAGCCCATGGCGAAGTAGATGTACCCCTTGGGAATGTATATCCCCGTGCCCTCCACCACCAGGGTGAAGCCGATGAGGAGGAGGAAGCTAAGGGCCAGCATCTTCACCGTGGGGTGGCGGTTGACGAAGGTGTAGATGCTCCTGGAGGCCAGGAGCATCACCGCCACCGAGGTGAGGATGGCCGCCACCATCACCGGCACATGGGGGGTGAGGCCCACGGCGGTGATCACCGAGTCAATGGAGAAGACGATGTCCAAAATCAAGACCTGGGTGATGACGCTAGCGAAGCTCGGGGCCACCCGCCGCACGGCGTGGCCCGGCTCCCCCTCCAGCTTCTCGTGGATCTCCTTGACGGACTTGTAGAGGAGGAAAAGCCCCCCGGCGATGAGGACCAGGTCCTTGCCCGTCACCTCCTGGCCCAGGAGGGTGAAGAGGGGTTTCTTCAGCGCCAGAATCCAGGCGATGGAAAGGAGGAAGAGGATCCGGGTCACCGCGGCCAGGGAGATGCCTATGACCCGGGCCCGCTCCTGCTCCTCCTTGGGGAGCTTGGAGGCCAGGATGCTGATGAAGATCACGTTGTCCACGCCCAGGACCACCTCGAGGACCGTCAGGGTGAGGAAGGCCAGCCAGATCTCGGGGTTGGTGAGCCACTCCACAAGGCGGAGTCTACCCGTTCCCGTAAACTTTTGGACATGGTGGATCTCCTGGTGGTGGGGGCGGGGCCCGTGGGGCTTGCGGCCGCCCTCTTTGCCAAGCGCCTGGGGCTTTCCCATCTAGTTCTGGAAAAGGGCACGGTGGCCCACACCATCTACCGTTTCCCCCGGGACCTGGTCTTCTTCTCCGAGGCCAAGAACCTGGAGATCGGGGGCCACCCCCTGGTGGCCCACGGCCCCAAATCCACCCGCAAAGAGGCCCTGCTCTACTACCAGCGGGTGGCGGAAAGGGAGGGGCTTAGGGTCCTCACCTACACCGAGGCCCGGGCGGTGGAGGGGAAGGAGGGGGGGTTTCGGGTGCGGGCCAAGGACCTCCTCAAGGGCGAGGAGAAAGCCTTCGCCGCCCGGTTCGTGGCGGTGGCCACGGGCTACTTTGACCGCCCCAACCGCCTGGGAGTTCCCGGGGAGGAGCTCCCCCACGTCCTGCACCGCTACGAGGAGGCGGCCCCCTTCTTCGGCCGGAGGGTGGCCGTGGTGGGGGGGAGCAACTCCGCCGTGGAGGCCGCCTTGGACCTCTACCGGGGCGGGGCAAGGGTCATTTTGGTCCACCGGGGCACCTGGGTGCGGCCCAGCGTCAAGTACTGGCTCCTCCCCGACTTTGAGAACCGGCTCAAGGAGGGGAGCATCCAGGCGGTGATGGAGGCCCGGGTGGAGGCCATCGTTCCCGAGGGGTTATGGGTCCTGCGCCCCGAGGGGAGGGTGTTCCTGGAGGCGGACTTCGTCCTGGTCCAGATTGGCTACCGGGCGGAGGACCACCTCCTCAAGGCGGCGGGGGTGGCCTACGAGGGGGAGAGGCCCCGCCTTTCCCCGGAAGGAGAGACCTCCATCCCCGGGCTTTTCGCCATCGGCTCCTGCGCCTACGGCCCCGACACCCGCTCGGTCTTCATTGAGAACGGCCGGGAAGAGGCGGAAAGGGCCCTCAGGGCCATTGCCCAGCGGCTTGGCCTTGACACCCTTCCCAAGCCGGGCTACCATTAGGGCCAAGATGCGCTCTGTCCTCGCCCTATCCCTAGCCCTGGTCCTAATCGTAGGGCCAGCGGGGGGTAGGGTGTAGCGCTTCAAGGCGCATCCGTAGACCCCCCGGAGAACCCGGGGGGTTTGGCTTTAGGAGGGGGAGATGAAGGGAGCCGAGGCACTCTTAAAGGCGCTGGAACGGGAAGGGGTGGAGGTCATCTTCGGCCACCCGGGCGGGGCCATCATGCCCACCTACGATGCCCTCTACGACAGCAAGATCCGCCACATTCTGGTGCGCCACGAGCAAGGCGGAGTCCACGCCGCCACCGCCTATGCCCGGGTCCTGGGTAAGGTGGGGGTGGTCATGGCCACCTCGGGCCCCGGGGCCTTAAACCTGGTGACGGGCCTGGCGGACGCCATGATGGATTCCACCCCGGTGGTGGCCATCACCGGCAACGTGCCCCGGGCCCTAATCGGCACCGACGCCTTCCAGGAGGCGGACGTGACCGGGGTCACCATGCCCATCACCAAGCACAACTACCTGGTCCAGGACGTGAACGACATCCCCCGCATCGTCAAGGAGGCCTTCCACATCGCTGCCACCGGTCGCCCTGGCCCCGTGCTCATAGACGTTCCCAAGGACGTGCAGCTTGCCGAGTTCAGCGGGGAGTTTGACGGGGAGCTGGACCTCCCCGGCTACAAGCCCACCCTGAAGGGCCACCCCAGGCAGATAGAGCGGGCCCTGGACGCCCTGGAGAAGGCGGAGCGCCCCGTTCTCATGGTGGGGGGTGGGGCGCAGCACGCCCACGCCGAGCTCCTGGCCTTCGCCGAGAAGACGGGGCTGCCCGTGATCACCACCCTGATGGGCCTGGGGGCCTTCCCGGGAAACCACCCCCTGTGGCTGGGTATGCCGGGGATGCACGGCACCGTGGCCGCCAACCGGGCCATCCACCACGCCGACGTGATCCTGGCCATCGGCCTTCGCTTTGACGACCGGGTGACGGGCAAGGTGTCCCGCTTCGCCCCCCACGCCCACACCATCATCCACGTGGACATTGACCCGGCGGAGATCGGCAAGGTGGTGCGCACCCACATCCCTATCGTGGGGGACTCCAGGATCATCCTCAAGGAGATGCTCCGGGGGGCCAAGGCCCTGAGGCTCGCCTCCTGGTGGCGGGAGCTGGAGGAGTGGCGCACCCGCTATCCCCTCAGGTGGAAGCCCAAGCCCCACCTCCAGGCCCCCGAGGTCATCCGCGCCTTCCACGAGGCCACGGGGGGCAACGCCATCGTCACCACCGGGGTGGGGCAGCACCAGATGTTCGCCGCTCAGTACTTTACCGTGACCCGCCCCCGGAGCTTTCTCACCTCCGGCGGCCTCGGCACCATGGGGGTGGGCCTACCCTTCGCCATCGGGGCCCAGATCGCCAGGCCCGAGGCGCTGGTCATAGACTTTGACGGGGACGGCTCCTTCCAGATGACCCTGCAGGAGCTGGCCACGGTGGTGAAGTACCAGCTTCCCGTCAAGGTGGTGATCCTGAACAACGGCTACCTGGGCATGGTGCGCCAGTGGCAGGACCTCTTTCACGCCAGGCGCTACTCCGAGGTCTACCTGGCCGACTCCAACCCCGACTTCGCCAAGCTGGCGGAGGCCTACGGCATCAAGGGGGTGCGGGTGGAGCGCAAGGAGGACCTGAGGCGGGGCGTGGAGGCGGTCTTAAACGCCGATGGCCCGGTGGTGGCGGAGTTCAAGGTCTACCAGGAGGAAGGGGTCTTCCCCATGATCCCGGCGGGAGGGGCGGCGGAGGACATGATTCTGGAGCACCCCGAGGAGAAGGAGGAGGTGGGGGCGTGAGGCACGTTATCTCCGTTCTGGTGCAGGACCACCCCCGGGTGCTGAACCGCATCACCAGCCTTTTCGCCCGCAGGGGCTTCAACCTGGAGAGCCTGGCGGTGGGCACCACCCACCAGCCGGGGCTTTCCCGCATCAGCCTGGTGGTCTTTGGGGACGACCGCACCCTGGAGCAGGTGGAGAAGCAGCTCAACCGGCTCATTGAGGTCCTGAAGGTCACGGACCACACCGAGCCCCACGTGGAGCGGGAGCTTTGCCTGGTCAAGGTCCACGTGGCGGGGGTGGAGGAGCGCCTGGCGGTGAAGGACATCCAGGAGGCCTTCCGGGCCCGGGTGGTGGACGTGGCCCAGAAGAGCCTGATCCTGGAGCTCACGGGCGACTCCAAGAAGATAGACTCCTTCATTGAGGCCCTGAGGCCTTACGGGATCCTCGAGGTCATGCGCACCGGCGCCGTGGCCATGAGCCGGGGCGAGAGGGTCCTGAAGGTCAGGGAGAAACGGGAGGCGGTATGAAGATCTACTACGAGCACGATGCGGACCTGGGTTTCCTTGCCGGCAAGAAGGTGGCGGTCCTGGGCTTTGGCTCCCAGGGGCACGCCCACGCCCTGAACCTCAAGGACTCGGGGATGGACGTCAGGGTGGGCCTCCGCCCCGGCTCCAAGAGCTGGGCCAAGGCGGAAGGGGCGGGGCTTCGGGTCCTCCCCACCCGGGAGGCCGTGGCGGAGGCGGACATCGTCATGCTCCTCCTCCCCGACGAGCTCCAGGCCGCCGTCTACCGCCAGGAGATTGAACCCAATCTCAAGGAAGGTGGGGCCTTGGCCTTCGCCCACGGCTTCAACATCCACTTCGGCCAGATCCGGCCCAGGCGGGACCTGGACGTCTTCATGGTGGCCCCCAAGGGCCCAGGCCACCTGGTGCGCTCGGAGTACCTGAAGGGAAGCGGGGTGCCCGCCTTGGTGGCCGTGCACCAGGACGCCTCGGGCGCCGCCTTCCCCACCGCCCTCGCCTACGCCAAGGCCATCGGCGCGGCCCGGGCTGGGGTCATCCCCACCACCTTCAAGGACGAGACGGAGACGGATCTCTTCGGGGAGCAGGCCGTCCTCTGCGGGGGGCTCACCCGGCTCATCCAGGCGGGGTTTGAGACCCTGGTGGAGGCGGGCTACCCCCCGGAGATGGCCTACTTTGAGACGGTCCACGAGGTGAAGCTGATCGTGGACCTCATCTACGAGGCGGGGCTTGCCGGCATGCGCTACTCCATCTCCAACACCGCCGAGTACGGGGACTACACCCGGGGAGACCTGAGCGTGCCCGTGGAGGAGACCAAAAAGCGCATGCGGGAGATCCTGCGCCAGATCCAGACCGGGGAGTTCGCCCGGGAGTGGATGCTGGAAAACCAGGCGGGCCAGCCCGTTTTGGAGGCGGGCCGCAGGCGCTGGAAGGCCCACCCCATTGAGGAGGTGGGCGCAAGGCTTCGGGCCATGATGCCCTTCCTGAAGGCCCGGGTGCTGGGGGAGGTGGGCTAGGGTGATCCAGACCCTTCGCCTGCGTTTAAGGCCTCTCACCCTCCCCGATGCCTCCTGGGTGGCGGCCTTGGCGGGGGATGAACGGGTGGCGGACACCCTTCTTGCCGTTCCCCACCCGTACCCTGAGGGCTTGGCGGAGGCCTTCATCCGGGAGTCTGCCCGGGGCTTTTCCGAGGGGTGGGAGTACAACTTCGGCCTCTGGCGCGGGGATATCCCGGTAGGAGTGGTGGGCCTGAGCGTGGAGCGGGCCCACAGGCGGGGGGTCCTGGGGTACTGGGTGGGGGTGCCTTACTGGGGCCAGGAGTACGCCACGGAGGCGGTCCGGGCCTTGGTGGCCTACGGTTTCCGGACCTTGGGTTTGGAGCGAATAGAGGCCACGTGCTTTGTTCGCAACCCGGCTTCGGCCCGGGTGCTGGAGAAGGCGGGACTCTTGCGGGAGGGGCTTTTGCGGGGGTATGTTCTGAAGAACGGGCAGAGGGAAGACGTGTACGTGTACGGGCTTTTGCGGGAGGATTGGCATGGAAAGGCAGATCCGGATTTTTGACACCACGCTCAGGGACGGCGAGCAGAGCCCCGGAGTGGCGCTCTCCTTGGACCAGAAGCTGGAGATCGCCCACGCCCTGGCCCGGCTCAACGTGGACATCATTGAGGCGGGCTTTCCCGTATCGGGGCCCATGGAGTTTGAGGCGGTGAGGCGCATCGCTACCGAGGTAAGGGGGCCCATCATCGCCGCTTTGGCCCGCACCCACACCCTGGACATTGACCAGGCGGCCAAGGCCCTGGAGAGGGCGGAGAAGCCCCGGATCCACGTCTTCACCTCCGCCTCCAGGATCCACCTGGAGCACATGCTGAGGAAGACGGAGGAGGAGGTCCTGGCCATGGCGGACGAGATGGTGCGCTACGCCAGGAAATACGTGGACGACGTGGAGTTTTCCGCCCAGGACGTGATGCGGGCGGACTGGGACTTCGTGAAGCGCCTCTACGAGGTGGCCGTTGAGGCCGGGGCCACCACCATCAACATCCCCGACACCACGGGCTACGGCACCCCCGAGGAGTACGGGGCCCTGATCCGCAGGATCCGGGACGAGGTGGTGCGGGGCCGGGAGGTCATTATCTCCACCCACACCCACGACGATCTGGGCCTGGCCACGGCCAACGCCCTGGCGGGAATCCTGAACGGGGCCGGGCAGGTGGAGTGCACGGTAAACGGCATCGGGGAGCGGGCGGGGAACACCTCCTTGGAGGAGGTGGTCATGGCCCTCTACGTGCGCCGGGACTTCTACAAGGCCTATACCCAGATCAACACCCGGGAGATCTACCGGGTGTCCCGGCTGGTGGAGCGCTACACCGGTATGCCCGTTCCCCCCAACAAGGCCATCGTGGGGGACAACGCCTTCGCCCACGAGTCCGGCATCCACCAGGACGGGGTCCTGAAGCACCGGGGCACCTACGAGATCATGGACGCGGAGCTCATCGGCAGGAGGCCCGCCGTCCTCGTCCTCGGCAAGCACTCGGGCCGGGCCGCCTTCAAGAAGGCCCTCGAGGACCTGGGCTACAGCGGCCTCTCGGAGGAGCAGCTCAAGCTCCTCTTCGCCCGCTTCAAGGAGATCGCCGAGAAGAAGGGGCCCCTCTCCGCCGAGGAGCTCCAGGCCCTGGTGGAGAGTGAACGGGAGCCCGCCTCCCACTTCTTCCAACTCCTCCACGTCCAGTTCTTCTCCGGTTCCGGCCTCTTGCCCACGGCCACGGTCAAGGTGAAGACCCCGGCTGGGGAGAAGGTGGCCACCCACACCGGGGACGGGCCCGTGGACGCGGTCTACAAGGCCATAGAGGAGGCCATCGGCCTCAGGCCCGAGCTGGAGCTCTACCGGGTGGAGGCCGTCACCGGGAGCACCGAGGCCCTGGGCCAAGTGACCGTGCGCCTCAGGCTTGGGGAGCTCCAGGCGGTGGGGGTGGGGGTTTCCCCGGACATCATTGAGGCCAGCGCCCTGGCCTTCCTGGACGCCGCCGGCAAACTGGCCTCGGGCCGGGCCACCCGCCACCCGCCCTCCATTGAGGAGGTGCAGCGGGGGGTATGAGGCCATCCTATCCCGGCTGGCGTCAGGGAGGAGCGCTGGAAGTTCCCTAGAGGGGTGCAGATGGTGCAGGTCAGGCCAAGCCGCCTCGAGGACCTCCCGGGGGTGGCCCGGGTCCAGGTGGACACGTGGCGGGCCACCTACCGGGGTGTGGTCCCGGAGGCCTTTTTGGAGGCGATGTCCTACGAGGAGCAGAGGGCCCGGTGGGCGCGGGGTCTTGCCAACCCCAACTGGCCCGGGCGGCTTCTCGTGGCCGAGGCGGAAGGCGCGGGGGTGGTGGGTTTCGCTGCCTTTGGTCCTGACCGAAACTCGGGCTTTCCCGGCTACGCCGGGGAGCTTTGGGCCCTTTACGTCCTCCCCGCCTGGCAGGGCCGGGGGGTGGGGCGGGCTCTCTTCGGCGAGGCGGCCCGGTCGCTCTTGGGAGAGGGCCACGGGCGGATGCTGGTCTGGGTTCTCAAGGAGAACCCTAAGGGACGGGGCTTTTACGAGCGCATGGGCGGTGTGCCCTTGGGGGAGCGGGAGCTGGAACTTGCCGGGACCAGGCTCCGGGAAGTGGCCTACGGGTTTGATCTCAGGGAGGGGAGATGGTAGAGATCCTGGACACCACCCTGCGGGACGGCACGCAAGGGGAGGGGGTAAGCCTCTCCGTGGAGGACAAGGTGGCCATCGGTAGGCGCCTGGCCGCCTTTGGCATCCACCTCATTGAGGGGGGCTGGCCCGGCTCCAACCCCAAGGACGCCGAGTTCTTCTCCCGGATGAAGGGGGTGGACCTGGGGGAGGCGAGGCTTTGCGCCTTTGGGGCCACCCGGCGGAAAGGGCTTCTCCCTGAGGAGGACCCCTCGGTCCTGGCCCTTCTGGAGGCGGAGACCCCGGTGGTGGTCCTCTTCGGCAAGAGCTGGACCCTGCACGTGCTGGAGGCCCTGGAGACCTCCTTGGAGGAGAACCTCCGCATGATCCAGGACACCGTGGCCTTCTTCCGAGGGCGGGGAAAGCGGGTGATCTACGATGCGGAGCACTTCTTTGACGGGTACAAGGAGGACCCTGCCTACGCCCTCGCCACCCTCGAGGCCGCCCTGGAGGGCGGGGCCGACACCCTGGTCCTCTGCGACACCAACGGGGGAAGCCTTCCCGAGGAGGTCTACGCCATCACCAAGGGGGTGGTGGAGCGGTTTCCCGGGGTGCGAATCGGCATCCATCCCCACAACGACGCCGATCTGGCGGTGGCCAACGCCCTGGCGGCGGTGCGGGCCGGGGCCACCCACGTCCAGGGCACCATCAACGGCTACGGGGAGCGGTGCGGCAACCTGAACCTCACGAGCTTTCTCCCCACCCTGGTCTTCAAGTACAAGGTTCCCGCCATCCCCCCAGAAAGGCTTAGGGGCCTCAAGGAGCTCGCCCACTTCGTGGACGAGCGGGCCAACCTCACCCCCAACCGCCGCGCCCCCTACGTGGGGGAGGCGGCCTTCGCCCACAAGGCGGGGGTGCACGTCTCCGCCGTCCTGAAAAACCCCCGCACCTACGAGCACCTGCCCCCGGAGTGGGTGGGGAACGGGCGGCGCTTCCTGGTTTCCGACGTCTCGGGCCGCTCCAACCTCCTGGCCAAGCTCCAGGAGCTGGGGGTGGACCTCTCCAAGGAGGAGGCCAAGCGCCTTCTGGACGAGGTCAAGGCCCTGGAGTACGAAGGCTACGCCTTTGAGGGGGCGGAGGCCAGCTTCTACCTCCTGGCCCACCGCCTGAAGGGGGGAGGCCTCCCCTTCCAGGTGGAAGGGTTTTCCGTCTTCGTGCACGGTACGGGCCTCGCCACCGCCTGGGCCGAGGCCACGGTGCGGGTTAGGGTGGGGGATAGCCTGCAACACACCGCCTCTGAGAGCCCCTTTGGCCCCGTTTCCGCCCTAGACCGGGCCTTCCGCAAGGCGGTCTTGGGGTTCTACCCGGAGCTTGCCGATGTGGAGCTCACCGATTACAAGGTGCGCATCCTCTCGGGGCAGGAGGCGGGGACCAATAGCGGCGTGCGGGTGATGGTGGAGATGAAGCGGGGTGGGGAGCGCTTCAGCACCGTGGGGGCCAGCGAGAACATCCTCGAGGCCTCCCTCAAGGCCCTCACCGACGGCTACGCCTACGCCCTGCTCTACCCCGTGGCTACGCCCAGGGGAGCCTGACCTCGGGGAAGAGGGCGGGGCTTACCTCCTCCTCAGGGGAGAGGAGCCGGATCTCCCGGTAGCGGCCGCCCCGGGGGTCCCGGTGGACTTCCAGGAGCTCCACGTGGGGCACCCCCTGGAAGGCTTTTTCAAACTCCTCTACCCGGAAGCGGTAGCGGGTGGCCATACCCCCATTATGCTCCGTGGCCCGAGTAGCGCTTAAGGCCAAGCCAGAAGAGGAGGCGGGCCAGGAGGAGGAAGGCCACACCCCAGAAGAGCATGATCCAAAGCCCCGGGAAAAGGGCCACCTCCTGCCCCGCAAGGAGGGCGGCGGGCAGGTAGACCAGGTAGGGGAAGGGGGTGAGGAAGGCGAGCTCCCTTAGGGGCTCGGGGAAGACCTCGAGGGGGGCGATGGTACCGGAGAGGAAGAGGTAGAGGAGGAAGAAGACCTCCTCCACGCTGGAAGCCCTTTCCGTCCAGAAGGTGAGCATGGCGGTGGCGTACTGCATGGTGTAGCGAAGCAGGAAGGCCAGGAGGGTGAGGAGAAGGCCCAGAAGGAAAGGGCCCGGTTCGGGGACAAAGCGGGCCTCGGGAAAGAGGTAGAAGAAGAGGAGGGTGAGGAGGACCACGAAGGGAAGCCTTGCCAGCCTCTCGGCCACGTGGGCGGAAAGGTGCTCAAAATAGGGGTCCAGGGGGCGGAGGAGGCGGAAGGAGAGGCGGCCCTCCACCACGTCCCTTTCAAACTCCCACACTACCCAGACCACCGTGGCCTGGCGCACCAGGAAGACCATGAGGAAGTAGCGGGCGAACTCCCCGGCGTTCAAGGGGAACTCCCCCCCTCGGGCCGCCTCCACCCATACCCCCAGGAGGATGAGGGGAAGAAGCCCCGCCAGGGCCCACAAAAAGAGCTCCGCCCGGTACTCCAGCATGTAGGCCAGGTAGACGGAGAGGAGGGCCCTGGCCTTCCTCACAGGACCTCCTGCGGGCTTCGGAACACCCGGGCGATGACCTCCTCCAGAGGGGGGTCCCGGACCTCGAGGTCCTCCACGGGAAGCCTCCTCAGGATCTCCGCCACCCGCTCCGTGAGCCTCTCCCGGGGCACGAGGATTCGCGCCTCCCGCCCTTCCAGCTCCCGCACCTCCCCGAAGGGGAGGAGGGCCTCCCTGGGAAGGGGGGTTTGCAGGACCAGCCCCACCTCCCGGTAGGGGGCGAAGCGGTCCAGGAGGCCCTCCAAGGCCCCGTCATAGAGGAGCCTCCCCTGGTGGATCACCAGGACCCTCTGGCATAGGGCGCTGATGTCCGCCATGTAGTGGCTGGTGAGGAGGACTGTGGCCCCATAGCGGCGGTTGTACTCCCGGATGAACTCCCGCACCGCCACCTGGGCGTTCACGTCCAGGCCCAGGGTGGGCTCGTCCAGGAAGAGCACCTCTGGCCGATGGAGGAGGGCGGCCAGAAGCTCCGCCTTCATCCTCTCCCCCAGGGAGAGCTTGCGCACAGGTTGGTGGAGCTTGTCCAAAATCCCCAGCATCTCGGAAAGCTCCCCCACCCGCCTTCGGAACTCTCTCTCGGGAACCTCGTAGATGGCCGCGTTCAGGCGGAAGGCGTCCATGGCGGGAAGGTCCCAGATGAGCTGCTGCTTGTTGCCCATGACCAGGGTGATCTTCTTCAGGAAGGCCTTTTCCCGCCTCTGGGGCACGTGTCCCGCCACCAGGGCCTTCCCTCGGGTGGGGTGGACCAGGCCGGTGAGCATCTTCAAGGTGGTGGTCTTGCCCGCCCCGTTGGGACCCAGGAAGCCCACCACCTCCCCGGGATCTATCCGAAAGGAAACCCCTTCCACCGCCCGGATGGTGTGGTACTGGCGGCGGAAGAAGTGGCGCAGGGTGCCAAGAAGGGTCTCTTCCTTCCTGGCTACCCGGTAGTGCCGGGTGAGGTCCTCCGCTAGCACGATGGGGCTTGCGCCTGCCATGCCTCCAAGTCTACCCTGGAAAGGTGCGCTACCTTAGGGTCTTCCGCCTCTTTCTCCTCACCAGCCTGGCGGCGGAGATGGAGTATAGGGGGAACTTCCTCCTGGGCCTCCTCTCCTCCTTTCTGACCCTGCTCGGGGCCCTTTTTGGCCTTTTCCTCCTCTACCAGGGCGGGTACCGGCCGGGGGGCTGGGCCTGGGAGGAGGCCCTTCTGGTCCTCGCCGCCTTCACGCTTCTCCAGGGCCTGGCCTCCACCCTTTTGGCCCCTAACCTCAACAGGATCGTGGAGCACGTGCAGCAGGGCACCCTAGACTTCGTCCTCCTAAAGCCCCTGGACCCCCAGTTCTGGCTCTCTTTGCGCACCTTCTCCCCCTGGGGCCTGGGGGACTTTTTCCTGGGCCTTGGCCTCCTCCTCTACGCGGGGCTTCGCCTGGGGCTTTCCCCTTTGGACTATGCCCTTTTTGGGCTCTACTTCCTCCTCGGGGCGGTGATCCTCTACGGCCTCTGGTTCCTCCTGGCCACCACTAGCATCTGGTTCGTGAAGATCTACAACGTCACCGAGGTCCTGAGGGGGCTTCTGGAGGCGGGGCGGTTCCCCGTGGGGGCCTACCCCGCCCTCTACCGGGTCTTCTTCACCTTCGTGGTGCCCGTGGCCTTCCTCACCACCGTGCCCGCCGAGGTGGCCCTGAGGAGGGGAGAAGTCTCTTTCCTCCTCGCCGGGGGGCTCGCCCTCCTTCTTTTCCTCCTGGCCCGGGGCTTCTTCCGCCTGGCCTTGAGGAGCTACACCTCGGCCAGCAGCTAGGGCGTAAAATACCCTCCCATGACCGAGGTGCTCCTTGTTCTCCTCCTCGCCTACCTCTTCGGCTCCGTCCCCGCCGGGGTCTTGGTGGCCAGGACCTACGGTGTGGACATCCGCAAGGTGGGCTCCGGCAACATCGGGGCCACCAATGTCCTCCGGGCCCTGGGAGTGGGGCCGGCCTTGGTGGTGGCCTTCTTTGACGTGTTCAAGGGGGGTATCGCCGTCCTCATCGCCCGGGCGTCGGGCCTCGAGGACTGGCTTTTGGGGGGCGTGGCCCTGGCGGCGATCCTGGGCCACAACTACTCGCTCTTCCTGGGCTTTAAAGGGGGGAAGGGGGTAGCCACCAGCTTCGGCACCCTCCTCTTCCTGGACCCGGTCCTGTCCTTATGGACCTTACCCGTAGGGGTCAGCGTGATGCTCATCACCCGCTACGTGTCCGCGGGGAGCATGGCTGGGAGCGTGGCGGCCACGGTCTTGGCCCTGGCCCTGGGGCGGCCCCCTTGGGAGGTGGCCACGGTCTTCCTCATGGCGGCCCTCATCTTCTGGACCCACCGGGAGAATCTGAAGCGGCTTTGGGAGGGCACCGAGAGGCGGCTTGGGGAGCGGGTGGAGGTGAAGGATGCTTGATCTCTTGGTGATGGCCCCCCACCCCGACGACGGGGAGCTGGGGTGCGGGGGGACGCTGGCCCGGGCCAAGGCGGAGGGGCTTTCCACGGGGATTCTGGACCTCACCCGGGGGGAGATGGGCTCCAAGGGCACTCCGGAGGAGAGGGCTAAGGAGGTGGAGGCGGCGAGCCGCATCCTGGGCCTGGACTTCCGGGGCAACCTGAACCTTCCCGATGGGGGCTTGGCCGACGTGGCCGAGCAGCGCCTGAAGGTGGCCGAGGCCCTGCGCCGGCTTAGGCCCAGGATTCTCCTGGCTCCCCTCGAGGCCGACCGCCACCCCGACCACACCGCCGCAGGCCGCCTCGCCGTGGCCGCGGTGCACCTAGCGGCCCTTGCCAAGGCCCCCCTGGAGGGGAGGCCCCACCGGGTGGAAAGGCTTTTCTTCTACCCCGGCAACCACCCCTTCACCCCCAGCTTCCTGGTGAAGATCTCCGCCTTCATAGACCAGTGGGAGCAGGCGGTTCTGGCCTACAGGAGCCAGTTTTCCGGGGAGGCCGTGAGCGAGACCGTGGGGCCTAAAGGGGTGGAGGCCCGCAAGGCCATGCGGCGCTACTGGGGGAACTACCTGGGGGTGGACTACGCAGAACCTTTCGTAAGCCACCTCCCCCTCCTGTACGTGCCCTGGGCCCGGGCCTAGGGGTTGCATAAGTTTGCAAGCATCGGTTATCCTATAGGCCTCATGGGGGGAGATGCCCTGACCCTGCCCAAGGACCTTTTGGACTTTTCCGGCTACACCAAGGGGGCCCTGAAGCGCCTCCTGGACCTGGCGGAGCGGTTGAAGCGGGAGCGCTACCGGGGGGAGGACCTAAGGGGCAAGACCCTGGCCCTCCTCTTTGAAAAGCCCTCCCTGCGCACCCGGACCACCCTCGAGGTGGCCATGCTCCACCTGGGGGGGCACGCCGTTTACCTGGACCAGAAGCAGGTGGGGATCGGGGAAAGGGAGCCCGTCAGGGACATCGCCAAGAACCTGGAGCGCTTCGTGGAGGGGATCGCCGCCCGGGTCTACCTGCACCGCACGGTGGAGGAACTCGCCCGTCACGCCCATGTTCCCGTCATCAACGCCCTTTCCGACCAGGCCCACCCCCTGCAGGCCCTGGCCGACCTCCTCACCCTGAAGGAGGTTTTCGGGAGGCTGGAGGGCCTCGAGGTGGCCTGGGTGGGGGACGGCAACAACGTCCTGGCCTCCCTCCTGGAGGTGGCCCCCCTGGTGGGCCTAAGGGTGCGGGTGGCCACCCCCAGGGGCTACGAGCCCGAGGCCCGGCTTTTGGAAAGGGCCGGAGCCCTCCTCACCCACGACCCCAAGGAGGCCGCCTTCGGGGCCCACGCCCTCTACACCGATGTCTGGACCAGCATGGGCCAGGAGGCGGAGCGGGAAAAGCGCCTGAAGGACTTCCAGGGCTTCCAGGTGAACGGCACCCTTTTGGACCTTCTCCACCCTGATGGGGTCTTCCTCCACTGCCTGCCCGCCCACTACGGGGAGGAGACCACGGAGGAGGCCGTGCACGGGAGGCGGAGCCGGGTCTTTGACCAGGCGGAAAACCGCCTCCACACCGCCAAGGCCGTCCTCCTCACCCTGCTAAGCTAGGGGTATGGTCCGGCCCTACCGCTTCAGCCTGGAGGAGTTCCTCCGCCTTCCCTTGCCGGAGCGGGGGGTGGAGCTTCTAAAGGGGGAGATCTACCAGATGGCCCCGATAGGTCCTCGCCACGCCTACACCGTGAACCGTTGGAACCGGGTTTTGCAGGAGGCGTTTCCCCACCTTCTCGTCCAGGTGCAGGGTCCCCTGGTTTTGCCCCCCGACACCTACTTGGAGCCCGATCTTCTCCTCCTCAAGCCGGGCGATTACAGCCACCGCCTTCCCGGGCCTGAAGACGTTCACCTGGTCCTCGAGGTGGCCGAGTCCAGCCTGGACTACGACCTCACCAAGAAACTGCCCCTCTACGCGCAAGGCGGCGTGCCGGAGGTCTGGGTTCAGGACCTTCTGGGCGGGCGGCTTCTCCTCTTCCGCACCCCCGAGGGGGACCACTACCGGGAGCAGATCTGGGTCAAGCCCGGGGAGAAGGTGGCCCCTCTGGCCTTTCCCCAGGCCTCCTTGGAGGTGCCGTGGTAAGGGTGGGCATCCTGGGGGCCTCGGGCTACGGGGGGGCGGAGCTCATCCGCCTCCTCAAGGGGCACCCGGAGGTGGAGCTCGTGGGCTTTTCCAGCCGCAAGCACGTGGGAAAGCCGCTAGAGGAGGCCTGGCCCCAGCTTTGGGACGAGGCTCCCTTCGCCTCCCAGGAAGAGGTCCTGGAGAAGGCCGAGGTGGTCTTCCTGGCCCTGCCCAATGGCCTGGCCATGGGCATCGCCCCCCAGGTCCTAAAGGAGGGCGGGCGGGTCATTGACCTCTCCGGCGACTTCCGCCTGCCCCCCGGGGTCTACGAGGCCTGGTACGGTATCCCCCACAGGAGCCCGGAACTCTATGAAGAAGCCGTCTACGGCCTACCGGAGCTCCACCGGGAGGAGATACGGGGGGCCAGGCTGGTGGCCAACCCAGGGTGCTACGTGACCGCCGCCACCCTGGCCCTCGCCCCCCTGGCGGCGGCGGGGGTCCTGAAGGGGGCCTTTGTGGTGGGCTTAAGCGGGGTTTCGGGGGCGGGGAGGGAAGGGGAGGGCACCTTCTTCGCCGAGGTGAACGAGAACCTGAAGCCCTACAAGGCGGGGGGCATCCACCGCCACATCCCCGAGATGGAAGAGAACCTGGGCCGCCTCCTCGCCCAGGGGCGCTCTCCCAAGACCCACGGGCCCAAGGCGGAGCTGCTCTTGAGCTTCACCCCCCACCTGGTCCCCATGACCCGGGGGATTCTGCTCACGGCGGAGGCGGAGGTGGCCGGGGATTGGGACCAGAGGAGGCTGGATGCCCTTTATCGGGATTTCTATGCGGAGGAACCCTTCGTGCGCCTCCTCGAGGGCCTCCCAGAGACCAAGGGCACCTACGCTGCCAACCGGGTGGACCTGAAACCCCTTTACGAGGCCCGCACCGGGCGGGTCCTGGTCTTCGCCGCCCTGGACAACCTGGTGAAGGGCATGGCGGGCCAGGCGGTGCAGAACCTGAACCTGATGCTGGGCCTCCCCGAGGACCTGGCCTTGCCCAAGGAGGGAATATGGCCGTGAGGCTTCCTAGAGGCTTCCGTGCGGGTGCGGTGCGGGCGGGGATCAAGCCCTCGGGCAAACCCGACCTGGCCCTTCTCGTTTCCGGCCTTCCCGCCCATTGGGCCTACGCGGCCACCCAGAACCGGGCCGCCGCCCCCTCCATCCACCGGGGCCGGACCCTCTACGCCCGGGGAGGTCCCTTGCGGGCGGTGGTGGTGAACGCGGGGAACGCCAACTGCGCCACGGGGGAGCGGGGCTTTAGGGACGATGCCCGGATGGCGGAACTTGCCGCCCAAAGGCTCGGGATTTCTCCGGAGGAGGTCCTCACCGCCTCCACCGGGGTGATTGGCGTGCCCCTCCCCGTGGAGAAGGTGGAGGCTGCTCTGCCCCAGATAGACCTCACCCCTTTCGCCGAGGCCTTCGCCGAGGCCATCCTCACCACGGACCTGGTGGTCAAGGTGGCCGAGGCCGAGGTGGCGGGGGCCAGGATCGTGGGCGTGGCCAAGGGGAGCGGGATGATCCACCCCAACATGGCCACCATGCTGGCCTTCCTGGTCACGGATGCAAAGGTGCCCCAGGAGGCCCTAAGGGCGGGGTGGAAGGGGGTGGTGGACCGCACCTTCAACCAGGTAACCGTGGACGGGGACACCTCCACCAACGACCTGGCCCTCCTCGTGGCCAACGGGGCCTACGGGGAGGTGCCCTTGGAAGCGTTTTGGGAGGCTGTGGAGGGGGTGGCCCGGGAGCTTTCCCGCAAGATCGCCCGGGACGGGGAAGGGGCCACCAAGCTCATGATCGTGCGGGTCCAGGGGGCGGCCACGGAGGAGGAGGCCAGGCGGGCGGCCAGGGCCGTGGCGGGGAGCGCTCTCTGGAAGAGCGCCCTCTACGGCAACGACCCCAACTGGGGCCGGATTCTGGCTGCCTTGGGCAACTCGGGGGCCCGCTTTGACCCCCTAAGGGTGGAGATCCGCCTCCAGGGGGTTCCCCTTTACCGGGGCGGCGTTCTGCCCTTTGACCGGGAAGGGGCGAGCCAGGCCATGCGGGCCGAGGAGGTGGAGGTCTTCGTGGACCTGGGGGAAGGCCCCTTTAGTGCCGAGGCCTGGGGGTGCGACCTCACGGAGGGGTACGTGCGGATCAATGCCCTTTACACAACCTGAAGTGTGTGCGTATACTGAGCTTGGAGGTGTAAAGATGAAAAGATTGTTGGCGGCCATTTTGGTGGTGGGTGTTTTTTCTTCAGGGTTAGCGCAGTCTCAGGGCTATGGGGTCTACTCGGGATGGCCCACGTATTTGGGGCTTCAGTTCCAAACGGCTAGTTTGCGCTTGGGATTGGGCCTTAGTGGCTTTGGTTTTGGGGGGGATGTCGGGCTTATTTTGGCGAAAAGCAAGCTGGAGGCCGGTCCAGGGGTGGATCTGTCCTGGTATTACGGCTTAGGGGTGGGGGCAGGCTTCTGGTCTGTAGGGGGCTTTAGCGGTATCTATCTCTTTCCCCACGGCCTGGCAGGGATGGAATACCTCTTGCCGGGGGCGCCCTTCAGCGCTTATGCCGAGGCCCAGGTGGGCGTGGGTGTGGGACTTGGGGACCTGGCTGGTTGGCGCAGCTTTGCCCCTGACTTTAGCGGCCGTGTGGGCGTGATCTTCCGCTAGCCCTGGCGTAGGATAGAGGGGATGCTTCGGCGTCCCCTCTACTTGCTTCTTTTTCTGGCTTCCTGCGCCCGGCCGGACACCGCGCCGCCCCAGGTGAGCCTGGTGGAGCCCTTGGGGGGTGGGGTGGCCCCGGGGAGGAGCGTGGTGGCCGAGGGCTACGCCTTTGACCCTTCCGGGGTGGCGGGTGTGTGGGTGAACGGGAAGGAGGTCCTCCCCGAGGAGGAAAGGGGCAAACGGCTGGTGCGGTTCCGCTTCCGCCTGCAGGCCCCCACCTCCGGCCAGGTGGAGGTTGGCCTCCAAGCGGAGGATGCCTTGGGTAACCGGGGAGAGAGAAGACTTTCCCTCACCCTGGACGCCGCCCCGCCTAGGATCCGTGTAGAGCGGGTGGAGCGGGAAGGGGGTCTCCTCCGCGTCTACGGGGTGGTGGAGGACAACGTGGGGGTGGAACGGGTTTCCCTGCGGGTGGGGCAGCGGTACACGCCCCTCTCCCTCCCCAAGGGGACCTCGGTGCCCTTCGTGGTGGAGGCCCCCCCTGGGGCCAGCCTGGTGGCGGTGGATGCCGCCGGGAACCGGGCGGTGCGCGCCCTTCCTTAGCGTGGTAGACTCCTTCCCGTGCGGGGGTTGGGGGAGACGCTAGCCGACCTGGCCCGGGCCTTGCGGGAGACGCCCCTCGAGGCCTACGGGGAGGGCCGTCTGAGGGAGATCGTCCGCCTCCTCCACCGCCTGCCCCCTGGTCGGGAGCGGGATGGACTTCTGGCGGTGGCCTACCTGCGCCTTTACCAGCTGACCAAGAAGGAGGAGCACTACCTGCGGGGTTACAGCTACGCCCGCACCGCGCGGCTGGAGCCGGTACGCCTTCTTGCGGAGCGGTATTCGGAGGAACAATGAAGGAGCTTTTGGGTCTTCTTGCCGTCTGGACCATTATGCTTTCGGGGCTGGCCTTGCTTTTGGGGGTGGTTCTCATCCGTCTTGGGGATCGGGTGAACCATCCCCGGGCCATGCTCACGGCCACGGCCCTGGCGGCCCTCTTTTTGGTCTTTTACCTGACCAAGTGGGCCCTTTACGGCACCACCGCCTATGGGGGGCCAGAGTCCTGGCGGGGGGCCTATTACCTCCTCCTGGCTACCCACACCCTACTGGCGGCTCTGAACGGCCCCCTGGCCCTTTACGTCATCTGGCGGGCCTTTAGAAAGGAGTTCCCTCTTCACAAACGCTGGGCCCGGGTCTTGGTGCCCATCTGGCTTTATGTGGCCCTCTCGGGCTGGGTGATCTACCTGGTCTTGAAGCGGTACGGGGTAGACAGGGGGACCATCACCTTTTAGCCCAGGGCTCCACCACGATCCGCCCCTCCTGCACCCGGGCCAGCTCCGCTCCCCGCCCCTTTTCCCCTTCGGGGGCCTGGGCCAGGTGGGGGCCGATGCGCACCTGTTTGGCGGCCAGCTCCAAGGCGAAAATGAAGCGCTCCTCATCCCCTCCCGCCCCGGCGTGGGCCAGGCCCTTTAGCCTTCCCACCACGATCACGTCCCCCCCCGCCACCACCTCGGCCCCCGGGTTGACGTCCCCCAGGACCACGATGGTTCCCGGGTGCTCCACCCGCTCCCCCGCCCTTAAGGTCTTGGGGACCACCAGGGTGCCCGTGGACTTCTGGTTCCTGGGGGGCACCAGGGTGAGGGGTCGTCCCAGGGAGAGCAGGGCTTCCAGGGCCTCCCGCCCCACGGGGCCCGCCACCTCCACCTCCAGGGGCAGGGCTTCGGGCAGGCTCAGGCCCTGTAGGTCCTCGGGGGTTTCGTTCCCGTCCAGGCGGAGGGCCAAGGCCCTATGGGTGGCGCGAAGCCGCATGGCCCCATTCTAAGGGGAGGGCACCTGCCAGTGGGCGGCCATCACCTTTCTCACCGCCGGAAGGGCTACCCGGCTCCCCTCCCCCCCGTTTTCAAAAAAGGCCACCACCACCAGGGGAGGGTGAGGGGTGCCGGGTTCCGCGGGGCCATACCCCATGTACCAGGCGTGTTCCAGGCCGGCCCGCTTCCCCGGGGTCTCGGCGGTGCCCGTTTTCCCGCCGGTGGGGACGGGAAACTCCCCCAGGAGGTGGCGGGCGGTTCCCTGGGTCACCGTCTTCCGCATGCCCTCCTTCAGGACCTTCCAGGACTGCCCCGGCACGGCCTCCAAACGTGGGGCTACGGGCAGGTTTCCCAGGCGCTTTACCAGGTGGAGGCGGGGTTTTTTGCCCTCGTTGGCGATGGTGGCCAGCATCCGGGCGATCTGGGCGGGGGTGGCGAGGATGGGGCCTTGGCCGATGGCCACGGAAAGGGTCTCTCCCGGGTACCAGGGCTCCTTTAGGACCTCCCGCTTCCAGCTCCTTGTGGGGAGGAGGCCCGTTTTTTCCGGCACCTCGAGGCCCGTGGCCTCCCCCAGGCCCAGGAGACGGGCCCTCTCCGCCAGGCGGTCTGGGAAACCCAAAGGGTCCTGGGCCACCGCCTGGTAGTACCAGGTGTTGCAGCTCCAGGCGATGGCCTCCTTGACGGTCATGGGGCCCATGTCCCAGCCCGCCCAGTTTCGGCGCACCTGCCCCCCGAAGACCAGGTAGGGGCTGCAGCGGTAGGCGGTGGAAGGGTTCACGTACCGCTCTTCCAGGAGGGCGTAGCTGGTGGCCAGCTTGAAGGTGGAACCCGGGGTGTAGGGCTGGAGGGCCCGGTTGAGGAGGGGGAGGTCCCTGTCCCGGAGGAGGTTTTGCACCTCCCGGGGCACGGGGCGCTGGGAGAAGAGTCCGGGGTCAAAGGAGGGGGCGGAGGCCATGGCCAGGACCTCCCCCGTGGTGGGGTCAAGGGCCACGATGGCTCCCTTGACCCGGCTGGCGGGGGGAAGCCCGTTTCGGCGGCGGCCTTCGTTGATGTCCTGTAGGGCTTCTTCCAGGGCCTTTTCCGCTGCCCGTTGCAGGTCCAGGTCCAGGGTGAGGACCACGTCCTGCCCCGGGGTGGGCTCCTCCAGGATGGCCTCCCGCAGGCGCTCCCCTCGGACGTTCACCTCCACCGCCTTGACCCCGGCCCTTCCCCTTAGGTAGGGTTCCAGGGCCCCCTCGAGGCCCGCCTGGCCCACCTGCTCCTCCGGGTGGTAGCCCCTTTTCACCTGCTCGGGGTTGGCCAAGAGGACGTAGCCCAAAACGGGCCCGGAGATGGGGTTTGGGTAGGTGCGCTCTATGCGCTCCAAAAGCTTGAGGTTCTTCTGGCCAGCGGTGAGCTCGGCCAGGGTGGGGAGGAGGTGTTCAGGGATCCCGGCCTTGAGGACGGCGGGGCCCCGGGGGAGTTCCTTCAGGCCGAGGAGGGGAAGGAGCCTTTCCTGAAAGGCCACCGTTCCCCCCTCGTAGACCAGGTCCACCACCAGCCGGTCCTGGGCGATGACCCGGCCCTTGCGGTCCAGGATCCGGCCCCGGGGGGCGGGGATCCTTTCGGTCTTGAGGTAGTTTCCCTGGCTCCTCAGGGCGTACTTCTCGTGCTCCAGCACCTGAAGCTGCCACGCCCTTAGGCCCAGGAGGCCGAAGGCCAGGAGGAAGAAGGCCATGAGGGCGTAGAGGCGGCCGGTCATAGTCTGAGGCGCTGGACCAGGAAGAAGAAGGGCAGGGTGAGGAGGCCCTCGAGGAGAAGGTCTAAGGGAACGAAGGGGGGGAGCTCCAGCCTAAGCCAGTAGGCCACCAGGAAGTAGCCCAGCCACTTGGCCAAAAAAGCCCAGGAAAAGATGAACAGGGCGGTGAGGCCCTCGCCCGAGGTCAGGCGGCGGCTTGCGGCGTAGTAGGCGTAGGTGGCGGCGAGCAGACCTACCCCATGGAGGCCCAGAAGGCCAAAGCCCAGGAGGTCCTGGACCAGACCCAGGCCAAAGGCGAGGGGGAGGCCCAGGTAGTAGGGTCTCCCTTGAGCGTACCAAAGGGCCAGGACCAGGAAGAGGTCCGGGGCCATGACCCCTTCGGGCCAGAGGGCGGCCAGAAGGCCCGCGAGGAAGAGGGTGAGGAGCAGGGCGGCAAACGTCCTCATAAGGGCCTCAAGACCATGGCCTCTTCCAGAAGGGAGAGCTCCACCAAAGGCCGGACCCAGGCCCGTTGCTTGAGGCCCCCCTGGACCCTCTCCACCCGTTCTATCCTGCCCACGGGGATGCCGTCGGGGAAAAGTCCCAGGGGGGCCCCGGTGAGGAGGAGCTCCCCGGGGGAGAGCTTCACCGTGGGGGGGAACTCCGCCACCAGGCGGTTCGGGGGCACGCCGCGGGCCACCCCCCGCCCCGGGCTCCTCTCCGGCCGCACCCCCACCTGGCTTTCTGGGTCCAGGAGGGTGCGCACCAAAGCCCTCCTTTCCTCCACCTCCACGATGAGGCCCACCAGGCCCTCGGGGGCGGTGACGGGCATGCCCACCCGGAGGCCGTCCCGCTCCCCCATGCCCAGGATGAGGCGGCGGTAGAGCCCGGAGAGGTCCTCCCCGATCACCGGGGCCACGGCCAAAAGGCCAGGGGCCTGGGCCTGCCGCACCGCCAGGGCCCTCTCCAGACGGGCCACCTCGAGGGCCAGCCGGCGGTTCTCCCCCTCCAGAAGGAGCAGCTTGGCCTTCAGGGCCTGGTTTTCCGCGTAGAGGTCCTGCCGGTTAAGGAGGGTGTCCCAGGCGGCCTTCAGGTTCTGCCCCAGGCGGAACCCCAGGGCGGGAAGGGGGGCGGTGAGGGGGGAGAGGGCGAGGGTGAGCTTGGGGGCGAGGGGCCGGGTGAGGGCGGCGAGCCCCAGGCCGAGAAGGAGGAGGGCCAGAAAAAGTCCCCGGCGGAGGACCACCCCCCTCACGGGCGGAACCCCCTTTCCCAGAGGAGGGCGAAGACCCGGGAGACGGGAAGGCCCACCACGGTGTAGAAGTCCCCTTCCACCCTCTCTATAAGGGCCATGCCCAGACCCTGGGCCCCGTAGCCCCCCGCTTTGTCCAGGCCCTCCCCGCTATTCACGTACCAGAGGATCTCCTCCTCGCTTAGGGGGCGGAAGCGCACCTTGGCGGTGTGCACCTCCTCCACCAGGTCTAAGGGGGTGCGCAGGTAGAGGGCGGTGTGCACCAGGTGGTCCCGCCCCGAGAGGAGGCGCAGGAAATGGCGGTTTTCCTCCCGGTCCTTGGGCTTGCCCAGGACCTTCCCGTCCAGGTCCACCACGGTGTCGGCGGCCAGGACCCAGGCCCCGGCCACGCTTTCCCCCTTTCTGCGGGCCAGGGCCTGGGCCAGGGCCTTGGGGGGTAGCCCCAGGTCCTCCTCCGCCACCCCCGGGGGCTTTAGATAGAGGGGGTAGCCCAGGGCCTCGAGGAGGGCCTTCCGCCGGGGGCTCCCCGAGGCCAGGACTAAAGGGGTTTCCCTTCCTCCCATAGCCTTAGGACCTCCTCCCGAAAGCGCCCGGCCAGGCTGGGGCTCCGCAGAACCAGGAGGTTTTCGTTGTTCACCTGCCAGGCCCGGGCGGAGAAGTTGTAGCTCCCCGTCACCAGCCACTCCCCGTCCAGGACCATCACCTTGTGGTGCATGGTGTAGGGGTTGCCGTCCTGGCGCACGGGGATCCCCGCCTTCCTCAGGTCCTCCTCCCGGCTGTCCCGGAGGTTGCGGGTCTCCAGAAGGACCTTCAGGGCCACCCCTCGGCGGTGGGCGTCCTCGAGGGCCTCCACTACCTCCCGGTCCGTGAGGACGAAGGCGGCCACCAGGATCTCCTTCTGGGTTTTCCGCACCCTCTGCAAAAGGGCCTGCCTCCCCTCCGTTCCCCCTTTAGGGCTAAAATAGGCGGTCCCCTCCACCAAGGGGTCCTCCAGCCGGAAGGCTACGGGCTTCCCCAGGCCCACTTTCTCGCCCCCGAAAAGGGCCTGGAACTCCTCTAAGTAGCCCGCAGCCAGGGTGGGGGAAGGGAGGAGGAGGCTGTTTTCGTTATTGCGGGCGAAGGCGTTCCAGGTCATGTTGGCGCTCCCCGTCCACACCGCCTTCCCGTCCACCACCAGGAACTTGTGGTGCATGAAGCCTTCCCGCTCGTCAAAGCAGACGGGGATGCCCGCGATCTCCTCGCAGTCTATGGAGATGGGGCGGACCCTCTCCCGCAAGGCCGCCTGGGCCACCCTGGGGGGCTCCTGGGTCTGGCCCAGGCTCGCCGCCACCAGGTAGCGGCGGAAGTCCTGCCGGTAGTCGCTTTCCCCGTAGATCTCCACCCTCACCCCCCGCCTCTTGGCCTCGAGGAGGCCCCTGGCCACCTCTAGGTCGCGGAACTCGTAGAAGGCCCCCCGGAGGCTTTCCTTGGCCCCCTCCATCAGGAAAAGGAGCCTGGCCTTGGCCTTTTCCCCCTCCTGGGGCATGAAGTAGACCTCCGCCTGCCCGGTTTCCGGGGGGGCTGAGGGAGAAGGGCCAGGGCGGAGTTCCTGGAAGAGCCAGACCAGGAGGAGGACCAGGAGGACCAGGTAGCCGGGAAGCCCGGCGATCTCTTTCCTTTTCCGCCTTTTAGTACCCATGCCCTTCCTTCCCTCGCACCAGGGCCACGCCGCTGGAGGTGCCGAGGCGGGTGGCCCCCATTTCCAGAAACCTGAGGGCCGTCTCCCGGTCCCGGATGCCCCCGGCCGCCTTCACCTGGGCCCGGCCCCGGGCCACCTCCAGGAGGAGGGCCACGTCCTCTGGGCTGGCCCCTCTAGGACCAAAGCCCGTGGAGGTCTTGAGGAAGTCCGCCCCACCCCGGATGGCCGCCTCGGCCATGCTCCGGACCTCCTCCTCGGAAAAGTATCCTGTTTCCAGGATGACCTTAAGGACCGCCTTGGGCACCGCCTGGCGCACCGCCTGGACCTCCGCCTCCAGATAGGCCAGGTCTCCCGCCTTGGCCCGGCCCAGGTGGAGGACCATGTCCACCTCCTCCGCGCCCCGGGCGAAGGCCAGGGCGGCCTCGAGGGCCTTCACCTCTTTCTCCTGGTAGCCCAGGGGGAAGCCCACCACGGTCACCAGGCGGAAGGGGGCGTGGGGGTAGGCCTGACGTACCAGGCCCACGTAAGAGGGGGGGATGCAGAGGCCGAAAAAGCCGTATTCCAGGGCCTCTTCCGCCGCCTTCAAGACTTCTTCCGGGGTGGCGGTGGGCTTGAGGAGGGTGTGGTCAATGTGGGCGGCCAGGTCCATACCTTGACCATCATAGGGGCCGCCAGGCTGAGAAGGCTAGGCGGCCTTGTGCTAGGATAAGGGGAAGCCCCGAATGGGGCTTTTTTTGAGGTCAAGATGCTTGCCGTAGGAATCGTCGGTCTACCCAACGTGGGCAAATCCACCCTGTTCAACGCCCTCACCCGGGCCGGGGCCCTGGCCGCCAACTACCCCTTCGCCACCATTGACAAGAACGTGGGGGTGGTGGCCCTGGAGGACCCCCGCCTTTACGCCCTGCAGAAGACCTTTGCCAAGGGGGAGCGCCTACCCCCGGTGGTACCCACCCACGTGGAGTTCGTGGACATCGCCGGCCTGGTGAAGGGGGCCCACAAGGGGGAGGGGCTTGGCAACCAGTTCCTGGCCCACATCCGCGAGGTGGCGGCCATCGCCCACGTGGTGCGCTGCTTTCCCGACCCCAACGTGGTCCACGTGATGGGCCGGGTGGACCCTTTAGAGGACGTGGAGGTGGTGGAAACCGAGCTTCTCCTGGCGGATCTGGCCTCCTGGGAGAGGCGCCTAGAACGCCTGAGGAAGGAGGCCCGGGCCAACCGGGAGGTGGCGCCCCTTCTGGAGGCTGCCGAGGCCCTCCACGCCCACCTGAGCGAGGGGAAGCCTGCCCGTACCTTTCCCCTTTCCGAGGAGGCCCGCCGCCTCCTCAAGGAGACCCCTCTCCTCACCGCCAAGCCGGTGATCTACGTGGCCAACGTGGCCGAGGAGGACCTGCCCGAGGGGGCGGGAAACCCCCACGTGGCCGCCCTTCGGGCGAGGGCGGAGGGGGAAGGGGGTGAGGTGGTGGTGGTCTCCGCCAGGCTGGAGGCGGAGCTTGCCGAGCTTTCCGAGGAGGAGGCCAGGGAGCTCCTCGCTGCCTATGGCCTGAAGGAAAGCGGCCTAAAGCGCCTGGCCCGGGCGGGCTACCGGGCCTTGGACCTCCTCACCTTCTTCACCGCTGGGGAGAAGGAGGTGCGGGCCTGGACGGTGCGGCGGGGCACCAAGGCCCCCCAGGCCGCGGGGGAGATCCACTCGGACATGGAGAGGGGCTTTATCCGGGCCGAGGTCATCCCCTGGGACAGGCTGGTGGAGGCCGGGGGGTGGGCCAGGGCCAAGGAGCGGGGCTGGGTGCGCCTCGAGGGCAAGGACTACGAGGTCCAGGACGGGGATGTCCTCTATATCCTCTTCCACGTTTGACGACAAGCCCCTTTTGCCCTACAATCTCCCTTGGCCGCTGGGGCGTCGTCTAATGGCAGGACAGCGGACTTTGGATCCGCCGGTCGTGGTTCGAGTCCACGCGCCCCAGCCAGTTTTTTCACGCCTTTTTCGCAAAGCCCCCGTAAACTGGCCCCGTGGCGGCGGAGTATCCAGGCCTCCTCTTATTAAGCCGCAACGAGGCCCTCAGGGCCTATACGGAGCTCGTCCTTGCGGAACGGGGGATTCCCGTTCGTTACTTTGACTCGGCCCGGGAAGGCCTTTTTTGGTTGGTGGAGAACACGCCGCGCCACATCCTTTTGGACGAGGATCTGGACGTGGACCCTTTTGCCGTGGCCGCCCGCATCCGCCACGTGAAGCGCTTGAAGTCGGTGCCCTTGGCCGTGCTCATCCCCCCTACGGAAAAGCTCCGCACCACCGCGGAGGTGGTGCGGGTTGTGGCCCTAGAGAAACCCCTTACCCGGGAGAAGCTCTACCGCTTTCTGGGCTTAGCTTCCTGAAGCCCCGCTCTTGGGTAAACTGAAGGCCGTGCGCTGGCTTCGCTTTTTGGCCCTCCTGCTCCTCGCTCTCCTTCTGGGAGTAGGGCTGGCCTTGGGTTACATCGCCTACGCCTACACCCGGGGCCTGCCGGACCTTTCCCAGCTGGACCGCCTGCGCCTCACCGCCACCTCCACCCTTTTCGCCAGGGACGGGTCTTTGCTGGCCCAGCTGGCCAGCGTGGAGGAGGGGCGGGCCATCCACCGGGGCCTGGTGCGCCTTTCCCAGGTGTCCCCCGCCGCCTTGGCCGCCCTGGTCTTCTCTGAGGACCGCCGCTATTTCCAGCACTACGGGGTGGACTTCCTCCGCCTCTTTGGGGCCCTCTACGCCGTGCTCCGGGGGGATCTCCAGGGGGGAAGCACCATCACCACCCAGGTCATCAAGAACACCCTCCTCAAGGACCTGGCCCAGGAGAGGACCCTGGAGCGCAAGGTCAAGGAGTGGGCCCTGGCCCTGGAGCTGGAGCGCCGCTACACCAAGGAAGAGATCCTGGAGATGTACCTGAACGTGGTGCCCTGGGGAGGGAACGCGGTGGGGCTTGGGGGGGCGGCCGAGGCCTACTTTGGCAAGGACCCCGGGGCCCTGACCCTGGCCGAGGGGCTCTACTTGGCCTCCTTGGTGCCCGCCCCCAACGCCCGCTACGGGGACCTCAAGGGGGTGCGGGAGCGGATGCGCCGCCTACTGGAGGAGATGGTGGCCGAGGGCTGGGTGAGCCGGGAGGTGGCCGAAGCTGCCTGGCGGGAGCCCCTCGCCCCCCGGGGCTGGCGGGTCCGCTATGACGGGGAAGGAAACCTCCTGGAAGCCGAGCTTGCGGACCCCGAGGCCCGGCTGGTGCGACCGCTGGACCCCCGCATGGCCCCGCACTTTGTGCTGGAGGTGCGGCGGTTCCTCGAGGCCCGCTTCGGCAAGGAAAAGGTCTACGGGGAGGGGGGCTTGAGGGTCTACACCACCCTGGACCCCGCCATGCAGCGGGCGGCGGAGGCCGCGGCCTCGAGGGCACGCCTGCCGGAGGGGGCCGACCTCGCCCTCGTGGCCCTGGACCCGGAGACCGGGGAGGTTCTGGCCCTGGTGGGGGGGGTGAGGCGGGAGGGCGATGAGTACAACCGCGCCACCCGGGCTCTTCGGAACCCAGGGAGCGCGGTGAAGCCCTTTGTCTACGCCACCGCCTTTGAGGCGGGCTGGACCCAGGCCACCCTGGTGCCCGACCGCCCCCTAGAGTTCTCCGACCCGAGCCAGCCCGGGGGGATCTGGCGGCCCAAGAACTTCTCGGGAACCTTCCTAAACCAGAGCGTTACCGTGCGCTACGCCCTGGACCTCTCCCTGAACCTGCCCGCCGTGTACACCGCCCACCAGGTGGGGGTGGAGAAGGTGGCGGAAAAGCTCGCCCAGGCGGGCTTCGCCGTGCGCTACCCCACCCTGGCCATCGCCATCGGGGGGGCATCCGTCACCCCCATAGACCTGGCCGCCGCCTATGCCGCCTTTGTGAACGGGGGGTACCGGGTGGCTCCCATCTTCGTGGAGCGGGTGGAGGACGCAAGGGGACAGGTGCTTTACCGCGCCACCCCGGAGCGCCGCCGCCTCTTTGACCCCCTGGTGGCCTACCAGGGCTGGGATCTCCTCAAGGGCTACGTGTACGACCTGGGGGAGAAGGGGCTTGCCAAGAGGGCCCGCGTTCCCGGGAGGGTGGTGGGGGGCAAGACCGGCACCACCAACGAGGCCCGGGACCTGTGGTTCGCCGGAGTGACCAGGGGGCTTTCCGCCGTGGTCTGGGTGGGGCGGGACGACAACCGTCCCTTGCGCCTGGGGGGGCGGGAGCCCTCCAGCTCGGTGGTGAACCCTCCCATCTGGCGGGACTTTGTGGCCGAGGCCCTCAGGGGCCGGCCCGCCGGGGATATCCCCCTGCCCCCGGGTCTGGTCAAGGCGCGGGTGGACCTGGTTTCGGGCTACCTCTCCCCCAACGGGATAGAGATGGCCTTCCCCGCCAGGGGAGTGCCTGTGCCGCCGCCACCGCCTTTGGAAGCGCCTTCTGCCGAGCCTCCCCCGGCTACCCCCGGGGCGGAGGCCGTCCCCGAGGCCCCTTCGGAGGAGAGGCCATGAAGGGGGTTCTGGATCGCGTGCGGGTGGTGCTGGTGGAGCCCCAGGAGCCCATGAACCTGGGAGCGGTGGCCCGGGCCATGCGCAACTTTGGGCTTTCCCGACTGTACGTGGTCAACCCCTCTTCCCGTGTGGGCCCCCCCTGGGCCAGGGAGGCCTACTGGGTTGCGGTGCATGCGGAGGAGGTCCTGGACCAGGCGGTGGCCGTGGGGAATCTAAGGGAGGCCTTGACCGGGGTGCGCCTGGTGGTGGCCACCACGGGGAGACCCCGGGAGCTTTACCCGGCCCCGGTGGTTCCCGTTTGGGAGGTGCCCGGGCATGTCCTGCCGGTGAAGGGGGAGGTGGCCTTGGTCTTCGGCCGGGAGACTTTTGGCCTCACCAACGAGGAGCTGGACCTGGCCCACGTGATCGGCACCATCCCCACCGCCCCGGAGCAACCCTCCTTGAACCTGGCCCAGGCGGTGGTCGTCTTCGCCTACGAGCTCTTCCGGGCGGCGTTGCAGGAGGGTTCTGCTTCGGCGGCTGGGCCTGGGGTAGGGAAGGAGGTGTTGGCGGAGACCTCGGCCCTCGAGGGCCTCTTTGCCGACCTGGGGCGCTACATCTTGGAGATCGGCTTCACCGACGAGAAGCGCTTTCCCTACGCCATGCGCCGCTTGAGGCGCATTTTCCACAAGGCCAGGCTCAGCCCCGGGGAGGTCCAGATGCTAAGGGGCCTCCTCCACCAAAGCCGCTACCAGATGGGGAAGAGAGATGGCTAGCCAGAACCTGCTTCTCCTGGTGCGCTTGGCGCAACGCCTCCTCCCCCCGGCCATCGCCCTGGTGGTGGTGGTCGTTGAGCTGGCCCTTCTGCCCTACCGCCACCAGGACTTTGCCCTTTGGTTCCGCCTGGGCTTTTACGGCCTGGTGGGGCCTCTGGTCACCTATGCCGTCTTGGAGTGGATCGCCCAAGAGGTGCTGGAAAGGGCCCGGGCGGAGAGGGCCTTGGAGGAGGCTAACCGGAGGCTTTTGGCAGCGGGGCGGGTATTCCGCGAGGCCTTGGAGAGCCAGAACCTCGAGGAGGCCGTCCACCGCGTAGCCCGGGTCCTGGAAGAGAGTCTGGGCCATCCCTTGGCCCTGGAGGTGGAGGGGGTAAGGGCGGGGAGCGAGTGCGAGGGCCTCAGGGTGGAGCTTCCCGGGCTCAGGGGCCACCTGGAGGCCTGCGCCCCCCACCCCGACCGGGGTTTTCTGGAGGTCCTGGCCCACGAGGTGGGGGGGGCCTTGCAGGCGGTGGTGGCCCGGAGCCGGGACCTCCTCACCCTTTACGAGGTGGACCAGGCCCTGAAGGCGGAGGCCAACCTGGACCGGCTGCTGGAGGGGCTTCTGGAGCGCATCCGCGCCTGGGCTGAGGCGGAGGGGGCGGGGGTGCTCCTTTTGGACGAGGAGGGCTTCCTGGTACCCCGGGTGGTGCGGGACCTGGGCCTTCCCGCCCACCCCTTTCTTCCCGAAGGTCCTTGGAAAGGGGCCCTGGCGGGACCGGTCTTCGTGGCCCCGGACACCTTGGCCCTGCCCCTCAAGGCCCGGGAGCCCGTGGGGGTCCTGGTGGTGAGGGGAAGGGGGCTTTCCCGGCGGATCCCTTTTCTCTCCTTCCTGGGCTCCCAGGTGGCCCTGGCGGTGCGCAACGCCCAGGCCTACCTGCGGGCGGAGGAGCTGGCCATCAACGAGGAGCGCACCCGCATCGCCCGGGAGATCCACGATGGCATCGCCCAGAGCCTGGCCTTTATGGCCCTGAAGCTGGACCTGGTGGAGAGGCTCTTGGACAAGGACCGGGAGTCCGCCCTCAGGGCGCTCCAGGAGGTGAAGGAGACCCTCAGGGCCCAGATCCGCGAGGTCCGGCGGAGCATCTTCGCCCTGAGGCCCATTGACCTGGAGCGCTACGGCTTTTTGGAGTCCGTGCGCCGCTACGCCCAGGCCTTCGCCGAGCAGGCGGGGTTTAGGGTGCAGCTGGCCTTGCCCGAGGGGGTGGGCCTCTCCCAGGCCAGCGAGCTGGTCCTCTTTAGGGTCCTGCAGGAGGCCCTCACCAACGCCGCCAAGCACGGCAAACCCACCCGGGTGGAGGTGGTTTTGGAGGCTTTGGGGGAGCGGGGGGCGAGGCTTGTGGTGCGGGACAATGGCCGGGGTTTCGCCCAGCCGGAGGCCGGGGGGCTTGGGGGGTTTGGTCTCGTCCAGATGCGGGAGAGGGTGGAGGCCAGGGGGGGGCGCTTCCTGGTGCGCTCGGAGCCCGGGGGAGGTACGGAGGTGGTGGCGGAGGTGCCCTATTAGGAACGTATCATGGGGGCATGGACCGCCCGGTGCGCGTGCTCTTCGTCTGCTTGGGGAACATCTGCCGAAGCCCCTTGGCGGAAGGGGCCTTCCGCAAGCTCCTTAGGGAAAGGGGCCTCGAGGGCCTTTTTGAAGTGGACTCCGCGGGTACCGGGGCCTGGCACGCGGGGGAGCCCATGGACCCCCGGGCCCGGCGGGTCCTGGAGGAGGAAGGGGCCTATTTCCCCCACGTGGCCCGGCAGATGACCCGGGAGGATGCCCTCCACTACGACCACATCCTGGTCATGGACCGGGAAAACCTGCGGGAGGTTCTCCGCCGCTTTCCCGAGGCCCGGGGCAAGGCGCGCCTCCTTTTGCACCACCTAGGAGGGGGGGAGGTGCCCGACCCCTACCACGGGGACCTCCAGGACTGCCGGGAGGCTTACTGGATGGTGGAGGCCGCCTGCCGGGCCTTCCTGGAGAGGCATGGACCCCCTGTCCCTCTTGAGGAAGGCGGGGCTTGAGCCCCTGGGGCCCGTCACTCCCCTGCACGGGGGGGATATCTCCCGCGTCTATCGCGTGGGGCCCTACGTGGTGAAGACGGCGGACCAGGCCCCCCTGGGCCTATTCCGGGCGGAGGCCAGGGGGTTAAAGGCCCTGGGGGAGAGGGGGGTGCGGGTGCCTGGGGTTTACTGGTGGGGGGAGGAGGGAATCGTTTTGGAGTATCTGCCCCCCGGGGCGGAGGACTGGGCCTCCTTGGCCCGGACGCTGGCCTTTCTGCACCAGAGGCGGGAAGGGGCGTATGGGGCCGAGGCGGGCTTCTTGGGCACCTTTCCCCTCCCGGCGCGGGAAGGGGGGGAGTGGACGGAGTTCTTCTTCCTGCGGTGCGTGGAACCCCTGCTTAGGGCCACCTGGGACCGGTTAGGGGGACTGGGCCCCAGGGTGGAGGCCCTTTACGCGAGGCCCCTTCCCGTGGAGGGCCCCACCCCCCTCCACGGGGACCTGTGGCGGGGGAACGTCCACTTTGCCGAGGAGGGCCCGGCCCTTCTGGACCCCTCCTTTTTTCTGGGGGAGCGAGGAGTGGACCTGGCCATGATGCGCCTCTTCGGGGGGTTTCCCCGGGTTTTCTGGCAGGCTTACGGGGAGGTTTACCCCATTCCCGAAGAGGTGGAAAGGGCCCTCCCCCGCTACCAGGTTTACTACCTCCTGGCCCACGTGCACTTCTTCGGCGAAGGGTATTTGGGAGCCTTATGGAAGGCGATTTCCGCCTCTTAGGACCCATTGACCTCCTGCAGCTCCTCGCCCACGGGGGGAAGACCGGGGCTTTCCGGGTGGAGGGGGGTGAGGTGTACCTGGAGGGGGGAAGGCCGGTCCACGCCTCTTACCAGGGAAAGGTGGGCAAGGAGGCCCTCCTGGCCATCCTCTCCCTGCGGGAGGGGAGGTTTGCCTTCCTCCGGGGGGAGAGCCCCCCCCAGACCTCCCTGCAGGGGCCCCTGGAGGGGTACCTCCTCGAGGCCCTCCGCCTTCTGGACGAGGGGGTGGAGGTGGGGCCCTTTGACCTGGTGCGCCCCACGCCCCGGGCCAGAGGGGCCACCCTCGAGCCCACCGAGCTCGCCCTTATCACCACCTTGGGGGAGGGGAAAAGCCCCCTGGACCTCCTCCCCGTCACCGGCCTTCCCCTCAGCGAAGTGCTAAAGCGCCTGGGACACCTGGCCCGCCTGCGCCTCGTGGAGGTCCTCCCCCGGATACCCCACACCGCCCGCCTGCGGGTGGCTTTGGGCAGGCGGGGGGGCCAGCTGGACGCCCTCCTCCTCGCCGCCTGGCGCGCTCACTACGGGGGGTTTGCCCGGGTTAGGGTGCGGGGAAAGGAGGAGGCCTCCTTGGCGGTGGAGGGGGTGGAGGGCCTCGGGGTGGAGCTCAGGCTGGCCCCCGAGCTCCTCCTCTTCCACGGCCTCAAGGTGGGGGAGGAGGTTTTGGTCTGGCCCGAGGTCTAGGCGTATACTGCCCCCATGCCGGAAGCCTTGGTGGCCCTGGAGTCCGCTGTCCTCACCCACGGCCTGCCCTACCCCATGAACCTGCGCACCCTAGAGGCCTTGGAGGAGGCGGTGCGGGAGGAAGGGGCCGTGCCCAGGACCATCGCCCTGGTGCGGGGCGGGGTGCGGGTGGGCCTCACCCCGGAGGAGAAGGAGCTTTTGGCCCGCGGGGGGGCGGACAAGGCCAGCCTTTGGAACCTGGCCGCCCTCCTAGCAGGGGGAAGGAGCGCCGGGACCACGGTGGCGGCCACGGCCCACCTGGCCCACCGCCACGGGATCGCCGTCTTCGCCACCGGAGGGATCGGCGGGGTCCACCCCGAGCCCTACGACGAAAGCGCCGATCTTCTCGCCCTTTCCCGTACCCCCATCCTGGTGGTCTCCTCCGGCCCTAAGGCCATCCTGAACCTGGAGGCCACCCTGGAGAGGCTGGAGACCCTGGGGGTGGCCCTGCTGGGCTACCGTACCGACCGCCTTCCCGCCTTCTACTCCCCCACCTCCCCCTACCCGGTGCCCGCCCGGGTGGAGACCCCCCTCGAGGCCGCCCTGGTCCTGAGAAAGGCCAGGGAACTGGGCCTGGGGGCGGTTCTTCTGGCGAACCCCGTTTCCCAGGGACTCCCCTACGAGGAGGTCCTCCAGATGGTGGAGGAAGCGAACCGCCAGGCTGCTCGGGAAGGGGTCCGCGGTAAGGCCCTCACCCCCTACCTTCTCCGCAAGCTGTCCGGGCTCTCCCGGGGGGAGACGGACCGGGTGAACGGACGCCTCCTCCTGGAGAACGCCCGCCTGGCGGCCCAGGTGGCCCTGGCCTGGGCCGGGCTAGAATAGCCTTGTGTGCGAGCTAGGGGAAAGGTTGCGGCGGGCCCGGGAGGAGAAGGGGCTTTCCCTGAGGGAGGCCGCCTCGCGCCTGGCCTTGAAGGCCAAGGTCCTCCAGGCCTTGGAGGAGTGCCGCTTTGAGGACCTTCCCGAACCGGCCCTGGCCCGGGGGTACCTGCGCCGCTACGCCCTCCTCCTGGGCCTGGACCCCGGGCCCCTCCTGGCCCTCTACCCCGCCCCAGAGCCTCCCCCAGCTCCCCAGGAGGGGCCAAGAAGGCGGCCTTTTCCCCTGTGGCTTCTCCTTCTGCCCCTGGCCCTTCTCCTGGGCTACGGGGGCTACCTCCTCCTGAGGCAGGCCCCTCCCCAGGTGGTGGAGGTGGCCCCAGCGTCCCCCCCAGAGAGGCCGGAGCGCTACCCCTTGCGGGTGGATTCCGAGCCTTCGGGGGCCAGGGTGTACCTGGACGGCTTTTACCTGGGCCAGACCCCCTTGCAAAGCCCCCCCGTGGAAGGGGGGAAGCGCCTCCTCCGCCTGGAGCTCCCCGGCCACGAGGCTGTGGAGGAGGCCATTCTTCTGGAAAAACCCCTTTCCCTTTCCTACCGCTTAAAGCCCCTGCCCGAGGCCCCACCCCCTGCCCAGGGGCGGCCAGGCAAGCTGGTGCTAAGGCTGGAAGGCCGGAGCTGGCTTCGCGTGACCCAGGGGGAAAAGCGCCTCTATGAGGGGATTCCCCAGGTGGGAGCCGAGCTCGTCTTTGACCTTCCCGTGGAGGTGCGCGCCGGCAACCCTGGGGCGGTGCGGGTGGTGTTGGAGGGCAAGGACCTGGGCCCCATGGGGGAGGTGGGCAGGCCCCTCACCCGGAGCTTTCCCTAGTCTTAGCGTATACTCTTTCTCTGTCGGGGTCCTAGGCCCCAGGAGGCGTATGGCGAAGATCGGCTTTGTGAGCCTGGGGTGCCCCAAGGCCTTGGTGGATTCCGAGCAGATCCTTTCCCGGCTGAAGGCGCTGGGCTACGAGACGAGCCCCACCTACCACGAGGCGGAGCTGGTCATCGTCAACACCTGCGGCTTCATCACCCCTGCGGTGGAGGAGAGCCTACAGGCCATCGGGGAGGCCCTGAGGGAGAACGGGAAGGTGGTGGTTACCGGGTGCCTGGGGGCCAGACCTGGGGTCATCCTGGAGAACCACCCGGCGGTCTTGGCGGTGACCGGCCCCGGGGAGGTGGACCAAGTGCTGGAGGCGGTCCAGGCGACGCTTCCCGCCCCCCGGGACCCCTTCTTGGACCTCGTCCCGCCCCAGGTCAAGCTCACCCCCCGTCACTACGCCTACCTCAAGCTTTCCGAGGGGTGCGACCACCGCTGCAGTTTCTGCATCATCCCCAAGCTTCGGGGAGGGTTGCGCTCCCGGGACGCCGCCGAGGTATTGGCGGAGGCCAAAAGGTTGGTGGCCACGGGCACCAAGGAGCTCCTCCTCATCGCCCAGGACCTGTCCGCTTACGGGGTGGACCTCGCCCATCGAGAGAGCTTCTACGGCGACCGCCTGGTGCGGGCCCACCTCAGGGACCTCCTGGAGAACATGGCGGAGTTTGGGGCCTGGATCCGGCTCCACTACGTCTACCCCTACCCCCACGTGCGGGATCTTCTTCCCCTCATGGCCGAGGGGAAGGTCCTCCCCTACCTGGACGTGCCCCTGCAGCACGCTTCGGAGAGGATCCTCCGCCTCATGCGCCGCCCGGGGGGGTACGAGAGCCATCTGAAGACCCTGAAGGCCTGGCGGGAGGTGGTGCCGGAGCTGGCCATCCGCTCCACCTTCATCGTGGGCTTTCCCGGGGAGACGGAGGAGGACTTCCAGCGCCTTTTGGACTTCCTCGAGGCGGCCGAGTTGGACCGGGTGGGGGTCTTCGCCTACTCCCCCGTGGAGGGGGCGGAGGCCAACCTTCTGCCCGACCCCGTGCCCGAGGAGGTCAAGGAGGAGCGCCGGGCCAGGCTGTTGCAGCACCAGGCGAGAATCAGCCTGAGGAAGAACCAGGGCTTCGTGGGCAAGACCCTGGAGGTCCTGGTGGACGAGCTTCCCGAGCCCGCCCTGGCCATAGGCCGCTCCTACCGGGACTCCCCGGGCATTGACGGGGTGGTCTACGTGGAGACGGACGGCACGGTGCGGGTGGGGGAGAGGGTCCGGGTGCGCATCACCCGGGCGGACACCCACGACCTCCACGGGGTCCTGGCGTAGGGGGCATTAGCCAAGGCCCAGAAGGACCTTGAGCCTCGAGGCCGCCTCCACCCCTTGGGTGCCGTAGTTGTTGTTGAAGATGACGAAGACCTTCTCCGCCTCCTGCTCCAGGGCGCGGGCGGCCTGGGCCAGGTCCTCTAGCTCCTCCTCGCTGTAACGCCAGTTGAAGCGCTCGTAGGGCCTGGTGTGGGGACCCTTCCAGGTTTCGGCGTTGCGGCCGTGGCAGCGGAGGACGGCCACCGGGTGGGTGGCCTCGAGGACCCGGGGCGGGGCCTCGGGGTGGGGAGGGGCGTCCACGCTCACGTGGATGAGGCCCAGGCGAAGGAGCTCCTTTTTGACAAAACCCCAGGCCACGTACCACTTGGGGTTGCGGAACTCCACCGCCACCCAGTAGCCCTGGGTCCTTTCCGCCAGGTGCTCCAGGTACTGGAAGCTCCGGGGCTTGGGCTCGGTCCAGGGGGGGAGGCCGAAGTGAAGGTAGCCCAGCTTCCCCGCCGCCCTAAGGGGCTCCAAGGCGGCGAAGAAGCGCCCCCAGGCCTCCTCCACCACCTCCTTGGGCACCTCCCGCTGGGTTAGGTGGCCCTCTTTTCTGGGAAGCAGGGCCCGGAGGTCCTTGGGGAGGGCTCCCGCCTCGAGGCCGTGCCCGGTGAAGGCGGAATAAGCTTTCACGTGGAAGAGGAAACCTTCCGGGGTCCTCTCCGCCCACTTGGCTACCACCTCAGGGCGGGGCAGGGCGTAGAAGGTGCTGTCCACCTCCACGGTGTCAAAGAACTGGGCGTAGTACCGGAGGCGTTTCTCGGGATGGTGGCGCACCTCGGGAGGGTACCATCCCGAGTTGAGGAGGGTCTCGTCCGTCCAGCTGGCCGTGCCCACCCGGATTTTCGCCACCCCTTCAGTTTAGGGTCTTTGCGTGGCGCCCGGTAGGGCCAGAAGAAGGCGCACCCTGGTTCGCACCTCCCTCTCCCCCTGCCAGGCCCGCACCTCCAGGGTAAGGGCGCGGAGGTTCCCTAAAGGGGTGGCCCTGGGGGCGAGGGCTTCGGTCACGGGGAGCTTCCCCACAAAGGTCCAGGGGGGGCCCTCGCCGGAAGGGCTTAAGGCGAGGAGCCTTTCCCCCTCCAGGTTGACCTCGGCTCCCTCGGCGGGGAAGCGGGCGAGGAGGCGTACCTCCACCTCTCCGCCGAGAGGGGCCCTGGGGGGCGAAAGCTCCACGGTGAGGAGGGGCTTTCCCGGGTCCAGGGGCACGACCCACCTCGCCTCCTTTCCTTCCGCCCTCACCCTAAGGACCAGGGAACCCTGGGCTTCCCACGGCACCTGGAAAAGGAGGCGGATCCCCTCCGGGCCCTTGTCCTTCCGCAAAAGGGGCGCCCCAAAGAGCTCCGCTTCCTCCCTTTCCCGCACCAAGACCTCCCCCACCTCTCCCGGGGCGAGGGCCCGAGGCCAGTCCACCCTCAGGGGCTTCGCTTCCTCCAGTCTTTCCTCCGGGATGGGCGTAAAGCTGAGGGCCACCTCCGCCTCCGCCAGGGGGGCGAGTTCCAAGGAGCGCCCTTCCCCTCGGTAGCCCCTCGGGGCCACGGGCTCCACCCGGTAGGTCCCGGGAGGAACCACCGCCCGGTTGCCGCAGGCCAGGAAGAGGCCCACGGGTCCCAGGAGGTAGGCCCCCTGCCCCGGCCCCTCGCAGAGGAGGCGCACCGCCCCCGCTGGGGTGAGTTCCACCCGGTAGGGGCCTTCCCCGGGGCGGACCCGCACCTCCCCCGGCAAGGCCAGGAGGCCAGGCGGGGGGTCCACCCGCAAAGCCTCTCCCCCTCGGGATACGTAGAGGCGGAAGCGCCCATCCCCGTCCGTGATCACCCGGCTTTCCCTCCCCTGTACCCGGGCCCCCGCCACGGGCCTTCCCAGGACCTCCACCCATCCCTCCACCGGGGCCTGCTCGTACCCTCCCAGGGCCAGGGTAAGCCCCTCGGGCACGGGGAGGCGGAAGGCGTAGCTCCCGGAGAGGGCGAAGCGGAACCCCCCGGTGTACCCCCCCTCCAGGCGGAAAGCGTAAGGGGCCTCCCGCCACTCCACCAGGGCCATAATCCTCCCCGGGCTCAGGTCCAGGCCTCCCGAAAGACTCCCCTCCCGGTACCCGAGGCCGAGGCCAAAGGCCCCCTGGGGCAGAAGGTTTCCCCTCAAGGAGAGGGTGAAAGGGGAAAGGGGATAGGCCAGGGCGAAGCCCAGTTCTGGCCCTCCGGCGTACCCCCCCTGGAGGGCGTAGGTGAGCCCGAAGGCTTCACCCGTGTGGGCGAGCCTCACGGAGGGTCCGAAAGGTGCAAGACCCACTTCCCCTCGCCAGGGACCCGAAGCGAAGCCCCCGTAAAGCCCGCCCTCGTACCGGGCGTAGAGGTAGGGGTCCCCGTAGCGCTCCAGGCGGAGGGAAACCCCTGTAAAGGACCAGGTAAAGGTCCAAGGGAAGCTGGCCCCAAAGGCGTAGGTGCCGTCGGCGTAGCCCAGGGCGAGGGAGGTGGGGGAAAGGTGCAGGCGGTAGGTTTCCCTGGGCGTGTACGTCCATTCCAGGGCCCAGGGGTAGGCCAGGGAGAGGGCGTGGGGGCCCTCCCGGTAGGTCATCCCCCCCTCCAAAGCGGGGAGAAGGCCGAGCCGGGCGCTCCAGGGGCCCGTTCGCAAGGAGAGGCGCAGGGCCTCCGTGCCCCCCACGAACCCCACCCCCACTTCTCGGGCGAGGGGGCCCTCCAGGGAGAGCCGGAAGGCGAAGGGATCCTCCCCCCGGTACCTCCCCTCCACCCGCCCTTGGAGTGTGTAGGGGAGGGGCTTTCCTCCTTCGGGGAGGACCCGGATCAGGTGGAGGGCCTTCCTATCACCCCAGGAAAGGGCGAGCTTCAGGAGGCCATAGCCGAAGAGGGGAAGCTCCACCACCCGCTCCTCCCCCGGGGCCAGGGTGAGGCCGAGGGGGGGCGTGTCCACCTCGCTCCCCTCGGCGGTTCCCAGGTGCACCCTTTCGGCCGCGTTCCCCCGGTTGCGCAGGAGGAGGGGGAGGGTCTGGCCGTGGACCTCCCGGGGTGGGCGGAGTTCCAGGTCCCTGAGGGCTTCCACCTCTACCCTTTGGCAGACCTCGCTTCCCACCCTGGGCCTCAGGCAGACCCGGTAGGGCCCCGGGGGGGCCTCCTTGGGGACCTCCACCACCACGAAGAGGGGCCCCTCCCCAGAGCCCGGCGTGAGGAGAAGGGGGAGGTCCGAGACCACCTCCACCTCTCCAGCGGGAAGCCCCAGGAAGGGGAGGACCAGGACCTCCCCGGGCTTAGCGGCCAGGGCCAGGGAGAGGAAGAGGAGGGAAGGGAGGGCGGGGCGCATGGGGACTAGTCGCCTTGGACTTGGTACGTGAGGGTAAGGGTGCCCGTGGCGGGCAGAGTGGGGAAGAAGTCGCCCGGGGCCAGTTCCACCCAGTAGTAGATGTGCAAGGTGGCGGTGGTGTTCCTCTGGACATCGGCGAGGCCCCGGTTGTCGGGAACGGCGGAGAGAAGGATGGGCGTGGGCGCGAAGCTGGTGGCGTTTCCGGAGATGACCTGGACCATGACGTAAAGCCTCCCGGTCCAGTCCACAGGGAGGGAGCCGGAAACGCCCGTCACCCGCAAGCAGAACTTCCTCCCCGCCCCACAAAGCGCCCCTCCCCTGATCGCATCCCGGTTCGGGGTGGTCACCGTGCACGCTACCCGGTACCCCGTCCCTCCCGCCACCGCCGTGGGGAGGAAGCGCATGGAGGCGGTACCGTCCAGGAGGAGAAGGTAGGAGGCCAGGTTGGCCACGTAGTAGTTCTGGCCCGCCACGGTCACCTGGGTGAGGGGGCCAGAGGCGGAAAAATCGTACCGCAGGTCTGTGGCGTCGCAGTTCAGGGTCTGCCCCCAGGCCAAGGGGAGGAGGAAAAGGAGAAGGGCTAAGGCACGGTCCATGTTCCCTCCGCCGCGTAGCGCCCGTAGGCGCTTTCCAGGATCAGGACCACCCGGTACCGCCCTGGGGGAAGGGGCTCTTCCGCCTCCAGGTCAAGCTCCCGGTACCCCCCGGGGAAGACGGGGAGCTCAGTTACAGGGAGGCGGGCCAGCTCTTTCCCGGCCCCGTCAAAGACCCGGGCCTCCCCCGTGAGGCGCTGGAGGACGTTCCCGGGGTTCTCCAAGAGGAGGGGGAGGGCCTTCCCTTCACCCCCCACCCTGGCCCGGAGGGCGGGCCTTTCCGTTCCCTTCAGGGTGAGGTAGACGGCGAGGCCAAGGGAGGGGCTGGCGGAAGCCCTTAGTCCCCCCGCGCTCACAGGCCTAGGTTGGGCGGTGAAGACCACCATACAGGCAAAGGTGCCTTCCCCCTTAGGGGGGGCCTTGAGGGTGAGGCGGACCTCGGCGGTCCCCCTGGGGGGTACGGTGAAGGCCGTGGGGGCCACGGTGAGGTGGGGGCATAGATTCCTTTCCGGGCTTTCCAGCACCTCACCCTTCGGGGTCAGCCTGAAGGGCATGAGGCGCACGGAGAGGGGTTCCCCTCGGTCTAGGCCGTTGGCTACCCGCACCACCTCGCTCACCTCGCCCAGAGGAGGCAGGACGAACTCCAGCCGGGCGGGGGAGAGGATGAGGTCCACCTGGGCCAGGGCCAGGTTTAGCAGGCTTGCCAGTAAGGTCCAGGGGCGCTTCATCTTCGTCTACCTCCTCAAGCATAAAGGCCGCCTCCGGTGTTTGCGGGAAGCGGCCTTGAGCGCGACCAAGGGTTAGGGCGTAGTCAGAAGGAGGTTAACGGTGATGGTGCTGCTGTAGTCAGACGCATGTGGAAATGCGTCGTTGATGTTCATTTCCAGAAGGTAGTAAAGCTTGTACACGCTCCTGCCCTGCCCGTTGCTGGTTGCTCCAACGATAGCGGTATTGGCCGCAAGGGCCATGGAACCAGGCTCACCGGTTAGCGAGGAACCCTTACCCGTATCCTTTACAGCGTGGACTTTCAGACGGCTGTTGGACAGGGGAGTAGCAAGGTTGTCCGTAATCGTATCAATCTTGACCACCCATTGAGCCTGGTTCGTATTGATTCGCAAGGTGCCGTAGTCGTTGCTGGTCCCAGCAATACTGGTAGGGGCAAAGAGTTGGGTGGTTTTGGACGCATTGTCTAGGAAGGCCTCGTAGGCTGCTTTCGTGGCTTTGGGGAAGCCCAGCGAGTTGTTTGCGACTGGGGCGTCAGCGGTGAAATCAAAGAGGTAGTCCAAGGCATCCAAATGGAGCCTAAGGACTGGGGGAACCGTAACCGTGATGGTGTGGCTCGCGGTGTTTTGGGCCAGGGCTAAACCCGCTACCAGGGCCAGTAGAGCGACCAGCTTCCTTTTCATCTTTGCACCTCCAAAAGGTTTCGGGGCCGGTTGCGCCACTGGCTCCCCCTCGTCCCCTGGCGCCCATCTCGGGATCTGAGGGCTCTTCGCCTCCCCTCAGGACCCAATATTATCAGAGCCTGTGAAAGCCATGTGAAAGTCCCAGGGCGGGATAGCATGATGGGCATGGACGCTTCTTGGCCCAGGCCACGATTGGGGGTGAGCGCCTGTCTGGGCTTCGCCGCCGTGCGCTACTCGGGGGAGCTCATCCCCGACAGGGTCGTGGCCGCCCTGAAGGACCACGTGGACTTCGTTCCCGTCTGCCCCGAGGTGGAGATGGGCCTGGGGGTGCCCAGGCCCACGGTCCGCCTGGTGCGGGGGGAGGGCGGACCGAGGATGGTTCAGCCCAAGACGGGGGAGGACCTCACGGAGGGGATGGCGGACTTTAGCCAGACGTTTCTTGCTGCTTTAGGGGAGGTGGAGGGATTCATCCTGAAAAACCGCTCCCCCACCTGCGCCCTCAAGGACGCCAAGGTCTACGTCTACCCCGACCAGGGGGGCACCGTGGGCCACGGGCCCGGCCTCTTCGCCAGGGCAGTGATGGAGGCCTTCCCCCTTCTCCCCAAGGAGGACGAGGGGCGGCTCACCAACGCCCGCATCCGGGCCCAGTTCTTCACCCGCGTCTTCGGCCTGGCCCGGCTCAGGCGGCTTGCGGAACTTTCCGAGCTCATGGCCTTCCACGCCTGCTACAAGCTCCTCCTCATGGCCTACAGCCAGAAGGAGGCCCGGGCCCTGGGAAGGCTTTTGGGGGAGGCCAGGGACCAGGCCTTTCCCAGGGTGCTCAGGGCCTACGAGGAGGGCTTCCTCAGGGCCACGGAGCGGCCTTATCGCCTGGGGGCCATGGCCGATGCCCTCCTCCACGCCTTCGGCCACTTCAAGAAGGGCCTGAGCGTTAGGGAGAAGGCTCACTTCCTGGACCTTCTCCTGGACTTCCGGGAGGAGCGGATCCCCCTCGAGGCCCCCCTGGCCCTCCTCCGCTCCTGGGCTCTACGGTTTGGCGGGGGGTATGTGGAGGAGCAGGCTCTCTTGGAACCCTACCCAAAGCCCCTCATGGACCTCCGGAGCTCCTAGACAGGCTCGATCCTTCCCCTAGCCTCCCTTGGCGTCCTGGCCCCGATGGCGAAGAGGGCGGTGCGGAGCTCCCACAGGTAATCGGCGATCCAGGCCTGGGCCGCTTCCGGGCCCTCGAGGGCCGGCTTCAGAAGGGGCCTGGCCACGGCCACCAGGTCGGCCCCCAGGGCCAGGGCCTTGGCGGCCTCCGTGCCCGTGTACACCCCTCCGGAGGCGATGAGGGGAACCCCGGGGAGGACTTCCCGCACCTCCAGGATGGCCTTTGCCGTGGGGACGCCGATCTCGCAAAGCTCCGGGTGGCGCACCTCCCCAAAGCGCACCCACTCCTCCACCCTCGCCCAGCTCGTCCCCCCGGCCCCGGCCACGTCCACTGCCGCCAGGGGGAGGCCCCTCAGGGCCAGGGCCGCCTCCCGGGAGAGGCCGTGCCCCACCTCCTTCACCAGGACGGGAAAGGGGAGGGGGAGGAGGTCTTGGAGGTGGTCCAAAAGCCCCCGGAAGTCCGTGTCCCCCTTCTGCACCGCTTCCTGCAGGGGGTTCACGTGGAGGGCCAGGGCATCGGCCTCCAGCATCTCCACAAGCCTTAGGAGGTCCTCCCGCCCGTAGCGGCTGAGCTGGACCATACCCAGGTTGGCGATGAGGAGGACTTTGGGGGCCACCTTGCGCACCTGGAAGCTCCTCAGGGCCTCGGGGTGCTCCAGGACCACCCGGCCCGAGCCCAGCATCATCCCTACCCCCAGGGCTTCCGCCGCCTCCGCCAGGGCCAGGTTGATCCTTTCCCCGTTCTCCTCCCCCCCGGTCATGGCCCCGATGAGGAAGGGGGCCTTCAGGGTCTTGCCCAAAAAGGGCGTGGAGAGGTCCACCTCGGATAGGGCGAGGCCCGAGAGGGGCTGGTAGCGGAGGCGAAAGCGTTCCAGGCCGGTGGTGGTCCTTTGGTAGGCCACGTCTCCCAGGAGGCAGGCCTCGAGGTGCTTCCTTTTTCGCTTCAGGGTGCTCAAGCCCCGGCCTCCAGGAGCCCCTTGGGGGCCTTTTCCAGGCCCAGGTCGCGGGCGACGAGCCTGGCCGTCATCTTGCCCGACATCATCACGCTGGGAAGCCCCGCCCCCGGCTGGTAGCTCTGCCCCACCAGGTAAAGGCCCTTCACGTCCTCGGAGCGGTTATGGGGCCTAAAGGAGGCTGTTTGCCAGAGGACGGGCTCCGGGCCGAAGGCGTTCCCCAGATGGCTATTGAGGGTCCACTGGAAGTAGTCCGGGGTGATGAAGTGGGTGTAGACCAGGCGGTCCATGAGGCCGGGGAGGAAGCCCGCCTCGTCCAGGTAGCGGAGGGCCTTTTCCAGGTACTCGGGGCCGATCCTCCCCCAGTCCAAACCGCTTCCGTTGTGGGGCACGGGCACCAGGGTGTAGGCGGCGTGGTGGCCCGGAGGGGCCAGGGAGGGGTCGGTGAGGGTGGGGAGGTGGAGGTAGTGGGCGAAGTCCTCAGGGAGGACCTTCCGCTGGAAGATGTCCCTAAGCAGCTCCTCGTAGCGAGGGGAAAGGAGGACGTTGTGGTGCCTAAGCCTTTCCCCCTCGTCCCCCCGGGCCCTAAAGCCAAAGTAGGCCACGAAGAGGCTCATGGAAAGCCTTGTGCGCTTGAGGCGGAGGTCGCTGTGCCAGAAGCGGTCCTCGGGAGCCAAAAGCTCCCCGTAGGTGTGGATGTAGTCGGCGTTGGAGACCACCAGGTCCGCCTCTATCTTCTCCCCCTCCTGGAGGACCACCCCCACCGCCCGCCCGCCCTTGGTGAGGATGCGGCGCACGGGAGCGTTGTAGCGGATCCTCCCCCCCAGCTCCTCCAGCTTCCTGACCAGGCCCCGCACCAAAGCTCCCGTCCCCCCCATGGCGAAGTGGACCCCCCAGTTCCGCTCCACGAAGTGGATCATGGCGTAGAGGGTGGGGACCGAGAGGGGGTTGCCGCCGATCAGGAGGGGCTCAAAGGAGAAGACCTGGCGCATCTTGGGGTTTCGGAAGTAGCGGGATACCATGGAGAAAAGGGACCTCACGGCGTCCAGGCGGAGGAGGTCCGGGGCTACCCGGAGGAGGTCCAGAAAGCTTCCGAAGTGGGTGAAGCCCAGCTCCAAAAAGCCCTTCTGGAAGAGGGCCTGGGCGTGGGCCTCAAAGCGGTGGTAGCCTTGGAGGTCCTCCGGGGCCAGACGGCGGATCTCGGAGAGGAGGTGGTCCCGGTCGTTGTTGTAGTCAAAGTGGGTGCCGTCGGGGAAGTGGATGCGGTAGAAGGGGTCTAGGGGGACGAGTTTCACGTACCTCTCCGTGTGCTTTAGCCCCTCCTTTGGGAAGTCGGGGTAGAGGCGGGGGTTTCCCGGCTCCACGGCGAAGAGGTCCTCCAGGAAGGGGGGGACGGTGATCACCGTGGGCCCCATGTCAAAGGTGAAGCCCTGGGCCTGATGGACGAAGGCCCGCCCCCCGGGGCCTGGGAGCTTTTCCAGGACCAGGACCTCCAGGCCCATGGCCGCAAGCCGAATGGCGGCGGAAAGCCCGCCCACCCCGCTGCCGATCACCACCGCGCGCATGAGGAGGAGTCTACCAGGCCCCCTCATCCGGAAAGATGGGCCTGGCCCACCTTTCAAAGGGGCCTGCCCTTCCAGGTTTTCCCCGGGAGGAGCGCTCTTAGGTAAATAGGCAGGAGAAGCAGGGGGACCAGGGGGGTGGGGAGGGCGGGAAGGAGGGGGCCTTTTAGGGCGAGCTGAACGGCCAGGCGCTCCAAGAGGCCCAAAAGCCCAAGCTCCCACCGACCGAGGAGCCAGGGAAGGGTGTAAAGGGCCAGGTGGTAAAAAGCCGAGCCCAGGAGGATGGCGGAGTTTTTCAGGTGGATATCCAGGAAGTTCTTGGCGAAGCCGGAGACCGCCTGGGCGTAGCCCCGGTACATGCGCACCCGGAAGAGGTTTTGCCCCAGGTAGAGGCCGTAGCGCCCTGCCCGCTTCGCCAGGGCCACATCCTCAAGGACCTCCCCCCGCACCGCCTGGTGCCCTCCTTGGGCGAAGTAGGCCTCCCTTGGGAAGGCCAGGACCTGGCCGTTGGCCACCCTGAAGGCCTCCAGGAGGGGGTGGGGCAGGAAGGAAAAGAGCCCATTCATGACGAAGGCCACCACCACGTCCTCTGGCCCTCCCTCCTGCCTGGGCAGGGCGGAGACCAGGTCCTTGCCCTCTAAGGCGGCAAGAAGGCCTCCCAAGGCCCCCTCTTTCCACAAGACATCGGCGTCGGTGAAGACCAGGACCTCCCCCCGGGCCTCCTGGGCCAGCTGCCAGCAGGCCCAGTTTTTGCCCCGCCAGCCCTCGGGAAGGGGTTTCCCCCGGAGGAGGCGGAAGCCGCGGTGCCCCCCAGCCACCTCCTGGGCCACCCGGGCGGTCCCATCCTCGGAGAGGTCGTCCAGCACCAGGACCTCGAGGGCCCCTTGCCAGAGGAGGGTGGGGAGGGTCCGCCTCAGGTTCTCCGCCTCGTTCCGGGCGGGGACCAGGATGGAAACCCTGGCCTCCTGGGGTGTGGGCCTTGGGCTTAGGCGGGGAAAGCGGAGGAGGTTATAGAGGAGGGCGAGCCACCTCAGGAGGAGGAAGAGAAAGACGCCAAAGAAGAAGTCGCCCATCACCGAAAGAGCCTCGCCAGGGGGGCGAGCCTCTCCTCCAGGCTCCGCCTGCCCCTCAAGACCTCCCGGAAGCCCTCCGGGACCTCCCGGGGGTGGGTCTTCCTCAGGGCCTCGTCCAGCTCCTGAAGAAGCCCTCCTAGGGCCCTCTCCAGGTCCTCCTCCGGAGGGAGGGGCCTTCCCACCAGGAGGAAGGCCTCGGGGTGCTCAAAGCCCCGTAGGGCCACCCGGCAGGCCACGGGGAGGAGGGGAACCCCCGCCTTCCTGGCCAACCACGTTGCCCCCGGCTTCAAGGGGCCCAGGGGCCCGGGGTAGCGCATTTCCCCCTCGGGGAAGAGGGCCACCCACTCCCCCCTCCCGAGGCGCCGCAGGGCTTCCCTCACCCACCTGGCTTCCAGGGCTCCCAGGAGCTTCAGCACCGGGAAGGCCTTCAGGTTTTTCTCGGCCACCAAGAGGCTTGCGGGCTGCTCCATGCGCCGCGCCAGGAGCCAGACCAGGTGGCCATCGTAAAAGCTGTGGTGGTTCATGGCCAGGACCAGGGGGCCCTTGGGCACCTCCCCCTTCAGGTACACACCCCGGAGGCTTCCCTTGAGGCTTAGGAGCAGAAATCCTCCCACGATGGCGGAGAGGAGCCTCCCCAAAGGCCTTTCCCTCAGGGTCTCCATGGGGGCTATCTTAAGCGCCGTAAGGCCTCGGGGTGCCAGGCCAGGAGGAGGCCCTGGACCACCGCCAGGTTGGTGAAAAGGAAGAAGAGCATCTCCTCCAGGGGAAGCCCCGCCAGGCCCAGGCCCAGGGTGTACTCCTTAGAAATCCACCAGATCCCTTCCCGGGTGATGGCCAAGAAGTCGGCGAACCAGAGGTAGAGGGTGGGGAGACCCACCCCCAGGAGGAAAGGCGTGCGCCAGGCCAGGAGGAGGTCCCCTCCGAAGGCCCACTGCAGGACGAAGACGGGGGCGAAGTAGGCCAGGATCAGCCCCAGGTAGAGGTACTCGCCCCCAAGGGCCAGGAGCATCACCCCCAAGGCGGCGATGAGGAGCCAGAACCCTCCCCCCACCACCCGGGCCAGGCCCGGCCCCGCCGGGGGAGGGGTCCCCGCCAGCCGGAAGAGGAGGGCCCCGGTGAGGAGGGGCTGCAGGAGGAAGAAGAGGTATTCCTCTAAGGGCACGTACCCGATGCGGAGGAGGACCCGCCCCTCGGGGTAGCCCCAGACCTCCTTGTAGACCAGGTAGTTGTCCCAGGGGGTGGTGTAGAGGAGGGCGATGAGGGGCATGAGGAGGTAGGTCCAGAGCCTGGGGGGTCTGGGCCTGGCCCAGAGGAGGAGGAGAAGGAGGGGGGGAAGGATAAAGACCAGGTGGAACTCCAGGTAGGTCACGCCCGCACCTCCAGGGGCTTGGGGGCCGCCCAAAGCCCCCCTTCCGGCCGTAGGGTCACCTGGGCCAGGACCCGGGGGAAGGGGAGGGGGTCCAGGCGGAAGCGGCGGAAGAAGGCCTTTAGGACGATGGGGCCTTCCAGGAGAGCGAAGTCCCGGCCCAGGCAGAGCCTCTGGCCCAGCCCGAAGGGGAAGTATCGGCCCGAGGGGGTGCCCCTCTCCGTGAGGAAGCGCTCCGGCCGGAAGGCCTCGCCGTCAGGGAAGTAGAGCCTCTGGGTCACGTAGGGGGAGAGGACCAGGGTGGTGCCCGGGGGGAGGGGAAACCCGTCCAGGGCGAAGGGATCCTCCACCTTGCGGGTCAGGATCCAGGCCGGGGGAAAGAGCCTCAGGGCCTCCTGGAAGGCAGAAAGGGCGGCCTCCTCGCTTTCCCCCACCTGGTTTTGCCACTCGGGGCGGTGGGAGAGGAGGAGGAGGGACCAGGTGAGGGCGCTGGCCACGGTCTCGTGCCCGGCCACCAGGAGGGTCACGGCCTCGGCGAGGGCCCTTTCCCGGGGGAGGAGGGAGAGGGGTGGGTGGGGGAGGAGGGCCTCCGCCTCCCGGTAGAGGGCGGCCTTGGCCCTTTGAAAGCGGGCCTCCTGGAAGGGGTTGAGGAGGGCAAGGGGGGAGCGGGTTTGGGCCATGACGCGGTCCAGGGCTTCTAGGGAAAGCTCCGCCAGCCTGGGGGAGAGGGGCTCGCCGAAGAGGGCCCGGCCTAAAAGCCTCAAGGAGAGGGCCAGCATCTCGTGGTCCAGGTCCCGCTTTTCCCCTTTCCAGGTGGCGAAGAAGGCCTCGGCCTCTTCCTCCATGGCCGGGCGGTACGCTCTCACGGCTTTAGGAAGAAAGGAGTCTTTTAGAGCCTTGCGGGCCTCCTTCCAGGTGCTTCCCCAGTCGGTGAGGAGGCCCCGCCCCGTGAGGCGGGCGAGGGCTCGGTACTGGAAGGTGGCCTTGGTAAGCCCTTCCGCCAGGAGGACCTTTTCCACGCCCTCGGGGTCAAAGACCAGGGCCAGGGGCAAGCCGGGGATGGGGAGGAAGAGGCGGGGGTGGGCCCGGCCCCACTCCAGGAGGACGGAAAGAGGGTCTTTTTGGAGGCGTTTGAGGTGGGGTAAGGCCTCCTTGAGGTCTAGGCGCTTCATGGGGCCAAGATACTCTAGCGGCGGATGACGGGGCAGAACCCCGTGCGGGCCATCACCAGGGCCAAGACCGCCAGGCCCAGGAAGAGGAGCTTTTCCTCGCGAAAGGAGGCCAGGAGGAGGAAGAGGCCCGCCATGCCGTAACGGAAGAGGGTGATGGTCCTCAGGGTCCTTTGGGGGTCGCGCACCGGGAACATAGAACCAGGGTACCGGGCAGGGGTAGGGGGGAGTGGGTTCCCTGCTACTTTGCCAAGGACCGGGCCAGGGCCAGGTAGCGCCTGCGGGCCTCCCCCAGGTCCACCACGGGGTCCTTGGGCTCGTAGGAGGGGTACTCTGGGGCGAAGCGGCGAAGCCAGGTTCCATCAGGGTCGTGCCGCTTTCCCTGCTCCACCAGGTTGAAGACCCGGAAGTAAGGGGCGGCGTCCACCCCCAGGCCTCCCGCCCACTGCCAGCCCTGGAGGTTCACCGCTCGGTCCCCGTCCAAAAGGAGGTGGCGGAAGGCTTCCTCCGCCTTCTGCCAGGGGAGGAGGAGGTACTTCACGGCGAACTGGGCCACGGCCATGCGGGCCCGGTTGGAGAGAAAGCCCGTGGCGCGAAGCTCCCGCATGGCGGCATCCACCAGGGGCACCCCGGTCTTTCCCCGGTACCAGGCCTGGAAAAGCTCCTCGTCCTCCGCCCAGGGGAGGGCCTCAAACCGGCCGTCCAGGGCCCTTTGGGCCATCTCGGGGAAGTGGTAGAGGAGGTGGTAGGAGAAGTCCCGCCAGATGAGTTCGGAAACCCACTTCCTCGCCCCCTCGCCCCCCCGCCTCAGGGCCTCCCATGCCGCCTCCCGGGGGGAGAGGACCCCCAGGGCGAAGTAAGGGGAGAGCCTCGAGCCCCCCTCCCCGTCCAGGCGGTCCCTCTCCAGGGGGTAGCGGGGGAGCCGGGTGTCCAAGAAGGCCTGGAGGCTAGCCCAGGCGGCTTCTTCCCCGGGCTGGGGCAGGGGGAGGCCGGGGTCCTCCTGGGGAATCTCTCCTTCCTCCGGGGCCTGGGGCAGGGCCTCAGGGGCGGGGAGGGGCGGTTCTACACCCTGGAAGTTCCGGCTAAAGGGGGTGTAGACCCGGTAGGCCCGGGGGAGGTCCGGGGGGACGAGGTGGGGGGCGGGGAGGAGGTGAAGGGGGACCTCCAAGGCCTCCTGGGTCCTTTCATCCCGGTGGCGGCCGTAGGGGGTGTAACTCCTCAGGGCGTAGACGGCCTTGGCCTTCAGGCTTCGGGCCACCTGGGGAACCACCTCCCAGGGAGGGCCCTCTACCACCCAGAGGGCCCCGCCCCGCTCCCGGTAGGCCTCCCGCAGGGCCCGGACGTTGTCCAAAAACCAGGCCCTCCTCCTGGGGGAGGTCCTCAGGTTGTTGGGGTCCAGGACCACGAGGCCCACCACCTTCCCCTGGGCCAGGGCCTCGAGGAGAGCGGGGTGGTCTTTTAGGCGCAGGTCCCCGCGGTGCCAAACCAGGTTCATGTCCTCGCCATCAAAAAGGCCTTGGGAAGGAGCTTGAGCCGCTCCCAGGTCTTGAGGTGGGCCCGGTGGCGCAGGTTGTCGTACCGCTGGAGGCGGAGCTTGTCCAGGATGCCCTGGTACTGGAGGGCGGCCAGGGCGATGGCCGCCCGCCCCAGCCTGAGGTGCCGCAGGCCCCCGAGGCCCTCCCGGTAAAGGTCCCTGGCCCTTGCCTCCAGATAGGCCATGAGGGCCCGGTACCCTGGGGTGACCCGGGCGGCGAGGAGGTCCTCCAGGCGTACCCCGTAAGCCCGGAGAAGCTCCTCGGGCAGGTAGAGGCGGTCTTGGGCCAGGTCCTCCCCCACGTCCCTGAGGATGTTGGTGAGCTGCATGGCCTGGCCCAGGCGGACGGCCTTTTCCTCGGCCTCAGGACCGCCCCCGGCGATGGGGGTTATCATGCGGCCCACGGTGCCCGCAACCCGATAGGCGTAGGTGAGGAGGTCCGCCTCGCTCTTGAGGCGCACGGGGCCCAGGTCGGTGAGGAAGCCTTCCCTCATGTGCAGAAAGGCTTCAAAGGGAATGGGCCAGCGTTCCAGAGCCCAGGCCAGGCCCTTCTCCCACGCCTCCATGGGCCTGCCCCCGTAGGCCCGCTCCACCCCTTCCCACCAGGCGGCAAGGGCCCTCGGGCCCCCGCCCTCCCCGTCCACCGCCTCATCCCCCAGGCGGCAGGCGGCGTAGACCGCCCACGCTCCCTTCCGGGCCTGGGGGGGAAGGAGGCGGCTTCCCCAGTAGAAGGTGGCGGAGTGGGCCCGGATAACCCGGGATAGGGCTTTCCAATCGGGTTCCATAGTCATCTTGCTTTGACTCTACTCTAGCTTCTGGTGCAGGGATGTTTGTCCCGACCACACTGTGGAGGTGGACAAGACCTTGACAAAGTCTAAACACCCCCCTATCCTAAGGGCATGACCCGTCCTGGGGTGTACACCATCGCCGAGGTGGAAAGCTTGACCGGCCTCTCCGCCGAGGTCCTCAGGCAGTGGGAGAGGCGGTACGGCTTTCCCCGGCCCGAGCGTACCTCCGGAGGCCACCGCCTTTACCGGCAAGAGGAGGTGGAGGCCTTAAGGACCATCCGCCGCTGGCTGGAGGAGGGGGCCACCCCCCAGGCGGCCATCCGCCGCTACCTTTCCCAGGAGGTGTACCCGGAGGCCCTCGAGGCCCAGCTTTACGGGGCCCTTTTGCGGGTGGACCTCCAGGAGGCCGAGGCCCTCTTTCGCCGTGCCCTGAGGCTTCTGGGCCCGGAAGGGGTCTTGAAGCGCCTTCTGGTGCCGGTGCTGAGGCGGGTGGGTGAGTCCTGGCACCGGGGGGAGGTGGGGGTGGCCGAGGAGCACCTCGCCTCCACCTTCCTCCGGGCCCGGCTCCAGGAGCTCCTTGACCTGGTGGGCTTCCCCCCGGGGCCCCCTATTCTGGTCACCACGCCCCCAGGGGAGCGGCATGAGATCGGGGCCATGCTGGCCGCTTACGCCCTGAGGCGGCGGGGGCTTCCCGCCCTCTATCTGGGCCCCGATACCCCCTTGGCCGACCTGAAAAACCTGGCGGCCCGGCTTTCGGCGAGGGGAGTGGTTCTCTCCGCCCTCCTGGCCGAGCCCCTGAAGGACCTACCCCACGGGGCCCTTTCCCAGCTGGCGCCCCGGGTCTACCTGGGGGGGCAGGGGGCCTCGCCGGAGGAGGCCAAGAGGCTTGGTGCCCGCCACGTGGAGAGTTTGGAAGCTTTGGTGGAGGAGCTTTTGCAACCCCTTGAGGGGGAAAGGAAGGCAGTATGAAGAGGTTTGGCCGCAAGGAGACCATCTACCTGAGGGGCGAAAACGCCCACACCCTGTACCGCCTCGAGGAGGGCCTGGTGCGCATCGTGGAACTCCTTTCCGACGGCCGCCTGCTCACCCTCCGCCACGTCCTGCCTGGGGACTACTTCGGGGAAGAGGCCCTGGAGGGCAGGCGCTACCGCTACACCGCCGAGGCCATGACCGAGGTGCTGGTCCAGGGCTTTGACCCCAGGGCCATGAACCACGAGGCCCTGCACGCCGTGGCCCGGAACCTGGCCCGGCAGATGCGCCGGGTTCACGCCTACGAGGCCCACCTGCAGACGGGGGAGCTCAGGGCCCGCATCGCCCGCTACCTCCTCTTCCTGGCAGACACCCCGGCCTCCTTCCGGGACGAGAAAGGCCTTTTCGTCACCGCTTCCCACGAGGAGATTGCCGATGCCACCGCCTCCACCCGGGAGTCCGTTTCCAAGATCCTCTCGGACCTGCGCCACCAGGGCCTCATCGCCACCGCCTACCGCCGGGTCTACCTCCTGGACCTGAGGGCCCTGGAGGAGGAGGCGGAAGGGGTTTTGGAGGCCGCTTAGGATGCGGGTTTTGGTGGTGGGGGGCACGGGGTTCGTGGGCCGGGCCCTGGTGTCCCTTCTTCTGGAGCGGGGGCATACCCCGCTTGTCCTTTCCCGGAAGCCCAGGGACCTTTCCCCGGGAGCGGTCTGGCTCCTGGGGGACATCACCCGGGAGGTTCCGGACCTGAGGGGTGTGGAGGCCGCCATCTACCTGGCGGGCATCATCCGGGAAGGCCCCCAGACCTTTCAGGCGGTGCACGTGGAAGGGGTGAGGAACCTGGTGGAGGGGATGCGCAGGGCCGGGGTAGCCCGCCTCCTCCACATGTCCGCCCTGGGGGCGAGGCGGGGCACGGGGAGCCGCTACTACGAGACCAAGGCCGAGGGGGAGGAGGTGGTGCGGCAAAGCGGCCTCTCCTGGACCATCTTCCGCCCCAGCCTCATCTTCGGCCCCGGGGACGAGTTCTTCGGCAAGGTGCTCAAAGGGCTTGTCTGCAACCCCCTGCCCTTCGTCCCCCTCATCGGGGACGGCCGCTTCCCCTTCCGGCCCGTTTATGTGGGGGACGTGGCCCTGGCCTTCGTGGAGGCCTTGGAGAGGGGCGTCTTGGGGTCTTACGACCTGGTAGGGCCCAGGGAGTACACCTTGCGGGAACTCCTGGAGAAGGCGATGGAGGTGGTGGGGCGGAGGAAGCCCTTCCTCCCCATCCCCCTTTCCCTCATGGACCTGGTGGTGCCTCTCCTAAGCCCCCTGCCCTTCGCCCCCCTCACCAAGGACCAGTACGTGATGCTGAAGGGGGGCAACACCGCCCCCCTTTCCCCGGAGGTCTTGGCCCTAATCCCCCGCCCCACGCCCCTGGAGGAGGTCCTGCCGGGCTACCTCCGGTGCTAAGGCCTCGTTCTCCAGACGGCAGAGGGGCCTGAGGCGCAGGCCCAAGGCGGTTCCCAGGAGGGCGAAGAGGCCCCAGAGGGGTCCGTGGAGGCTGAAGGAGGCCGTCCCTCCCAGGTAGGCCCCGATGTTGCACCCCCCCGCCAGCCGGGCCCCGTAGCCCATGAGCACCCCGCCCAGGAAGACCCCCAGGTGGGTGCTCCAGGGAATCTTCCTGAGGTCCTGGAAGCGCAAAGCCCCGCCCAGGGCGGCCCCCAGAAAGGCTCCCAGGAAGAGGCCAAAGTTGGTGACGCTGGTGGCGTCCTTTAGAACGCTTTCCTGCAGCTTTTCCGCGAAGGCGGGGTTGTGGAAGAGGGCCCAGTCCAGGACGGGAACCCCCAAAGCCTCGGCCAGCTTACCCCCCCAGAGGGCAAAGGCCCCAGTGACCCCCCAGGGCCGCCCCTGGAGGAGGAGAAGGAGGAGGCTACCTAAGGCCAGGACCACCGCCCCACCCACCAGGCTCCAGGGGCCCAAAAGGGGATGGGTGGCCTCGAGGCGGAAAAGGGGGTCTATCCGCCCCCGGCGCCGCTTTTCCACCAGGCTCACTCCCAGGTAGAGGGCGGCGATGAGGCCAAGCCAGAGGAGCAGGCCCAGGTAGGGGGAGGGGAACCAGGTGAGGGCGCTTCCCGGGGCCAAGGCGGGAAGACCCTGCCAGAAGGGGAGGTGGTAGACCCCAAGGAGGGAGCCCGCCATGAAGCCCAGGAGGACCAGAATCCCCCGGGTATCCCCGCTTCCCGTGTGGTAGAGGGTGCCGGAGGCGCAGCCGTCCCCCAGTTGCATCCCTATCCCGAAGAGGAGGGCCCCTACCAGGAGGGCCACTCCCAAGGGCACCACGAAGCCCTGCACCGCCTGGCCGAGGACCTCCCCCTCCTTGAGAAAGGGGAAGAAGAGGAGGGCGGTGAGGGCGAAGAGGAGGAAGTGGGCCCTTAAGAGGCGGCTTTCCCCCGTGAGGAGGAAGCGGCGGAAGCCGGAGGCAAAGCCGAACTTGGCGTGGAAGAGGGCCAGACCCAGAAGGACCGCCACGAAGAAGGCCAGGAGGAGCCGGATGCCCGAGGCCTGCAGGATGGCCCAGGAAAGCCCAAGGGCAGCCAGGAGGAAGCAGAGGAGAGCTAGGGGTTGGGGATGCGCCGTCCGCTCCATGGCCTCATGGTACCTATGAGCTTATAAAAGTCAAGGGTATAAACCGCTAGTAAAAATAAAAGGCCCTGGGGCCACCCCAGGGCCGAAGGGTTCCCTCTAGAAGGCAAAGTCCTCAACGTACCAGCGATCGGTCTTCTTGTGCTCCTCCTTGGGGTCCATTTTGTCCGAGTAGGCCAGCATGAGGATCAGCTTCCTCCCGGGGACGATCTCCACGTCCGTGGCCTCCCCGGTCTTCAGCTTGCGGCTGAACTCCACGGTCCACCTGCCCCCTTCGTAGGTGGCGGCGGCAGCCAGGATGGAGTTTTTACCCCCTTCCCTTTCGTCCAGCGCCGGAGCCCCGGTGCGCTTGGTCTGGTACATGTCCAGGGCTACCAGCTTCCCCCCTTCCATGTAGAAGAGGTAGTTGTCGCTTCCCTTCTTTTTCTCCGTCTTCTCGCCGAGGAAGCCGATCCCGATCCAGCCCTTGCTCTCCCCCTCGAGCCCCAGGTAGAGGGTGTCCCCCACCACGCTCCAGTAGAGGGTGATGCCGCTCTTCTCGTGCTTGTAGCTCTTGGCGTACTCCCCGGGGGCGATCTTTCCGTCCACCTTGGGGGCCTGCGCCAGGGCCAGACCTAGGGCCAGCACCAGGAAACCGAAGACCACTCTTTTCATCTCCGCCTCCTTTTAGTCCCTTATGGTGATTCCCACGATGAAGGCCACGGCACCCACGTGGGTGTGGGCCAAGGCCGCCAGCACCGGACGGCTCCCCTTGAAGGCCTCGAGGAAGCCGGAAAGACTCCATAGGCTTACTTCCGCATCCTGGGCGTTCCAAAGCAAGTGGTAGTAGGCCCCCACCACTCCTGTGACCACGGAGACCAGCATCCAGAGGAGGAAGGGGTAGCGGACCCACCTGCCCCGGTGGAAGAACATAAGGAGGGTCAGGGGAAAGCCCACCAGGGAAACGTAGAAGGGGATGCGGCTTTGCCAAGCCGGTGTCCAGTGGTCCAAAATCCAGTGCTCTATCCCATAGAAGATAAAGCCCACCATGGCGATAAGCAGGAAGATGCTCCGCAAAAACTCCAAGAGCCTTTCCTCCTCGGTTTTGGCACGAATGAGAGCCTCGATCATCCGCCACCTCCTAGCGGGCCCGGTAAATGCTCAAGAGCCCAGTTACCCCCATGTGGGTGAAGGCCATGGCCGCCAGCACCGGGCGGCTTCCCGCTATGGCCTCCATGGCGGCCTCAAACTCCCAGCTGATCTCCCCCTCAAAGTTCCAGACCAGGTGGAAGTAGGCCCCGAGGACCCCGGTGAGCACCGAGGCCCACATGGTGACGATGAAGGCCCAGCGCACCCAGGGGGTCTTCCGGTCAAAGAGAACCCAGAGGGTGAAGACGAAGCCGGGTACTGCTACGAAAAAGGGGATGCGGCTCTGCCAGGCCTCGGTCCAGTGGTCCAGCAAGAGGAGCTCCAACGGGTACATGACCCAGCCCACCAGACACAGAAGGAGCATCACCGTGCGAATGAGCTCCAGAGCGAAGCGGGTGGGGTCTTGCGCAGTTCTTAGCGCAGAGATCATAGCAACCCTCCATCCATACGCTATCACGGGTATCCGGGTAGGTTTGTCCCCCCGGGTTGCCCCGGGGGGAGGCGCCTACACGGGGATCAGGTTCACCTTGGTCTCGTAGAAGACCACGCTACCTCCCACGATGTCCGTGAGGGCCATGTCCTTCAGGTAGGGGTCCAGGCGCATGGCGGCGTTGGCGTGGATGCCCATGGCCCGCCTGGGGTCTCCTTTGATGACCTGGCCGTTAATGACCAGGTCCGTGGCCCCATAGCCCCAGTGCCCCCAACCCAAGGGGAAGGTCACGCACCCCGGGCGCAGGCCCTGGACCACCTTGACCCGCCCCACCATGGGCTTACGGCCCATGGGCCCGAGGTCCCACTCCCCCTTGGGATTGGTGGCCGAGACCACCTTAACCAGCTGCCCGTCCTTCAGCCCCAGGCGCTTGGCGTCCTCCACGTTCACCAGGATGGCGTTCTCCGGCTTGATGCTCCTCAGCCAGTAGTTGGAGACCGTGCGGCTCTTGGTCATGAGGATGTCGCGGTGGGTGAGGAGGGTGAGGCCGTAGCCGGGGTCCCGGAGCTGCCGCCCCAGGGCATCCTGGTAGGGGAGGAAGTAGGCGGGTAACGGCCAGTAAGGTTTGCCGGTCATGGGGTGGAGGGAGAGGGCCTGCTTCTCAAAGAAGAGGTTCACCTGCCGTCCGTAGCGGTTGGTCAGGAGGCCGCCAGGGCCATACACCCTGGCGAACTCCTGGAAGCGCCCACCGCGGTTCAGGAGGTAGACCGTCCGGCGGAAGAGGCTTTCGTTGCCCACGGCTTCCCGCCAACGCTTCTCCTCGAAGACCGAGGGGGGGAGGTGGCGCCTGGCCTGGCGGAAGACGCGGAGCTCTTCCTCGTCGGCCTCGGGGAGGGCGTCGGTGCCATCGGCCCTTTCCCCAAAGGCCAGGTTGGCGGCCAGCTTCAGGTAGAAGTGGTCCATGTGGGTGAAGGGCATGCCGTTGGCAAAGCCTTTTTCCCCGAACCCTGGCAGGCCCATGTGCTCCGCCAGCGCCATCAGGAAGCTTTCCAGGCAGATGGGCATCTTTTGGCCAAAGACCTCCACCTCCTCGGGGATGGGGGCGATGGCAGGCTGGCGCACGGGCTGGACCCTCCAGGGGATGGAGAAGTGGGTACCCTGGAACTCCCAGCGCTCCAGATAGGAGAGGTCGGGGATGATGTAATCGGCGAAGGCGTAGGTGTTGCCCACCACGATGTCAAAGGCCACGATCAGGGGGATCTTGTCGGGGTCCAGCATGGCCCGGATCTGCTCGTGGCCCCCGGGATTGGCGTAGGCAGGGTCCCCCATGTAGTGGAAGAGGATCTTGATGGGGTAGGGGTAGCCCTGGGCGGCGGAGGGCAGGACCTCCTGGTAGATGTCGGAGGCGTGGGGGTACCAGGGCCGCTTGGCGGGGAAGCCGGCGAAGAGGGTGGTATCCTCGTACTTGACCTCGTGGCGGATGAGGCTGACACCAAAGGGGGTTAGGGATTTGGGATGGAGCCGGGCCATTACAAATGGGCCGCCCGCCCGGGCGCCCGTGATGTCGTAGGTGAAGCCCATGGTGGACCCGCCCTGGTGGTCCAGGTTGCCCAAGAGGGCGTTGATGGTGAGCCAGGCGGCCACCGTGTAGAAGCCGTTGGTGTGTTGGCTGGTTCCCCGGTGGAGGTCCACCACGGCCCTCTTGCCGTGCTGGGCTAGTTTTTCCGCCAGGAAGCGGATGTCCCCCTCCTGGACCCCGGCGAAGGCTGCCCAGGTCCGCACCTGGTGCTTGAAGGCTTCCTCTTTGATGAGTTGCAGGGCGGATTTCACCGGGATCCCCGAAAGCCGGGTGTTCACGAAGAGATCCCCGAAGACCGCCTGGGCCTCGTCGTTGGGGTTGAAGGCTACGGGTTTCCCCTTCACCAGGACCACGGGGGCGTCCAGCTCCACCTCCTTGTCCCCCACCCTGGCCTTGGGCTTGGGAAGACCCAGATCGCTGGCCCGGAGGAGCCTTTCCGGCTGGCCGTCTTTCATCTTGACCAGCCAGGTGGCGTTGGACCAGCTGGCCTCGCCGATGGCCCTAGCCGCCGCCCTGTTGGCGGCGGAGAGGAACTTGGCATCGTACTTCTCCCACTCCAGGAGGAGGCGGATGATGCCAAAGGCGATGGCGGCGTCGTGCCCGGGTTTGGGGATGATCCAGCGGCTGGCCTCCTTGATCCCCTTCTGCCCCCGGGGGTCCACGATGGCGTATTCCAGCTCTCCTTTGGAAACCCTCTCCGTGATCCAGCCCACCCGCAGGGGCGGGCCGTAGTTGCCCTCAAAGATGTTGGCCCCCACGAAGACCACGAAGCGGGCCTTGGAGAGGTCTGCCTGCCAGTAGAACTTCATTCCCCCCGACCAGGAGAGCTTGCCGGAAGCGTCAAAGGTGGGCTGCTCGCTCATGGCCTTGCCCGCGAAGTAGAGCGAGCCCTGGCAGACGGTGGTGTGCCCATGGAGGTTTACGGTCCCCAGGCTGCTTTGAAAGAACCAGTCTATGAAGTGCCGGCGTCCGGCCTTCAGGCGTCCCCAGGCGAAAACCGCCTGGTTGTTCTTGGGGCCCAGGTCGGGGTGGTTGGGGTCAATGAGGGTGTGGAGGTGTTCCTTGAAGTCCTCCTTAAACTTCTCCACCAGGGCCTTTTTCTTGGTTTTGTCCTTTTCCGCCCAGATGTCCCGCACCGCCCGGGCCATGCGGGCCATGACCTCGGGGTCCTTGAGGGCCCAAACCTCCCTAAGGCCAGGGTAGTGGCGTTCGTCCCCCAGGTGGGCGAAGAGCTTTCCCCCCTCCACGATCTCCTTCACCGCCTGGTGGAAGGGGATCTCCTCCCACTTGCCGCTGCCCCGGGGGCCCGCCCGCTTGAGGACCCGGCGGATGCGGTAGGGGTCGTAGGCGGTCTGGATGCCCGCTTGGCCCCTGGGGCAGAGGGTCCCGTCTATCTTGGCCAGGGTGGCCAGGTCCGTGGTCGTGGGCAGATGGGGTTGGAAGGTCCAAGGGGAGATGGGGCTACCGTCAATCTTGCTGGCCACCCCTTCGTAGAGCTTCACCTTGATGGGGCAGCCGGTGTTGCACTGGAGGCAGGAGGAGTAGATGGTGTTCTCGGGAAGCTGCACCTCGTAAGCCCCCATGCCTTGGGCGCTGGCCTCCTGAAGGGTGAGGCCCAAGGGCCCGAGGAGGGCGCCTGCGCCCGAGAGCTTTAGGAGTTCCCGCCGGGAAAGCTTTTCCATACGCACCTCCTACACCAGGTAGTACACGCGGGGTTTGGTTCCCGCTTCTTCCTTAAGCCGGATCACGTTGGGCTTCTTGATGAGCTGGGAGACCAGGGAGGTGGGGTCCTCGAGGTCCCCGAAGTAGGTGGCCCGGCCCATGCAGGTGGTCACGCACTGGGGGAGAAGGCCCCTTTCAATGCGGTGCAGGCAGAAGTGGCACTTGCGCACCTTGTCCATGGGGCCAGCCTCGTCCTCCCGGGCCACCTTCTTGTTCCACTCGTACCCGGGGAGGGTCTCGTAGGGCATCCTCCCTTTGCCCGGGGTGTCCTTCGTCCAGTACTCCCCGTAGTCCATGTGCCGGGAGTCGTAAGGGCAGGGAGGGATGCACTTCTCGCATCCCACGCAAAGCTCGTAGTCAACCTCCACAATGCCGTCCGCCCGCTTCCAGGTGGCGTCGTAGGGGCAGGCGGGGACGCAGGGAGGCTCGTCGCACTGCATGCAGGGCCTGGGGACGAAGCGGTAGGTGACGTTGGGGTACGTTCCAAGCTCTTCCTCGCTCACCGGGCGGTAGACCACCCCCGGAGGCAGGCGGTTTTCCGCCATGCAGCTCACGGTGCAGGCGTGGCATCCCACGCACTTCCTAAGGTCAATGACCATGCCCCATTTGCGCTTGGGGTTCTGAAGGGCCCGCTCCAAGTCCTTCTGCATCCTGAGGAGGACATCCTCGCTCACGGGCTCCGGGGCCTCTGGCTTTGGCGCTCCCTGGGCCAGCCCGGGGGCCAGCATGGAGGCGAAGACGGCGCTGGCCATCTTGGCCAAGAAGCGCCGCCTCTCCTCCGGATTCATGGGGGTGTGTTTTTCCATACCCACCTCCTTTCCCCACCCAGGCTAGGAGGCTCAGCTCCTCTAGGGTAGTCGCCGAAGGGGGGACAGGGGTGTAGGCAGTTTTCCCGACAGGCCTTGGGACATTGATACCCCTGAGCCTTTCCTATTCTGGGGTAGTGAGGCTCCTCGTCTTGTTCCTTCTCCTGGGGGCCTGCGCCAAGCCCCCTGAGATAGCCCTTTCCCCACCCTACCGGGCGGGGGTGGCGGGGGGGGAGATCCGGGTGGTGGTGGCGGGGATGCGCTCCCCCCAGGAGGCCGAGCCCTACCGGGTTTTGGCCCGGGGGCTGGGGGAGGTGCTGGGGGTGCGGGTGGAGGTCTTTGGCCGGAGGACCTATGCGGGGGTCCTCGAGGCCCTCCGCCGGGGTGAGGCAGAGGTGGGGTTTGTCTGCACTCTAGCCGCAGGGATTGGGGTAGAAGAGGGTTTTTTGGAGGTGATCCTGGCTACTCAGCCCAAGACCCCCTACCGCAGCCTGATTCTGGTGCGGGAGGGGAGCCCTTATCGGCACCTTTCCCAGCTTTTTGCTAAGCCCTTTGCCTTCGCCGACCCCCTTTCCAACACCGGGCACGCCTGGCCCCGCCTGGCGGCCCGGGGTTTAGGGGAGGGCTTCTTTGCCCGGGCCTTCTTCGCTTACGGCCACGACCGGGCCCTGGTGGCCCTGAAGGAGGGGCTGGCCGAGGGGGCGGCGGTGGATGCGGTGGTGTACGAGGCCTTGGGGGTGCGGGGGCTTCGCCTCCTCTGGCAGGGCCCGCAGGACCCCGCCCCTCCGGTGGTGGTGCGCCGGGGCCTCTCCCCTGAGGCCAAGGCGCGCATACGCCAGGCCATCTTGGCCTTCGCAGCCACGCCCAAGGGCAGGGAAGCCCTCGAGGCCCTGTACCTGAAAGGCTTTGTTCCGGCTACGGGAGAAGCTTACCGCCGAGTCTACCTGCGGGCCCGGGAGGTGCTGCCATGAGGTGGGGTCTGGTCCAACAGCTCTTCTTCACCACTTTGCTGACAGCCCTGGCCACGGGGGGGGTGCTCATCATAGGGGGCGGGCTTTTCCTGTTGGCGGAAGGGGAACGGGCCCTTTGGCAGGAGGCCCGGGGCTTAGCCCGGGATCTGTCCTTTCTGGTCCTGGACGATCTTTTGCTTTCCGATCGGCTGTCTGTGGAGGAGAAGCTCCGCCACCTCGAGGACCGTTACCCCCACCTGGCCTACGCCTACATCCTGAACTCCCAGGGGGAGGTGGTGGCCCATACCCTGGCCGAGGGGGTGCCTGAGGCCCTGGCCCGCTTGGATGGGGAGCGGGTCCTGCAGGTTTCTGGGAAGGTTGTATACCAGGTGGAGGCAGGGATCATGGGAGGGGAGGCGGGGGTGGTGCGCCTCGCCCTGGAGCGGACCCCTTTGCTAGCGGAATTCTTCAAGGTGTTGCGCACGGGCGTTTTTGGGCTTCTTTGGGCCGTGGGCTTGGGAGGAGGTCTAGGCTACCTGTTTCTTACCCGTCTCCTGGAGCCTCTTTCCCTGATGGTCCAGGAGGCTGGGCGCCTGGGGCAGGGGCAGTCGGCCCGTTTTCCTGAGCCCCCCCATGAGCTTGGCACTCTGGGAAGGGCGCTTAACGCCATGGGGGCCGAGGTGGAGCGGCGGGAGCGGGACCTGAGGCTTTTGAACCGGGTACTGGCCGAGATGCACGCTCTGGATCTAAAGACCCTTTCCGAGAGGGTTCTTGCTCTTCTCGTGCGTGAGCTCGGCTTTACCTGCGGGGACCTCTGGCTCGGCGGGCGGGTGCTCCACTGCGAGGCTTGCCGCGACCGCTGCCCTCTAGGGGAGGTGGCCCCCATGGTCCGGGAGGCCCTAGCCCACGGACAGGTGGTGGTGCGGTCCGAGGGAGTGGTGGTTCCCGTGCCTCCCCATGGGGCCTTGGTCCTGTATGGGCGGCCCGGGGTGAGGGAGGCCTGGCTCAGGGCCTTCCTCGAGGCCCTCTCAGCCCCTCTGGCCACCGCTTTAGAAAACGCCCGCCTCTACGAGGCCCTGGCGGAAAAGGAGGCGCAACGGGCGGAGCTCCTCAAGGCCTGGCTGAAGGCCCAGGAGGAGGAAAGGGGGCGCATCGCCCGGGAGCTTCACGATGAGGTGGGGCAGGCCCTCACTGGCCTGATCCTGGGCCTCGAGGGCCTCCCTGGGGATCGGGCGGAGGCCCTGAAGGAACTTGCCCGCTACACCCTGGCCGAGGTGCGTCGCCTGGCCTTGGACCTCAGGCCTAGCGTCCTGGACCACCTGGGTCTCGAAGCGGCCCTCCGGCGGTACGTGCGGGAGTTTGCCGAGCGCACAGGGATAGAGGTGGACCTCTCCTTCCACCTTGCCCGTCCCCTGCCCAAGGAGCTGGAGATCGTGGTCTACCGAGTGGTGCAGGAGGCCCTCACCAACGTGGCCCGCCACTCGGGAAGCCCCCGGGCCTCCGTGGGGGTGTTGGAAGTTTTGGGCGAAGTGCGGGTCTTCGTGGAGGACGAGGGGAGGGGGTTTGACCCCAAGGGGGTGGGCTCTGGACATCAGGGCCTTTGGGGTATGCGGGAGCGGGTGGAGCTTGTGGGGGGGCGGTTCTTCTTGGAAAGCGCCCCTGGCGAGGGAACCCGGATACAGGTTAGGCTTCCCCTGGAGGTGCCCGCATGATCCGGGTGGTGCTGGTGGAGGACCACCTCTTGGTGCGGAGCGGCCTCCGGCACCTGCTGGAGGCTAAGGGGCCGGTGCGGGTGGTGGGGGAGGCGGGGAGCTGCCGGGAGGCCATGGACCTCCTGGAGAGGGTGGAGACGGACGTGGTCATCCTGGACATCTCCCTTCCTGATGGCACCGGCATCGCCCTCTGCCAAAGGCTTCGGGAGCGGTTTCCCGAGCTCAGGCTCCTGGCCCTTTCCATGCACGAGGACGCGGAGTACGTGCGGGGCTTCCTCCAGGCCGGAGGGCAGGGGTACGTGAGCAAGGCGGCCGTGGACCACGAGCTTCTGGACGCTGTCCTAGCCGTAGCCCGGGGGGAGCGATACCTAAACCCTGCCCTGGCCGTGCGCCTGGCCATGGAGATGGTTCAGGAAGCCGTAGACGAGGGAACCCTTTCCCCCCGGGAGGAAGAGGTCCTTTGCCTCCTGGCCCAAGGTCTTTCCCACAAGGAGGTGGCCGAGAAGCTAGGGATTTCCGAAAAGACCGTGGCCACTTACCGGGAGCGGGGTATGGAGAAGCTGGGCCTCAAGTCCCGAAGCGACCTCTTGCGCTATGCGGTGCGCCGGGGATGGCTCTAAAGGGGTTTAGCGCTGCCCAACCGCGCGTAGAAGGCGTGGGTGAGGGCGATGGCCAGAGCATCCGCCAGGTGGCTGGGCTTGGGGGCCTCCCTTAGGCCCAGGATGCCCCGGACCATCAGGGCCACCTCCTCCTTACCCGCATGGCCGTGTCCCGCCAGGGCCTGCTTCACCTGCATGGGACCATAGGCGTAGACGGGCACCCCTAGCTCGTGGGCCGCCACCAGCACCGCCCCCAGGGCCCAGCCCACCTTGTAGGCCAGCTCGTTTTGCCGGTAGAAGAACTGCTCCTCCACCGCCAGGGCCTCGGGGCGAAAACGGAGAAGGACTTCCCTCACCCGGGTGTGGATGCGGCCCACCCGTTCCTGGGCCCTTTCCTTGTGCGTGGTTCTCACCACCTCCCCATGGAGAAGGTGGGCCTTCAAGGCCCCCTTGGCCTCCACGTCCACTACCCCCAGGCCCAGGTGGGTGATGCCAGGATCAACGCCCAAGACGACCACGAGAGAGGGGCTTCCTAGTTGCCCCGCTTGGGGGGAAACTCCCCGTCCCCGTAGCGGATGAAGGCGGGTATATCAAAGTTGTAGGTGTCTGTGTGGGTGGGAAAGTCCAGGGGGCGTAGGGGCCTGGGGACCACGGTGCTCTCCCCAAACCCCGCGGCGATAAGGATGACCCTAAGCTCGTCCTGGGCCCGGTCGTCGTAGGTGACCCCGTAGAGGATGTCCACATCTCCTTGGCCCGTGGCCTCCCGTATCCTTTCCACCACCTCCGCCGCCTCCATGAGGGAGAGGTCTTCCGATCCCACCACGTTCAGGAGGAGGCGCCTGGCCCCTTCAATGGAGCGCTCCAGGAGGGGGCTATGGGTGGCGGTCTTGGCCACTTCCTCCACCCGGTTCTCCCCGCGCCCGGCCCCGATGCCCATGAGCACCTGGCCCGCCCCCTCCAGGAGGGCCTTCACGTCGGCGAAGTCCACGTTGATGAGGCCTGGGAGGTTGATGACATCGGTGATGCCCTTCACCCCGTGGTAGAGGACCCGGTCGGCGATGAGAAAGGCATCTTTGAGGCTCATCTTTTTGTCCACCGCCGAGAGGAGGCGGTCGTTCTGCACCACCACCATGGCGTCCACCCGCTCCCTCAGGCGTTTGATGCCCTCCTCCGCCGCCCTCAAGCGCTTTGGGCCCTCAAAGCTGAAGGGCCGGGTCACCACGGCCACGGTGAGGGCTCCCAGGCGCTTGGCGATGTCGGCCACGATGGGGGCGCTTCCCGTACCCGTACCGCCCCCCATGCCCGCGGTCAGGAAGACCAGGTCCGCCCCCTCGAGGGTCTCGGCGATCAGGTCCTCGGCCTCGAGGGCCGCCTTCTCCCCGATCTCGGGGTTGGCCCCCGCCCCCAGGCCCCGGGTGAGCTTCTCCCCCAGCTGGATGCGGGTGTCCGCCAGGCTTTTCGCCAGCACCTGGGCATCGGTGTTGGCGGCGATGAACTCCACCCCGGAGAGGCCCGCCTCAATCATGCGGTTCACCGCGTTGTTCCCGGCCCCCCCTAGCCCAATCACCTTGATGACGGCTCCTTCCATTTCCCCTCCTCAAAATAGATTGTTGATAATCTCCTTGATCCGGGCCCAGAATCCCGTAGCCTGACCGCTTTCTTCCCGCTTCTCCTTCTTTTCCCGCCTGGGCTTGGGCTCTGGGGACCGGATGGGTAAGGTGGCCCCATAGCGCACCAGGCCCACGGCGGTGGCGTGGGCGGGGGTAGCCACCACATCGGTGAGGCCGGAAACCCCTTGGGGCCTGCCGATGCGCACCGGTAGGCTGTACTGCTGCCGGGCCAGAAGGTCAAACCCCCGGAGGAGGGCCGTGCCCCCGGTGAGGACCACCCGGTTTACCCTGATCTCCAGGGGCCCCAAGGCCTCGTCCACCGATTGCCGGGCCAGGTGGAGGATCTCCCTAAGGCGGGGCCGGATAATGCGGGAAAGCTCCGGGGCGGGCACCTCTCCCAAGGAGCCCCCCTCTTGGTTGATCTCCAGGACCAGCTCAGGGTCGGCCAGTTCCGGCAGGGCGGCCCCGTACTTCTTCTTCACCCGCTCGGCCTCTTCAAAGGGGATTTTCAGGAGCTGGGCGATGTCCTGGGTTACGTGATCGCCGCCCAAGGGCAGGACGGTGGAGTGGGCCAGGCGCCCCTCACGGAAGACGGCCACGTCGGTGGTGCCCCCACCCACGTCCAAGAGGAGAACGGTCATGTGGTCTTCCTCGGGACCCAAGGCCCCGAGGCCGCTGGCCAGGGTCTGGGCCACCAGGGCCTCCACCTCGAGCCCGGCGTCCTCCACCGCCCGGCGCAGGTTGGCGAGGGGTCCCCTGGCCGCGGCCACCAGGTGGACCTCCACCTCGAGGCGCACCCCCGCCATGCCCACAGGGTCCCGGATGCCCTCCTGCCCGTCCACCTTGAACTCCAAGGGCAGGGCGTGGAGAAGTTCCAGCTCCCCTTCAAAGGGGTAGGCCTTGGCCTGCTCAATGGCCCGCTCCACATCGGCCTCGGCGATGCTATGGCCCCGGCGGATAGCGGCCAGGCCGTGGCTGGTTACGCTTTTCAGGTGGGGCCCCCCCACGCCCACCACCACCCGCTCCACCCTGACCCCAGCCACCCGCTCGGCCTGGTGGACGCTTTGGCGGATGGCCTCGGTGGTGCGCTCCAGGTTGACCACGACCCCCCGTTTCAGCCCTTGGGAGGGGGCCGTTCCCTCGCCGATGATGTCCAAAATGCCATCGGGGGCCAGCTCCCCGATCACGGTGGTAACCTTGCTGGTGCCTACATCCAGTCCGGCGATGATCATGGGCGTACGCTCACCCCCCAAGAATACAGGTAGACCTGGCTTCCCAAAGCCCCCTTCGCTTGGGCATACTCTAGCAGAAACCGCGCTTCCGGGGCGAAGAGGGTGGTCTCCTTGAGCTCCACCCAGAAGCCCGCTGGGGTGTAGCGGAGGGCCTTGGCCCTAGGATAGGCCCGGGCCAGGCGCAGGAGCTCTTCCTTGGGCAGGGGGCCCTGGCCCTCCACCCGGGGGCCCCGGGCCAGGGGGGCGCCTCCGGGGAGGAGCGTGCCATCCTCGGCCAGGGCAGAACCGTCCCCTAGGGGTAAAAGGGGTTTCCGCTCCCGCACGAAAAGGCGTACCTCCCCGGGCCTTGGCTTTTCCAGGCGGGCCTCGGCCACCCAGGGGTCTTGGAGCAGAGGGGCGAGGCGGTTGGCGGAAACCCAGAGCCAGGCCTCCCCCTCGTGGAGCCCGGTTCGCGCCAGCACATGGGCCTCCTTCAGGTGCTCAAGCCCCACCACCTCCACCTTCTCCACGGGGAAGAGGACCAGGCTGGCCACAAAGAGGGTGGCGAGGAGAAGGAGAGCCAGGATGGTCCTCATAAGGCGCATTGTATCCCCCAGGTGTGAAAGGGTTGCGAAATCACGGCCAAACCTCCCACTCCAGCTCCAGGGGAAGCTCCTCTTGGATGCGTCTTAGGAGCTCCAGCACGTCCTTGGCGGTGGCCTGGCCCAGGTTGACGATGAAGTTGCCGTGCTCCAGGGAAACCATGGCCTCCCCCACCCGCAGGCCCTTCAGGCCCCTTTCGTCTATGAGGCGGCCTGCGGACTGGCCCGGGGGGTTTTTGAAGGCGCAGCCGGCGCTTTTCCGCTTGGGCTGGCCCTTTCTGGCGGCGTCCACCTCGGCCATGCGCCGCCGGATCGCATCCAAGGGGAGTTCCTTCAGCCGAAGCCTCACCCGGGTCACAATGCCGCCCTTGGGGAGGCGGCTTTCCCGGTAGCCAAAGCCCAGTTCCCCGGGCGTGTAGATGTGGAAGGCTCCGTCGTGGAAGATCTCCACCGCCTCCAGGGCGTCCGCCATTTCCCCGAAGCGGGTGCCCGCGTTCATCTTCACCGCGCCCCCCACCTGGGCGGGGATGCCCAGGAGGCCCTCGAGGCCCGAAAGCCCCGCCCTGGCCGCCTCCTGCACCAGAAGGGGCAGGAGGGTCCCCGCCCCCACCCAGCCCCGGAGATCGTACTCTTGAAACTCTCCCGCCAGGCGGATCACCCGCTCCGGGACCCCTTCGTCCAGGACCAATAGATTGGAGCCGTTCCCGATAACCCGGTAGGGGGCCTCGGTGGCCCTTCTGAGTTCCTCGCGGGTCTCCACCGTCCAGAGCTCCGCGGGGCCTCCCACCCCCAGGGTGGTGTGGTCCTTGAGAAGGACGCGCTCAACCTTCATGGACGAGCCTCCGGGCCAGTTCCGTCACATCCCCCGCTCCCAGGGTGAGCCAGAGGTCTTCTGGGGTGGCGGTGGTGCGGGCGTAGGCTAGGGCCTCCTCCTTTTCCAAGTAGTGGGCAACCACCCCCCTTTCCCTTAGGGCCTCGGCGATCCGGCGGCTTAGGGCCTCGGGGGAGACCTCCCCCTTTTCCCCGGCGGTGTACACGGGGAGGACCACCACCTCCTGGGCTAGGGTCAGGGCCTCCACGAAATCTGTCCAGAGAGCCTGGGTGCGCAGGAGGCGGTGGGGTTGGAAGAGGACGCGGATTTGGCGGTGATGGTGGCTTGCGGCCTCGAGGGTGGCCCGGACCTCGGTGGGGTGGTGGGCGTAGTCGTCTACCACCAAGGCCCCCTTGACCTCCCCCACCCTCTGGAAGCGCCGCCCCACCCCGGGGAAGCGGGCGAGGCCCTGAAGGATGGCCTCTACCCCCACCCCAAGGGCCAGGGCGGCCAGGGCGGCGGCCAGGGCGTTTTGGACATTGTGGGCACCGGGCACCTGGAGGGTGGCCTCCCCCAGCACCCGGGCCTCGTGCACCAGGAGGAAGCGGCTTCCCGAGGGGCCGAGGCGCACCTTCTCCGCACAAAGCTCCCCGGATGTCCCAAAAACCCTCCGGGGAAGCCCTTGGGAGAGCTCCATGAGCAGGGGATCAGAGGCGGGAACCACGGCCACCTCCGCCCTCTCCAGGAAGCCCCGCATGGCCCCTTTCAGGTCCTCGAGGCTCTCGTGGTAGTTGGGGGCCTTTTGACCCGGGGGGGCGATGTGGTCGGCCTCGAGGTTGGTGGCCACGGCCACGGAGACCCGCACCTCCTGGAAAAGGGGGTCGGACTCGTCCACCTCCGCCAGGCGGGGGCCCTCCCCGAAGCGGGCGTTTCCAGGGAGGAGGCTGAGCTCCCCTCCCAGGAGGACCCAGGGGTCCAGGCCGGCCTCGAGGAGGATGCTGGCCAGCATGCCCGTGGTGGTGGTCTTCCCGTGGGTACCCGTGACCCCCAGGGAGGGCCTTTGCCCAAGGAGCTGGGCCAGGAGTTCCATCCGCCTTAAGACCCTAAGCCCCCTGGCCTCGGCTGCCCGCACCTCCGGATGGTCCAGGGGGATGGGGGTGGGGACCAGGAGGGTGTCCTCCTCGGTCAGGTGCGCGGGGTCATGGCCAGAGTGGACGGGAACCCCTAGGGCCTTGGCCCTGGCCCCAGGGGCCAGGTCGCACCCGGTGACCGCCACCCCCTCTGCCAGGAGGAGGCGGGCCAGGGCGCTCATCCCCACCCCTTCAATGCCCATCACGTGCACGCGTTTCATAGGAACTCCTCCAGCCAGTCCGCGATTCGTCCCGCCGCCCCCTCGGGGGAGAGGCGGGCCAGGGCCTCCCGGTAGGGGGAGGGGTTTCCCAGGATCTTCTCCACCTGCTCCCCCAGGCGGGAGGGTTCCCCAAGCTCCGCCCCCCCTGCCCTCTGGTAGGCCAGGGCGTTGGCCACCTGCGCCCCCCCATCCAGCCTGGGGGAGAGGGGGAAGAGAAGGGCGGGGAGGCGGTGGAAGGCGGCCTCGGCCAGGGTTCCCGCCCCGGCCCGGGAGAGGAGGAGGTCGGCGGCGCTCATGGCCAGGGGGGCGTCCAGGAAGCCCACCACCCGGTACCCCTCCCCCTCCAGATGGCGGTAGCGCGCAAGCCACCTTTCCCCCACCTGGTGGAGCACGGGAAGGCCCAGGGGCCTGAGGAGGGGGGGGAGGGTTTCGTTGAGCTCCAGGCTTCCCTGGCTCCCCCCAAGGACGAGGAGGAGAGGCTTCTTGGGGTCAAAGCCCAGCCTCTCCTTGGCCTCCGCCTGGGGGTAGCGCACCTCCCGCACGGGGTAGCCCACCACCCGGGCCTTGGGGGATAGCCTGGGGGAGAGGCCCAAGGGCACGGAAAGGGCCAGGCCCTGGGCCAGGGGGGCGAGGAGGCGGAGGGCCAGGCCCAGCTTGGCGTTTTGCTCGTGGAGGAGGAGGGGGATCCCCCCCATGGCCCCCACGAGGGCCCCGGGAAAGCCCGCATACCCCCCGGTGGAAAGGATGGCCTTGGGCCGGGCCTGAAGGAGAACCTTCCTGGCGGAGGCTAGGCCCTGGAGAAGCTTCAGGGCCTCCTGGGGCCGGAAGGCGCTCCGGTCCAGCTTGCCCGCGGGAATGAGGGCGTGGGGGATGGAGGTCTTGGGGAGAAGGCGGGCCTCGAGGCCCCCCTCGGCCCCCAGGTAAAAGACCCCGTGCCCCCGCCTCAGGAGTTCCTCGGCCACCGCCAGGGCGGGAAAGAGATGCCCCCCAGTGCCCCCGCCCGTCAGGAGGACCATCGGCGCACCTCCTTCAAGGAGGCCTCCCGGGAGAGGCCCATGAGGAGGCCCAGGGCCAGACCGGAGACCAGGAGGGAACTCCCCCCGTAGGAGATGAGGGGCAGGGGCACCCCGGTCACCGGCAGGAAACCCACCGTGACCCCGATGTTGAGGGCGGCCTGGAGGGTGAGGTAGAGGGTGAGGCCCATGGCCACCAGGCTCTCAGGCCCCTGGAGCCTAAGGGAGAGGGCGAACCCCCTGAGGAAGAGGAGAAGGTAGAGGAAAAGGACCATGAGCCCTCCCAGCCAGCCGGTGGCGAAGACCACGCTGGCGAAGACCATGTCGTTGTGGGCCTCGGGCAGGTGGGGGAGGCTCCCTCCCGGCCCCTGGCCCAAGGCCCCCCCGAGGAGGATGGCCTTCTGGGCCTGGACCACCTGGTAGGCGGCTTCCTTGGGGCTCGCCTCCCCCCGGACGTAGCTGAGGAAGCCGCTGAAGCGCTCGGACACGTAGGCGAAGCGGCTCAGGTAGAACCCGGAGAAAGGCGTGATGACCAGGAGCCCCGCCAGGGCTATGGCGATCAGCCTGCGCCAGGGCACCCCCGCCAGGATGAAGAGGAGGGCTCCCAGGGTGAGGAGGAAAAGGGCGGTGGCGAAGTCGGGCTCAATCAGGACCAGGCCCACGGTCCCCCCCACCAGGAGGGCCGGGCCCAGGATGGGGTAGTCGCTCCCCTTGCGGCCCACGAAGGAGGCCAGGTAGAGGACCAGGGTCAGCTTGGCCAGCTCCGAGGGCTGGAAGGCCACGGGCCCCAAGTAGAACCAGCGCCGCACCCCTCCCGGTCCATCCCCCAGGACGAGGACCAGGCCCAAGAGGAGGAGGGTGAGGAGGTGGAGTCCCAAGGCGAAGCGGAGCAGGGACCGGACAGGGAGAAGGCTCCCTGCGGCCATGGCCAAAAGGGCCATCCCCACCCTTAGGAGGTGGCCCTCAAGGAGTTCCGGCTCCGCCACCCCCACCCCGAGGAGGCCGAAGGCCAGGAGGAGGAGAGCGGTCAGGAGGTAGACGGGGTCCAAGGCTCACCTCCTAAGGCGAAGACCGCCTCCCGGAAGGCTTGGGCGCGGTCCTTGTAGTCCCGGAACTGGTCAAAGCTGCTGGCCAAGGGGGCGAGGAGGACGCTTCCCTCCTCGAGGCGCCCCAAGGCCTCGGCCACCGCCCGCTCCATGGCCCTCCTCCCTTCCTTCTCCGGGATGACCACCACCTCCACCCCACCCCCCAGGGCCTTGGCCATCCTGGGCCCGTCCCGGCCCAGGGCGAGGACCACCCTGACCCGGGAGAGGAAGGGTTTTAGGGCTTCCAGGTCCGCCCCCTTGTCCTCCCCCCCCAGGATCCAGGCGACGGGGGCGGGGGCTGCCCGTAGGGCAGCGGCCACGGCGGAAGCGCGGGTGGCGATGGAGTCGTCAATGAAGACCACACGACCCTTCCTGGCGAAGATCTGGAAGCGGTGAGGGGGCTCGGGGAGGGTCTGCAGGCTCTCCTCCAGGGCCCTCTCGTCCAAGGACTTCCCCAGAAGGTCCAGGTAGGCCCGGGTGGCCTCTATGGCCGCCTTTAGGTTGCTCTCCCTGGGGTTTTCCCCGGGGATGAAGGGGTAGAGGCGGGCAGGGGTGCGGCGGGCCGCCTCCCTGATCTTGGGGTCTTCCTCGTTGTAGACCAGGGCGTCTTCCGGGGTGAGGTTCTTGAGAAGGTTGAGCTTGGCGGCGTGGTAGGCCGAAAGGCTTTTGTGCCGGTCCAGGTGGTCCACCCCCAGGTTGAGGAGGACGGCCACCCTGGGGCGGAGAGCGTGGACGCGCTCCAGCTGGAAGCTGGAAAGCTCGGCCACCGCTACCTCCGCCTCGTCCACCACGCTCACCAGGGGCGGGTCCACGTTTCCCCCCTCCAGGGCCCTAAGCCCCTGCCCCCGCAAGAGGTGGGCGGTGAAGAGGGTGGTGCTGGTCTTCCCCGCGGTCCCGGTGATGCCGATGATGGGGGTGGAGGAGAGGCGGTAGGCCAGCTCCGCCTCCCCCAGGACCAAGGCCCCCCTCTTCCGCAAGGCCTCCAGCTTGGGGTGGTCTATGGGCACCCCCGGGGCGGCCACCACTTCCTGGTACCTCCCGGAGAGGTCCCAATCGGGGGTAAACCCCAGCCGTAGGGCCTCCGCCACCTCCTCCTCCCTGGGGCGATCGTCGTAAAAGCGGGCGGGAAGACCCCGCTTCTGCAAAAAGCGGAGGACTCCAAGGCCGCTGCGCCCCAGACCATAGACCAGGATCATAGACCACCTCCAAAGGCCAGAGCGGTGGCCAAGGCGGTGAGAATGGCGAAGCGGAAAACGATCTTGGCCTCTTCCCAGCCGGAGAGCTCCAGGTGGTGGTGGAGGGGGCTCATGCGAAGGAGTCTCTTCCCGGTCCTGCGGAAGTAGAGGACCTGGACCACTACCGAAAGGACCTCCAGGACGGGAACGAGGGCGGCCAGGGGTAGAAGCCAGAGCTTTCCCGTGAGGACGAAAAGCCCCGCCACCATGGCCCCCAGGGCCTGGCTCCCCGTGTCCCCCATGAAGACCTTGGCCTTGGGGGCGTTGTGCCACAAGAAGCCCAGCACCCCGCCGAGGAGGGTTTGGGCGAAGGGGTGGGGGTAGAAGGGGAGGAGGAGGATGGCGGTCACCGAGGCCAGAAGCCCGTCCAGGCCGTCGGTGAAGTTGAAGGCGTTGGCCGCCCCCACCAGGGCCAGGAGGATGAGGAGGACGTCCAGAAGGGGCCAGGGGGTGTAGGCCACCTGCCGCACCGCCCAGAGGGCGAAGACCAGGGCCATGAGGGATTGCAGGAAAAGCTTTTCCCGCGCCCTTAGGGGTCTCTTGAGGCTTCCCGAAAGGTCGTCTACGAACCCCAGGAGGCCAAACCCCAGGCCCAGCAGCCACAGGCCCGCAAAGGCATCCTGGCCCACGGCCAGGTAGGCCAGGAAGGCGGCCGTGAGGAAGGCCACGCCCCCCATGCTGGGGGTGCCTTCCTTGGCCAGGTGGGTTTGGGGACCGTCCTGGCGCACCCTCTTGCCCAGGCCCAGCCCCTTCATAAGGGCGATCCAGACCGCGGTGAGGAACCAGGAGAGGACCAGGGCTAGGGCCATGCCACCTCCTTGCAGTTCCAGACCTCCCCTGAAGGGGCCAGGTAAATCCTCTCCCCGTGGACGGCGAAGTCCTGGGCCACGCCCAAGGCCTTCAGGCCTTCGGGGCGCACCAGGTAGAGCCCGTCCAGAAGGGCCACCACCCCGCAAGCCCCCGCCTGGGCCTTCCGCGCCGGGCGGGGCAGGGGCAGGGCCCGGCCTTCGGGGTAGAAGTAGGCTTCCTCGCCCAGGGCCACCACCCCTCCCTCCCAGACCACCACCTGGGAGAACGCCCCGGGCCGGAGGAGGGTCCTTTCCCGGTGGAGGCCTTGGGCGTCCACGTAATAGAGCCCGGTTTCCGTGAGAACCGCATCCCGGGCGGGGTAGGGGTAAAAGGACTCCTCGGTCCAGATGCCCCCCGGAAGGCCCACCAGGGGCCTGGGGTGCGCCCGGAGGAAGCGGGGCACCCCGGGGAGAGGAAGGCTTAAAAGCTGGCCTTCCCGGTAGACGAGGAGCTGGTAAGGGTAGGCAGCGTAGAGGGCCTTTTCGTCGGCGTCCAGGAAGAGGGGCGGCCCCGGGAGGGCCACGGCGAAGCGCCCCTCCACCCACCCCCCGCGGGCGAACCCTCCGGGATAGGGGAGGAGGGGGGCTTGCGCCAGCGGGGCGCAGGCGGAGAGGAGGCCCAAAGTGGAGAGGAAGGCTAGGCGTCCCATAGCTCCAAGATGCGCTCCAGGCCCAGGGCCCTCGAGGCCTTCAGGTAGACCAGGTCCCCGGGGCGGGCCCTTTCCCTAAGCCAGAGGAGGGCTTCCTCCAGGCTTTCTGCCGCCTCCCCGCCCAAGGCGGCCTGGGCCTTGGCGTAGGGGCCCAGGTAAAGGGGGCTGAGACCCAAGCGGGCCGCCTCCTCGGCCACCTCCAGGTGGAGCCTTAGGGCCTTCTCCCCCAGCTCCCGCATCTCCCCCAGGACCGCCCACTTCCGCCCGGGCTGGGCGGCGAGCCAGGCGAGGCCGGCCTTCACCGAGAGGGGGTTGGCGTTGTAGGCGTCGTTGAGGAAGATCACCCCCCCGATCTCCCGCCGTTCCATGCGTCCAGGGGGAAGGCGGAGCCGGGCGAGCCTTGCCGCCACCCCTTCCGCCTCGAGGCCCAAAACCTCCGCCGCCGCCAGGGCGGCCAAGGCTCCCAAGGCGGGGCCCAGGCCGGGGTAGGGGATGCGGACCGGGATCTTCTGGTAGCGGAAGCGGCTCTCTTCCGGGAGGAGCTCCAGGTCCTTTCCCCGGAACGTGGCTTCCCCGAAGCCGTAGGTGGGCCAGGGGACCCGGTGGCCCAGGGCCTTTAGGACCTCCGCCGCTTGCAGGCTCACCAGGGCCTCAGGGGCCGAAAGAAGCCCCATCTCCTCCCGCACCACCCCTTCCAGGTCGCGGAAGGCCAGAAGGTGCTCCTCGCCCAGGGCGGTGAGCACGGAGAGGTGGGGGGAGGCCAGGCCCATGAGCTCCGCCATCTCCCCCACCCGGTCCACCCCCAGCTCCACCACGGCCCCGGGGGCTTGGGGGGAGAGGTTGAGGAAGAAGCGGGCCAGGGGCGGGGCGGTGTTCTGGTTGCCCTCGGGGGCGGGGAAGCCAAGGCCTTGGGCCAGGGCCTCCTTGGCCGTGGTCTTGCCCGAGCTTCCCCCCACGGCCACCACCCTGTGGGGAAAGAGGTCCCTGAGGGCCCGCCCCAGGCGCAGGAGGGCCTTCCCCGTGTCCGCCACCTCCACCGTGGCCTTTCCCGGGCGGTCGGAGAGGACCAGGTGGGCTCCCCTGGCCAGGGCCTCCTCGGCGAACTCACGGCCATGGGTTTGGCTTCCGGGTAGGGCTACGAAGAGAAAGCCCGGGCCCACCTGGCGGCTATCCCAGTGGAGGTCTTGGATGGGCCTCCCTCCGGGGTGGAGCCTTCCTCCTGTGGCCTGGGCCACCCACTCCGGCGTCATTTCCCTAACATGCGCAAGATGCACCACTGCCTCACCGTCCTTCAGCATAGGGGGGAATCCCCGCATAGGCCAAGAGCCCCGCGGCCACCTCCCGGAAAATGGGGGCGGCCACCAGGCTTCCGTGGGTTTCCCCCTTGGGATGGTGGACGGCCACCACCACGGTGTAAAGGGGTTCGTCCCCAGGGACAAACCCCGCGAACCAGGCGGTGAACACCTCCTGGGAGTAGCGTCCCTTCACCACCACCTGGGCGGTGCCGGTCTTGCCGGAGAGGGGGTAACCGGGGAGGGCGGCCCTGGGGGCCAGGCCTTGGGCCAGGGCCTCGCGGATGCTCCTTGCGGTCTTGGGGGAGAAGACCCGCTCGGCCTTGGTTTCTTGGTCCCCGAGGAGGCGGGGGGGGCGGTAGAGGCCGTCCACCAGGGTAGCGAAGGCGGCCGCTAGGTGCAAGGGGGTAATCAGGAAGCCTTGGCCGAAGGCGTGGTTGGCGTAGGTCGCCCGGCTCCACTCCTGGGGGGGTCTCACCACAGGAGGCGTGGTGCGGATGCCGGGTAGGGGCTCGGGATCGGTGAGATGGAGCCTTTTCATGTAGTTATAGAAAGTTTCCTTGGCAATTCCTTCCGCCAGCAAGCTGATGCCCACGTTGGAGGAGTATTGGAGCACCTCGGTGAGGGTGAGGGCAGGGGGGTGGGGCACGGCATCCTGGATGACCCAGCCGTCCACCACCAGGCGCATGGGAGTCTCCACCCGGGTCGTCGGGTGGGCCGCTCCCTCCTCCAGGAGGATGGCTGCGGTGAGGGCCTTCATGGTGGAGCCGGGCTCGAGGGCCACCAGGAAGGCGTGGTTGCGCCAGGAGATGTCTTGCTCTGGGTCCTTCCTGGGGGCTTGGGGGTTAAAGGCGGGGGCGTTGGCCACGGCCAGGATCCGCCCCTCCCGGTCCAGCACGAGCAAGGTGGCGAAGGCCCCCCGGCTCCTCTCCAGGCCTGCCCAAAGGGCCCTTTCCGCCATGGCCTGCACCCAGGGGTCCAGGGTGAGGGTGAAGGAGCGCCCCTCACTGAGGGCGGCGTTCAGGTCCCGCTCCAGCCCCTCGAGGCCCTTCCCCGAACCCCGCTCGCCGAAACCCACGAGCTGGCTGGCGCTCTCACCCAAGGGGTAGTGGCGTCCCGTCTTCAGGCTCACCGCCAGGGGGGTGCCGTCCCTGGCGTAGAGGTGCCCCCGGGCCGGGGAAGCGGGGGGAGGAGGGGAAGGGGGGGTGGGCCCGTGGGCCAGGAGGGCGTAGACCCCTAGGGCGAAGAGGGCGAGCCAGAGGAAAAGGCCGGCCACCACTACGGAAACCCGCTCCACGCCTGCGGTCATCGCTCCCACCTCCCCCGGCTCATGGGCACGAAGCCCTCTCTTTTCGCCCAGTCCAGTACCCGGTGGGGGCTTGCCGCCTGCCACCCCTCCTTGAGCAGGGCCTCTTCGCGGAGCTTCAGGGCCTCGAGGCGCTTCTCCAGCTGGGCCAGATGGGCCCTTTCCATCTGGTTGCGGTGGCCTAGGGCGAAGAGGAGGAGGAGGGCCAGAAGGTAGAGGAGGCCAAAGCGGAGGGCCGCCTTCATGCCGCCTCCTTCTCCGCCGCCCTCAGCTTGGCGCTGCGGGAACGGGGATTTTTGGCCACCTCCTCGGGGCTTGGGACGATGGGCTTCTTGGTGAGGACCTTGAGGCCGCTTTCCTTGAGGAAGCGCTTCACCAGGCGGTCTTCTAGGGAGTGGAAGGTGATGACCACAAGCCGCCCCCCAGGGGCCAGGGCTTCCTCCGCCTGTCTGAGGAAGGCCTCGAGGGCCCCAAGCTCATCGTTGACGTACATGCGCAGGGCCTGGAAGGTTTTGCGGGCGGGGTGGCCAGCCTTGCGGAAGCCCACTGCCCGGCGCACGATCTCCGCGAGCTCCGTGGTGGTGCGGATTCTCGCCTTGCGCCTGGCCTCCACGATGGCCTTGGCGATGCGGTGGGCCTGCTTTTCCTCTCCCAGGTCCCGCAGGAGGCGGTAAAGCTCCTCCAGGGGCAGGGTGTTCACCACCTCCTCGGCGGTGGGGCCCTCCGTGCCCATGCGCATGTCCAGGGGCCCTTCTTTCTGGTAGCTAAAACCCCGCCCGGGGTCTTCCAGGTGGAAGCTGGAAACCCCCAGGTCGGCCAGAATCCCCGCTACCTTTTCCACCCCGGCCTCCTTCAGCACCTCTAGGAGGTTGCGGAAGTTGGCCTGATAAACCCTCAGGTTCGGGTGGTTCAAGGCCTTGGCCCGCTCCACGGCTTCGGGGTCCTGGTCCAGGCCGATGACCAGGCCCCCCCGCTCCAAAATGCCCTGGGTGTGGCCCGCGCCTCCCAGGGTGGCGTCCACATAGACCTGGCCCGGTTGGACGTTCAGGAGGTCCAGGGCCTCCTGGTAGAGGACGGGAACGTGCTGGGTAATGGTTTCCATAAACACCTATCCAATAAGTCCCCTCAAGGCCTCGGGAGCGGGAGGCTTTTGCATGATTTCCTCAATGGTCTTCCACCAACGCTCCTGGCTCCAAATCTCCAGCCTTCCCGGCGCCCCGGCCACCACCACCTCCCCCCCTTCCTGTAGCCCAGCAAACTGGCGCAAGGGCGGAGGAATGAGCACCCGGGAGGCGTTGTCCATGCGGGTCTTGTGGGCTCCCGAATAGAAGAAGCGCACAAAGGCCCGGGCCTCTGCGTCGGTGAGGGGGAGGTTGACCAGCTGCTCCTCAATCTTGCGCCAGCGGTCCGAGGGAAAGACGTAGAGACACCCCTCCATGCCCCGGGTGAGCACCAGGCCGTCCTCCAGGAAGTCCCGGAAGGGGGCGGGGATGACCACCCGCCCTTTGTCATCCAGGCTGTACTGGTACTCACCGAAGGGCATTTCCCACCCACTCCCACCTCGGCGGGGCTCGGCCATGGAGGGTTAAGGGAGTAGGGGCCGTACCCAGGCGAGGCTTTCGCGGCGAAGTATACCACGTGACCCCCACAGATTTCCACTCCCTCCCACCTATGCCCCACTTCCTTCCCACTTCTAAAAAGAGAGAGCCCCCGAGCCAAGGCTCGGGGGATCCAGGACAGGGCGTAAGCCGGGTTCTGTTTTACGCGGTCATCTCTTGTAATTGTAATGGAGCATGCTCTATGCAAGTTGGCTTAGATGCGACTTAAAACGGCGGAAAGCGAAGGAATGTGGTTCTAGACGCGACTAAAAGCGGCGGGCGAACGGCGAAAAGCGGCGGGAAGCGGAGGGTAGGGCGCGTCATGCTTTTTGTCAGAAAGTGGCGGTCAGTCCGTTGCCAGCGGGAAAAACACGCTGTGCACAGTTGATTGAGCCGATAAAAAAGGGGCTGACCGAGATAATCCTTTATCGGGTCCGATTATGCTTTAGGTCAGAACGAGTCATGCTTTAGGCAAGTAGAAAAGAGGCGATTAGGAACGGGCTAAAGGCCGCTTCACTTGATAAGGTGGTGCTAAAGGTTGATGAGAGGCGGAAAGCGGCACCAGAAGGGCGGAAAAGGCGTTTATGCACTATCGGAGGTGTGCATGCACACCGTGACCCCAAATATGGGGTGGCCACTGCACAGCGTGCACACCGTCGTAGCGCAAGGTTGAAATCCCCATTAAGCCCCTTCAGAAGGGTAATATTCACACATTGCATATTGACTGCACACCGTCACGGTGTGCAGTCTAAAAGCTAAAGGTTGTTGCCCAGTATGTAAATCCATTTCTCATGAAGTCGGCTAGAATACTAGCGCGCCTTTTTCTTTGCCGCTCTTAGGGCCTCCCTGAAAGCCCGCTTGGCGTACCTCTCCTCGGCCTCGTTCTGGCACAGCTCTCGGGCCAGGAGGAAGTAGGCGAGGGGCCTCCCCTCCTCCAGGCACCGCCTGGCCAGGTCCTTCAAACCCCTGTAGAGCAGGTCCTTTTCGCCCATAAAGACCCCCCGGGGCTCACTCCCGGGGGGTTCTCAGGTAGCGCTTCTCCAGCCAGAGGGCCTGCTGGGTGAGCTCCAGGAAGGCCTCGAGGTCCTCCGGGGGTTCGCGATGAAGCCAGTGGCGGATGAGGGCCGCGTACTGGGCCAGGGGAGGGGGCTCCGCCTCCACCTCCCTCAGGCGGTCGGGAAACCCAGGGCCTCCATGAGGCCGTTGGCCGCCTGCAGGGCCAGCCCGGGCTTCTCGTGGGTGGCGGCGGCCCAGGCCTCGGGGTCCTCCGAGAGCTCCCGGGTGAACTCCAGGGCGCTGGAGAGGGGGGCCCGGGCCACCCTGGCCAGGAAGCGGTTGAGCTGGTCCACGCTGGGCCGCTTGAAGCCGTAGGTCTTCCCGCCGTGCTCCAGGGTGTAGAAGGGCACTTCCTTCATCTACGCCTCCTAGCCGTGCTCCACGCCGCCCAGGATGATGAACTCCAGCTCCACGGTGACCTTCTCCGTGTCCTGCTCCACGCCCCCGAAGGAGCGCTTGGTGAAGAGGCAGTCCTTGAGGGTGTCGGTGGCCGTGGCCCCCTCCTTCTCGTAGCTCACCACGATGTCAAAGGGCTCCAGCTTGAGGGGGTTGCCCTCGGGGGCGGCGGCCCGCACCCGGTCGTACTCCTCCCGGAGGAGGGTGAGCTTGCCCGAGCCCTCGTAGTTCCCCTTGGTGTAGCCCCTGGGGGTGCGGCCCTTGCCGAAGATGGCGTTCACCTTCTCCGAGTCCTCGTAGTCAATGGAGAGGACGTCGGCCAGGGGGATGCCCTTCACCTGGATGGAGATGTGCTCCCAGTCGTAGTACCGGCCGTTAATGGGCATGCTTCACCTCCTCACGCCTTGGTGCCCTGCAAGAAGGGGTTCTCAAAGCCGATGTCCAGCTCAATCTCCCTCAGGTAGCCCAGGGGGACGATGCGCACCTGGAGGCGGAGCCTGCTGGTGGCCAGGATGTCCTGTCCCGGGGGGATGACCACCCGGCCCCGGGCGATCTCCCCCGCGGCCTGCATGACCCGGAGGGGGGTGTTGGCCCGGGCGATGAGGGAGGCCAGGGAGGCGTTGAGGTCCGTGGGGTCCACGTGCCACTGGACGAAGTCCAGGAGGGCCTGGCGCACCTGGGTGACCGCCTTGTCCATGACCCGGCGGTTCTGGACGGTCCGGTAGTCCGAGGTGGGAGCGGCGGCCATACGCCCCTCCACCACGAAGACCCCGTCCCGGCCGATGAGGCGGTAGACGGTGGCGAAGCCCGCGGTGTCCAGGGCCAGGGCGTGGGCGTTGTTGAACAAGGACTTCTTGCCGAAGCTCGTCTGCACGAAGGGGGCCACGGTCACCACCCCGGGGAGGGGCCCTTGCTGCACCCAGGCGGGGGAGACGTGGGGCTTGTTGCGGCTGATGCGGGCCCCGATGCGGGAGGCCAGGGACTGGACCTCCAGCCGGCCCGTGAGGGTGTCCACCACCTCCCCCCAGGCGGCCACGATCATCACCCGCTTGGAGCTAAAGTTCGCCTTCTCCGCCAGGCGGGCGTTCACCCAGGCGTCCACGTCCGCCCCCGGGGCCACGGTCTCCGTGAGGAACCAGATGTAGCGGTACTGGTTCTCCGCCTCCAGGGCCAGGGCGTCCAGGGCCGCCCACATGGCGGCGTCCGTGGGCTGGGCGATCTGGATGTACTCGTAGAGGATGGGGGCGTTCAGGGCCTCCCGCACCGCCTGCTGGACGCTGGAGACGCTGGCCCGGGGGGCGGTGGCGGCGAAGCGGTAGACCGCCCCCGCCGTGTAGGTCCCCGCGGCGAAGTTGAGGGTGAGCCCCGTTCCCGGCAGGGCCACGCTGGCGGCGGTGGTGATCTCCAGGCTCTCCGTGTCCCCCCCGTCCAGGCTGTAGACGAAGGTGGCCGTCCCCACCGCCCCGCCCCGCACGATGCGGACCACGAGGTCGTAGCGGTCCAGGGGGCTTCCGCTGAGGGTGATGGCGGGGGAGGCGGGGTTCCCCGGGTCCGCCGTCACGGTGCCCGCGATGTCCGCCTGGGCCCGCACCGCGTAGACCTGCCCCCCACCGTAGGCCAGCTGGTCCGCCACCGCCCTGGCCAGGGGGCCCGTCCCCAGAAGGCCCGGCACCTGGGAGAGGTCGGCGAGGCCCAGTACCTGGTTCAGGGGCCCCTGGCTGGAGACCCCCACCACCACCCGTTGCCCCTCCCCGCTGGGGGGCACGATGCCCAGGCCCCCGTCCTGAATCTCCGGGTACACGCCCGGCAGTCTAGCCATGCTTCACCTCCTACTCCCTGGCCGTGGGCCCGGTGAGGAACTCCCGCAGGGCCCGCTCAAACTGGCCCCGGGAGACCCGGGCCCCCACGGCCCAGCCCATGCGCACCCTGAGGCCCGCCAGGGCCCAGGGCTCCACCTTGAGCTCCTCGGCCAGCTCCTCCACGGTGGGGAGCTGGACCTCCTCCTGCGCCTCCTTTTCCTTGGACATCCTAGACCTCCTCGACAAGGCCCTCCACCTCCACCTCCACGGGCACCCAGGCCACCCCTTCCAGGACCTCCACCCCGAAGGGGATCTCCAGGGCCAGGGCGTTCTCCGTGAGCAGAACCCCCTCCTCGTCCGTGTAGACCAGGCTCAGGTCGTCCAGCTTGGCGTGGTAGGCCCCTCCCGCGGTGAGGGGGGTGCTCCATAGGTAGAGGAGGAAGCCCACCAGCATGCGGTCCAGCTCCTCCGGGCCCCGGGCGTAGAGCTCCACCCGGGCCCGGAGGGTCCCGGTGTAGAGCCGCCTCAGGGTGCGCTCGGGCCCCGCCTCCACCCGGCTCCCGTCCCGCCGCAGGCTCCCCCCCACCAGGCGGACCAGGGCCGCGGGGGCGGTGCGGTAGGCCTCCTCCCGGGTGCGGTTCACCAGAATCCGGGTCTCGGGAAGGCCCACCTCCCTGAGCCCCCTGCGGACGTACTCCACCACGGGCCGGGTCATCGCCCTCTAAGCCACTCCTTGAGGAGGCTTTCCGCCTCCCGGCGGTCCTCCTCGGTGATTCCCAGGTAGGGGCGGGCGGGGATGCGCACCTTCCGCCCCCGGCCCGCGTACCCCCCGTACTGGTGGATGCGGGCGTAGACCAGGTTGGTGCCCACGATGATGGCATTCCCCCGCACGGTCCAGGCGATGGAGTTCCGCAGCCTGCCCGTGAGGAAGAGGGGCTTCCGGTCCTTCCCCGTGCGGGCCAGGGTGACGGGGGAGAGGGGGGGCCAGGGGGAGCCGTCGGGGGCCCGGCTCACTTCAAAGCGCCGCAGGGTGCGGCTCTTCACCCCCTCGGCGATCGCCTCCTTCACCCGGCGGGGCACCCCGCCGGCCAGGTGGTGGAGCTTCTCGCCGAGCTCCCTCCAGTCTCCTTTGAGGCGCACGCCCATCAGAAGTCCTCCAGGCTCTCCCGACTGAAGATCCTCTTTCCCCGGACCTTCGCCCCGCCCAGGGGCCGGGCCGGGGCGGAGGCCGGGGGTAGGGGGAGGGAGGCCCGCCCCACGGCCACGTCCCGGAGGAAGGCCACGGCGTCCCGGTAGCGGTCCCGCACGGCCTCGTCCGCGGTGCCGGGGCGGATGCCCTTCCTGAGGAAGAGGCGGTAGACGGCGATGTCCAGGGCTTTGGCCTTCAGGACCTCCGGCAGGGCGGGGAGGGGGAGGGGGTAGCGCTGGGCCAGGTAGCTTTCCACCTCCCCCCAGGCCTGGCGCAGGGCCTCCTCGGCCCGGGCCAGGGCCTGGGGGGTGAGCTCCCCCGCCCCCTCGTCGTCCACCAGGTAGAGGAGCTCCCCCTCGGGGAGGGTCTGCCGGAGGTCATCCAGGCCGATCATCAGCTACCCGTGCCGGTGGAGCCGTAGGCCAGCTGCCAGAAGAGGGGGGCAGCGGCCTTGCGCTCGTACACCCCGTAGATGAAGAGGTTCCGCTTGAAGACCTCGTCGCTGATGGCGGGGTCGTCCTTGACGATCCACTCGGGCTGGCTCCGCCTCTGGAGCACGAAGGGTTTGATGGCCTGGGCCCCGTCCACCAGGAACCAGTAGGTCTCGTAGTCTTCCACCAACCAGGGGCTCACCAGGATCTCCGCCTTCCCGTAGTCGGGGTTGGCCCCGCCCGTGGGGAGGGTAGGCACCCCCACGATCTCGTAGGCGGTGCTCTCCAGCCCGGGCCCCACCACCAGGTAGATGGGCTTCTGCAGGAAGAAGCCCAGGGGGTAGCCCCGGGCGTCGGTGAGCTTCCGCATCTGGCTCAGGGCGTTGCGGAAGGCCTCACGGGTCAGAGGGGCGTTGGACCCATTTTGGAACGTTTTCCGCCCCACGGTGTGGGGGCCGAAGAAGGGTCGCCCGTCGTAGGCCTTCTGCTGGAACCCGGTGCGGAGGAGGTCGGCGATGAGGTAGTCATCGTGCTCCGCCCACCGCCGGGCGTACTGCAGGGCGGTGATGCGGATGAGGTCCATCTGGTCGTCCTCCACGTCGGTGCGGGAAACGGCGAAGGTGGCCTCCCAGTCCGCGTTGACGATGGGGAAGGTCTCGGCGGTGAGGTTCTGGATCTTCCGCTCTCCTTCCCAGAGGCGCATGGCGGGCATGTTCTCCAGCCAGGCGTAGTAGTTGGCCCGGCCATTGGACCGGACCTCCAAGGCCAGTTTGGGCCAGAGGGGGGTGTACCCCTCTTTTGCCTCAAAAACCAAGGCCTTGAGGGTCCGGCTGAGGGCGTTGAGCTGATCGCGGTTCAGAATCATTTACCACACCTCCACCCAAACGTAGTCTCCGTCCACTTGCAGGGCCCGCCCCGCCTTGGAGCGGCCCGTGGCCGCCTTGCCCACGGTGTTGGGCCCGGTGGCGTAGACGTCTTTCCCCAGCTCCGTGAGGCCCACGGGGTCGGCGGGGTCGTTCTCAAAACGGAACACCCCCCGGCGCACCAGGACCTGTTTGGCCCCGTTCGCGCCCCCGGAGTTGTCCACGGTCTCCTGGGCCACCCCCAGGGCGATCTTCCCGGTACCCGGGCTAGCCTCCTCGGCGTAGCCCCCCGAGACCATGACCAGCGCCCCCTGCCGGATGACAGCGCCCGCCTTCACCGGGAGGGGGATGAGGTACTCTTCCGCCCAGCGCTCAGTGTCAAACATCACTCACCTCCAAACCGCCTCAGAGCCTCCTCGGAGACCCGGAAGATCTGGGCGTACCTGCGGAGGGGGTCTTCGGCCTCCAGGGGCTCCTTCGGGGGCTCCTTGGGCTTGGGGAGCTCCGTGGGCACCAGCCGGGGCATCCCCTCCAGGGCCTTCCGGGCCGCCTCCAGGTCCGCCCGGGCCTGGGCCAGCCAGAACTCCCGCTGGTGGGGCAGGATGCGCCCCTCCTCCAGGGCGGCCCGCACCAGGGCCTGGGCCTTCTCCTCCCGGGCCTGGGCCCGGATGGCCTCCAGCTCCGCCCGGGTGCGCTCCAGCTCCGCCAGGGCGTCCTGGGCCGCCAGGAGCCGGAGGAGCCTGGCCTTGAGCTCGGTTTCGTCCTCGGCCCCCAGGCCCAGCTCCAGGACCACCCGGCCCACCCGGGCCTCGGCCAGGGTCCTCTCCAGGGCCTGGAAGGCCTCCTCCTCTGTGGCCTGGGGCGGGAGCCCCAGGGCCTGCCTCAACCTTTCCAGCATGTCCGCCTCCGCTTCAATCCGCCTCTGCATCCGGATGCCAGGGTTGTTGGTGAGGGCGAAGGAGTGGTACCCCAGCACCCGGTGCCTGCCCAGCTCGTCCGGCCGGGGGTCGTAGTAGAAGACGGGGCTCACGTAGGCGTACTCCCCCCGGCTCACCCGCTCCCGGCCCGTCTCCGACCACTCCACCAGGCCGTAGACGACGCCGTCCTCCACCTCCAATCCGGTGATGAACCCCGCCGCCGGGGCCTCCCCCGCCTGCCCCTCCTCCACCCGCACCGTCTGGTGGTGGAAGTCTAAAACCCAGGGCACACCCCGCTCGGCGAGGTCCCGCAGGGCCGCCTGGAGGCTCTCCTCGTCGTAGAGGAAGAGGGTGCCGTTCCCCACGAACTCCCCGAAGGGGTGGAGGGGGATGCGCTCAGGGGCGTCCCCCAAGGCGGCGCGCAGCGTGCCGGAAAAGGTCGGGGTGGAGGTATCGGTATTCTTGGGGAAGCCGGTCAAACTCGGCATAGGGCCTCCTCAGGACCACGCCCCAGTAGGCTCGGTTCTCCAGCCTCGCCGTCTCCGGGGATAGGGGCCAGCGGGGGGCCTCAGGCCCCGGCCCCGGCTCCGGCGGCGGCGCCTTGAGGGCCTGCGCCTTTGCGAAAGGTGCCGTCCCGGTTGAAGATGCCCACCACGGTGTCAATGACCCAGCCCACCAGCACGTCCGGGATCCAGGCGGGCCAGAAGCCCAGGATGGAGATCACCACGTCCTTCACCCGCTTCAGGGCCTCCTCCTTCTTCTGGATGCCCGGCACTCCGTCCATGAGGTCCTCCACCACGAGGACCACCAGGCCGACGGCGAAGTAGACCACCCTGAGAACCTTCAGCATGCTGCCTCCCTAAAAAGCCTTACCCCCTGGGCTTCCCCAGGGGGCACTTACCCAACCTTAGCCCCAGGGTACCACAGGGGGTGGGGGGGTGTCAATCCAACCGGCTCCGCACCTCCACCACCCGCCCCACGATCTCCGCCACCTCGTCCCTGCGGATGACCGGCGGGCCGTTCCCCTCCTCGGGGTTGGTGGAGTACAGGGTACCGTCCGGCCCCATCTTCTTGACCACGTACTCGTGTCCGTTGAGCCGCGCCACCACGATGGCCCCGGGGTGGCCCTTGTCCCGGGTGTCCACGACAATGATGTCCCCGTGGCAGATGGGCCGCTTCCCGGCGCACATGCTGTTGCCCCGCACGCGGAAGGCCACGAGGTGCGAGGCGTCCCCCTTCACCCGCACGGGGACGGTGCGGTCCTCCAGCTCCTCCAGCTGGGCGGGGCCGCCGCCCACGTAGCCGAGGATGGGCACTCCTACTTCTTTGCGGGTGAGGAAGGAGCCCTCGGGATAGAGCCTCTCAAGTAGCTTTTCCACAGGGATTTCCAGCGCAACTGACAGCTTGGTAAGGGTGTCCAAGCTGGGCTTGATGTACTTGTCCCCCACCTTCCGGCCGATGACCAGGCTATAAACCGTGGTCCTGCCGATGTCGTAGTAGTCGGCGAACTCTTCCAGCTTCCGGAAGCCCTTTTCCTTCATCTTCGCCAGGATCTCCCTGGCGAAGGGCCCCTGGAGGTCGCGCACTCTGTCAACCTCCCTTTCCTTATTCATCCATGCCTCCTTGCCCCGCTTAGGGGGCGGGGCACCCCTTGACTCACTCTCAGGTGAGATGTTATGCTACTCTCAGATGAGAGTAAAGACCCGGCTAAACCTTCACAGAATGAAGCAGCTTTTGCAGGAGCGCGGGCTATCCCAGTACGGGTTGGCCAAGGCGGCCGGGTTGAGCCACGGCCATGTGGTCATGCTCCTGCAAGGGCGCAGACCCAACCCGTCTATCGCCACCGTTCACAAGATCGCCAAGGCATTGGACGTTCCGGTTGAGGAGCTTTTGGAGGAGGACGATGTCCTGGCTACCCGTTGACGAAGCTGCATCGGCGTTGGGTAGGAAGCGCCGTTGGCTTTGGGACGTTATCAAGCGGCACAGGCTTCCTACCAAGCGCGAGAAGGTCGGCAGGACGTACAGGACCTTGGTGGATTTCCGCGCTTTAACGCTTGCTTTGGGCAAGCCAGAGGCTCTCGCCGATGCCAGCCAACTGGCACCAGTAAGCGGTGAAGCCCATCAAGGCAGTGGGGGGTTTTACGAACTGGCCAGGAGCGCGGAAGAATACAACCGCCTCCCTCGAGGCCTCCGTTGGGACCTGGTGCGCGAAGTTGCCAGGCGGCTGGAGGTGAGCGAAGAGTACGCCTATCGGCTCATTCGGCGCTACCAGGAGGAGGGCCCGAAGACTCTCCAGCGGTCCCGGCGCGACAAGGGCCAGCACAGGGTGCCGGCCGAGCTCCGCCAGCTGGTGCTGGGGCTCAAGCTGGCCCACCCGGGGGCCTCGGCGAACCGGATCCTGCGGATCATTGAGCTGAACGACCCCGATCTTCTCCGCTACAAGCCCTATCAGAACGGTTCCACGCTGTTCACGCTCTCACCTTCCACGGTGCGGCGCCTCATCAGGGCCGCCGAGTCCATTCCGGCCTTCCGCTGGGCCCTCCTCTCGGATGAGGGCCGAAAGGAGTTCGCCAGGACCTGGGCCGGGCACGTGATGGCCGAGTACCCCATGCAGATGGTCATGGTGGATATGACCAGGTGCGATCTTTTTGTCTACAACCCCGACGAGGGGAGCGCCTACCGGCTCAGGATCCACGTGGCCCTGGACGTGTTCTCCGGGGCCTCGCCGAGCCTCGTGTTCAGCCGGGAAGAGGGCCAGGTTCCCACCGACCAGCTCCTCATCCTGATGACCCAGGACAAGAGCGGTTTAGCCCCGGGTTGGGATGTTTATGGTGTCCCAGAAAAGATTTACTGGGACAACGGCAAGGTCTACCGTTCAGAGAAGAGCGAACACTTCGCCCGCCAGCTGGGTATTGAGCTCATATACTCCCGCCCCCGGATCTCCCACACCAGAGGGCGGGTTGAGCGCTTTTTTGGGGCCTTCCACCAGGAGTTTGAGGCTCTCCTCCCCGGCTACGCGGGCAAGGACGCCACGGAGCGGGACTCCACCCAGCTCAAGCGCCTCATCGCCAACACCCGGGCCTGGGTGGCGGCGGGCATGCCTGCTGACGACGACCCTTATCCCAACCGCCTCCTCTTGGAGGAGGAGTACAAGGCCCGGGCCCTGGCGTGGCTCCTCCAGGACTGGCACCGGAAGCCGGTGGATAAGGAAGGCTTTTCCCGGGCCGACCTCTTCCGGGCCTACGTGCCCCGGCATCGTCTTGTTCGCCTGGACCTCGGAGACCTCTACCTCCTCACCGCCCACCAGACGGAGCGGGTGGTGCGGGGGAACGGGGTGGTGGCCTACCGGGGCCGGAACTACTACCTCCGCCCCGAGGACGGCTCCCTCATTCCCTGGCAGGGGCAGAAGGTCATCGTTCTGGAGGTCCAGGTCCTGCCCGGCCAGCCCCTCCGGGCGGCCCTGCGCCAGCCCGACGGGAGCCTCAAGGTCCTGGGGGAGCTCATTCCCGAGCCCCTTCGGGCCGACTCCCTCGAGGCCAAGGCCAAACGTCTGGCCGACAAGGCCGCCATCCGGGCCGTGCGGGAGGCGGCCCAGGAGCTCACTGCCCAGCTGGGCCCGGCCGTGCGGTTTGAGGAGATCCTGGAGCGCCTCTCCGGCCTCGCCCCCCTGGCCCGGCGGGAGCGGGTCCGCCCGATGGCCCAGGAGCTCCCCCGCCCCTCGGAGGAGGAGCTTCAGGCCGCCGCGGCCCAGCTGGAGGAGGGGCTGGACGACCTGATTTGGGAACCCATTGCCCTGGGCGAGAAGTGGCTCCGGGAGCGGGGCCTTCTCCCCCCGGGTGAAGGGAAAGCGGGAGGTGAGGCATGACGGAAGCGGAGATCAGCAGGCTCATTGACGAAGTTTTCGGTGGTTACGTCTCCGAGGCGGAGCTGAGGGACCCCCGCAACGGGTTCATCCCCACCGCCGGGGCCCGGGCCCTTCTGGGCCACCTGGCCCTGGCCGCCCAGGAGCGCTTCCCGTTCGCCCTGGTGGTGGGCCCTGCTGGGGTGGGGAAGACCCTGACCTGCCGCTACTACGCGATGGAGCACGAGGCCCCCTGGGTGCGGGCCCAGCCCTCCTACAGCCCGGCGGCATTCCTGGAAGACCTGGCGGTGGAGCTTCGCATCACCCGGCACAAGCACTTCCGGGTCCTCCTCAGCATGATCCGGGACGCCCTTCTCCTCCGGCCCCGGGTGGTCTTCGTGGACGAGGCCCAGCTCATGGACCGCCCCACCCTGGAGACGGCGAAGTACCTAGCGGACGAGACGGGCTCCACCTTCGTCCTCATCACCACCGATGAGTACGCCCCCCAGATCCGCCGCTACCGGGACATTGAGTCCCGCATCGGCACCGTGGCCCAGATAGGGCCTGTGCCCGCCGCTGAGCTGGTGAGCATCTACGAGGGTTCAGGCTACGCCCGCCCCGTGCTGGAAGAGGTTCACCGGCTCACGGGCGGGATCCTCCGGGACGTGGTCCGCCTCATCAAGCAGATGGACACCCTGGTGGAGCTCAACGGCATTCCCAAGGGGGCCATTGCCCCGGCTCACGTGCGGCGCCTGGCTTCCCGGTTGAACCTGGCAGGGGGTGCGGCGTGAAGCGTCCCTTCTCCCAAATAGAGGGGGCCGTCCCTCCCATCCGCTACGAGGCCACGTACATCTACCTCACCGAGGACGGTACATGGCCAAAGAACCCCATCGCCATCATTCCGAAGGATCTGCACTGGATGCAGGAGGGGACCTTCGTGGCCATCCGGGACCTCCGCCCCTCATCTGTGATGGGTGATATCGCTCACGTGAGAGTGTTAGAGGTGCGCGCTGAGATACATGTGAGTACCGGCCGCTACAGCCAAGTCATACGGCGAGTGCTGGTAAGGCTGGTCCCGTCGTTAGAGGAGACGAACAAAGCCCTCGAGGAGGACAACGATGAACTTCCCTTCTAACCTGCCACCTGCCAAGGAGATCGTCCGCTTGCTGGAGCTCCCCGCCCTCATCCGGAAGGTGGGGGAGCGGCTGACCGCCCTCCGGGCCGAGCGCCGCGCGGCGGAGCGGGAGCTGAAGGAGCGGGAGGCCCGGGCCTACCTGGCCGCCGAGGGGCGCTCCGCCCAGGAGCGGGAGGCCCGGGCCCGCGCCCTGCTGGCCCAGGACCCGGAGTACCAGGCCCTGGTGAGGCGGCTGGACCAGCTTCACGCCGCCATTGACGTGGCCACGGAGGAGAAGAACGCCCTGGAACACGAGCGCAAGGCCCTGTACGGCTACGTCATCAACCGCCACAGCGACCTTTTGGAGGCCGCCATGAGCCAGGGGGCCTTTGGCTTCCGGGCCCCCCTCTCTACGGGGAAGGCATGACGCGGGACGAGCTCATTCGGCTCCTCAGGGAGGACCCGGAGGTCCGGGCCGCCCTTGCGGAAGCCCTCCAGGGGGCGCGCCCCCGCCCCCTGGAGGAGGCGGGAAGGGGCATCGCGGCCATTCTGGCCGAGGCCGAACGGGAGTGGCTTAGGAAGCGGGAGGAGAGGCATGAAGAAGGACGCTAAGAGGACCAAGCTGGAGGAGCTGGTGGACGAGCTGGCGGAGGGCCTGCCCCGGCACACCCGGATCGCCTACTACCTCTACGACCTGGCCCGGGACCTGGTGCGCTTCGCCAACGAGATCCAGGAGACCCAGGAGGTGGACGTGGCGGAGCTGGCCCGGCTGGTGCGCCGGGCCCTGGCCGCCCACACCGCCGCCCACGCGGAGACGGGGGAGGGGGCGCGGGAGATCCTCTCCAACCCCCACCGCATGAAGGGGGTGGGGTGCCCGTGAGGCCTTTCAAGAGCGCCCTGGACACCATCCGCTCCTACGGCCTCACCCCGGGGCAGCTGCGGGAGCGGGCCCGGCTGGCGGAGCGGCACGGCCAGGCCTTCCTGGCCCAGCTTTACCGGGACGAGGCCGAGGCCCAGGAGGTGGCCCTGCGCCTCCACCGCCCCTGCGGCCTCTGCGGGGGGCGGACCTACCTGGACGACATCCCCTGCTGGCGGTGCCACCCCGAGCTGGCGGGGCGCTGGGTGGAGGTGCGCCGTGCTGCCCGCTGAGGTGATCCGCCTCCTCAGGCGGAACCCCGGCATTCCCCTGGCCCTGCGCATCCGGGGCCGGTCGGGCACCGCCGGGACGGTCTACCTGAAGTGGGAGCGGGGCGGGGTCATGTTCTACCTCCGCCCCCTGCGCCTCTGGGACGGCCCCCACGCGGAGCCCAGGGCGCTGGAAGTCATGGCGGGCTGGCGGATCTACGAGGCCAGGCCCGTGTCCGCGGGGGAGGTGGCATGAGCCTGCGGGAGCGCCTCAGGGAGCTGGGGTGGGAGGGCAAGGCCCTCCTCACCCCCAACCAGGTGGCGGCCCTCCTGGAGGTGGGACGCCCCGCGGTGGAGGACCTCCTCAGGCGGGGCCAGCTCCGGGCGGTGCGGATGAGGCAGAAGGTCTACGTCACCCTGGCCAGCCTGGAGGAGCTTGTGGAGGGGGCCGTGCCCAGGCGGCGCGCCGCCTGGCTGGCCCTCCGGCTCCTGGAGCGCCTGGGGGCCCGGGTGGAACTGGCCACCCACCCCGAGGGGTACATCGCCCGGGCCCTGGGGCGGGAGGCCTCCGGCCTCACCCCTGAGGAGGCTGTCCTGGCCCTGGCCGACCTTCTGGCGGGGGAGGTGGAGCATGCATGAGATTCGCATCACGGAGACCGACCTGCGCCTGGCCGCGGAGCTCCTCCTCAAGCGGGGGGAGTGGGGCGTGGCCCGGAGCGACTTCGCGCGGCACTTCGGCGGGGACCGCCGGGGCCGGGCCATCATGGCGGAGCTCAGGAAGCGGGGCATCCTCCCGGTGGTGGTGGCGGAGAGCCCGGCGGGGGACGAGGTCTACAAGGTGGCCCAGGACGAGGCCGAGCTCCTGGCCTTCCGCCGCTCCCTCGTCTCCCGCATCCAGGAGCTCCACACCGCCATCCGCGGCCTGGACGAGGCCTGGGCCCACTGGCGGCGGCACGGGAAGCCCAGGTGGCAGCAGCAGGCCCTCTTCGAGGTGGGCGATGGAGGGAGAGGATGAGGTCCTGGCCTTCCTGGCGGGCTTCACTTCGGCCTACCCGCGCCGCCGCGGGAAGCTGGAGGTGCACGCTTTCCGGGACGAGGAAGGGCGATGGACCCTGGCCCTCTTCCGGGGCGAGGTCCTCCTCGCCCTGGACTGGGGCTGGGACCCGGAGGAGGTAGAGGAGGCGTTGTGGAAGCGTTTATTCGGCAAGCCCTGATCTGGCAGGTTCTGAGGTCGCGGGTACGGAGGAGCAGGGCTAAGGTACGGGGCTACGAGCTGGTGGAGACCCGTGCCGGCCGGTGGCTGGACAGCTTCCCCGAGGACGAGGACCTTTTGGTTGTGGCTGCCCAGGCCCAGGAGTTCGCCAACGACTACGAGGCCCCTGTAGAGGTCTGGTTCAATGGTCGGTACGTGGGCACCGTCTACCCTGCCGAGGAGGTTCCGGACGAGCTTTCCGAGGAGGGAGTGTGCGCGTGACCCTCTTGAAGCTGGTCCTGATCTACGTCCTCTTCGCCCAGCTGGGCCTCCTGGCCCTCCTGGGTTACCTGGCCCTGACTCGCCGGGAGGCCCTTCCCGAGGGGGCCTCCGTGGGCCTGGCCCTCTTCGCCGGCCTGGTGGGCCTCCTGGGCGTGTTCCTGGCTCTGGTCTGGAGGTGGGTATGACGGACTGGAGGCGTTTTGTGGACGAGGTGGAGCGCCGCCTGGCCCGGATCGCCAAGGAGGGGGTCCCCACCTTCGCTGGCGTGGCGGGGATGGGAACCCCTTACTGCCCCCCGGTGGGGATCCTGAAGGCCTACATCCAGGTGCCCGGGGGGCTGGTTTGGTACGGCCTTTCCGGCGAGCGCCTCTACTGGATGTGGCAGCCCGTGGAGGTGGTATGACCCCGGAGGAGGCCCTGGACGCCATCCTCATGCACGCTTATGGGGCCGCTTCCGGCGGCGCCTACCTGGAGGTGGAGCGGGCGGGGGAGACCCTGCGGGAGGCCCTGCGCAGACTGGCGGAGGCCGAGCGGGAGGTGGAGGCCTTGCGGGCCCGGGAGGCCTCCCTATCCCGGCGGGTGCGCGAGGCCGAGGAGGCGCGCTACCGGGCCCTGCGGCTTTTGCTGGACCTGGAAAGGGAGTTGAAGCGATGAGAAACGCCATGATCGGGCTGTTGATCCTGGCCTACCTGAGCACTTTGGCCATGAGCACGGGCCATCTGGCCCAGTGGTACGCGGAGAGCCTGGGCGGGCTTCCCCCCTGGATGGCCTGGGGGCTGGCGGGGAGCCTGGAGTTCACCGCCTTCCTCCTCTCCCTCCTCTCCAACTCCCTCCTCCGGGGCTCGGCCTGGGCGGGGACGGGGGCGCTTCTGGCCCTGGGCCTGGTCTGGGTGGGGAACGCCCTCTCCATGCACCGGGGGGCCCCGGGTCTGCCCCTGTGGGAGGTCTTCCTCATGAGCCTCTTCGTCCCCGTGGGGACCTACGTGGTGGGGAAGGTGGTGGGGGAGCTCCTGGCCTGGCGGCCACCCCACCTGGCCGGGGTGGCCACTAGGGGGAAGGGGGTGGCCAGCGCGGGTGGCCACTCCCCCGGCCAGATGGTCACCCCCCTGTCCACTCCCAGGACCGAGGTGGCCACCCGGGAAGGGGAAGCGGCCACCCCTGACCGGACAGGAGTGGCCGGGGTGGACAGGGGTGGCCACTTTTCCCCGGACGAGGCCGAGCCCACGGCCACCCTCAGGGTGAAGCGGAGCGTGGACCTGGAGTGGACGCTCCAGGGCAAGGCCACGGAGGTGGTCAGGGCCCTGGCCTCCCACCCGGGGCCGGTGGCCGTGGCCAGGCTGGCCGCCGATCTGGGGTGGCCACGGACCACCGTGAGGCGGTACCTTGAACGCCTGGAGGAGGAGGGGGTGGCCGTCCGCACCGAGGACGGCTGGGCCCTGGCCAGGGAGGTGGACGGTGTTTGAGCCCCTTGACCTTTGGCGGGCCCAGTGGGTGGCCACGGCCCTATGGCGGGTGGTCCACGGAGAGGCCAGGTGGATCACCCTGACCCCTGAGGACCCCCGGCCGTTCTCGGGGGCCCCGGCGGCGTCCTACGCCCTGACTACCCGCCAGGCGGAGGCCCCGGCCTACCTGCCGGTGCACGTGCCCCCACTGCCCCCCCTGGACATCAGCCGGGAGCACCTGCGCTTGTGGCGGTCCGACTACCAGGCCTTCCTCCGGAGGCTCCATCCGGCCGAGCGCCAGCTGCTGGAAGCCTACCTGGGACGGGGGCGGCCGTCCGCGATATGCACCTACAACCACTCGGCCAGAAGGCTACAGTTGCACGTGCCCCTGGACATGGCGGACGTGCTGGTCCGTCTGACGCGCCTAGCTACCCTAGACACCCCCCCACCCCCTGAGGTACACTAGGGCTAAGGTTGGGTAAGTGCCCCCTGGGGAAGCCCAGGGGGCGAAAGCGTTTAGGTGGAGCGTGGATGAGCGCGTGGACGGGGTACTCAGGGTCCTGGAGGGCCTCGTGGACGAACTGGCCCGGGAGGGCGTGCCCGAGGACCGCCTCCGCCCTTTACGGGAGGAGCTACTGGCCCTCCGCCTTTACACCCGCCTGCGGGCCGCGCACTCCCCGCCCCCGCCTCCCCTCTGGTCCCGTCCCCTCTTCTGGACGGTGCTGGCCCTCTTGCTGGCCGTCTTGGGGGCCCTGCTGGGCCTGCCCGTCCACAAGCTCTTTCCCTGAGGAGGTGCGATGATTCGCGATCCGAACAGGCCGAAGATCATCCGGGGAGCCGTGCTGCAGGTGCTTTACCTGCACGCGATGGGCACTGAGGCGCCCCTCAACGTGGCCGACCCCTACGCCATGCCCAGGGGGGTCCTGGTGAGGACCTTGGAGTACTCCCGCATCCTCCCTGCCCGGCCCGAGCTCAACGCCGCCGTGCGCTACCTGCAGAGCAAGGGCTACTTGCAGGCCGAGTGGGACGAGGACGGGGAGATCAAGGTGGTCCGGCTCACGGAGCGGGGCATTGACCTGGTGGAGGGGTCCATAAACGACCCCGGGGTCATCGTGCCGCGGTGATGGACATTCGGGACGAGATTCACGCCCTCTCTGTGGCCGTCCGCCGGCACCAGGAGGAGATCCTGGCCGAGATTCGCCATCTTCGGCACGAGCTGGAGGAGGAGCGCCGCCACCGCAGGGCCGAGCGCTGGCTCCTCGCGGCCCTTTTGGTGGTGGCCCTGGTGGGGTGGGTGAGGCCGTGAAGGGGTTCGCCTACAGGCGGGACCGCCGCTGCCGGGTCTGCTCCCTGCCCGAGGAGGTGCGGGAGCGGGTAGACGCCATGATCCTGGGGGAGGAGACGGAGGAGGACGGCCGGCCCTACGCCCTGGAGGGGATCGCCGCCTGGCTCCAGGCCCGGGGGCACGGGGTTTCCCCCAGCTCCGTCCGCCGCCACGCCCGCCACCTGGCCCCCGCCCTTGAAGAGGTCCTGCGGATGGAAAGGCTGGTGGAGGCGGTGGAGGAGGCCACGGGGAAGCGCCTTTCCTACGCCGCCGCCCTGGCCAACATCGTGGTGCACAAGGCCCTCCGCTACCTGGATGGCCTGGAGCTGGGGGAGGCGGAGGTGGACCCGGAGAAGGTGGTGCGGTTGGGCTTGGAGGCGGCCCGGGTGGCCCTCTCCCTGGAGCGGATAGACCGCTCCCTCAGGCAGGAGGCGGCGGAGAAGGTGGAGCGGGCCCTCAAGGTCCGGGAGATTGAGCCCGAGGTGATTGAGGCTATCAAGCGAGACCTCTATGGACTATGACCTCCTGCCCTACCAGCGGGCCTGGCTGAGGGACCAAAGCCGCTTCAAGATCGGCCTCTGGTCCCGCCAGACGGGGAAGAGCTTCGCCCTGGCCGCGGAGGCGGCCCTGGGCGCCGTGGAGAGCACGGGCTCCACCTGGGTGCTCCTCTCCGCCGGGGAGAGGCAGAGCCGGGAGCTGGCGGAGAAGGTTAAGGCCCACCTGGAGGCCATGAAGCAGGTGATGGAGTACATGGAGAGCCGCTTCCTGGAGGGGAGCGAGAGCGTAACCCAGCTGGAGATCCGCTTGCCCAACCTCTCCCGCCTCATCTTCCTTCCCGCCAACCCCCGCACGGCCCGGGGCTACACGGGGAACGTGGTCCTGGACGAGTTCGCCTTCCACCAGGACTCCGAGGCCATCTGGGCGGCCATGTACCCCATCATCACCCGGAGGCCGGACCTGAGGATCCGGGTCATGAGCACCCCCAACGGCCCCCGGGGGAAGTTCTGGGAGCTCTGGGAGAAGGGCGGCCCCATCTGGTCCCGGCACAAGGTAACCATCTACGACGCCGTGGCCCAGGGCCTGCCCGTGGATCCCGAGGAGCTCCGGGCGGGCCTGGCGGACGACCTCATCTGGCAGCAGGAGTACCTGTGCGAGTTCGTCTCCGCCGAGGAGGCCTTCCTGCCCTGGAGCCTGATCCTGGAGGCCGAGGCCCGGGAGGACCCCAGGGGGCCCTGGAACCCGGACCAGGCCTACCTGGGGGTGGACGTCGGTCGGCACCGGGACCTCACCGCCTTCGTGGTCCTGGAGCGGGTGGGGGACGTCTACTGGGTGCGCCTCCTGGAGACCCTGCACCGGGTGCCCTTCGCCGAGCAGGAGGCCCGCCTCCACGCCATCCTGCCCCGGGTGCGCCGGGCCTGCGTGGATGCCACGGGCCTGGGGGAGATGCTGGCGGAAAACGCCCGCCGGGCCTTCGGCTACAAGGTGGAGCCGGTGAAGTTCACCCCCGAGGTGAAGGCGGACCTGGCCCAGCGCCTCCGCCTCTTCTTTGAGGACCGGAAGGTGCGCATCCCTCCCGATGACCGGGCCCTGCGGGAGGACCTGCACAGCGTCAGGCGGGTGGTGACCCCCGCGGGCAACGTCCGCTACGACGCCGAGCGCAGTGAGAAGGGGCACGCCGACCGCTTCTGGGCCCTGGCCCTGGCCCTCCACGCCGCCGAGACCCGCAGGGGCCCCGTGGAGTACAAGAGCGTGGTCCGGCGGCCCTTCGCCGGCTGGAAAGGAGCCTTCTGATGCCCATCCTGGACCAGTACGGACGCCCCATCCCCAGCGAGCCCCCCAGGGCGGCCCGGGGGGCCCTGGCCCTGGAACCCCCCATGCCCAGCTACCCCGCCCGGGGCCTCACCCCGGAGCGCCTCGCCCGCATCCTGCGCCTGGCGGACGAGGGGGATATCGCCGAGCAGGCGGAGCTCGTCCAGCAGATGGAGGAGCGGGACGCCCTCCTCTTCAGCCTCTTCCAGACCCGTAAGCAGGCGGTGATCGGCCTGGACTGGCGGCTGGAGCCCGCGGAGGCCTCCCGCCGGGCCCGGAGCGTTCTGGCCCAGGTGGAGGCGGTGTGGTGGGACCTTCCCCTGGAGGACCTCATGCTGGACCTCCTCTCCGCCATCCCCCAGGGGGTGAGCGTGGTGGCCGTGGCCTGGGAGCGGGATGGGGAGGTCTGGCGGCCCGCCCGCTTCCGCTGGGTCCACCCTGCCTCCCTGGTCTATGTGCCGGAGGAGGACCGCTTCCTCCTGGCCACCCGGGAGAATCCCCGGGGGGAGGCTTTCCCCTACGGGGGCGCCATAGAGCACCGCTACAAGGCCCGTTCGGGTCTGCCTACCCGGGCCGGGCTCATGCGGAGCGTGGCCTGGCTCTACCTGTTCAAGCACTACGCCCTCAAGGACTGGGTGACCTTCGCCGAGGTCTACGGCCAGCCCTACCGCATCGGCCGCTACGACCCCGCCGCCGGGGAGGAGGAGCGGCGCAGGCTGGAGGAGGCGGTGCGCTCCCTGGGGGCGGACGCCGCCGGGGTCATAAGCAAGGACACGGAGATCCAGATCCTGGAGGCGGCCAAGGGTCAGGGCCCCCAGGTCTACGAGAGCCTCATCCGCCTCTGCAACCGGGAGATGGCCCAGGCGGTCCTGGGCCAGACCCTCACCGCCAGCGAAGGGGACGGCGGGAGCTACGCCCTGGCCAAGGTGCACGAACGGGTCAGGATAGACCTCCTCCGGGCGGACGCCCGGGCCCTGGCCAAGACCCTCAGAGAAGGGCTCATAAAGCCCTTCGTGGCCTTCAACTTCGGCCCCGAGCTCCTCCACCTGGCCCCCCACCCCGTGCCCGAGGTGGAGGAGGAACGGGACCTGGAGAGCCGGGCCCGGGTCCTGCAGGCCCTCATGGGCATGGGCCTCGCCCTGCCCGAGGCCTGGCTTCGGGAGGAGTTCGGGGTGCCCGCCCCCCAGGAGGGGGAGAGGGTGGTGGCCCCCGCCCTCGCCCCCCAGGAGCGCAGGGCCCGGGGGCTGGTGGCGGGCCAGGCCTTCGTGGACCGCCTGGGGGACCGCCTCCTGCAGGCGGCCGAGGCCCCGGGCCTTCCCGCCCTCCTCCGGGCCATTGAGGAGGCGGAGAACTACGAGGACCTGAGGCGGCGGCTCCTGGCCCTCTACCCGGACCTCCCCTTCCACGAGCTGGCCCAGCTCCTGGACGCCGCCCTTCTCCTCTCGGAGCTCGCCGGTAGGCTAGCCCAGCGTCAGGACAGTGGCCTGGACGGTTGAGCCCGACCCCCTAAAGCCGGAGCGGGCCCTCCGCTGGTTCGCCCGCCGCCTGGCCCTCCCCGAGGAGGAGGTCCGGGCCCTCTCCCAGGAGGCCCGGAGGCGGGCCTCCTGGGTCTCGGGCCTGGCCGCCCTGGACATGGTGCAGGAGGTGATGGACGCCCTGGAGGAGGCCCTGGCCCAGGGCACCACCTTCCGGGAGTTCCAGAAGGCCCTCTCCGAGCGGGTACGGAACGCCTGGGGGGAGGGGAGCCGCCACCGGCTGGAAACGGTCTTCCGCACCAACCTGCAGCTGGCCTACGGGGCGGGGCGGTACGGGGAGGCGGAGCGGGTGCGGGACCTCCGCCCCTACTGGGGCCTCTCCGTGGTCCTGGACGGGCGCACCTCCCGTATCTGCGCCCCCCTCGCGGGGATCGTCCTGCCCGCGGACCACCCCTTCTGGGCCAGCCACATCCCGCCCCTCCACTTCGGTTGCCGGACGGCCCTCGTCACCTACTCCCGGGAGGAGGGGGAGCGCCTGGCCTGGAAGGAGGCCCCCGCCCACGCTCCCCAGGAGGGCTTCGGGCGCCCCCCGGGGCGGGAGGAGTGGAGCCCCCACCCCCGGGACTACCACCCTGAGCTCTGGCGGGCCTACCTCCGGGCCCTGGGGCGGGGGATGCCGGAGGCGGACCGCTACCTGGCGGACCTCCTCACCACCCGGAAGCCCCGGCCCACCGACTGGATGCTGGCCGCGGGGAGGGTGGCGGTGGCGGTCTTCCCCTCGTATCTGACCAAGGTGCGCCCTCGGGATCGGGAGTACGCCGGAGGGCAGAAGCGGGCGCTGAGCCGCCAGGTGCACCTGGCCAAGCGCATCGCCGAAGGGCAGCTCGCTCCCCACGTGACCGAGGAGGCCTACGAGGAGATGGCCAGACTGGGGGCTACGGACCCTGAGGTGGCCGTGGTCCTCTACCAAAGGGAGAAGGGCCCTGTGGTGGCCGTTCTGGCCCGAACGGAGTGGGCTGTTCCGGAGGGGGCTCGTGGGAAGGGGGCAGGCCCCATCTGGTTTGTGGTATACTCGCTGAGAAGCGGCGTTCTGGTCACGGCTTACCCCGCTTCTTTCCTAGAGGCCATCGCCATACCCGAGGACGCGATATGGTTGAGAAAACCCTCCTGGCTCAAGACGCTCTAGGCTACGCCCGCTGGCTTTGGCAGGGCTACCTGGAGCTCTTAGAGGACCCAGAGGGGTACGATGAGCTCTTCCTCATGGCCGAGGCCGAGGAGTGGCCCATCTTCGTTGAAGCCCTCATGAGGCTGGCCCGGGAGGACCCCGAGGCGGCCCGGGCCCTGGTGGAGGAGGTCCTGGCCAAGGCGGATGGCCTTCGGGCCCTTGGGGTCCCCGTGATGGAGCGGGAGGCCTTCCTGAGGCAGGTGAGGCTTGCTGGCTGATCTGAAGAGGCCAGGCTGCGGCCGGGGGGACTGCCCCCGGCCAAACCCTTTCCCACCCCTGCCTTTGAAGGCCTTTCTGGCCTCCCAGAACCCCCTAAAAGGCCCTCCGGCCACCCGCCCCAATGTTCCCCACTAGACCCCGCCGCCCCCCGCCTTATCGGGCCTCTGAAGCCGGGTTTTCTCCCCCCTGTGCACACTTAGAAGCGCCCTCCCACACGGGCCAGAGCCCCGTTTCTGACCTGAAGCGTGAGCGATCTCCGCAACACTTACGCAAGTGGTAGAATAGGAGGTGCCCCAGGGCGGGCGCGCGGTCGCGCCCAGGGGACTTCTCCCCTGGGTGAGGAAAGTCCGGGCACCATAGGGCAGGGTGCCAGCTAACGGCTGGGCGGGGTAACCCGACGGAAAGTGCCACAGAGAAGAGACCGCCAGCGGCCCCGAAAGGGGTGCGGGTAAGGGTGAAACGGTGGGGTAAGAG
>CAMTVD010000003.1:0-29438 GCA_947085095.1 uncultured Thermus sp. | reverse complement strand
GGACGGGGTGGCGATGAGGCGGACGTCCGTAATGGTGCCCGCGAAGCTGGGGCCGGTGTCCCCGGCGGGCACATGGACCCGGGCCAGGGCCAAACCCCCCTCGGGGGGCGAGGTGCCCTCCACCAGGTAGGGAGCGCCGTCGTTGGCGAGGGAGAGGACGTAGGTCTTCGCGCTCGTCCCCGGGTTGCCCGGCACGGCGATGGCGTTGGGCCGCTCCGCGTAGCGCATCCGTATCCCCCCCTGCACCGCCACCCCGGCGGCGATGGAGAGGGAGCGCCCGTTGCCTTGGCTAACCTGCAGCCCGCTCACCACGTACTTGCGGGGGATGTAGACCCGGCCCGCCTGGAAGGCCCGCTGGCGCAGGTCGGCGAGGGCCTTGTGGGCCAGGGCGGCCTGGTCCAGGGCGAGGGAGCCCAGCACCGCCGCCGCCCGCATGACCGCCCGGTCCCGCATGGCGTACAGGGCCATGATGCGGGCGAAGGCCCCGACCTCAATGATCTCGTTGGTGGAGCTGCGGACGAGCCCCTTAGAAGAGGTCTTGGGGATCGTCCCCCCGCCCGACTCTATGGTCTCCGCGGGCTGCCATTCGTCCGGGATACCCCGACTTGCTAAAAAGTCCAAAAGCTCCTCAATCGTGGGCACGCTACACCTCCTCCAGCCGCACCGTGAGCCGATCTATGACCGTCATCCCCACCTCCAGGTCCACCGGGTCCCGGGTGCGGCGGTAGAGCATGACCCGGTTTCCGTTCTCATCCCTTGTGAAGAGGGCGATCTCCCGCAGGGTGCGCACCCCTAGGCCCTCCCAGGCCAGGGCGTACTCAAAGACCGCGCTGTCCCCCTCCAAACGCTTGTCCACGAGGCTGGTGTAGACGGGGTTGGTGAGGCTACCGGCCGTAGCCGCGCCAGAAGTCCCCCACCCCGCCTCCACCACCGCGTCCATGAGGGCCTGGAGCATGAGCCGCTTCGCCGCTTGCGTGAACGCCATCTAGAACTCCACCTCCCCGAAGGGCGGGCCCTGCACCCTGCGCTCCTCCGCCGCCCAGGCGAGGCCGAGCCCGAGGGAGGCCATAGAGGGCTCCCCGCCCGCAAAGGGCCAGCCGTCCAGGGGAGGGCCGTAGACCCTCCGCTCCACGGCCTCCGTCCTCGCCCGGGCCCACTCCTCCTCCGTCCGCCTGAGGAGGAAGCTCCCCCTGGGCACGGGGCCCCATGTGCGCCTAGAAACCACGCTCGCCGAAACTCCACTCCCCATCAAACACCCCTCCTTCCAGCCGCCGGGAGTCCAGCCACGCGGCCCCGCCGAGCCCCGCCGCCCACGCCCCCTCCAGGACCTCGCCGAAGTAGAACTCCCCAAAGCGCCCGAGGTCCCAGACCTCTCCCGCCGGGAGGGCGGCGAGGCGCAGGACGCGCCCGTCCTGGAGGAGGAGGCGCACCTCCCGCAGGACCGCGTGGGCGGGCTTGAGCTCCTGGACCGCGTGGCGCAGGTAGGCCCGCTCCCGCGCGGTCCAGGGCCCCGCTGGACTGACCTCCAAAATGAACTCCGCCCAGGCAGGGCCCGTGAAAGCGCCCTCGTAGTCCCCAAAGCGCCAGGCGCCGTCAAAGTAGGTTTCAAAGGGTCCCTCTATTACCCTGGCGTGGAAGCCGAGGCGGGCGAGCTCGGCCTCCATGCCGGGCTTCGTCCCCGCCCGGAGCCACCAGTCCCAGGCGTGCCGGACGCGCTCCCGGTAGAAGGCGTCCGGCTCGTCGGGGGGGAAGCGGCGGAGGGCGCGGCCCTCCCCAACGAGGTTTAGGGCGTCCTCAGGGGCATAGCTGGGGTAGCGGGCCAGCACGGCGTCCCGTGCTCCGTCCACTGCCCCGTCCAGGACGCGCCCGAGCGCCCTGGCCCAGCGCCGCCCAGCCTCGTTTTGGAGCCAGGGGGGTTGGGCCTTCTCCATCCACTCCTCGTAGCTCATGCCGCCTCCTCGTAGCTGATCCCGCTAGCGTCCAGCACCAGGGCCTCTGTGGTCCCCAGGGCGATGTCTCCGGTGGGGCTGGAGAGCACCACATTGGTCACATGGGGACGGGCGAAGAGAGCTTCAATGATCCGGCTGCGGTAGAGGATGCCACCGATCGGAACCTCCCTTTGCATGGCGGCGAGTTCCCGGTCCACCGCCGCCTGAGCCTGGGTGAGGGCTCCGGGAACGGCGTAGACCACGCCTGAGAGGGCCACCACGCGCGGGGTAGCGGCATAGACCAGGACGTTCGCCGTGAGCGGCCTGCGGGCCTGGACATAGGCGTCCACGACGCCCACCACCTCGCTCCCGATACCCCCCTCCCCCCAGATGACCACGTCCACAGTCCCCTGACCCCTGGGGTGGTCGTCCAGTATCCGCACCTTCGTCACGCTGGGGTGAGCGGTGAGGGCCCAGTACTCGTAGGCCGCTTTCGTGGCCCCGCCCCCGAGCTCCGCCCAGCGCGCCCAGCACCTGGCCCGTAGCTTCTCGTCTGTCTCCTCGTCCGCCCCCGCCTCCACGAGCCACCCCGCGGGATTCACCACGCTCACTCCCGGCAGGGGGGTGTGGAGGACGGTGATGGCCCCGTCCGGGACGTTGTAGCTGGCCCCAGGGGACTCCGCCTGGACGATGAGGTCCAGGGTGCCCCCTTGGGGGAGGGTGCCGCCCGTGATGTTGCTGTAGCGCTTCCCGTCCGCCGTCCCCACCCAGAGGTCCCCGGGGCCGATCTCATAGGGACCGAACCCCGGCAGGGCGGAGAGGCGCACCACGCCACAGGTAAAGGCGGCGGGCTTCCGCTTAAGAGCATAGAACTCCTCTGCCAGGAGGTCCAGCCACGGGCCGGACGCGGTGGAGAGGTAGCCCCCCCGGGCGATGGCTGCCACCATGCGCCACAGGTCCTCCAGCCCCAGGGCCGGGGCTTCCACGGCCACGTGCCGCCCCACCGCACCTGGGTTGAAATCGTTGAGGGGAAAACCCATGTCCCGCAGGGCCTCTATGAGGCGCTGGCGCAGCTGGTCCCGCGAGGGCGGAGTCAGGAGCTCATCCAGGGTAGGCATTCAGCACCTCCACGCTCACCCGGTCCACGCTGAGGACCAGGTCAAAGGGCCCTTGGTCCGTCTCCAAGCGCAGGGCCACCCGCACGCGGTGGTCCGGTTCTGGGGCCACGCGGGCCTCGGCGAAGCGCACCCGGGGGTCCTTCTCGGCCTCCTGCTCCACCAGGATGCGCATCTCCTCCAGGAGCTCTGGGGTCATGGCCTCGTTCAAGTAGCGCCGCAGGTCCAGCCCGTACCCCGGGGCGTACCAGAGCGCCCCCCTCGGGGTGATGTAGCGGCGGGCGATGGCCCGGGCCAGGTTCTCCAGGCCGGAGACCCGGCGCCAGGTCAGCTCTTCAGTGATGTCGGTCCCGAAGTCGGTCATGGTTCACCCCGAAAAGACCTTGGAACTGCCGCCGATTATCTGGCCCACAGCCGCCCCCACCTGCACCGGGTCCCCCACCCGGGCCACAGGGGGGCCGCCCCCGGCAAGGAGGATTTGGGGGGCGTCCACCACGACCCGGACGGGGTCCTCCACCCGGATCTCTCCCGCTTCGTCGTCCACCCGGACCCGGCGGCCAGACACGGAGCGGATCTCTACCACCACCGTTCCCCCGGCCTCCCACAGGTAGGCCACGGGGCGCTCAGGGTTTCCCCCCTCAAACCCGAGGAGTACCCGGCTACCCGATTTGACCCGCACGTACGCCCCGGGGAGGAACACGCGCAGGGGCACCCGGACGAGGTGAGGGAAGCGCGGGTCGTCCGGGCGGAGGTCCAGGTGCATGTCCCCGTGGTCCAGGAGGACCTCCGCCGGGTAGAGGGCGAGGAAGTCTATGCCCTCGGAGGCGAGGGCCTTCAGAGCGCGAACGGCTCGCTCACGCACGCCACACCTCCATCGTGGCCTTCTCCAGCCGATAGACGATTCGGCTCACCCGGACGGGCACCCGCACCCCACCTAGCCAGAGGGTGGCCTCCGCGCCCGGGCGGAGGGAGAGGTCCATGGGGGCTAGGTACGCCCCGGGGCCGAGGGCTTTCGCCCCGGGCACCTCGGGGCCCTTGGGCCACTCGGGGCGCTCCGCGTGGACCTTTCCGTCCTCGCCCACGTAGATCGCCCGCCCCTCCCTTTCCGCCAGCCGCCAGAGGAGCCGGTAGGCGCTCTCGGCGTGGCGGACCCAGACCCTGAGGACGCTGGGCAGGTCCAGCGCCCCAGGCTTCTCCCCTACCTCCTTCAGGGCGTCTTCCGCCACCAGGCGGGCGGGCACGCCCTGGTAGTAGCGGGGGCGCAGGACGCGGTGGAGGGTGCCCGCCCCGGCCACCCAGCGCACCAGGGGCCAGCCGTCCGGGGTGCGCATGATCTGGACGGGCGTGCCATGGAGGACGAGCTCCACGTCGTCATGTAGAAGGCGCAGGGGCGCCCGCGCCCCTTCGGTTACGGAGTGCTCCCCGTGAGGGACCCCGAGGAGGAGGGTGGCGTGGGCCCGTCCGGGGTAGGGCCGCACCACCTCTCCGGTGGCGATGGGGTCATTCCCAAGGATGAAGCTCGCCATAGCTACCTCTTAGGCGGAGGCGGGGGAGCCTTAGAGGGGCGGTCCACCTCCAGGATGCTCGCGCCCTGACCGAGGAGCCCGTCCCCGCCTCCGGCGCCGCTGCCCTGCTGCTTGGCGGCCTTTTTCGTCCTCGTCTCCGGCCACCACTCCTGGAAGCGGAGGGTGAGCCGATACCCCTCCCTCCAGTCCAGGGGGGCCTCCTCCAGGTCCACCAGGTAGACCTCCCGGATGCCCCAGCGGTGCGTGGCGGGGTGGACGAGCTGGACGGGGGTGTGCTTCTCCGCCCCGCGCCGGTTGCGGTAGACCTCGGCGAAGCGCCGGATGCGGTCTAGCTGGCCGAGGTCGGCCACGCGTACCTCCACCGTGACCTCCGCCGGGGAATAGCCGAGCTTCGTGGACACCACCCCGTCCTGCCCCGGCACCTCCACGGTGGACTCGCGCAGGCCCCCGCCTCGCACGCTCACCCGCACCTGCCCCACGATGTCCGCCTTGGGGTCGGGGGCGATGCGCCAGCGGCTAGGGCCCACGATGACGAGCTCGTCATGCGTCATGGCCCACCTCCGAGGCCAGGGCCTCGAGGCCCAGGACCACGATGCGCCCCGCCGCCCAGTGGTCTATGGCCGCCACCACCTCGCGGGCCACCTCCCGCGGGTCCCGCGCCCCGTTCACGTGGATATGGACCACGGTTTCTCTGGTCGTAGGAGCTAGCGCGGTCACGGCGGGGAGGAGAGGAGCGGGAGGGGGCGGGGGAGCCTCGGGCGAGCGGAGAGTAGGCGCGACCTCCGGCAGTCTGATGGCGGCCTCTATCGTGGGAGCCACCTGCGTCGCCTGGAGCAGCGTTTGGGTGGCCCGCTCCACCATAGGCGCAGCGTTCTGCAGGCCCACGGCGAGGCCAAGGGCCGTCATGGCTCCGATGTGGGCGAACACCCGCGAGGGGGAACGGATGCCGAGCCCCTCTCTGGCCCCGCCCCCAATAGCCCGGGCCACGCCTTTCCCCCACTCCCACGCCTGGCGGGCCACGTTCCCCGCCGCGTCCAGCGCCCGGAGGAGGAGGTCCCCGCCAGGGGCGCGCCGGACGATCTCCCGCAGGCCCTCCACGAAGCGGCTCCCCGCCCCACGCACGGCCTCCACGATGCGGTCGGGGAGGTTCCTAAACCACCCCACCACTCCCCGGTAGAGGGACGAGAGGGCTTCCCGCACCCTCCCCGCGGCGCTAGAAACGCGCTCGCGGAGGGCGGCCCAGGCGTTGGAGACGGCCTCGGTGATCCTCCCCCACGCCCCGGAAACCGCCGCCACCACGGAGGACCACGCCCCGCTCGCCCAGGCCACGACCCCTTGCCAGGCCGCCGAAGCCGCGCCGGAGACGGACGCCCATAGGTTGGCGAAGAATCCCCTGATCTTGTCCCAGTTGCGGATGATGTAGCCCACGGCAAACGCCGCCGCCGTAGCCACCAGCCCCCAGGGGGTGGCCAGCCGGAGGATGGTTAGCGCCCCCATGCCCAAGCGGGCCAGCATGGGCCCCATGCTGGAGGCCGCGGCCATCATGGCGGCTCGGTGGGCCACGGCGTAGCGCATGGCGGCCAACGCCACACGGCCAAACCACAGCACCGATAGCCCACCCCAGCGCACCACGCTTCCCGCCATGCCCAGGGTGAGGAGGTTGAGAAGCCGCCACGCTCCGGCCAAGGCGATGCCCATGCCGATGAGCCGGAAGCCAGAAACGGTGGAAGCCTCCATGCCGCCCGCAGTGCCCCCTAGCGCTTGGGCCACGGCGTTTAGAACGGGGGCCACGGTTTGGGCCACGCTTTGAGCGGCTCGGATGCCGTCCATGACCCCGCGCCACGTCTCCACGATGGCGGGGCGGATGCGCTGCCACGCCAGGCTCACCCGGGCAATCGTGCGCTCCACGCTGTCCAGGAAGCGGTTCAGGTTGGCTTCGGCCCTCGAGGGGTCGGTAGCGTCGGCGAGGCTACCAAACACGCCCCTAAACGCCCCGCCGATGTAGCGCTCCAGCATGGCCTTTAACCGCTGCCCCGTGCGGCTAGGGGTGTCGGGGTCGGTGAGGGCTACCAGGTTAGCCAACACGTTGCGCACGGGGTCAACGTTGATGTCCATTAGGAGCTCCGTGGGCCGGGAGCGGAGCGTGGACCACAGCCCGGAGATGGACCGGCTCGTGAGGTCCATGAGCTTCCCCAGCTGCCCGCCGGAAATGGTATCGCGTATGGTTTCCAGGACCGCCACGACGCCCAGGTCAGCGGATATGCGCCCCGCTTCCTGCAGTTTGCGCACCTCATCGGTCGTCCTCCCGATCCTTTTCGCGATCACCTCGTAGACCTTGCCGCGAGACACCCCGGCTTCGGCCAGCTGATCTAGCTCCTCGCCCTGCAACCGCTCTTTGGCCCGGATTTGCCCGATGGCGCGGAGCGCTCGGTCAATGATCTCCTTGCTGAACCCCTTCAGAGCGGCCAGGTCGCCCACGGCCTTGAGCACCACCGGGATTTCCGCCGGCTTGAAGCGGTCGGTCAGCAAACGCTGGTACGCGTCAATGACGTCCCGGGTCTCAAAGGGGGTGCCGGCGGCGAACCTGACCGCCTCCCGCATCATCCGCTCCGCCTCCTCGCGGCTGCCCAAAAGCGTCTGGAAGGCGATGAGGGTGTTCTCCTTAAACGAAACCGCGTCCAGGACGAGCTTGGCCCCGTACCCCGCCGTCCCGGCGATGAGGAGGTTGCGGAGGTTGAAAACGCTGGAGGAGAGGGCGGCCATCTCCGCCCTGGCCCTGGCCGCCCCGGAGGCCAGGGCCGCGAACCCTCCTCGGGCCGCCCCCACCCCTGCCAGGGCCAGGGAGAGGGAGCGGGCGGCGTAGCCCGTCTCCCTGAACTCCGCCCCTATGCCCGCGCTGGCCGCGCGGGCGGCGGAGGTAGCCCCCACCACCGCCCGCTGGAACTCCCGCACCTGTCTGACGGCGGCGGTGAGCCCGGCAACCTGGGCGCGAAGCTCAAAGATCCACTGCAGGCGGTTATCCACGGTCGGGGATGAGGGCCAGGTGGCTCGCGGCCTCCAGCATGGCCCCGGCCGCCGCCTCCGGGGAGCGCTCCCCCCTGCGGTAGGCTAAGAGGCACTTGGCGGCCAGGGCCACGTTCCGCTCCTTCAGGATTTGCTGGTAAACCTCAACCGAGCGGCGCCAGAAACCGGGCCTCCTCGTCCTGGGCCAGGGCGATGAGGTCGGCGGCGATCTTGGGCACGAGCCCAGGCCGCTGGCGAACGATCTCGGCGAACTCGGCCCGGGAGGGCTTCAGGAGGCAGTCCAGGACCAGGGTCTTCTGCGCCGCGTAGAGGTTCGCCCCCTCGCGGGCGGCGGTAGCCACGAAGCGGCTGTATTCGGGCTCCTGGGGCGGGCGGAAGTACGCCTTGCCCCAGCGCCCCTCGGCCACGTAGACCTCCCCGTGCTCCAGGAGGAGGTCCTGCTCGTCTGCGGGTTTCAGCTCAGGCATCTACCCCTCCTCACTTGGCCCGGAAGGGAGCCTTGGACCGGGGCAGGACCTCGAGGGCCTTCCCCTTGAGCTCCACCATGACGGGCTCAGCGCCTTTGGACACGGACACGCTCCCCCCGCCCGTAGGCCTCCACGCCCGGATGAAGTCCACGGTGGTCTGCCCGTCCGTCCCGGCGTAGACCACCTGGATGTCCACCTCCTTGTCCTGGAAGCCGTTCCCCCACTTGTCCAGGAGCTGGTCGTAGATGTCCTTGGGGAGCTTGACCGTCACCTCCACCGGCTCCACCATCCCCGGCGTGCGCCCCACCGGCTTCCCCCCCTTGTAGATGTACTCCTCCTGGACCTCGGGCACGGCGTACTCCACCTCGGCGTCCACAGGGATGGTCTCCCCATCTATCATGAGCTCCACCGAGGAGAAGTCGTAGAGCTTGGTGTTCCTGACCTCCATTCAGATCACCCCACCTTCAGCGCCGGGTTCTCAAACCCGATCTCCACGCTGATGAACTTGGCGTAGCCCAGAGGGATGACGGCGATGGACACGGGGAGGCGGCGGGAGGAGAGGATGTTCTCCGTGCGGTCCACCGTCACCCGTACGGCGGGCTGGCCCTCTATCTCGCTCACCTTCCCCTTCAGAGCCGCTCTGAGCATCCCCGCGATGTACCCTTCCACCCGCACCGCGTCCTTCTCGGCGATGCCCCCGGTGGCGGGGTCCACGCGGATGGACTCGTTCACGAACCTAAGCCCCGCCTGGTACGCCACGGTGCAGGCCAGGTCCATCACGGAGCGGTACTGGTCCAGCTCAAAGTCCGAGCCGGGCGGGACCATGAGGCGGCCCTGGGTGAGGTAGTACCCCGCGTAGGCGGGGTAGGTGCGGGCCGTGGTGAAGCGGGCTTCGTCCAGCCCGGGGCTCACATACTCGTCCCGGTGGAGCCGGACCACGCCCACCAGGGGGCCAGAGGCCACCCGGCCCACGTCCTCCTGGGCCGGGCGGGCGGCGCGGCGTCCCGCCCAGAGCCAGGAAATGGGTCTGCGGTGCACCCGCCCGGTGATGGGGCTGGCGATTTCGGCGTACCCAGCCCCCACGCCCACCCGCGTGGAAGCGAATCTGGCCCAGTCAGTGCGCAGCTGACTGTCGGTCTTGTCCTCGGCGTCCAGGATGGCCCAGATGTAGCGGTGCTGGCTGGCCGCCTCCCCCATGCGGGCGTCCACGGCGGCGGCCACGGTGGGGGTGGCGGCCCCCACCACGTGCACGAACTGGTAGCGGAGTTGGGCTTGGGCAAAAAGGGCGTCCAGGGCGTTGTTCAGGTCGGTCAGGCTATAGCCGGGGGCGGTGGTGGTGAACCGGTATTCGTCCCCGGCCTTGAACTGCCCCGAGCCGGGGTTGAAAGTGAGGGTGAGCCCGGTGCCCGGGAGGTCATAGGTGCCGCCGCTGGGGACGGCGATCTCGGGGCTGTAGGTGTCCCCCCCGTCCAGGGAGTAGACGAAGGCGGCGGCCCCCAAACCCCCGGCCCGGGTGATGCGGACGACCACCTCGTAAGCGTCCAGGGGGTTTCCCGTGACGGTGAGGGTGCCCGTCCCGCTCCCCGCCTTGGTCACGCTGGAGACCGTGCCCGCCACGCTGGCGTTCACCCGGATCGCGTAGATGGCCCCCGCCCGCTGGGCGAAGGCCACGCCGATGGCCTCCAGGAGGGGACCGGAGCCGAAGACCTCTTTGGCCCGCTTGGTGTCGTAGACGGCCACCACCTCGTTCACGGGCCCCTGGCTCGCCACGCCGATCTTGACGTGCACGCCCTCTCCCAGGGCCGGGAGGACGCCCAGGTTCCCGTCCTGGATGTTCAGGTACACCCCGGGCAGATTAGGCATTGCGGATCACCTCCCCCTGGGCCGCCTCAAGGGCAGCCTCGTACTCCTTGCGGGTCACCTCCTGCCCCAGGGCCCATCCCGCCTTCGTCTTGGCGGCGGCGAGGAGCCACCCTGGGGTGCCGAGCTCCCGCGCCCACTCCTCGTAGGGGCGCCGGGGCTCCTCCTGAACCTCTTGGGTCTCGTCTTTCCTAGGCATATCAACCTCCGCACTGCATGGCTAACTGCTCCAGGATTACGTACTGCTCCCGCTCTTCCACCGGGGCCACCACCTCGAGGCCCAGCCGGTAGGCCACCCCCAGGGCGATGGCTCCCCCCTCCACCCACTCCCCGTCCCGGGGCTGGGCGAGGGTGCCGAGCCGCCGCCGCAGAGCGGTGAGGACCTCCGCCAGCATCCCCTCCACGTCCGAGTAGGCGCTGGCCCAGAGGTAGAGGGAGAGGCGCACCCGCCGGGCGTAGAGGGGGCGGCCTGTGGGCGCGGGGAAGGTGTACTGGGTGGAGGCCTCCAGGGTCTCCCGCTCGGGCACCACCACCAGACGGGGCGGGTGGGCGTGCTCGTCCAGCCCGGCGAGCCCCACGTAGATGGGCACGGCGGGAAGCTCCTGGGCGAGGACCTGGATGAACTCCGCGATCACAGCTCGGCCTCCAACCACGCGGCGATGGCCTCGCGCATGCGCTCGGCGTACTCCCCGAGGTAATGCCCCTCGGGGAAGAAGGGCCGGGCGGGGAGCTCCACCCGGCTAGCGGTGACCCACCGCCCTCTCCCGCCCTTCCGCGCCCCACGCCCCCCGGCCAAGCGAAAGCGGAGGTAACGTGCCCGGCGGGGGCGGATCACCGCCCCGAACTGGTGGGCGGCGGCGTAGCGCACGTTGGTGCCGATGACGAAGCCCCTCTCGCTGACGCTCTGGACGCTGAAGGAGCGGCGCAGGCGGCCCGTGTCCGAGAGGGTCTGCCCCCCCTCCAGCTGAGCCCGGAGAGAAGGCGGCCACGCCCTCCCGTACGGGTCGGTGGCGGTGCGGAAGCGGTCCATGAGGGCGCTCATGGCCCCCTCCGCCGCCGCGCGGGACACCTCCCGCAGGGCCCCGGGCCGGGTTAGCCGTTCAAAGCCACGCAGGAGCCGCTTCAGCTCGTCAAAATCCCCGCGCACACTCACGGCCACCTCCGCTCGCGGGTCACGGCCTGGACGGCGGTGGAGGAAACCTCGGGGGTAGCGTCCTCTACCCCGGGGTCCACCTTCCCTGCGGCCACCCCCTCCAGCCAGCGGATGGCGTCCTCATAGCGCATGCGCAGGTTCTCCTGCCCGGGCCGGGTGGGGTCGTACCCCCTCCGGCTCATGAGGTCGTAGGCGGCGATGAGGGCCACGGCCCGGGTGAGCCCGCGCCCCCAGGAAGCGAGGGGGAGGTCGTAGCGGGCCCGGAGGTAGGAGTCCGCCAGGGCGGAGGCAGCCTCGAGGGCCGCCTCCTGCTCCGCCTCCGGGATGGAGGCCAGGACCGCCTCGGGAAGCCCGAGGGCGCGCAGGTCAGCCCTGCTGGCGTAGGGCATCCCTGATCTCCGCCAAGAGCTTCGGCCCGATGCCCTTCACTCCCAGGAGGGCCTCGTCCGTGGCCTCCCGCACCGCCTCCAGGGTGGCGTATCCGTTGGCGAGGAGGAGGCTACGGGCGGGAAAGCCCTCGGGGAGGGGCGTACCTCCCGCAGGCCCCTCGGGGGTGGGGGCACCCTCCCGAGGGAGCTCGGGCGCTCCTGCTCCTTGCAGCCTCTCCCGCATGCGCCGAATAGCGAAGTACCCCATGGCTACCTGGTCACGAGCCGCACCACCACAGGATCGGTGTCGCCGGGGAGTCGGGAGTAGCGGTGGGCCACGAAGTAGACGTTCACGGCGGCGAGGAGGGTGTCGCTGGCGATGTCCTTGTCCGTCTCAATGCTCGGCGTGCCGTTGTACCAGAGGGCGAGGGCCCCGCGGCGCACGAAGAGGGTGACGTAGGTGTTGGGGGTGCCGCTGATGACCGGGGCCCGGCGGGAGACGATGATGGGCAGGCCCAGCACCCGTGGGCGGCCACCGTCCTGGGGGTTGAGGAACAGGGGCATGCCGTCGTTGCTCTTCGCCTTGCGGAGGTCGTTCAAGACTTTGGGGTGCATGACGACGGCGGCCACGGAGTCCTCGCTCTCGCCGAAGGCGCTCAGGGCGTCCACGATGGCGTCGTAGGAGATGGTGCCGGAGGAGGCGTTCACCGTCTGGACTCCTCTGCCCGTGGTGGAGGCAGCCGCTTCCACCAGAGCCCGGTCAAAGGTCCGCCGAGCCCCCTCGAGGAGCTGGCGGGTGGCTTCGGCGTAGGGGTCGGCGTACATGGCCGCCATGCGGGCCCAGGCGGTTATCTCAAACAACTTCCCCGCCCGCTGCACCACGGCCTCCTCTGTGGTCATGGTGAGCTTCGTGGGGGTCAGGGATTGCCCCTCCCCCACGACCTCGTACTCGCCCAGGACTCCGAAGTACGGAATCCTGACCCTATCTCCGTCTTTGGCGTCGCCGGGCAGGGTGCGAGACTCCACCACCGCCTCCGTGCCCAGCAGGGCGATGCGGTCGGGCCACGCGCCCGCCACCGCGTCGGCCAGCACCTCGGGGATGAATAGGTCGCTCCTAGTGGTCACAGGCATCTCACTACCTCCTCAGTACCCGAGGGCCCTCCGCCGCAGGGCGCGGTAGGCCTCGGGGTCCTTCCTGTAGAGCTCCGCCCGCTGAGCGGGCGTCATCTGGTTCCAGTCCAGCCCACCAGGTTCCGGCTCTTCCAGACCGTTCGCCCGGACCACCCTGGGGGCCACCCGCAAAAACGCCTCCAGCGCCTCGGGAGTCTGGCTCTCCGCCCAGGAGAGCATGGCCGGGGTGAGCTTGCCCTCCCTCTTCCCCTCCTCAATGAGGCGGGCCAGCCGCTCCTTCCTCCGCTCCTCCTCCAGCGCGGCCAGCCGCTCCTGGACCCGGGGCAGCTCCTCGTGGGCCTGCTTCCAGGCCAGGAGCACCGCCTCGGCCTCGTCCTCCCGGCGCGTCCCCGTCAGGGCGAAGACCCGTTCCGGGAACGCCATGAGCCTGCGGAGAACCGCTTCGGCCTCGGCCTCGCCAGCGTCGTCCCTAAGTCCCAAAAGCCGCAAAACTCTTTCCATCCTCGTCCTCCTGGTCTCCTCCCGCTCCCAGGGGGCCTTCTCGCCCCACTGGTGGTAGTGGGCCGCGATGTGCCTCCTCACCGCCTCCAGCTCCGCCTCTGGGATGTCCACGCCACCACGCGCCCCTTGCAGAACGGCGGCGGCGGCGTAGACCCCCCTTTTGTGCACCACAAGCTTCCCGTCCACCACGTCGTGGTGGGGGAGCTTGTAGGAGCCGAAACTCTCTGGGTCCGTGGCGTCGTACCAGGCGAAAGCCTTGCGGTACCTCGCCCAGTCTATGGTCTCCTTGTCCCCGCTCCCGTCCCGGCTGGCCCAGCGCCGGACCCGGGCCACGGCGGCGTCCGCGTCCCAGGAGGAGCCCTCGTAGACCGGGCCCGACTCAAACCCCACCGCCTTCGCCACCAGAGGCTCCATGCGCTTGGTGGCCGGGAGGTTGGTGAGGGCGAGGTTGATGAGCTCCACGATGCGCCCCTCCTCGTCCACGTAGAAGGCGGGGCTGAAGTAGCGGTACTCCCGGTTGCGCAAAAGCTCCATAGCCCTCGGGGTCCACTCCACGTTCACCGCCCAGAGGCCGTCCTCCCGGACCTCGAGGTCAAACCACCCCGCGGCGGGGACGGGGCCGTTGGACACGGGCTCCAGGGCCTGGTGCTCGTAGTCAATGGAGAGCCGGTTGCCGTAGTCCCGCCAGGCCTGCATCACCCGGCGGGCCGCCTCCTGGTCAAAGAGAAAGACCCCCTTGGTCGTCTCCACGCGACCGAAGGGGAAGATGCGAAACTCGCGGGGGGGCTCGCCCCCGGGGACGGGGATGGTCAGGGCATGCCGTGTCATGGTCCACGAAAACCCCCCGGGGCTTCCCGGGGGTAGAGTTATCCGAGCTTAGCTCTAGGATAGCACACCTTGCACTCCGCTACAAGGGGTGCTAGAATCAGGGCAAACCCACCGGGCTGGGCCTGGGTTCCCGATAGCCCGGTGCAGGACGGGCGCCCCTCCAGGGGGGCGTTCCCCGTTTCATTTGGCCACCCACCGGAGAAACCCCACCCGCTGGTTTTGGAGATAGGCGTAGTCCCTAGACTCCACGAAGGTCAGGGCTACCAGGGCCCCCCGGTGCACCTCCGCCGAGAGGACCAGGTGCCGGTCCCGCCCCTCCCGGTAGACCTTCAGGTACCGCTGGCGGAAGACCACTCGCCGCTCGTGCTGAAGGGGGAGGAGCCAGACCTCCTGCGGGGTCCGCACCAGGTCTGGAAGCCAGGCGAGGAAGCGCTCCCGCCCATCCCCCTTGAGGTGGCCCACGAGCCCCCGGTCCACCAGCACGGGGAGGCCCGTGGGGTCCACGAGGAGGGCGGGGAGGCCTCCCAAGCGCTCCTCCAGGAGGGCGAGGAAGCGCGCCTCCCCCACCTCCGCCAGCGTGGGCAGGAGGTCTCCGGGGGCGGGCGTAGGGTCCAGGCGTTCAGGTAGGTCGTAGGAGCGCCAGGTGGGTGGCTCCCCGGCGAAGGCGGGCGCCCAGGGGAGGCGGGCGGCGTCCCTTTGGCCCTTGGCGTAGCCCTCCACCCACTCCTCCTCCGCCGGGGAGAGGCCGAAGCCCTCCTGCGGGGGGAGGCTGGGCAGGGTCTGGGTCACGCCCCGCCGCTCGGCCTCCGCGCGGGTGAGGGCCCGCACCCCGCTCCGGCAGTTGTGGTGGAGGGGGGGCCAGTTGGACCTCCACCACGGGTCGTCCGCCGGGCGCACCACCCCGTCCCGGGCCCGGCAGATCTCCGTGGTGCGGCTGTCCAGCACGGCATCGTACATGAGGTAGGGGTGGGAGCGACGCACGGCGGGGTCCTGGAGCTGGTCCCACCTCCCGGCGGAGTAGGCGGCCTGGACGTTGTTGCGGAAGATGGTCTCCAGGTGGCCGTAGCTCCACCTTTCCCCGAGGACGCGCAGGGCCTCCTGCCGCCACTCCTCCAGGGGCGTCCCCTCCTCCAGGGCCCGGAGAACGCTCTGGTGGAGAAGGGCGAGGCGGTCCAAGAGGGCCACCCCGGCGGCGGTGAAGGCCCGCCGCCGGGCCTCCTGGGTGAGCTGGCCCCACTCCCCCTTGAGGAGGGGCACCTTGCCCCGGAACCACTCCACCGCCTCCTGGAAGCGGAGGGGATCGGCGCTAACGCTCCACATCGCGGATCACCGAGTACCGCCCCGCCAGTCCCGCGAGGGCCAGGGCCCGCTCCGTGAGGGCGGCCACCTCCTCAGGGGAGGCCTCCCGGAAGCGGCGCATGAGGAGGCCCCGCACCTCCTCGTAGCTCTGGGCCTGGGCGAGTTCGGCCTCGAGGCCCGCCAGGGGGTCGGGGAGGCGGGATAGGAGGCGATCCGCGAGGGCGTCGGCGTAGAGCTGCCCCTGGACGAAGCCCGGGGCCTCCTGGGGCGGGTCCCCCGAGGCGAGGCGCACGAGCCCCTGCCCTTTCCGCACGGGGAGGCCGTACTCCTCCAGGAGGGCGTCCAGGTCCACGTTCGCCCCCGCCTGGGCGAAGGTCGCCACGGCCTGGGCCAACCGCTGCAGGGTCTCCGCCCGGGCGGCCAGGTCCTCGGGGGGCCTGGGGTCCCAGCGAGGCCAGGGGGCGAGGGCAGGGTCTCCCGCGTTCCACTCGGCCCAGAGGGCCAGGACGCCGTTCCTGAGCCCGGTGGCTAGGGTCTCCACGTCCGCCTCCAGGAGGTCCGCTCGCACGGCCTCGTGCACCCGCGCGGCGGCGTAGCTCCCGCCCTGGACGTCCGTGGTGAGGTTCTGCCCGAGTATGGCGATGGTCATGGCCCGGTCCGCCCAGGCGATGGCCTCCGCCTTGGAGCGCCACACCTCCGCCGAGGGCGAGAGCACGTCCAGCCGCCACCCCTCGGGGAGGACGAGGCCCGTGTCACCTCCGAGGTCCGCCAGGAGCTGGGCGAGCTCCTTTCCCGTCTCCCCCGTGGGCCCATCGGTGTAGGCCACCCTGAGGGCCCCCACCTCGTTGTCACGGGCCCAGTACCGGATGGCGTCAGCTTTCACCAGCCAGGGGAGGGCGAGGGTCCGCCAGAGCCCCTTTTCCCACGGGCGCTTCGGCCCGTAGGGGGTGTAGAGGAGCCACATCCCCCGCTCCAGCAGATGCTCCTGCCCTGTGGCGTCCCGCACGCGCCACGCCCCGTCCCGCATCACCAGGGCCCCCGGGTTCCAGACGTCCAGCCGGGGCCAGAGGAGGCCGTCCTCTTCCACCCAGGAGAGGGCGGCGAGCCCCACCCCCGTGAGGAGGGCCCAGACCATGAGGTCGTGCAGGGCCTCCTCGGGGAAGAGGCTCCACCACCGCTCCTCTAAAAGCTTCGCCCAGCGCTCCCCGCCGGGGGCGGGCTCCAGAGTGAAGGGGAGGCCGAGGAGGGCCCGGACCCGCACGGAGAGGACCCCCTGCGCCCGCTCGTCCCCCAAGATGGCCCGGGCAAGCTCGGCCACGGGCCGCATGTCCCCCTGCTGGGCGATGGCCCAGACGGTGCGGACCTCCGCCGGGGTCCACTCGGCCCGGAGCCAGCCCCGAGGCTCCTGGTAGGTGTTCACCTTCTCCTTAGCCATGAATCTCCCTCCATATCTGGAGGAGCCTGGGGCGGGCTAGGACATAGCCCACCCGGTCGGGGCGAGGGGACCAGAGGAAGGCCGCCAGGTCCCGCGCCTCCCGGCTCCGCTCGTGGGGCGGGCGGTCCAGCTCCAGGGCCCGCCGCAGGGCCTCACGCACTGTGTCCCAGGGGTACCAGCGCCCCCCCACCCGCAGGGCGTAGCTCCCCGCTTGACCCACCAGCCGCTCCACCTCCTCCCGGCGCCCCCGGCCGGGAGGCCCCACGCGGCGCATGCGGGCGTTCAGAGCGCCCCAGACGAGGAGGGCGGGGTCAACGTCAGAGCGACCTCGGCGCTCTCGTACGTAAGCCCGCAGCGCCTGCACCTGTACCGCCGCACCAGCATCACGTCCGGCCATACCCCCTCCACGCCCACCCGCCCCCTGGACTCCACCTCCGTGGAGCCGCACCGGGGGCAGGGTAGAGTCTTGCCCAGCTTAGCCCTAGCATACAGCTCTTTGGAGCCCACTACCACCTCCCCTTCACCCGGTAGGGCCCACCAGTAGGGGCCGCATGCCGGGCCGCCCACACCGCGAGGGCCAGGGCCATCACCGTGTCGTCGTGCGCCCCGGACGGGGCCTCGTAGCTCACCCCGTAGGCCGTCTGGCGGGCCTCGAGGGCCCGGAGCTCCCCGAGGAGGGCGGGGTCCGGGTAGAGGAGAAGCCTCCCCTCGGCGAGGGCCAGGCGAAGTTCGGTGACCAGGGGGGGCTTTGTGGCGTGGGAAAACCGGTACGGGTAGACATTGGGATAGGCCCGCCGCAGGCGCTCGTAGACCGGATCCCCCACGCCCGTGGCGTCCACGAGTAGCCTCGGGGCGTAGGGGCGGACGAGGCTCAGGACCCGCTCCACCGTCTCTTCCCACTCTGCCCGCCAGCGCTCCAGGCGCACCAGGCGCATGGCCTCGGGCTCCGTGGCGTCCACGATGGCGAGGGCGGTCCAGTCGTGGACGCGGGCGAGGTCCAGCCCCGCCACGTAGCGCCGCCCCTCCCGGGGCTCCTCGGGGCCGGGGAGGCGTGTGGCCCGCTCCACGTCCTCCTCGGGGATGGCCCCGCCCGAGGAGAGGAACTCACACAGGTACTCCTGCCGAAATCGCCACTCTCCCAGGGCGCGGCGCTCCTCCTCCAGGAACGCCGGGTCCAGGTGGGGCACGTCGTAGGCCGTCACCATCACCCGCTCCCACCCCTCCCCTTCCACCCACTCCCGCCAGAACCAGCCCCGGGTGCCGAAGGGGGTGGAGATGGCCACCAGACGGCCACGGGTGGCGGCCAGCATGGGGCGCACGGCGGCGTAGAGGTCGTCGGGGATCCACGCGGCCTCGTCCAGGACCACGAGGTGGGCGCTGTAGCCCCGGATGGTTCCCTCTTTGGCGGGGAGGGCGATGACCCGGCTCCCCCCTCGGAGTTCCAGCCGAAGGGCGCTCTCCGCCTGGAGCTCCAGGCCGAGGACCTGGGCGAAGCGCCGCACCCGGTTGGCGAGCTCCTGGCTCTGCCGCTGGGAGGGGGCGATGAGGAGCACCGTGGCCTCCTGGCGCACCAGGGCGGTGTGGAGGGCGAGAGCGGCGGCGGTGGTGCTCTTCCCCGCCTGACGCGAGGCGAGGAGGAGAAGGCGGGGGGACGGGGAGAGGAGGGCCCGCCGCTGCCAGGGGGCGGGCGTGACACCCGCCCGCTTGAGGACCACCGTGGGGTCTAGGGCGAGGGCCAGGTCCTGGGCGAGCTCACGCACCCTCCGCCTCCAGACGTTCCACCAGGGCGGCCCTGGCCTCGGGGTAGGGGGCCAGGGCCTCGAGGACCACCGCCCTCAGCCGGGCCCACTCCGGGCTCGCCACCAGCGCCACCTGGACGCTGGGACGCTCGTCTAGCTCCCCGAGGAGCTTGGCCTCTAGTTCCAAAAGCCTGGTAGCCGCCCCAATCGCCTGGACCGCCGCCGCGTAGCGTCCCTTTGAGCGAGCTTCTTCCAGAAGGGCGCGGGCCTCGCGGTTCAGCTCCCTGATGCGGTCCAAAACGGACACGCCGACCTGGACCGCCTTGGCTTCAACCGCCCGTTGAACAGCGTCCTGGACGTGCGTGCGGTGGCGGTGAAGGGAAGGGCGTGAAACGCTATAGCGTCTCGCTATGTCTCGGATAGACCTCCCTTCTGCGAGCTCTCGGTCTATCTCCGCCCGCTGGGGGTGGGTGCAGATGGTGCACTTCCTAGACACTTCCACCTCCTCCTACCCGCCCCTCCTCAGGCGCCCCCGGCCCTCCGAGCGCCTGGGGGAAGCGGTGTTCACCCCAAGATTTTGTTGGGGGGCCGGTTTTGGTCAGGGAGACCGGAAACTCCCGATTTGGGCCGGTACCTCGGTGCCGGGAGGGATTGGACCTCCCGGCCCGTGAGGGTCACAAAACTCCTTCCGCGGATGCCCCGGTTTTCAAACCGGGAAGGAAGCGAAAGCCGAGCGAAGCTCGGTGTAGCACGTCCATCCGCTGATGTGCTACAGTTTTGCCATGCACGGCAACCCCACGCCTACCGTCTGTGACGGCCTTGCCACGGCGTACCGGGATAACAAGTGCATTGGCGTAGCGGCTGGACTGCTGCGCTATGGGCCGCCTGACACGGCCCGTCTGGGGCAACCCGGACAGGCTCCTCCCGTAGAGGAGGGGCTGGATGGGGTAAAGGTATGGGCTTCGGCTCATGCAGACTCCAACCTCGCAAGCTCCGTGTAGGAGCCCCCGTTCTTCAGAACGGGGAGGATGTCAGAATCTCTCCACCCGTATCTCCACCCGTCCAGGACGGCGCGCCTCTCGCCGCACGGCGTGAAGCTCCGCCACCTGGGAGTCGTCCTGGAGCACCCCCGCGTGCACGAGCGCGTCCAGGACCGCCTTCAGGATGTTGTCCAGGTCCCGCCTCCTCCGGTCCGGGGGATGAAGGACGACGAGCACCGCCACCTCCCCCCGCATGGGCTTCCCGCGCCACGCGGCGCGCAGGGTGGCCCACGCCTCCTTGTGCCACCGCTGGGCGTGGGGGGAGAGGTAGCGGCCATTCCCCCTGGCCGCCCAGTAGTGGTTCACCGAGGGCGGCCATGGAAGAGTGGCCTCTAGCGCCACAGAACGAGCGCGAGGAAGAACATTAGCCATAAAACCCCCACGAGAACCAAAAACCCCACGCTCGCCCCCTCCGGCAGGGGCTCGCGGCGAGGGCGAAGCAGGACAGCGAGCCCCGTGAGCGTGGCGAGAACGTAGGCCAAAAGCAGATCCGCCAGGGTCATATCCGCTCCAAAATCTCCCGCGCCTTAATGACAGCCTCCTTGAGCCGCAACCGCTCCTGGGATGACAGGCGCTCCCGGGCGCGGCACGCCTCTAGCGCCCGGCTCGCTTCCGCGCCCTCCCTAAGCGCCTCCCGCAAGTCATCCAGCCACCGCTCAGCCTCGAGGACCAGCTCAGGGGGGCAGTAGTACCCCACCGCCTCCGCGAGATGCGCTAGCGCCTCTTCCGCCCGCCCGAGGACCCTCATCCCCTCCTCCGCTTCTTCCGCAGGACCACCAGGTAGGGGACACGGTCGTAGTCGGCGGTGGTGGACCAGCCCAGCTGGAGCCACACCGCCTGGCACGGGCAGAGGCCCGTGTACCCGGCGGGCATGCTCCTGTGCACCTTGGCCTTCCTCTCGCACCCCTCCACGGGGCAGGGGACGGTGTACATACGCGGCCTCATCCCAGCACCTCCTTTAACCACTCCCAGAACCACCCGAGGCCAGAGCGGGGGCGAGGAGGGGGGAGAACCTCTACCCCCCGGGCCCGGGCCTCGAGGACCGCCGCCTCCACGGCCACGCCGTAGTCGGGGGAGGAGCCGTAGCCCACCACCCTACCTCCGGCGACCACCACGGCCTCCCACGTGGCCGTGGCCGGGCAGTACGCCGCCACCACTACCGCTCCTTGCACGGGCCACCTCCACCCGAACCTCGAGGCCCTCCTCCTTCCCCCTCCGCACAATCCACTCGGCGATGACCTCGGCATGGCACGGCTTCGGAGCGCACCAGCACACGAGGTTCAGTTCGCCGTGGCGCCTGACCTTGGCGTAGAGGGCTTCCAGGGCCTCGCGGAAGCGGCTATCAAACTCCGACTTGGCCGCGAAATACTCGCGGTAGAGGGCTATGACCTGCTCACGCGTGCCGTCCTCGCCCACGCGGTAGGGGTTCCCGAAGCGGGAAGGGCGGCCAACGTAAACCCCCGACCCGCCATCACTGCGGTTGAGGATGCGAACTACCACGGCCTACCTCCTCACGCCGCTTCCCTCCAAACGAGCCCGAGCCGCTTCCCGTTCCTCGCCAACCACACCGCCCAGGGCCGGAGGTCCACCCAGGGGTCCAGCTCGTCCTGGCCTTCGGCCTCAGGGTTCTTCTTGGCGAGCTCCACCAGCCAGGCCCGCCAGGCCCATAGCTCCGCCTCCTGGCCCATGCGGCAAAGCTCCTCGCGCCAGGCCTCGTCCTCCCAGCGCATCCGGAAGCGGTGGGCCTCCATGGCCTTGTAGACCTCCGCCCACCGCTCCAAGGCCCGCTCCCGGAGCTCCCGCCCCTTTCCGCTCGCCACGGCGGCCTGGACCTTAGGCCAGTCGTCCCCGAGCCCCCGGAGGACGAAGCCGTTCAGCGCGTCCGCCAGGAGGCACCACATGGTGTAGGCGAGCCAGGCAGGGGCGCCGTCCTCCTCTGCTTCCGTCTCCAGCTTCGCCTCGTAGGCCAGGGCGAACTCCAGCCTGGCCTCCATGGCCTCGTCCAGGCGGGCCTCGTCCCGGAGGAGGGCGAGGATGGCCCCCTTCAAAACCGGGATGACCTCCCCGTACTCCTGGCGGAACGCCGCCCGAACCTCTTCGGGCCCCTCGAGGCCGAGGCGCCCGTCCTGCTCCACGAAGCGAAGCCCCCTCGCTTCGGCCTCCCGGATGACCTCCAGCGCCTTCCTCACCATACGTCCACCTCCACCTCTTCCCTCACGGCGGGCCAGGGGTAGGCGTGCGGGGCCTTCCCCTGGTCCATGAGCACGAGCCCCTTCCTCGCCCGGGTGGCGGCCACGTAGAAGAGCCTGTGTAGCTGGTCCGGGTGCTCCCTAGCCGCCTTTCTCGTGTACCCAGGCCAGACGTACACCCAGTCCGCTTCGCCGCCCTTCACGCTGTGGATCGTTCCGATCCACACCCTAGCCCTGCCCTGGAGGACCGCCTCCGGGCTCTTCAGGGCCACCATGAGGCTCTGCCTCATCGTCTTGGGGGCGTTCCCCAGGAGGTGGTCCAGGAGCCAGGACACGTCCCGCCCCACGGCGTGCGGACGGTGCTCCGGGCGGAAGACGTTCCAGATGGGGTGGTCGTCCCCCACCTTCTCCTCGTCCGGGAAGCTCTCTATGTACCGCCTCGCCTCCTCCCCCTTCACGGCGAAGACCTTGGAGCTCACGTGCTTGGTCCACGCCTTCACGTCCGCCGCGATGCGGTTGGGAAAGAGGAAGCTCCGCGCCTTCTCCCAGGCGCTCCTCGCTCCCTGGGGGAAGAGGTTGAAGCTGTGCCGGTGGGGGGCGTACGGATTGGCGTACGGCTCCCCCACGCGGAGGAGTTCACGTTTCAGCTCCTCCAGGAGGTACTTGGCCGTGGCCAGGAAGAGGACGCTCTCCCCCCGGTTTACCCGCTCCAAGGCATCCACCACGGCGTGGTAGGGGTCTTCCGGGGGCACCCAGAGGAGGCGCACCTCTCCCTCGTCCCCACGGGGGGCGTAGCGCTTCGGGGCCCGGTTCTGCGCCCGGCGGATGACGGCCTCCGCCACCCGTTGCACCCTGGCGGGGACGCGGTAGGATTGACCTAGGACAAGCTCGTCTTCCACCGGGACCCCGAGAAACGAGGCCCCGTCCGCTCCCATGAAGCCGTAGATGGCCTGGTCGTCGTCCCCCACCAGGGCGAGCCGGGCCCCTTGGGCCCACTTCTCCACCAGGAGGAGCTGGAGGGGGGTGAGGTCTTGGGCCTCGTCCACCAGGAGGAAGCGCGCTCCGAGGCCGCCGGGCTTCGCCAGGGCCATTTCCAGCATCCCGGGGAAGTCCACAAGCCCCGTAGCGTTCATCCAGGCCTTCCAGGTCTGGAAGAAGGCCCTTTCCTCCTCGCTCCAGGCCGCCATGGGGGCGAGGGTGTTCCGGAGGTAGGCCACCCGGTCGTAGAGCTTGTCCCCGGGGGGCCTCGAGTCCTCGTCCTCGTAGGGGTCCATGACGTCCAGGAGGTCCGCCCCCCTCCCGTCCACCCTCGGGGTCACGCGCCAGGTGTCGGGCACCCGGCGGTTCCAGTCGCTCAGGGCGTCCTTCGTCAGGGCCAGAGGAGGCCTTCCGATGGCCCGGTAGGCCAGGCTGTGGATGGTCCCGAGGTTGTCCTCAGGCACCTGCCCGGCGAGCCTGGAGGCAAACTCGCGGAACGCCGCCCGGGAGAAAGAGCACACGGCGATCTCCTCCCCGGGCACGCCGGAGCGGAGGAGCCGCTCCACCTCGTTCTTCAGCCAGGTCGTCTTCCCCGTCCCGGGCGGCCCGTAGACCCGGAGGCGGCTAGAACCAGTCAACCCCTTCATCGCTCAGCACCTCCCCCTCCTCTTCGGTTGAGAAATCTTTCTCACCCTTAGCGGTAGTCAGGTAGTCAGATGAGCCCGACCATCTGACTACCCGAGAAACCCCGTTCTGCACGGGCTTCGTGCCTCCGGTAGTCAGGTAGTCAGATGATTGCGAGGTGTTCGGCTCGTTTTTGTATCTGACTACCTGACTACCTCCCACCTTTTCGCCGTCCAGGACGCTATTCGCGAGGTAGTCAGATGCGCTGGGGGTTCCGACTATCTGACTACCTGCGAACGCGTTCTCATTAGCCGCCTCCTCGGAAGGCTCAGAAGGCACCCACTCGGGAGGCAGGAGGGAGGCTGGAATGGCCCAGTACCGCCGGGTGCGGTTGGCACCACTCCCCTTGCGCTGGACCTTCACCGGCTCCGCCCCGTAGCGCCGGAGGAGGAGGGCCATCTCCCTGGGGCGGATGCGGTGCCCCCTCCGGTCTCCCACCCAGGAGGCGAAGTTCGTGGCGTTTATGGCGAGGTCGCCCCGCCACGTGATGGGGAGCTCCATGCGGAAGTGGCTCTCCCACGCCTGGGGGTCGTCCTCCCGGGCGGGGGAGCGCTCGTCCAGGTAGGCCTCCAGCCAGGCCCGGAGGAGGTCCAGCTCCTCCGCCTCGGGAGCCTCCACGTCCTCGGAGGCGTCCATGATGGCCTGGGCCATGTCGTCCCAGTAGCGCTGATCCAGCCAGCGGGGGAGCACCTTTAGGACCTCCGCCACCCGCACCCGCACCTTCCGCTGGCTCGCCAGGCTCTCCACGCTCCCGATGTCCACCTTCTGCCCGCCTTCCAGGACGAGGACGTACTGGCGGGGGGTGCTCTGGATGCAGAGGACGCGCTCCACCCCCGGGATCCACTCCTGCACCCTGCTCAGGGCTTCCTCCCGGCTCAAGCGGGGCGGAGGGGCGAGGCTCACTCTCTCCACGGCGGCACTACCCCCTTCCTGGGCTTGAGGCCGAGCAGGCGCTCAGGGCGCGGGGCGGGCTTCCGCTTCCCGGCCTCGAGGCCCGACCGGACCGTCCCCTCCACCTCGGCGCGCTCGGAGGGCTGGAAGACCTTCTCGGCCTCCCCGAAAATGAGCGCCCTCGCTTCCTCCTCGGAGATGAGCCCCCCGCCCACCAGTCGCCCGAGCTGGTAGGCCATGCGGTTCAGGGCGTTGTTGCGGTTCCCCGGAGTGGCCTCCCGGGCGAACTCGTTGACGATGCGGGCCAGGGCCGCCTCGGCGTAGCGGCGGATGTGGTACCCGGGCTCGTCCTCCCGGACGTGGTTGGCGGCGTAGCCCCGGACGAGGCCCTTCCTCAGAGCCTCGGGGCCGTGGCGCGCCACGAGGTTCACATCGTAGACGTCCAGGAGGAATCCGGTCCCCTTCTCGGGGTGCCACGCCGCCAGGAGGACGCCGAACTCCAGCAGGGCGGCGTGCGCTTCCACCTCGTACCCCTCCGCCTCGAGGGCGACCCTGGCCCACCGCACCGCCGTGGGGGAGAAGGAGTAGTAGCGCCACTCCTCCGGGGTCGGGTCGTACAGGGCGCGGTGGGCCATGGCTCCTCTACCAGAGGTCTTCAGCCGCCTTCTGGGCCGCCTTCTGAGCCCGCTTCCTCGGAACCGGGGCGTACTGGATGATGTTGGTCACCACCCGGTCCCCCTTCTCCTTCGTGGCGATGGTGAGGAGCACGGGCCTGCCGGGGGCGGTGATCTCCTCCTCGCCCATGCGAATCACCACCCCTTTCACCGGTTCCTGCCCCTCTGTGAAGAAGAGAGGTAAGCGCTTCAGGTCCTCCGGTCTGTTCACCCCGGGAATGTCCATGCCCAGGAGGCTCGCGTCCTGAGGCCCGACCGCCCGGCCCCAGAGGGCCCCCACCACCTGCCAAAACTTGGACTTCTCGTTGTAGAGGAGCCCGTAGGAGCCATCGGGGGTTCTACCGATGGAGGGGATGTTGACGAGACCGGAGAGGCGCCCCTCGTCGTCCTCAAAGACAAAGCGCAAGGCGGGCTTGGGCTCCTCGCTGAACTGGCTCGCCATGAGCCCCGCCTGCACCTCCACCAGCTGGAACTCGTACGTCCCGGGCTCCCTAACCGCCTGCTCGCCGCTCCTTTCCGCGACCATCCCTTTAAAGATCCCCATGATCTACCTCCTTGGGAACGGGGTTTCCTCCCCGTAGTCCCCTGCGTCAACGGGGAAGGGCACCAGGCCCTCCCCGCCGCATGCGTGGCAGTCCTGCCACCACTCGTCCGCGAGGTCCTGGGGGACCTCCCACGAGCGAGCCATGGGATGCGTCCACACCACCCCCTCCCCCCAGCACACGGGGCAGAGGGCCCGGGGGGCCTGGAGGTCCCCCAGGAGCTCCCACCAGGGGCCCCAGCCCTCGCGCTCCAGCCGCGTGGCCAGGGCCCTGGCGGCCTCGGGGCGGGACCGCGCGAGGTCCCTGAGACGCCCCACCAGTCCCTCTGGGTTGGCCTGATACCAGGCGGTGCGCCAGTCCCTACGCATGGCGCACCCCCTTGAGGGCCCGCCGAAGCTCCGGCAAAGCCATGCGGAGCAAGTAGATTTCCCCCCGGGCCTTGGGCCACGCGTGTGCCCAGTAAGGGTCGGAGAGGTAGAGCTCGGGGCTAGGGGGGGACTCCACCCAGTCCCCCCAGGCCGCCTCCAGCAACCGGAGCCGGTGCTCCAAGCGCTGGAGGTACTCCTCCCAGGACTCGCCGCGCTTCCGAGGGGGGAGGGTTGGATACTTCTCCAGCACCCGCCGCAGAGCTGTGGTATACTGAACCTGCGCCTGTCTAGTCATTCGCATCACCTCCACTAGGCCAGGGCCTCCACCCTGGCCGACTTCCTCACGGCCACGTGGCCGTAGAGGACCTGTTCAACGCCACCGCGTTCTAAAAACTCCACGATGGCCGAGTGAGGGACCAGCACCCTCCTCCCCACCCGGGCCACGCGGATCTGCCCCGCCCGGATGAGGTAGCGGAGGGTCCTTTCCCCGATACCCAGAACCTTGGCGGCCTGGGCGATGTTGTAGGCCACGGGGTGGGGCAACGCAGTCTGAGGGGTGGTCGTGGGGTTAGGCATGGGAGGCCTCCTCTGCCAGCAGTATTGCTGATAACTCGGACGCAGAAATACCCAACGCAGTCGCCAGCTTTTTTAGAGTGCTGATGCTGGGGCGACCGCCATTCTCCACATACGCAACGAGCGAGCGGGAGACGCCAGCCTTGGCTGCCAAATCCGCCTGGCTCCAGCGCTTCTCCGCTCGCTTGACCCTAATCAGGGTTGCCAGGTCCGTTGCCGTCATCCTGTCAGCCATGCTAGCACAGCCTGGCCGAATAGTCAACACCCCTGACAGAGTGTTAGCTATGCTAACACCGAGGGGGTGGCAAAGTGGTGGCTACAGAAGAAAAAGCCGCTATGGCTATCCGCAAGCGCATCCGCGAGCTGGGGCTATCACAGCCAAAGGTGAGCCGTATGGTAGGGCGCAGCGCTTCGTGGCTGGCAACCCAGGTCCTTCCCGACCCCGAGAATGCCATCCGCTATCTCTGGGCTAAGGACCCGGAAGCGTTCAACCGGCTTCTCCGGGTTCTCCAATGGACCCCCGAGGAGTTCTCCCGCGAAACCGGCATCCAGCTTCCTGGTGCGGAAATCCCCGGGGCTATTTCCGTGGTGCGGTATCGTATTCCTGTCATAGACGCCGGGGCTGGGCCGCCGATGTGGAACGAGGGCGCGGAATACATCACCCTCCACATCCCCGAGCTCAGGGGCAAGCGGGAGGAAGAGCTCTTCGCCGTGCGGGTCAAGGGAGACTCCATGGAGCCCACGCTCAGGGACGGGGACATCGTGGTCTTCTGGACGGGGGGAGCCCCGGAGCCCGGGCGCATCGTGGCGGTGCACGTGCACTGGGACGGGGTTGTGGTAAAGCGGCTCCAGCGCTACAACGGCTCCTGGTACCTCTACTCCGACAACCCGGACCACCCTCCCGTTCCCCTAACCGAGCACGACCGCATCCTCGGGGTGGCGGCCACCCTGGTGCGGAAGATGTAGGAGGTAGCCATGGGTTGGGTTCTCCTCATCCTTGGGGGGCTGCTCCTGGCGGCGGCGTTCTCCAAGACGCCCAAGGGTGCCAAGCCGCTGACCCTGAAGGAAAGGCTGGGGATGTTTGCCTTCGGTGCGGTGGTGGCGCTCATCGGACTGGTCCTCATTCCTCCACCGCAAACACCGCAAAACCCCCAATCGGCCCAATCTGTTCAATCTGCCCAACCTTCGCAACCTGCACAATCTCCCCAACCTTCGCAAACGGAGCAGGCCAGCGAACCCCCCAAAACCCAGGAGGCGGAAATGCCTCCGCCCCCTGTCCTACCCGGGCTTTTCTGGGTAGACATCACCTTGAACCTGGAGAAGGAGCCCTACGGCTTCCGCTTTACCATGGAGCCCTCCAACGTTATCCCTGGGGTGAAGTACCACCGGGCGGTGAAGGTGGACCCCGACACCGGGGCGGAGATGTGGGTGGAGATCGCCACCTACGGGGACAAGGTGCTGCATTACGAGGTCAGCGTATCCGGTTTGAACGCCGAGCCCACGGCGTCCTGGCTCCTCCCCTACCTCGCCACCGCCCCCTTTGACGGCAACCCGCAGCTGGAGTCCAAGGCGTGGGCCGAGAAAGCCCTGGGCCAGGTGCGGCAGGGTGCTCCCTTGGAGCGGAGGGTGGGGGAAGCCGTTTTCGTCCTCTTGGGCAACCCGCCCACGTCTTACACCCTGGAGGTCAGCCACCGGGACTACGAGTCCTGGAGCCAGCACCTGCGCTGACATGGCCCGCAAGCGTCCTCCAGGAGAAGGGTCCATCTACCAGCGGAAGGACGGGCTCTGGGTCGGGGCCATCACGGTGGGCTACACCCCTCGCGGGAACCCCCGGCGGAAGGTCGTCTACGGCAGGACCCGCCAGGAGGTCGCCCGTAAGCTCGCCGAGCTCCAGGTGCTCCACCACCGGGGGCTCCTCGCCGAGCCCGCCCAGATCACCGTGCGGGACTGGGCCGAGGACTGGCTCAAGCGCAAGGCGGCGGAGGTTCGCCCCCGCACCCTGGAGAGCTACCGCTACCACCTGGCGAAGGCCATACCCTCCCTCAGGGACCCCACGGCTTACGACCGCTTTGGGCGCATGCGGCTCCAGAGCGTCCAACCTCTCCACGTCCGGCGGCACCTGGACGGGCTCAGGCTCACCCCGCACGCCATGAAGAACATCCGCTGGCTCCTCCACGCCGTCTTTGAGGACGCCGTGCGGATGGAGCTCATCCACCGCAACCCTGTGGCTCCCGTGAAGGTGAAGGGGCCGCCGAGGAGGAGTCCGGGAAGAACCTTGGAGCCCGATGAGGCTAGGAGACTTCTCGCCGCGCTGGACGAGCACCCCTCCCCCCTCGCCATCGCCCTCCGGCTCATGCTCACCTGCGGGCTCCGAAGGGGCGAGGCTCTGGGCCTCCGGTGGGAAGACGTGGACCTCGAGGAGGGGGTGCTCCACGTGCGCCGGGCGTGGGCGAAGGTGGGCGGGAAGGGGGTTGTCTCCGAACCCAAAACCTCCTCGGGCTACCGTGCGGTCCCCATCCCCCCCACCACCCTGGAGCGCCTGCGGGCCTACCGCGAGAGCGTCCAGGGGCTCAGCGAGGAGGAGGTGCGGAGGAGCTGGCTCTTCCCGGGGCGGGACCCCTCCCAGCCCGTCCACCCGGACGCCCCGGACCACTTCCTCCGCAGGCTCCTCGCCCGGCTCGGTCTCCCCCAGGTGCGGGTCCACGACCTCCGGCACACCTACGGCTCCCTCCTCCTCGCTCAGGGGGCTCCCGTGGAGCTGGTGGCCGAGCGCATGGGCCACGCAAACCCGAACATCACCCTGGGCATCTACCGCCACCTCCTGGAGGAGGAGCGGCGGGGGTGGGTGCTGGACATCGGTTAGCGGGGTTCCTGCTACACCTTCTGCTACAGAGCGACCCCCCGGGCTTCCCCGGGGGGTCAAAAACTCCGTTCTGGAGCTGGTGGAGCCGAGGGGATTCGAACCCCTGACCTCCTGAGTGCGACCGCACGAAAATCCCTGCGCACCGCGGCAAGTCGCGTCAGGAATCGGCACGGATTGGCACGTGGGGGTACTATCCGGTTGGCGCTCTGCTACAGCTCTGCTACAGGCTCACGGGCTCGTTCAGCCGCACCTGGGCGAGGTC
>CAMTVD010000002.1:0-77631 GCA_947085095.1 uncultured Thermus sp. | reverse complement strand
AGGCGGACCATGGCGGCCCAGAGGCGGGTTTTCTTGTGGGTCTTCGGGTCCAGGGAGAGTTCCAGCAGGAGCCGGTCCTCCTCAGGGGTCAGCTGGATCTGAAGAGGGGCTGCCATGTTGACATGATAAGGGGTTGGCACTGTGCACGTGTGGAGAGTGCTCCCGAGGACTCCCGGCGGGTCTGTGGCGCTTTGCAAGCCGCCGAACGACCGGTCGCAGCGGGCGGCACTCCGCGCCGCCGCTGAACCGGAGCGTTAGGCAGCAAATTCGACATGGGGGCACACGAGATGGCAACAGCAAGACCCTTTCTGATGTTCCAAGGCGGTAAAGCACAGGATTTCCGGCGTTAGCCGCCTCAAGAAGACTGGAGCGAGCCATGCCCGACATTCTGGCAGTTGACCAGCTTGAAGTTCTCGTTCTCGTTGACAACGTCACGGACAGCCTATCGACCAATTCCGGTGTGGCGATATCGGAGTGGACGGGGTTGTTGACCGCGGGGCGTTTGCAATTGCTCTCGGGACGGTGCACCTGCTGTGCCCACCACGGTCTGTCGCTGCTGATCACGGCGCGTAGCGGAAGCGCGACACACACCGTGCTGTTTGACACGGGGCCAGAGGCCTCAACCTTCCTGCGCAACGCCGAGATTCTGGGCGTAGACTTCGCGGCGATCGATGCGGTGGTGCTGTCCCACGGCCACTGGGACCACGGGGGCGGTCTTGTGGCAGCGATCGAGAAGATCTCCAGGGCCCGGAACGGAGAAAGAGTGGACTGCTTCACGCACCCAGGCATGTTTGCCGAGCGCGCGCTGCAACGCCCCAACGGTGAGCTGCTCAAGTTCGAATCCGTCCCGGATACGCGGTTTGAGATGGCGCAAACGACGGCATTTGAGAGGAGCAATGGCACGTTGAGGAAAGCGTTGCAGGGGGGCCAGTACCTGACTCGTGGAGTTTAGCGTGCAGAAGAAACTCTTCCAGCAGACTCTGCAAGTCCTCCATAACTCTACCTCCCGTGAGCACACAATCTCCCAGATCCGGCCACACGATCCGTCCAGGAGAAACTTCCCCCAAGTCCAAGATGGGATTCCACCTCTCTCAAAACGTCCGACCAGCACCCTTGACTCCCCCAAAACCCCTTGGTACACTCAGGCTTGGCGCTTGGAGAGGTGCCCGAGCGGCTGAAGGGACACGACTGGAAATCGTGTAGGCGGGCTTAAACCTGCCTCGCGGGTTCGAATCCCGCCCTCTCCGCCAAGAAGCCCCTGGCCTCAGGCCTGGGGGTCTTCCTTTTCTGCCTCCACCACCCGCGCCTCTTTCCTGGCCCTCTCCGCCAAAAAGGTGAGGCGGTGGGCATAAAGGGCCTCCTCAAAGGGCTCCAGCCGGGAAGGGTCCTCCCGCTCCACCGCAAAGACAAAGTCCGCCATCAGCCCCAGGTCCCCGCCCCCGTGCCCCGTGCGAAGGGACCCATCCGCCTCCACCTCCAGGTCCAAGGTCCGTTCACCCCTCAGGAAGTCAAAGATGCGGATGTACCGCCCGTCCCCAAAGATCTCCCCACCGCTCCCAAAAAGCCGCGTCTCCCGAAACCGCATCCGGGAAAGCCCCTCCGCGTGGAAGCTGGCCGTGCGTCCGTCCCGGTATTCCAAGGCCACCACCTGGTGGTCCGCCACGTCGTTCCTCCCCAGGTAAACGCACTCCCCGTAGGGGCCCTCCGCCAACGCCCTTTCCAGGTTCTCCCGGGTCACGGGGAAGGCCACCACGTCCAGGGGCCAGCCCCGTTCCCCCTCTTCGTAGGCCTCCAGGTAGATGCGCCTGGCCGAGAAGGGGCAGCCCCTTTCCACCTCCTCCGGGCAATGGAGGCACCGCTCCCCAGCCCCTTGGGGGCCTCTCCCCGGCCGGAAGTGGTAGAGCCCCCCAAAGGAGGCCACCCGGGCCACCCTCCCCGGCATCAGGAAGAGGAGCCAGTCCAGGTCGTGGACGCTCTTGGCCAGGAGGAAGGGGCTGGACTCCCCTTCCTTCCGCCAGTTGCCCCGCACGAAGCTGTGGGCGAAGTGCCAGTGCCCCACCGGCTCCAGGTGTTGCACCGAGACCACCTCCCCGATCGCCCCCTCCTCCAGGAGGGCCTTGAGCCTCCTGGCGTAGGGGGTGTAGCGGAGCACGTGGGCCAGGGCCACGATCCTCCCCGTCCTCGCCTTAGCCTCCGCCACCCGGAGCACCTCCCCCCAGGTGGGGGCGATGGGCTTCTCCAAAAGGAGGTGGTAGCCCTTCTCCATGAGGGCGATGGCCGCCTCGGCGTGGAGGCGGTCGGGGAGGGCCAGGATGGCCGCCTCCCCCAGCCGGGGGGCCTCCACCAGCTCCCGCCAGTCGGCAAAGAGAGCCCCCTCCCCCAGACCAAAGGCCTCCCGGAAAGCCTGGCGGCGCTCGGGGCGGGGCTCGGCCAGGGCGGCGATGCGGGCCCCTAGATGGGCGGCGTGCCGGGCATAGGCCAAGCCCCGGTTCCCGCCTCCCACCACCACCAGCCTCACGGCCACGCCTCCAGTCTATCCGACCCCTTTGGCCAGGACCGGGAGAGTCCCCTGCCCTTACCCGCATTAGGGGATCGGAAGCCCTTTGGCCCCGGAGGGAATCAGGAACATGCCCCAGAGGGGGCGTTTATGTGGCAAAGCTTCCGCATGGGTCCTTAGGGGTCAAAAGGCCTTCCCCCCTCACGACCGAGGGGGGAAGGATTGCGTCCCCGACTTGGTGGAGCGGGGGGGATTTGAACCCCCGACCTCCCGCTTGCAAGGCGGGTGCTCTCCCTCTGAGCTACCGCCCCAAGCCTTAGGGAGTATAGCCCAAACGGGGGGGTTACGCAAAGGGCTAAGGAGCCCTATAATCGGTAAGGCGTGCCGGACCAGCCCCTGGGCAGGGGAAGGTCCCTGGGGAAAAAGGCCGGCCCGCGGGAAGCGCCAAGCCCAACCTTCCCCGAATGGGAGGAATATGCCACTCAACATCAGCGTGAAGGAGCTACTGGAGGCCGGGGTACACTTTGGCCACGAGCGCAAGCGGTGGAACCCCAAGTTCGCCCGTTTCATCTACGCGGAGCGCAACGGCATCCACATCATTGACCTGCAGAAGACCATGGTGGAGCTGGAGCGCACCTTCCGCTTCCTCGAGGACCTGGCCATGCGCGGGGGCACGGTGCTCTTCGTGGGCACCAAGAAGCAGGCCCAGGACATCGTGCGCATGGAGGCGGAGCGCGCGGGAATGCCCTTCGTGAACCAGCGCTGGCTGGGCGGGATGCTCACCAACTTCAAGACCATCTCCCAGCGGGTGAACCGCCTCGAGGAGCTGGAAAACCTCTTCGCCTCCGAGGACATCAACCAGCGCCCCAAAAAGGAACAGGTGCGCCTGAAGCACGAGCTGGAGCGCTTGCAGAAGTACCTGTCCGGCTTCCGGCGGCTTAGGCGGCTCCCCGACGCCATCTTCGTGGTGGACCCCACCAAGGAGGCCATCGCCGTGCGGGAGGCCCGGAAGCTCTTCATCCCCGTGATCGCCCTGGCGGACACGGACTCCGACCCCGATCTGGTGGACTACATCATCCCCGGCAATGACGACGCCATCCGCTCCATCCGGCTCATCCTCTCCCGGGCCGCCGACCTGATCATCCAGGCCCGGGGCGGGGTGGTGGAGCCCTCCCCCTCCTACGCCCTGGTGGAGGAGGCGGAGCGCATGGAGGCCCAAAGCCAAGGCTTTGCAGGCGAGGACGAGGTGGAAGCATGAGCCAGATGGAACTCATCAAGAAGCTCCGCGAGGCCACGGGGGCCGGGATGATGGACGTGAAGAAGGCCCTCGAGGACGCGGGCTGGAACGAGGACAAGGCGGTGCAGCTCCTGCGGGAGCGCGGGGCCATGAAGGCCGCCAAAAAGGCGGAGAGGGAAACCCGTGAAGGCATCGTGGGCCACTACATCCACCACAACCAGCGGGTGGGGGTGATCCTGGAGCTCAACTGCGAGACGGACTTCGTGGCCAGGAACGAGGTCTTCCAGAACCTGGCCAGGGACCTGGCCATGCACATCGCCATGATGAACCCCCGGTACGTTTCCGCCGAGGAGATCCCCGCCGAGGAGCTGGAAAAGGAGCGGCAGATCTACATCCAGGCCGCCTTGAACGAAGGGAAGCCCCAGCAAATCGCCGAGAAGATCGCCGAGGGCCGCCTGAAGAAGTACCTGGAGGAGGTGGCCCTCCTGGAGCAGCCCTTCGTCAAGGACGACAAGGTGAAGGTGAAAGAACTCCTCCAGCAGGCCATCGCCAAGACCGGGGAGAACATCGTGGTGCGGCGCTTCTGCCGCCTGGAAGTGGGAGCGTAGGCCATGGAAGCCGCCGGGGCCCCTGTCCGAGCGGGCCCCGGTTTTTGCTAGAGCCATGAAGTACAAGCGCGTCCTCCTCAAGCTTTCTGGTGAGTTTCTGACCAGTAACGGGTTCGGCATTGAACCCGAGGCCACCCAGGCCCTGGCCAAGGAGATCAAGGCCGCTTACGAGACAGGGGTGCAGCTGGCCATCGTCATCGGGGCGGGCAACCTCTGGCGGGGGGCGCGCCAAGGGGTGGGCATGGACCGGGCCACCGCCGACTACATCGGCATGCTGGCCACCATCATGAACGCCCTGGCCCTGCAGGATGCCCTCGAGGCCCTCTCCATCCCCACCCGGGTCCAGACCGCCCTCACCATCACCCAGGTGGCCGAGCCCTACATTAGGCGGCGGGCCCTCAGGCACCTGGAGAAGGAGCGGATCGTCATCTTCGGTGGGGGGACGGGAAACCCCTTCTTCTCCACCGACACCGCCGCCGCCCTAAGGGCTTTGGAGGTGGGGGCCGAGGTGGTCCTCATGGCCAAGAACAAGGTGGACGGGGTCTACTCCGACGACCCAAGGAAGAACCCCAATGCCGTGCGCTTTGACGAGCTCAGCTACCTGGACGTCCTGAACCGCGGCCTCCAGGTCATGGACACCACCGCCATCACCCTCTGCATGGAGGCGGGGCTTCCCATCGTGGTCTTTGACATCTTCAAAGAGGGCGCCCTGGTGGGTATTATCCAGGGGGAAAAGGTGGGCACCCTGATCCACTGACCCTAGACCCCTGACCGGAAAGGAGGCACCATGACCCTGAAAGAGCTCTACGCAGAAACCCGAAGCCACATGGGGAAGAGCCTCGAGGTTCTGGAACACAACCTGGCGGGCCTGCGCACCGGGCGGGCCAACCCCGCCCTCCTTCTGCACCTCAAGGTGGAGTACTACGGCACCCACGTTCCCCTCTCCCAGATCGCCACCGTCACCGCTCCCGACGCCCGGACCCTGGTGGTCCAGTCCTGGGACCAGGGGGCCCTCAAGGCCATTGAGAAGGCCATCCGCGACTCCGACCTGGGCCTTAACCCCAGCAACAAGGGGGACGCCCTCTACATCAACATCCCCCCCCTCACCGAGGAGAGGCGCAAGGAGCTGGTGCGGGCCGCCCGCCACTACGCCGAGGAGGGGCGGATCGCCATCCGCAACATCCGCCGGGAGGCCCTGGAGAAGCTGAAGAAGCTCTCCAAGGAGCTCCACCTCTCCGAGGACGACACCAAGCGCGCGGAGGCCGAGATTCAGAAGATCACCGACGAGTTCATCGCCAAGGTGGACGACCTGGCGGCGAAGAAGGAGCAGGAGATCCTCCACTAGGGCCATGCCGCTGGCCGAAGCCCAAGGAGGCGGGGGGTGAAGGACGACCTGCCCACCCGGGTCCTCTCCGGCCTGGTGGGGGCCACCCTCCTCATCCTGGTCCTCTGGGCGGGGCTTCCCCTGATCCTGCCCACCCTCTTTTTCCTCCTCTGGCTGGGGGGCGTGGAGCTCAGGGACATGCTGGCCAGGAGGGGCATCGGCCTCAACCTTCCCCTCCTCTTGGGCGGGGGAAGCCTGCTTTTCCTCTTCTCCCTGCCCCAGCTCCACTGGCACTTTCCCCAGGTCCCCTGGCGGGAGGTGGCCCTGGGCCTCTTCCTCATGGGAAGCTTCAGCTACGAGCTCCTGAAGGGCGCCGACCTCACCCGCTTCGCCTTCACCCTTCTCGCCTTCCTCTACCTGCCCTGGAGCCTGGGGTACGTTCTCCTCCTGCGGGAGATCCCCGACAGCCACCTGGGGCTTTGGACCCTCTCCCTCCCCCTCGTGGCCAGCTTCGCCACGGACATCGGGGCCTACTTCGCCGGGCGGCTTTTCGGCAGGCACAAGCTGGCCCCCGAGATCAGCCCGGGGAAGACCCTCGAGGGCTCCCTGGGGGGCATCCTCTTCAGCTTCCTGGCCCTGGTGGTCTACACCGGGGTGGTGCGGGAGGTCTTCCCCTTCGGCCTTTTGGAACTCTGGCTCTTCAGCCTCCTCCTCTCCCTGGCGGCCCAGCTTGGGGATCTGGTGGAGTCCATGCTGAAACGCTTCGCCGGGGTGAAGGACTCCGGGCAGTTCCTGCCCGGGCACGGGGGGCTTTTGGACCGCTTGGACAGCCTCCTCTTCACCTTCCCCCTGACCTACTTCCTGGTGGTGCTCTTCACATGAAACGGGTGGTGATCCTGGGTTCCACGGGTTCCATCGGCAGGCAGGCCCTGGAGGTCTGCCGCTGGCGGGGGTACAGGGTGGTGGGCCTGGCGGCGGGGAGGAACCTTTCGCTCCTCGCGGAGCAGATCGCCCTCTGGCGGCCCCTCTTGGTGGCGGCGGAGGAAGGCCTCCACGGGGAGCTTAGGGCCCGCTTCCCCTGGCTCAGGCTCGCCTCCCCCGAGGAGGTGGCGGCCCTCGAGGCCGAGGTGGCCGTGGCCGCCATCCCGGGCCTCGCCGGGCTACCCTCCACCCGGGTGGCGGTGCGGACGGGCAAGCGGGTGGCCCTGGCCAACAAGGAGGCCATGGTGGCCGCGGGGCCCCTCCTCTGGCAGGAGGCCGAAAAAAGCGGAGCCCAGCTCATCCCCGTGGACTCGGAGCACTCCGCCCTCTTCCAGGCCCTCTTGGGGGAGCGGGAGGCGGACGTGGCCGAGCTCATCCTCACCGCAAGCGGGGGGCCCTTCCTCAAGGAGCCCGAGGACCTCTCCCAGGTGACCCCGGGGATGGCCCTGAACCACCCCCGCTGGCGCATGGGGCCCAAGGTGACCGTGGACTCGGCCACCCTCTTCAACAAGGGGCTGGAGGTCCTCGAGGCCAAGGAACTCTTCCGCTTTCCCCTGGAAAGGATCCGGGTCCTCGTCCACCCCCAGGCCTACGTGCACGGCCTGGTGCGCTTCGTGGACGGAAGCTTAAAGGCCCAGCTGGGCCCCACGGACATGCGTCTTCCCATCCAGTACGCCCTCACCTACCCGGAGCGGGCGGAAACCCCCCTCAAGGACCTCCCCATCCCCGGGGTCCTGGAGTTTTTGGAGCCCGACCTGAAGCGCTTCCCCGCCCTGGCCTTGGCCTACGAGGCGGGGAGGCTTGGGGGCGTGGCCCAGGTAGCGGTCTCCGCCGCCGACGAGGTGGCGGTGGAGGCCTTCTTAGGGGGGAGGATTCCCTTCACCCGCATCCCGGAGGTGTTGGCCAAGGTCCTGGAAAATACCCCCAAGGAACCCCTAACATGGGATAGCCTCTTCGCCGTGGACGCTTGGGCCCGGGAAGAGGCCAAGAGGTGGGCATGAGCCTGATCTGGTTCCTCATCATCATCGGCGTCAGCGTCTTTGTGCACGAGCTGGGCCACTACCTGGCGGCCAGGGCCCAGGGGGTCCGGGTCAAGGCCTTCAGCGTGGGCTTTGGCCCCATCCTTTGGCGCAAAAGGGCCTGGGACACGGAGTGGCGGCTTTCCGCCATCCCCTTAGGGGGATACGCCGACATTGAGGGCCTCCTCCCCGAGGAGCGGGGCCGGGGGTACGACGCCCTGCCCTTTATGGGCAAGCTCTTGGTCCTGGTGGCGGGAGTGGCGATGAACGTCCTCCTGGCCTGGGGTCTCCTCGCCTACCTCTTCAGCGCCCAGGGGGTGCCGGAGGCCACGGGGCGGGCGGTGATCCTCGAGGTCCTGCCGGGGAGCGTGGCGGAGGGGGCCGGGCTCAAGCCTGGAGATGTCCTCTACGCCATAGACGGGACCCCCATGGAGCGTCCCCAGGACATTGAGCGCCTCAAGGTGCCGGGCCCCCACACCCTCACCGTGCTCCGGGAGGGTGAGGAGCAAAACCTCAGCCTCACCTGGCAGGAGGGCATGGAGAAGCTGGGGGTGGTCTACCAGCCCGAGGTGGCCTTCCGCAAGGTGGGGTTCTTCTCGGGGCTGGCCCTGGCGGCGAGCCGCACCCTGGCCTTCGGCCCGGAGATGGTGCGGGCCCTGGTAGGGGGGATTCTGGGGGTGTTATCGGGGAACGCCAACAGCGGCGTGGTGGGGCCCGTGGGCATCGTGGCGGAGACGGGGCGGGCGGCCCAGGAGGGGCTTTTCCGCCTGGTAGAGCTCACCGTGGCCATCAACCTTTCCCTGGCCCTCTTTAACCTCCTGCCCATCCCCGCCCTGGACGGAGGGCGGATCCTTCTCCTCTTCCTCTCCCGCCTCTTCCGCATCCGCCCTGAACAGGAGGCCATGGTCCACTACCTGGGCTTCCTCTTCCTGATCTTCCTGGTGCTTTTGGTCACCTTCCAGGACCTCAAGCGCCTCTTGGGGGGCTGATGGAGGCCACGGTCCTCATCCCCGCCTACAACGAGGAGGCCACCATCGCCCAGGTGGTGCGGGTGGCCAGGGAAGCAGGCTTCCCCGTGGTGGTGGCGGACGACGGTTCCAAGGACAGCACGGCCAAGGAGGCAAAGGGGGCTGGGGCGGAGGTGGTCCGCCTCTCCCAGAACCAGGGAAAGGGTGGGGCCATCGCCGAGGGACTGAAGGTGGTGGAAACCCCCCTGGTCCTCCTCCTGGACGCCGACCTCCTGGGGCTGAGGCCGGAACACCTAAAGGCCCTCCTCCTCCCCGTGGCCCGGGGAGAGGCGGAGATGACCGTGGGGGTTTTTCAAGGAGGGAGGCTTTCCACGGACCTGGCCATGCGCCTCACCCCCTTCCTCTCGGGGCAGAGAGCCCTCGGCACCGAGGACTTGCGGAAGGTCCCCGGCCTGGAGCGGGCCCGCTACGACCTGGAGCTCCTCCTCACCCGCCACGCCAAGGAGAGGGGTTGGCGGGTGCGCTATCTTCCCCTTTTGGGGGTAAGCCAGGTGATGAAGGAGGAGAAGCGGGGCCTCCTCAAGGGCTTCCTCCACCGCCTGCGCATGTACGGGGAGATCCTCCGCTACCGCCTCAAGGCGCGGTGAAGCGGAGGAGTTCCACCAGGCCCGACCCCGCCCGGTAGGCCACCACCCCCAGGCCGGGGACCAGGTAGAGCTCCTTGAGGTCCGTCCCCCCCTTCTCCGTGGTGAAGGCCACCCGCACCCGGTAGGCGTTGAAGGCCCCGGCCTTGGTCTTGAGGCCCTCCAGGCCCTCCACCCGGGCGGAGAGGGCCACCCGCTGCCCCCGGAATTGGGCGCTCCCGCCCCAGGCCTGCCCCGGGAAAAGCCGCAAGGGGTAGAGGAGAAGGGGCGGGGCAAAGGGGAAGTACCCCTCGGGAAGCCCCAAGCCCAGGAGGTAAAGCCCCTCCGGGGAAAGCCGCAAGCGGTCCTCGCGGAGGACCTGCCCCTCCCTCAGGTAGCGGAGGCGGTAGCCCTCAGGGGTGGGGAGAACCTCCTGGAGGGTGCCGTCCGAGTAGGCGTACCGCCCGCCCTCCTTGGGGAAGACCTGGGCCAGGGCGAGGAGGAAAAAGAAGGGGATGATCCAGAGGCGCCTCACTCCACCTCCCCCAGCTCGTGCCCCCGCCTGGTGGCCGCCTCCACCGCCTCGTAGAAGGCGGCCCGTAGGGCGCGGGCCTCGAGGGCGTGGAGCCCGTGGATGGTGGTGCCCCCGGGGCTTGCCACCTCGTCCTTGAGCTGTGCGGGGTGGCGCCCCTTGAGGAGCTCGCCCGTGGCCGCCAGGGCCTCCGCCGCTAGGCGTAGGGCTAGGGCCCTGGGCATCCCCATCTTGACTCCAGCGTCCGCCAGGGCCTCGGCCACCACCGCCAGGTAAGCGGGGGCGGAGGCGGACATGGCGGTGAAGGGGTCAAAGAGGTGCTCGGGGATCTCGTACACGTCCCCCACGGTGGCGAAGAGGGCCCGGGCGAAGTCCAGATCCCCCGCCTCCCTGGCCTCTTTCAGGGCGGTGAGGGCGGTGGAGCTTTCCCCGATCACCGCCGCCAGGTTGGGCATGGCCCGCACCACCCGCCTGGTGGAAAGCCTCCGGGCCAGGACCGCAGTGGACACCCCCGCCATGATGGAGATGTACCCCACCCCAGGGTGGGCCACCTCCGGGGCCAGGTGGGGAAAGTCCCGGGGCTGGACCCCCAGGAGGACCCGCTCCGCTTGGGCGAGCTCTTCCAAGGACCAGGGCCGGATGCCCAGGGCCTCCGCCAGCTCCCTTGTGCGCTCCGGGGTACGCCCCACCACCCCCACCTCCTCGGGGCGCAGGAAGCCTCGGGCGAGGGCCCCCTTGAGGATGCTCCTGCCCATCTTCCCCAGGCCCAGGAAGACCAGCCTCATGCCCTAGAGTCTACCCTGCGGAGGCGCAGGTAATAAAACCCGTCCAGGCCCTTCCAGGGGGCCACGTAGACCCCAAGCCCCTCCCGAAGGACCGGAAAAGGGCAGGAGAAGGGCTCCGGGCGGAACTCCGGGTGCCTCTCCAGAAAGGCCCTGGCCACCCCTTCCCCCTCCTCCTCCGTGAGGGAACAGACGGCATAGACCAGAAGCCCCCCCTCCTCCGTAGCCCCCGCCGCGGTCTCCAGAAGGGCCAGCTGGAGGCTGGCCATGGCCTTCGGGTCCTCTGGGCGGAGGCGGTAGCGGAGCTCGGGGTGGGAACGGAAGGTGCCCGTGCCGGTGCAGGGGGCGTCCAGAAGCACCTTCTTGGCCTTTTCCCCAAGGGGCTCCCGCAGGTCCTGGGTGCGGTACGTGACCTTGAGCCCAAGCCTCCTGGCCGTCTTCGCCCCCGCCTTCTGGCGCCTCGGGTTCAGGTCATAGGAGACCACCTCCGCCCCCCTGGCCGCCAGGTAGAAGGCCTTGAGCCCCGCCCCCCCGCAGAGGTCCAGGACCTTCTCCCCTGGCCCAGGCTCCAGGAGCTTCGCGGCGAAGAGGGAGGCCGGGTTTTGGGGCTGGAGGCCCAGGGCGGGGAAGTCCCGCTTGGGCCCCTCCCAAACGTAGCTGTCCGGGATGGGCCCTGGTTTCAGGTCCACAGGGCGGTAGGCGGTGACGAAGAGGGGGGCGGGCTCGTTGAAGCCCTCGGCGAAGCCCACCTCCCCGAAAAAACCCCGCCAGGCCTGGCACAGCCAGTCGGGCAGGGAGAGGCGCACGCACTCCGGGGCCTCCCGGGGCTTGAGGCGGCGCAGAACGGCGTTCACCAGGCCTGCGAGAGGAGGGTAGCGGCGCTTGGCCTCCTCCACCCAGGGGCTCACCCGGGCGTGGTCCGGTTTTCCGGAAAGCCACTCAAAGGTCCCCAGGCGCAGGATCCAAAGGACCTCGAGGGGAAGCCTATCCGGTGCCTTTAGGTGGGGCTCCAGGAGAAAGTCCAGAAGCCTCAGACGGCGCAAGGTCCCGTAGACCAGGTGGGTGGCGTAGGCCTTGTCCCGCTCAGAAAAGCTCACCCGGTCCAGGGCCTGGTCCAAAAGGAGCTGGGCCCGGCCCCCCCGGTCCACCTCGAGGAGGACCCCAAGGGCCAGGCCCCTGGGCGAGAAAGGCCTCAAAGCTCCAGGGGGTGGGCCTTGATGCTGAACTTGAGGGCGGTCCGCTCCTCGTTCTCCAGGTCCAGCTTGACAAAGGCGGGCTTGACCGCCAGGTCCAGGTTGTCAGGGGCGATGTAACCGCGGGCGATGGCGATGGCCTTCACCGCCTGGTTCACTGCCTGGGGCCCGATGGCCTGGACCTCCACCTCGCCCTTGGTGCGCAAAAGCGCCGCGATGGCACCGGCCACGGAGTTGGGGCGGGACTTGGAAGAGACGCGCAACGTTTCCACTTTGACCTCCTGAAAGCTCTAGGGCCACCCCGCTTGGGCAAGCTTTGGGCGGCTTGGTTCCATGCTAGGACAAGGGAAGGCCCTTTGGCAACTAGGTGGCGAGAACCCGCTCCTCCAAACCCTTGAGGAGGCTTTCCACGTTCTCCTGCATGAGCTTCTGCACCAGCTTCTGCAGAAGCCCGCCAAAGATGGGGATGGTGAGCTCGTAGGTGAGGCTGAGGACCACCCGGGTTCCCTCCCCCTCAGGCAGGAAGGCCCAGGTGCCCTCGTAGCGGTCAAAGTCCCCCTCGGGGGAAAAGAAGCGGTTTCTTAGGTTCTCATCGTCCCACTCCTCCTCCTCCAGCCAGCGCACCTTCTTGCCCATGGCCACTGCCACCCACTCGCTCTTGGTGCGGCTGCCCTCCTGGGCGAGGACCCTCAGGCTTTCCACCTCCTTGAGGTAGGGCTTGAGGCCCTCGAGGTCCTTGGCCAGGGCGTAGACCTTCTCCGGGGGAGCTTGGATGAAACGTTCGGCGCGTACCTCGGGCATGGGCTCTTTTTACCCGCTTTCCTCCTCCTTGACAAGCCGGTAGGCCTCGAGGGCCACGGAAAGGGGGAAGCCCCGCCCCTTTAGGAAGCGCACCGCCTTGGCCTTGTCCCCCCGCCGGGGATAGCGGCGGAGCACCTTGAGAGCGGCCTCCAGGACCCCTTCTTCCCCCCCTTGACCCAAGACCGCCTCCACCACCTCCTCCGCCACCCCCTGGGCCCTCAGGAGGTTCCGGAGCTTCAGGGGACCGTACCTGCCCCGCACGGCCACAAAGGTCTCGGCGAAGGCCCTATCGTCCAGGTAGCCCAAGGCCTCAAGCCGCCTCAGGACCTCCTCCACCACCTCTTCGCCGAAGCGGGCCCTGAGCTTTTCCCGCAGACGAGCCCGGCTCATGGCCCGCCGGGCCAACAGGCGCAGGGCGTAGGCCAGGGCTTCGTCCATGCCTTTAGGGTACGCTAAGGCCCATGCGGGTCTTCGCCATCGCCGACCCCCATCTCTCCCGCGCACACCCTAAGCCCATGACCATCTTCGGGCCCGCCTGGCAGGGCCACCCGGAGGTCTTCTTCCGGGGATGGCGGGAGGTGGTGGGGCCGGAGGACCTGGTCATCGTGGCCGGGGACATCTCCTGGGCCATGCGCCTCGCCGAGGCCATCCCCGACCTCCTGGACCTGGCGGCCCTCCCCGGGAAAAAGGTCCTCCTCAAGGGGAACCACGATTACTGGTGGCCCTCCATCAGCCGCCTGAGGGCCGCCCTACCCGAGGGGATGTACGCCCTGCAGAACGATGCCCTGGTCCTGGGCGGCGTGGCGGTGGCGGGGACCCGGGGCTGGGAGTACCCCCCCAAGACCCCCGAGGACGAAAGGATTTTCGCCCGGGAGGTGGAAAGGCTTGGGCTTTCCCTAAAGGCCCTGGAGGGCAAGCCCTACCGCCACCTCATCCTGGCCTTCCACTTCCCCCCCTTTGGCCCCGGGGGGGAGGCCACCCCCCTTTTGGAGAAGGCGGCGGAGACGGGCCCCACGGCCATCGTCTACGGCCACCTCCACGGGGCGGACCCCGAGCGCCTTCCCCAGGCCTTCCGGGGGATCCCCCTCCACCTGGTGGCCGCCGACGCCCTGGGTTTCCGGCCCAAGATGATCCTGGAGGAGGACTAGGGTTATACTTGGTACATGGTTTGGAAGCCCGTGGGACATGGGGTGGAAGCCCTGTACCTGACCACACCCCTCGGGCGGTGGGTGGGGTACGGGGTCTACGTGTACCGGTACCGGGGCCTCCTGGTGGACACGGGCCCTCCCAAGGCGAGGCCCTTTTCTCCTGGGGCCGAGGCCGCCCTCCTCACCCACGCCCACGAGGACCACGCGGGCGGGGCGGGGCGGCTTGGGCTCCCCGTTTACGGAAGCGCGGCCACCGCTCGGCTTCTCACCGCCCAAAGCCCCTTGCGCCTCTACCGCCGCCTGGTCTGGGGCAACCCCGCCCCCCTGCGGGTGGCGGTGGTGGAGCGGGTGGGCCCCCTCCACCTCCTGCCCACCCCGGGCCACGCCCCGGACCACGTGGCCCTCTACGACCCCGAAAGGGGCCTCCTCTTCGGCGGGGACCTCTTCCTGGGGGTGAAGGCCAGCCTGGCCCCTCCGGGCTTTGACCTCAAGGCCCTCCTGGAAAGCCTAAGGGCGGTGCTGGCCCTGAAGCCCCAGGCCTTTTACTGCGCCCATGCGGGGCCCGTGGAGGCTCCCCTTCAGGCCCTCCGGGCCAAGCTGGACTTTCTGGAGAGAAAGCGGGAGGAAGCCCTCCGCCTGAAGGCCAGGGGCCTGAAGCCTGAGGAGGCGGTGCGCCACCTTTTCGGCAGGGAGAGCCTCCTGGCCTACCTCTCCGGGGGGGAGATGAGCCGCCTGGCCCTGGTGAGGGCCCTTATGATGGAGCCATGACCCCCCGCTTGCCCCTCGGCGCCCGGGCCAAAACCCGCCTGATCCTCAAAGAGCGAGGCCCCTCCCGGGGTTTTTGAGCGGTGCTCAGCCCTTGGCGCTTTCTTCTCCTGCTCCAGGGGGGCCTCCTCCTCCTGGGGGCTTCGGGGATGCTCCTCCTGGGCTTTCCCTTCCAGGGAAGGCACCCCTTGGCGGAAACCCTGGGGGGTATGGTCCTCCTCCTTTTCCTCGGGGGCCTCGAGGCCCTCTTCCGCCGCCTCTTCCCCGCCTCCTTCCAAGAAGCGGAGAGGCTCCACTGGGAGCTGGGAAGGGCCCTTAAGGCCTCGGGGCTCGGACCACCGGCCCTCCTCCTGTTGGCCCTCCTTTCCGGGGTGGCGGAGGAGGTCTTCTTCCGGGGCTTCTTGCAAAGCCTCTTTTTCCTGAAGTTTGGGGCCTGGGCCCTACCCCTCCAGGCCCTCCTCTTCGCCCTCCTCCACCCCGCCCCCAAGAAGGCCTTCGCCTACACCCTGTACACGGGAGCGGCGGGCCTCCTCCTGGGCCTCGCCTACCTCCTCTCGGGAAGCCTCATCCCGGGAGTCCTGGCCCACGTCCTCCACAACGCCCGGGGCTTTTACGAGGCCTGGCACGGCCCAAAGAGGGGCGGATAGGGAAACCCGGGCCACATTCTCCCCCGAGTCCGTGGTAAAATGCACCCAGAGACCTATCCCAGCAAAACCTATGAAGGGGGTGCCCATGGGAGAACTGGAGTTTATTCGCCAGCGCCAGGACCTCAAGACCTACCGGGCCCTTAGCTGGGAAGGTTCCTTCGCCGACTACCTGCGCCTCCTCAAGGAGGACCCTAAACCCCTGAGGACCAGCTTCCAGCGGGTCCACGACATGATCCTGGCCCACGGGGTGGAGGAGTACACCCTCTTCCGCGAGAAGCTCCTCCACTACCGCTTCTTTGACGATCCCCTCGAGGGGGGCAAGGACGCCATCTTCGGCCTGGACAAGCCCCTGATGCGCCTGGTGGCCACCCTGAAAGCGGCCGCCCACCGCCTGGGCCCCGAGCGCCGCATCCTCCTCCTCCACGGCCCCGTGGGCTCGGCCAAGAGCACCATCGCCCGCCTCCTCAAGAAGGGCCTCGAGGCCTACAGCCGCACCGAGGAGGGCCGGCTTTACACCTTCTCCTGGAAGACCCCGGAAGGCCCCCTCCCCTGCCCCATGCACGAGGAGCCCCTGCACCTCCTGCCCCGGGAGATGCGCGAGGCCTTCCTGAAGGAGCTAAAGGCCCTCCACCCCGACTACCCCTACCCCCTCGAGGTGGAGGGGGACCTCTGCCCCGTCTGCCGCTTCATGATGCGGGAGGCCCTAAGCCGCCACGGGGGGGACCTGGCGGCGGCCTTGGAGCAGGAGATCGTGGTCAAGCGCCTGGTCCTCTCAGAGAAGGACCGCGTGGGCATCGGCACCTTCCAGCCCAAGGACGAGAAGAACCAGGACTCCACCGAGCTCACCGGGGACATCAACTACCGCAAGGTGGCCCTTTACGGCTCCGACTCCGACCCAAGAGCCTTCAACTTTGACGGGGAGCTCAACATCGCCAACCGGGGTATCGTGGAGTTCATTGAGATCCTCAAGCTGGACGTGGCCTTCCTCTACGACCTCCTCACCGCCAGCCAGGAGCACAAGATCAAGTCCAAGAAGTTCGCCCAGACGGACATAGACGAGATTGTGCTGGGCCACAGCGTAGCGGGGTGGACCCCCATCCTCTACCGGCACCGGGGGAGGCTCGGCTGGACCACGCTGGAGGAGCTTTACGAGCGCTTTGGCGAGGGCCCTGAGGGTCTGGAGGTGCTGGCCTACGACACCGAAGGCAAGGAGGTCCGCTGGACCCGGGTCTTGGGCCTCTACCGCCATCCTTTCCACGGGGAACTCCTCACCTCGGCCCAGAAGTGGGGGGTAGTGGAAACCACCCCCAACCACTCCCTCTACGACCGAGAAGGGCGGGTCTTCTACCCCGAGGAGGGGCGGGAGATGCTGGGCCTAAGGCACCTGCCCACCCCTCTCGTCCCTCCGCCCCGGACAGTGGACGTGGCGGAGGGTGTACCGGGCTTTGCCGTGGAGGAGGAGCTCGCCCTGGCCCTCGCCGCCCGCCGGTTTACCCGTCCCATCCCCCCAGGGTATGCCCGGCTGGCCCTTCCCCGCCACGCCACCGCCCTGAAGGCCCGCTACCACCTGCCCCAGGACGAGGAGGACTTGAAGGCCATCCTCACCGTCCTAATCTGGTACGCCACCGAAGGGCACGGCAACGCCCGCAACGGGGGCATCGTCATCTCCTCGGCCAACCGGGAGGAGCTGGAGCGGGTCCAGGCCGCCTACGAGCGGATCTCCGACGCCAAGGGCTACATCCACTCGGGCTCCAAGCGAGACTCCGCCTGGCGGCTTTACCTGGGAGCCGAGGCTATCCGGGTTTTGGCCGAGCATCACTGCGGCAAGGGGGCAGCGCAAAAACGCCTCCCCGACTTTCTCTTCGCCCTTCCCCAACCCTACCTGGAACATGCTTGGGAAGAACTCCTCAAGACCGATGGGTCCCGGCGGCTGAGCAAAGAGCAACAGAAGGGCTCCGAGGCCTACCGGCGGCTTTATGGGGAGTTCAAGACCATTTCCCCCATGCTGGCCGCCCAGGTGGGGGTGCTCCTGAGCCTCCTGGGGCACGACTACAGCGTCTACTTCTATCCCAGGCCTGGAAAAGCCCCCGCCTACCGGATCCGCTATGTTTCCGGGGAGGGCAAGCCGGGAGGCCGGCACAAGCGGTACACCCACCGCCTCTTCCGCCGCCCCGCCGGGGGCGAATGGGTCTACGACATCGCTTGCGAGGGCCTCCACAACTTCGTCTGCGGCGTGGGGAGCATCGTCTGCCACAACACCAATGAACCCGAGTACCGCAAGCTCCAGGCCAACGAGTACATGGAGGCCCTTCGCGACCGCACCATCAAGATTGACGTCCCCTACATCCTCCGGGTCTCCGACGAGGTCAAGATCTACCGCCGGGACTTCGCCAAGGTGGAGGCCAAGCACATCGCCCCCCACACCCTGGAGATGGCCGCCACCTGGGCGGTGCTCACCCGCCTCGAGGCCCCCAGGCGGGCGGGCCTCACCCTCATGCAGAAGCTCAAGCTCTACGACGGCAAGTTCCTCCCCGGCTGGACGGAGGAGGCGGTGCGGGAGCTCATGGGGGAGGCCAAGCGGGAGGGCCTGGAGGGGATCAGCCCCCGCTACATCCAGGACAAGATCTCCAACGTCCTGGTCACCAGCGAGGAGCCCTGCATCAACCCCTTCATGGTGATGAACGAGCTGGAGGAAGGCCTGAGGCACCACTCCCTCATCGCCGACGAGAAGACGAGGGAGCGCTACCGGGCCCTCCTCCAGGAGGTGAAGGCGGAGTACGCGGAGATCGTCAAGAACGAGGTGCAAAGGGCCATCGCCGCCGACGAGGAGGCTTTAAACCGCCTCTTCCACAACTACATAGACCACGTGAAGGCCTACGTCCTGGGGGAAAAGGTGAAAAACCCCTACACCGGGGCCCCCGAACCCCCCAACGAGCGCCTCATGCGCTCCGTGGAGGAGAGAATAGAGATCCCCGAGTCCCGCAAGGACGACTTCCGCCGGGAGATCATGAACTACATCGGGGCCCTGGCCCTGGAGGGGCGGCAGTTCACCTACAAGGACAACGACCGCCTGCGCCGGGCCCTGGAGCTCAAGCTCTTTGAGGACCAGAAGGACACCATCCGGCTCTCCGCCCTGGTCTCGGGCACGGTGGACCCCGAGACCCAGGCCAAGATAGACGTGGTCAAGGCCAGGCTGATCCGGGACTACGGCTACTGCGAGCACTGCGCGGGCGGCGTCTTGGAGTTCGCCGCCTCCCTCTTCGCCCGGAGCGAGCGATGAGGCCCATTGAGCGGGACCTCCTGCGCTTCAAGGAGATCGTCCGGGGGGAGGTGAAGAAAAAGGCCCGGGAGTTCCTGACCCGGGAGGAGCTCTTCGGCCAGGTGGAAGGGGGGGTGGTCTCCATCCCCCTCCCCCAGCTGGAGGTGCCCAAGATCGTCCACGGGGAGCCTTCGGGCCAGGGCCTTCTGGGCATGGGGCCGGGGACGGAGGGCCTGGGCCCGGGAGGCCACATCCCGGTGGCCGAGCTGGAGCTGGAGGAGTTTTTGGACCTCGTGGGCGAGGCCCTAAAGCTTCCCCGCCTCAGGCCCAAGGGGGAAGGGGAGGTGACGGAGGAGGCCTTCCGCCACACCACCATCGCCCGCAAGGGCCCAAGAGGCCTCCGCCACGTGCGCCGCACCCTCAAGGAAAGCCTCAAGCGAAGCCTCCTCTCCGGGGAGTACCGGGCGGAGGACCCGAGGCTCGTCCCTGAGCGGGAGGACCTCCGCTACAAGGCCCCGAAGGCCAGGCCCAAGCCCCACGCCCAGGCGGTGGTCGTCTTTGCCCTGGATGTCTCGGGGAGCATGCGGGAGGAGGAGCTAAGGCTCGTCAAGACCCTTTCCTTCTGGATCACCCTCTGGATCCGCCGCCACTTTCCCCGGCTGGAGAGGCGCTACCTCCTCCACGATGCCGAGGCCTGGGAAGTCTCCGAGGAGGAGTTCTTCCGCGCCCGGGAGGGCGGGGGCACCCGGCTCTCCAGCGCCCTCCTCCTGGCGGAGGAGGTCCTCAAGGCCTACCCCGAGGCCTTCTACAACCGCTACCTCTACCACTTCTCCGACGGGGAGAACTGGCAGGGGGACACTCCCTTGGCCCTCGAGGCCCTGGGCCGCCTCCTCCCGGGCCTGGCCCTTTACGGCTACGCCCAGGTCCAGGGGCCCTACGGCCAGGGGCGCTTTTTGGGCGAGCTGGAGGAAGCCCTGGGGGAGCGGGAGGAGCTTAGGGCGGTGGAGGTGCGGGGCCGGGAGGACCTGCCCCTGGCCCTGAGGCGGCTTCTGGGAGGCTGAGGTGAGGAAGGAACTCAGGTACTGGGCCGAACGCCTCCGGGAAAGGGCCTTGGCGGAGGGGCTCTCCTTCCCGCCCGTTCTCTTTGAGGAGGTGGGGCCCGAGGAGATGGCCATGCTGGCCGCCTACGGGGGCTTTCCCCGCCGCTACCCCCACTGGCGCTTTGGCAGCGAGTACCTGCGCCACCGGGAGGTCTACCGCTATGGCCTGGGACGCATCTACGAGCTGGTGGTGAACACCGTCCCCGTGCACGCTTACCTGCTCAAGGGGAACACCCTTCTGGCGCAGAAGCTGGTCATGGCCCACGTCTACGCCCACGCCGACTTCTTCGCCAACAACCTGGCCTTCCAGCCCACCCCCAAGGACATGCTGGACGAGATGGCCCACCACGCCGCCTTCGTGGAAAGGGCCATGGAGAGGCATGGGGCGAGGAGCGTGGAGGAGTTTCTGGACATGGCCCTCTCCCTGGAAAACCTCATTGATCCCCACGCCCCCTACATCCAAAGGCCCAGGGAAGAGGAGGAGCGGCCCCAGGCCCCTAGGCTCAGGGTGCGCCCCTACCTGGACCCCTACGTCAACCCGCCCCCCGAGCCCCCCAAGGAGGCCGAGGAGGGGGCGAGCCCAAGGCCCCTCCCCCCAAGGCCCACCCGGGACATCCTGGGCTTTCTGGTCCGGCACGCCCCCCTGGCCCCTTGGCAGAAGGGCATCCTGGAGATCCTCCGGGAGGAGAGCCTCTACTACGCCCCCCAGGCGGCCACCAAGATCCTCAACGAGGGCTGGGCCACCTACTGGCACACCCGGCTCCTCCTCCCCCTCCTCTCCCCCAAGGAAGCCCTGGAGTTCGCCGAGCTCCAGGCGGGCCTCCTCGCCCCCCACGGCTTCAACCCCTACCGCCTGGGGTACCTCCTCCTCAAGGAGGTGGAGGAGCGATGGGACCAGGGGCGCTTTGGCCCGGAGTACGAGGCCCTTCCCCTGGGGGAGAGGCTCCGCTACCAAAGGCCCACGGGAGAAGGGAGGAAGAAGCTCTTCCAGGTGCGCACCGTGCACACGGACATCTCCTTCCTGGAGGAGTTCCTCACCCCCGAGTTCGCCCTGCGCCAGAACCTTATGGCCTTAGAGGACCTGCCCCGCTTCCTCGAGGCCAAGCGGGGCCTCCTCTTCCGTCTGACCAACATGGGGTATCCCATCGTGGAGCTTTTGGACGCCAACTACGGCAATCGGGGCGAGCTTTACCTAGAGCACCTCTACGAAGGTGCGGAGCTGGACCTCAAAAGGACCAAGGCGGTGTTGGAAAACCTCCACCGCCTCTGGGGCCGCCCCGTGCACCTGAAGACGGTGGTGGGCGGCAAGGAAACCCTACTCTCCGCCGGCTAGCGCAAAACCCTCAGGTACCCCAGGAGGAGGGCCTCGGAAAGCTCGCCCAGGTGGCGGCTCACCAGCCGCCCCTCGCGGTCAAAGAAGAAGGTGGTGGGAAGCCCCTGGATGCCCAGGGCCTGGGAAAGGCGGGTATCGGGGTCCAGGAGGACCCAGTCGGCCTCGAGGCCCTGCTCCTCCAGAAAGCGCCGCACCACCTCCGACCCCTCCCCCTGGCTCACGAAGACAAAGTAGACCCCGGGGTTTTCCCGGCTCAGGCGCACCATCATGGGGAGTTCCCGCCGGCAAGGCGGGCACCAGGTGGCCCAGGCGTTGAGGACCACGGGCTTGCCCTCAAACCTCTCCAGGGAAACCTCCGTGCCCCCTAGGGTGGCCAGGCTGAGATCAGGAAGCCGTTGCCCATCCTCTTCCCGCCCCCGGGTGAGGAAGAGCCCCGCCACCAACAGGGCCGCCACCCCGGCCGTAAAGGCGTAGCGCCAAAGGTGTTTGGGCAAGGTCATGAGCGTGTACCCTCCTCCCGCCAGGATACCCCAAAAAGGGTCAAACCCTCCCTGCCACACGTAGAGCACGCTCCAGGGGTCCTTGGCGTAGACCGAAGCGTTCTCCAGCACGAAGCCGAGACGGGCCCCCAAAAGCCCCACCAGGATGGCGTTGTAGGCCCAGGGGGAGAGCCTTCTGTCCACCCGCCGGGCCAGGACCTCCGCCACCACCACCAGGGCCAGAAGGGCCAGGGCCACCTGGACCCTGACCCAGGGCAGGGCGAAGGGACCTATTTGCACCGCGTCCATCAGCGGACCAAGGGGTACCCCGCCCGCTCAATGGCCAGCACCCCGCCCTCCACGTGGTAGAGGTTGCTGTACCCCTTCTTCTTCAGGTACTCCGCCGCCTGGCGGCTGCGGTTGCCGCTCCGGCAGTAGAGGTAGACGGGCTTGTCCTTGGGAAGGGTGTCCGCCCAGCGGGCCACCTCCTCCACGGGGAGGTTCACCGCCCCCGGCACACGGCCCGCCTGGTACTCCTCGGGGGTGCGCACGTCCACGATCAGGGCACCAGACTCCAAGGCCCGGTAAAGCTCCTCCGGGCCCACGTTCTGGTAGCTCCCCTTGGGCCCGCAGGCGGCGAGGACCAAGGGCAGGAGGAAAAGGGCGAAAAGGGCACGGCGGGTCATGCTAGGCCTTCACCCCCACGGCCTTCCTCACAGCCTGGAGGAACTGGGAGAGGGGCTGAGCCCCCAGGACCCGCTCCTTGCCGTGGTTGATGATGGTGTCCGGCACCCCGTGGATGTGGTAGCGGTTAGAGAGCTCGGGGAACTCGTTGGCCTCAACCATCTCGCCCCACACCTTGGGGGAGGCGTAGGCCATGCGGTGGGCGGTGCGCACCGCCTGGGGGCAGTAGGGGCAGGTGGGGGTGACGAAGACCTGGAGGACCACCTCCTCGGGGAGGTTGTTTAGCTCCTCCACCACGTTCTCCGGAAGGCCGTGGCCGTCGCGGCCCAGCATCTCCAGGTCCTCGAGGAGGCTTGCGAACTCGTAGCCCGCCGGGATACCCCGGTAGCGAAGGTTGATGGCCTCCGATCCCTTCTCCCGCAGGATGAGGGTAGGGGCCGCCTCCACCTTGTAGGCCTTGGCCATCTCCTTCCCTTCAGGGGTGGCCAGGTCGTAGACCACCAGATGGAGCTTGTCGGAAAGGGCCTTCAGTTCCTCCAGAAGCTGCTTGGTCTCCTTGCAGTACATGCAGGGCTCCTTGCCCGGAGCGATCAGGGTGGAGGTGTCGGTGAAAAGGACCATCTCCACGTCCCGGGTAAGGCCCGCAAGCCGCTCGCGCACGATCTCCTGTTCCTTAGGTCCCAGTAGCGCCATGGCTCCTCCTGGATACCCCCGTAGGGGTACCTCCTTAGCCACTATAGCAGACCGGGGTTGGAGACGTATAGTGAAATGGAGAACGTTGTCTTAGACCCGTTGACACCGTGTACCCCGGTGGGGTATATTTTGGGCGGTGGGGACAAACGTCCCATACTGGAGGTAAAGCCATGATCTTCCGCCAGATCTACGAAGAAGGTCTCGCCCAGATGAGCTACCTGGTGGGTTGCGCGGCCACCGGGGAAGCCCTGGTGGTGGACCCCAAGCGGGACGTGGACACCTACCTGGAGCTCGCGGAGAGCCTGGGCCTCCGCATCACCGCCATCGCCGAAACCCACATCCACGCCGACTACCTCTCCGGGGCCCGGGAGCTGGCCAAGGCCACCAGGGCCACCCTCTACCTCTCCGACGAGGGGGACGAGAACTGGAAGTACCGGGGCCTGGAAGAGTACCCTTACGTCCTCCTCAAGGACGGGGACGTGTTCAAGGTGGGGAACATCCGGGTGCAGGCGGTCCACACCCCGGGCCACACCCCCGAGCACCTCTCCTTCCTGGTGGCGGACGGGGCGGTGACGGAGGAGCCCCTCCTCTTCCTCACCGGGGACTTCGTCTTCGTGGGGGACGTGGGGCGGCCTGACCTCCTGGAGGAGGCCGCCGGGATCAAGGGCACCGCCATCCCCGGAGCCCGGCGCATGTTCCACAGCCTCAAGGAAAAGTTCCTCACCCTCCCCGACCACGTGCAGGTCTGGCCGGGGCACGGGGCGGGCTCGGCCTGCGGCAAGGCCCTGGGGGCCCTCCCCGCCACCACCGTGGGCTACGAGCGCCGCCACGCCTGGTGGGCGGACTACCTGGAGAGGGGGGACGAAGAGGGGTTCGTAAAGGCCCTCCTGGAGGGCCAGCCCGAGGCCCCCACCTACTTCAAGGAGATGAAGCGGCTGAACCGGGACGGGATGCCCATCCTGGGGGGGGTCCCCCACCCGGGCCGCCTCACCAAGGCCCAGTTTGACCGCCACCTCTCCCAAGGGGCCCTCCTGGTGGACACCCGGGACAAGTTCGCCTTCGCCGGGGGGCATATCCCGGGGAGCATCAACATCCCCGCGGGGAAGAACTTCTCCACCTGGGCCGGGTGGCTCCTCCCCTACGACCGCCCCCTCATCCTCCTGGCCCACCCCTCCGAGGTGGAGGCCCTGACCCGGGCCCTGATCCGCATCGGTCTGGACGAGGTGGTGGGCTACATCCCCGGGCTTCAGGGCTACGCCGAGGGCGAGCTGGAGATCGTGCCCCAGATCACCGCAAAGGAGGCCAAGGAGCTCTGGGAGTCGGGGAAGGCCCTCATCCTGGACGTGCGGGCCCGGGACGAGTACCGCGCAGGCCACATCCCCGGGGCCCTGAACCTCCATGCGGGCCGGGTCCTGGCCCACCTGGAGCGGCTTCCCCAGGACCGGCCCCTCCTCGTCCACTGCGTGGGGGGGGACCGCTCCAGCACCGCCATCTCCGCCCTCCTGGCCAAAGGCTTCAAGAACGCCCTAAACCTCACCGGGGGGATCCGGGCCTGGCAGGAGGCGGGCTTCCCCGTGGTAAAGGGCGAGGAGCTGGTGGAGGCCTAGGATGTACCAGGTCAAGGACCTTACCCCAGAAGAGGCCAAGGAACTCTACCAGGCAGGCGTCCCCTTCATAGACGTGCGGGAGGTGGAGGAGTACGCCCAGGCCCGGATCCCCGGGGCCTCCCTCCTCCCCCTCTCCGAGTTCATGGCCCGCCATGAGGAGATCCCCAAGGACCGGCCCGTGGTCCTCTACTGCCGCACGGGGAACCGCTCCTGGCAGGCGGCGGCCTGGCTTTCTTCCCAGGGGTACAGGGGGGTGCTGAACCTCGAGGGGGGCATCGTCCGCTGGTACCGGGCGGGCCTGCCCGTGGACACCACCCCGGTGGAGGTGGGCTACCAGGCCACCCCCTTCCAGGAGGTGGGCCCCCACGAGGCTAAGGCCCTCCTGCAGGAGGCCTTCGTGGTGGACGTGCGCGAGCCCTGGGAGTACGGGGAGGGGCACGTGCCTAAGGCGGTGAACATCCCCCTTTCCACCCTGCCCACAAGGCTTGCCGAGCTTCCCCAGGACCGGCCCATCCTCCTGGTGTGCAACTCGGGGAACCGTAGCGGGGTGGCCGCCGACTTCCTGGTGGCCCAGGGCTTCCCCGGGGAGAGGGTTTACAACCTCGAGGGGGGCACCTACGCCTGGACCAGCGCGGGTTTTCCCATTGAACGATGAGCCTGGCCCTCCTGGGTGCCCTCTTCATCGGCCTTGCCCTGGGCCTCTTGGGCTCTGGAGGGTCCATCCTCACCGTCCCCGTCCTGGTCTACCTCCTGGGGGAGCCCCCCAAGCAGGCCATCGCCGAAAGCCTCCTCATCGTGGGGGGGATCGCCCTCCTGGGGGCCATCCCCTACGCTAAACAGGGCCTGGTGGACTGGCGCAACGTCCTCCTCTTCGGCCTTCCTGGTATGGCGGGCACCTACCTGGGGGCCTGGTCCTCCCAGTTTGTCTCCGGGCAGGTCCAGCTCCTCACCTTCGCCCTGGTCATGCTCCTCGCCGCCTACTTCATGGCCCGGCCCACCCCCTTGCGCCCCCAGGGGGCCCCAAAGCGCCAGCCTTGGAAGATCGTCCTGGAGGGTACGGGGGTGGGGGCCCTCACCGGCTTCGTGGGGGTGGGAGGCGGGTTTCTCATCGTGCCGGCTTTGGTCCTCCTGGGAAGGCTTCCCATGCACCTGGCGGTGGGCACCAGCCTCTTCATCATCGCCATCAAGTCCTTCGCCGGCTTTTACAAGTACCTCCACCTCCTCCCCGCCCAGGGGCTTTCCGTGAACTTCACCATCGCCGGGCTTTTCCTCCTGGTGGGCACCCTGGGGAGCCTCCTTGGGGGAAGGCTGGCGGTGAGGCTGCCCCAGGCATCCCTGAAGCGGGGCTTCGCCCTCTTTCTGGTGGTCATGGGGGCCTACATGGTGGTGCAAAGCCTTTAGACTTAGGGGGTGCCCTTCCGCACCCTGCTGGTGGTCCAGGCAGAGGTCAGGCCCGAGGCCTACCGCACGGAGGAAGCCTTCCGGGAGAGGGTCTTCGCCCTCCTCAAACCCCTGGAGGGAACCCCAGCTCCCAGGCTCACCGCCTTCCCCGAACTCTTCGGCCTCCCCCTGCTCCTCCACCTGGAGGAGGGGTTCCGCTGGAAAGACCTGCTCAAATACCCCTTTCTCCCCTGGCGGCGGGCGAGGAAGGCCTACGGGGTCTTCCACCGGGTCATGGCCGAGGCCGCGAGGACCTTCGGAACCCATCTCCTTTCGGGGACCCTCCTCTCTCCCCCTTACGAGGAGGAGCTTTCCCGGGGGCGCTTCGCCCGCACCCCCTTCTTCCAGAACCTGGCCCTCTTCTATAACCCAGAGGGCCGCCTCCTGGCCCAGGTGCCCAAGATGGAGCTCATGCCCCCTGAGCGCTGGCTCCTAAGGGGCCACTTCGGCCCCCACCTGGTGGAAACCCGGGCGGGGCGGGTGGGCATCCTGATCTGCCTGGACGGGTTTTACGAAAAGCACCTGTCCCGCCTGGACGCCCTGGGGGCGGAGGTCCTCCTGCAACCCTCCGCCAACCCCGCTTCCTGGGAGAGGCCCTGGCCCCGGGACCCCAAGCGGAAAGAGGGGGAGGTCTGGCTGGCCTCGGCCCGGGAGAGGCTTCTGGGCCGGGAGAACCTGCGGCTCCTTTTGAACCCCATGCTGAACGGCAGGATCCTCTCCCTCTCCTTTGAGGGGAGAAGCGGGATCTACGCCCCCGGGGAGGCCCTATGCCTGGCGCAAAGCCCCCTGGGGGACGAGGCCCTCCTCCTCACCCTATAGCCGCTCGGGAAAGAGCCGGATGGGGATGGGGCGGACGAGGGCCTGGGCCAGTTTCTCCCAGGCCCGGGCCTTGAGGGCCTCCTCCAGCTCCGGGAGGGCCGCCTCGAGAGGGTAGCGGCCCGGGGGCACCACCCGCTCCAGGAGGATGAGGTGGAAGCCGTACTCGGTCTGCACCGGGGCGGACACCTGGCCGGGCTTCAGGAGGAGGAGGGCCTTCTCAAAAGCGGGGATGTAGGTGCCCTCCGGCTCGCACCCCAGGTCCCCACCCGCCTCCTTGGAGCCGGGGTCGTGGGAAAGGGCCTGGGCTACCTCTGGGAAGGCCTCCCCTTTTTCCAGGCGGGCCAGGGCCTCTCTGGCCTCCTCCAGGGTGGGCACCAGGATGTGCCGGGCGCAGTAGAGGGCGGGGTGGCGGTACTCCGGGGAAAGGAGCCAAAGGGCCTTCAGGGCCGCTGGGGAAACCTTAAGCTCCATGCGGTAATGGGCTTCCAGAGCCTCGAGGGCCATGGCCTCGGCCAGGAGGGTGCGGTAGGTGGCCAGGTCGGGCACCCCTGCCCCTTCCAGGGCCTTCCGCAGGGCCTCCTCCTCGGGAAAGGCCTTCACGAGCTCCGCCACCCGGGCCTCCACGCTGTCGGGCATGGGCCAAAAACCCTGGCGCCTGGCCAGCAAGAGAAGCGCCCGCTCCTCCGCCAGGGCCTCCAGGTAAGGGGCCCGGTACTGAGCCAGGAGGGCGCGGGTTTCCTCCGAGTCGGGGAGGCCAAGCTGCCGGAGTGCGCTTTTGGCGAAGAGGCCAAAGCGGAGCTCAAACTGGCTTTTGGTGATGTGTTCGGGCCCCACCTGGGCCACCACGGGGTCTTCCTGGGCTCGGGCAAAGGGGGATAAGCTTAGGCTTAAGGTTAGGAGGAAAAAAAGGAAGCGCATGCCCCATGCTAGCATGGAGGGCGTGAACGACCTCATCCTCCAGGCGGCCCGGGGCAGGCCCACCTCGAGGCCCCCCGTCTGGTTCATGCGCCAGGCGGGGCGCTACCAGAAGGAGTACCAGGAGATCCGGCGGCGCTACACCCTACCGGAGATCGTGCAGAACCCTGAGGTCTGCGCCGAGGTAACCCTTCTTCCGGTGAAGCAGCTTGGCGTGGACGCCGCCATCCTCTTTGCGGACATCACCACCCCCCTCTACGGGATGGGGGTGGAGCTGGACCTGGTGGAGGGCAAAGGCCCCGTCATCCACCGGCCCATCCGGGACTCCAAGGGGGTGGAGGCCCTAAGGCCCCTGGAGCCGGAGGAGGCCGTGCCCTTCGTGCTGGAAACCATCCGCCTCCTGAAAAGGGAGCTTGAGGTGCCCCTCATCGGCTTCGCCGGGGCTCCTTTCACCCTGGCCAGCTACCTCATCGAGGGCGGGCCGAGCCGCCAGTTCAAGGAGGTCAAGGCCTTTATGTACCGGGAGGAAGCCCTCTGGCACCGGCTTCTCACCAAGCTCACCCAGGCCATGGCCCGCTACCTGAAGGCCCAGGTGGAGGCGGGGGCCGATCTCCTCCAGGTCTTCGACTCCTGGGTGGGGGCTTTATCCCCTGCGGACTACCGGCGCTACGTGAAGCCCCACATGGCCAGGCTCTTCCAGGAGCTAAGGCCCCTTGGGGTGCCCGTGATCCACTTCGGGGTGGGGACCATGGGCCTTCTTAAGGAGATGCAGGAGGCCGGAGGGGACGTGATGGGCCTGGACCACCACACCCCCCTCCCCTGGGCCCGGGAGGCGCTGGGGGAAACCCCCATCCAGGGCAACCTGGACCCCGTGATCCTCTTCGCCCCCAAGGAGGTAATCCGGCGGGAGGTGGAAAGGATCCTTGCGGAAAACGCCTCCCGGCCCGGGCACATCTTCAACCTGGGCCACGGGATCCTGCCCGGCACCCCGGTGGAACACGTGCGCTATGTGGTAGAACTCCTCAAGGAAAAGGAGGAAGCAGCATGAACGTACTCCTCATGGCCTACGGCACCCCCTACACCCCGGAAGAGATCGAACCCTACTACACGGACATCCGCCGGGGAAGGCGTCCTTCCGAGGAGCTGGTGAGGGAGCTGGAAGAGCGCTACCACGCCATCGGCAAAAGCCCCCTGAACGAAATCACCCTGGTTCAGGCCATCAGGCTCCAGGCGCTTTTGAACCTCGAGGCCCCCGCCTACCCCAAGCGCCTCCTGGGCCCCTTCGGCCCCCGCATCCCCCAGGGGCCGGCCCGGGTCTACGTGGGCACCAAGCACTGGCATCCCTCCATCGGGGAGGCCATCGCCGCCATGCACGAGGATGGGGTGAGGCGGGCGGTGGCCATCGTGGCCGCCCCCCATTACTCCCTAAGGAGCGTGGCGGAGTACCAGGAGAAGGTGGAAGCCGCCCTAAAGTCCCTCCCCGAGCCCATCGAGATGGTCTGGGTGGAAAGCTACGAGGCCCATCCCAGCCTGATTGCCGCCTACGCCAGGAGGCTGGAGGAGGCCATATGGCGGCTTAGGGAGCCCAGGAAGGCCGCCTACGTCTTCACCGCCCACTCCATCCCCCTCTCGGCGGTGGAACGGGGCGACCCCTACCCCCGGCAGGTGGAGAGGACGGCGGAGCTCATCGCCAAGAGGCTTGCCCTGCCCCGCTTTAGCGTGGCCTACCAGTCCGCGGGGCGCACCCCCGAGCCCTGGCTTGGGCCCGACATCAACGAGCACTTAAGGGCCCTAAGGGAGGAGGGCTTTGAGGAGGTGGTGGTCCAGGCGGTGGGCTTCCCCGCCGACCACCTGGAGGTCTACTACGACCTGGACCTCGAGGCCCAGGCCACCGCCCAGGAGGTGGGACTAAGGCTCATCCGGGCCCGGAGCCTCAACGCCGATCTGGACTACATCCAGGTGCTTAAGGAGCTGGTGGAGGCAGCGTGGCTCAGGTAGCCGTGGTGGGAGGAGGATGGGCGGGGCTTTCCGCCGCCTTGGCCCTGAAGGAGGCGGGGGTGGACTTCCTCCTCCTGGAGGCAAGCCCCCGCCTGGGGGGCAAGGTGCGCACCCACAAGGGGGAGGGCTTCCTGGTGGAAGGGGGCCCGGACGCCAGCGTGCGCTACAAGAAGGAGGTCCTGGAGTTAGGGGAGCGCTTCGGCCTCACGCCCATCGGCACCCTCCCCGCCAAGCCCGCGGCCTACATCCTGCGCAAGGGAAAGGCCCACCCCCTCCCCGAGGGGCTTCTGCAGATCATCCCGGGGGACCTCAAGGGGCTCTCCCGCACCTCCCTCCTCTCCCTTTCCGGGAAGCTCAGGGCCCTATACGACCTTTTCCTCCCCCGGGGGGCCAAGGAGGACGAGAGCCTGAAGGAGTTCGTGGAACGGAGGCTTGGCCCCGAGGTCTTCGCCGCCCTGGTGGCACCCCTGGCGGGAGGCATCTATGGAGGGGAACCCGAGGAACTCTCCATGCGAGCGGCCTTCCCCCAGCTTTTGGACCTGGAGCGGAAGCACCGAAGCCTCATCCTGGGGGCCATGCGGGCGAAAAAAATGCGGGGAAGCCGGGAAGGGGGAAGCCTGTTCTTTTCCTTCCAAGAGGGGCTTTCCGCCCTAACGCGGAAGCTTGCCGAGGAGGTGGCGGAAAGAATCCTCCTGGCCACCCCTTTATTAGCCCTCGAGCCCCTGGGTGGCCGGTACCGCCTCCACACCCCCAGGGGACCCCTGGAGGTGGAGGCAGTGATCCTGGCCACCCCTGCCCCCGTGGCGGCAAGCCTCATGAGGCCCTTCCTCCCCGAGGCCACCGCCCTTCTTAAGGGCATCCCCCACACCCCGGCCGCCACCGTGAGCCTGGCCTTCCCCGAGGCCTTGCCCGTGCAGGGGCACGGGCTTCTCGTGGCTCCGGGGGAAGGGTACAGGGTGAGGGGCTTTACCTGGACCCATAACAAATGGCCGGGGAGGGCCCCGGAGGACTGGTCCCTGGTGCGGGCCTATTTCTCGGGGGAGGTGGCCAGGCTTTCCGAGGGGGAGCTGGCCAGGGTGGCCCTGGAGGACCTGCGCCGTTTCCTGGGCCAGGAGGTGCGGGCGGAACGCACCTTTGTCTTCCGCTTCCCCGAGGGCATGCCCGCCTACCGGGTGGGGCACCTGGAGCGGAGGGAAAGGTTGGAAATGGCCCTCCTCAAGGCCCCGGGGCTCTTTCTGGCCGGGAACTACCTGGAGGGGGTCGGCCTCCCCGAGGTGGTGCGCTCGGGTAGGAAGGCGGCGGAAAGGGCCCTGGGCTACCTGGCCCTGGCCCCTACCCCCTAGGCAAAGGGCAAGGCTCTTGTAAAATGGACCAAACATGGTCCTGCCCTACCCCGTGATCGCCTTGGGCTCCCTCTTTATGGGGCTCCTGGCTGGGGTTTTGGGCTACACGGATCCCTACATCCTCCCCTGGTTCATGATCGCGGTGGCGGTGGTGGCCAGCGTGTACGGCCTCCCCTGGGGGCTTCTGGCCAGCGCCCTCGCCGCAAGCGCCCTGGCCCTCTTTCCCCCCTTCAGCGGGGTAGCCCTGGCCCTCCTCCTCCTCTCGGCCCTCCTCGCCCACCAGGTGGGGAAAAGCCTGCGGAGGGCCCACCGCCGCGCCCAAAGCCTGGCCCGGGTAGAGAGGCTTTTGGCCTCGGCCCTCGAGGCCCTCCCCCAGGCGGAGGACCGGGAGGCCCTGCTAAAAAGCCTCCCGGAGCGCCTCTTTGCCCTGGGGGAAAGGGGGCACGTGGGGGTCTGGGTGCCCCAGGGGGGTGGGTTTCGCCGGCTTGCCAGCCGACCGCCCATAGGCTTGGACTGGATTCCGGGAACCGGGGTGGTGGGCCGGGCCTTCCGGGAGGGGCGGCCCATTTACATCCCCGACGTGCGCAAAGAACCCGCCTACATCGCTCCCCCCGGTCAGGAGGTGCTTTCCGAGCTCGCCCTGCCCCTTTTTGAGCAGGGCGACGCGGTGGCGGTGCTCAACCTGGAGCGCCCAAAACCCTTCCTCCCCGAGGAGGTAGCGGGCCTTAGGCGCTTTGCCCAGGCGGTCAGCCTCCAGCTTTCCCGCCTGGCGGACCTTAAGGAGCGGAGAATCCTGGCCGAGCTTGCCGAAGGATTGGCGAGGGCCGAGACCCTGGAGGAGGCGGCAGAGGGAGCCCTCGCCCTTCTCGTAACCTCCTTAGGCCTGGAGTCGGGGACCCTCTGGGAAGTCCGGGGCGCGCGGATGCAGACCCTGGCCTCCCACGGCGTGCGGGAGGCAAGCCTCCTCCGGGTGCTGGAGGAGGGCCTGCCCTTTGGGGTGAGCCTCGCCTGGCGGGTCTACGAGACGGGAAGCCCCCTCTTCACCGCCCGCTACCCCGAGGAAAGCCAGGGGGTTCCCGCCCTCCAGGCCCTGGACTGGCGTACCCTCGCCGCCCTGCCCGTCCCCTCCCCAGGCGCCCCGAGAAGCCGCAGGGTGCTGGTCCTGGGCCAGCGGGAAGCGCGCCCTTGGCGCAGGGCGGAGGTGGACCTCCTCCTTTCTGCCTGCCGCACCCTGAGCCTGGGGCTGGAGCGCCTCACGGAAAGAGCCCGGCACCAGGCGGTGAACCGCCTCTTCCTGGACCTTTTGGAAAAGCCCCTGGAGGCGCTTTACCCGGAGGTCCTGGAGGTGGCCGTTCGGTATGTGCCCGGGGCGGAGGCGGGAAGCCTCCTCGTGCTGGAGGAGGGCGTCTACCGCTTCCGGGCGGCGGTGGGGTACGACCTGAAGGGCCTCAAGGGGGTGACCTTCGGCCTCGAGGCCCAGCTCCTCTGGTACGGCCGGAGCCGGGAGGAGGCCCTGAGGGGCGAGCCCCGGGTCCTGAGCGCCACGGAGCGCCCCATCGCCGAGATCAGCCACGAGACCGCCCCCCCCGAGGTCATGGACACCGCGGGAAGGGCCACGGAGATCCAGGCCAACCTCTGCCTCCCCATTCCCCATAAGGGCCAGGTCCTGGCCTACCTGAACCTGGATAACCTCCACGACCCCCAGGCCTTTGGCGAAGATTCCCTGGAAGCGGCGCGTTTCTTTGCCGCCCCCTTGGCCACCCTGCTTCACGAAAGCCGCACCCGGAAGCTCCTCTTGGAAGCCGCCCTCACCGACCCCTTGACGGGCCTCCCCAACCGGAGGGCCTTTGAGCAGGCCTTCCTGGAGGAGCTGAAGCGGGCCGAGCGCTACGGCTACCCTCTTTCCCTGGCCGTTTTGGACCTTACGGGCTTCAAGAAGCTGAACGACCGACTGGGCCACGCCGTGGGGGACCTCGCCTTAAGGAAGGTGGCCGAGGCCCTCCTGGGGGAAAGGCGGAACGGGGACAAGATTTTCCGCTGGGGCGGGGACGAGTTCGCCGCCCTCTTTCCCCACACCGGGAAGGAAGGGGCTATAAAGGCCGCCTTCCGCTACGCCAAGGCCATCGGGAAACTCTGCTTTGACGGCCTCTGCCTCGGGGTCAACATCGGCCTCGCCACCTTCCCCGAGGATGGGAAAACGGCGGACGAGCTCCTCTCCGCCGCCGACACCCGCATGTACCAGGCCAAGGCCCAGGGGGTCGCGGTGCTGGCCTAGGCCCCAAAGGACGGGCCCCGCCGCGGTGGGGTGGGAGACCCCTTCCCAAAGAGCGGCTCCGGGAGTATCCTAAGGCTAGGGGCGCTAGCCCCCTAAAGGCACCTCGGAGGCGAGGAAGCCTGCCCTGCAATCTGGGCGCCTGGGGCAGGTGGAGCCAGTGGCGCAACCGGCCGAGGGCAGCTAGGGTTTGTTCTTTTTTCCCCTCTGCCGGCCAGGCGCCCAGCCTGGCCCTAAGGTTTTTAGGGCGTTCGGAGGCGAGGAACCGTGAATCCCAAGATGGGCGCCAAGGGACACGGGGAGCCAGTGGCGCAACCGGCCGGACGCTATAGCTTGGCTATGCCGCCGACCCTTGCGCCACCTCCCCCGAGGAGGTGGGTATGCGGCACCTGGTCTTAGCCCTCCTGATCCTGGTGGGGGGCGTGGCCCTGGCCCAAAGCGCCGCTAGCGTGGGCGTGGGCATCCGTATCCCCGCCGTGGTGGGGATCCGCCTGGCGGAGGCGGAAGGCCCTAGGGTGTCCGCGCTGGAGCTTGGGCCCGGGGTCCACACCCTCAGGCTGGTGGCCAACACCCAGTGGGAGCTTAGGGTGGAGGTGGAGGGCCAGGCCCTTGTGGCCAACCTGCCCCTGCAGGCGGGCACCCACGTCCTCTCGGGCCGGGGCAGGCTGACCCTCACCCTGGAGGTGCCCCCGGGAGGCCGGGTGCGCCTCCAGGTGGGGCCCTGAGGGGTTTCCCAGATGCCCGAGGCGTATACTAGAGGGGATTCGGTTATGGACCGGCACCAGGTCCTCCTGCCCCTTTTGCGGCAAGGTCTCTCCGGCCTTCCTTTAACCCTAGAGGCCCTGGGCCAGGCCCTCCAGGCCCACCGGGCCTACCTCTTTCGCCTGGAGGAGCGGGAGGGGCGCTGGTACACCTCCCAGCTGGCGGAGTGGGCGGGCCCCGGGGCCGCTCCCCAGATCCAGAACCCCGCCCTGCAGAACCTGCCCCTGGGAGAAGCGGGCTACGGCCGCTGGCTGGAGGCCTTTTTGCGGGACGGGGCCATAAGCGGGCCCGTGCGCACCTTCCCCGAAGAAGAAAGGCCCCTTCTGGAGGCCCAGGAGATCCAAAGCCTCCTGGCGGTGCCCATTTGGGTGGAGGAGAGGCTTTGGAGCTTTTTGGGGGTGGACGACTGTGAGCGGGAAAGGGCCTTTACCCCGGAGGAGGCGGGCTTCTTAAAAGAGGTGGCCGAGGCCCTGGCCCGCACCCTGGACCTCTTTGAGGTCCACCGCTTCACGGAGCGCCTTTTGGAGCTCTCCCCCTTCTACGTGGCCCGCATGGCCCCGGAAGGCAGGCTTCTCTGGGCTAATCCTGCCTTCAAGAAGGCCTTCCCCCAGGGGCTTCCCTTGCCCTTAGAAGGCGTTCTGGCCCAGCCGGGGCGGCCCCAGATGGCCACCACCCACGGGGAAAACCCCGCCGAGTGGACCCTGCTGGCGGTGCCCGGCCCCGGCGGCGAGGCCCTCGAGGTCCTGGCCCTGGGCGTGGACCTGAAGGAGCGGCTTCTCGCCCAAGAGAGGGAGGCCCGCTGGAGCGCCTTCCGCAGGAACCTCCTGCGGGTCTACGAAACCCTGGTGGCCGAGGGGTTTTCCGAGTCCGTCTTCGGCCTCATCCTCGAGGCCGCCATGAACACCATTCCCAGCGCCCAGGCGGGAAGCGTCACCATCCTCAAGGAGGACGGCCACTACCACTTCGTGGCCGCCCACGGGTACGACCTCGAGGCCCTCCGCCAGGTCCGCCTCCACCCAGAAGAACCCCTCTCCCTCACCGGCCACCAGGAGGCCCAGGTCTTCACCCAAAGGGACCTTTTGCGCTTCAACCGCCGCCTGGACCCCAAGCGGAGAAGGGTGATGGAGGAGGCGGGAAGGGTGCGGGAGATCCAGGCCGTCCTGGCGGTGCCCGTCTACCTGGCCGGGGAGTGCAAGGCCTTCTTGTACCTGGACAACCTGGAGCGGCAGGACGCCTTCACCCCCTTGGACCTGGAGCTGGCCCAGGCCTTCGCCAGCCAGCTGGGCCTCCTCCTCAGGAGGCTGGAGCTGGAGGGCAGGCTGCAGCACCTGGCCTACCACGACCCCCTGACCGGCCTGCCCAACCGCCTCTACTTCCTGGAGAAGCTGGCGCAGGCCCTTAGCCAAGGGCCCCATCTGGCGGTCATGTACCTGGACCTGGACGGGCTGAAGCTGGTGAACGACCTGGAGGGCCACGCCACCGGGGACGAGGTCATCCGCGCCGTAGCCGCCCGCTTGCGCACCGCTCTGAGGCCCCGGGATCTGGTGGCCCGGCAGGGCGGGGACGAGTTTCTGGTCCTCCTGCCGGGCATCAGGGGGGTGGAGGAGGCCATCCAGGTGGGGAAAAGGCTTTTGCAGGTGGTGCGCCTCCCCCTGCCCCTGGCCAAGCGCACCTACCACCTCACCACCTCCATCGGCATCGCCCTGGGAGAAAGGGGGCTTTCTCCCGGGGAACTCCTGCAACGAGCCGACCTGGCCCTCTACCGGGCCAAGGCCGAGGGCAAGAACCAGCTGGCCTTCTACGAGCCCCAGCTCCAGGAGGTCCTGCGCCGGGAGATGGCCCTGGTGGAGGCCCTGCGGGAGACCCTGGCCAGGGACGGGGGCGAACTCACCCTCTTCTACCAGCCCATCGTGGACCTGGCCACGGGGAAAACCGTAGCCCTCGAGGCCCTGATCCGCTGGCCCAAGGCGCCCCCCGGCGAGTTCATCCCCCTGGCGGAGCGGCACCACCTCATGCCCGAGCTGGGGGCCTGGGTGTTGCGGCAAGCCTGCCGGGAAAGGAGGGAGCACGGCCTTCCCGTGCACGTGAACGTGAGCCCCCAGGAGCTCCTCCAGCCCGGCTACCCCAGCCTGGTGGCCCAGGTCCTGGAGGAAACGGGATGTTCCCCAAAGGCCCTGGTCCTGGAGGTCACGGAAACCGCCCTCATCCCTGACGAAAGGGGGCGGGACGCCACCCAGGCGTTGCGCCTCCTGCGGGAACTTGGGGTCGGGGTCTTCCTGGACGACTTCGGAAGCGGCTACTCCAGCCTGGAGCGCCTGGTGGCCTTCCCCGTGGACGGCCTCAAGCTGGGCCAGGTCTTCACGCAGGCCCTGGGAAGCCCCCCAGACCCCCAAAGCCCCGCCGCCCGCTTGGTGGCCGCCGTCCTGGCCTTGGCCCAAGCCCTGGGGCTTTCCGCCGTGGCCGAGGGCATAGAGGACGAGGCCACCCTGGCCTACCTGAAGGGCCTGGGCTTTCCCCTGGGGCAGGGGTACCTGCTGGGCCCCCCAGGGCCCCCCAGGGTGTACAATACACCGGGTACGCCATGGGGCTGAGCGCCGCCGGAAAAATCGCCTGGGCCTACGGTCTTTTTGCTTTGTTCTGGATCCTGGGAAGCGACCGCCTTCTTCTGCTCCTCTTTCCCGAAGCCGAGGTGCTCACCCGCTGGCAAACGGGCAAGGGGCTCACCTTTGTCTTTCTTTCCGGGCTTCTGGTGTACTTCCTGGCCCGTAGGGAGACCCGGGCGGAGCAGGCCCGAACCAAAGCCGAAAAGACCTCAGCCCACCGTCTCCAAGCCCTTCTGGAAAACGGAAGGGAGATCGTGTACCTCCTGGACGAAAAGGGGCGCATCCGCTACGTCTCCCCCAACGTGACCGGGGTGCTGGGCTACCTTCCCTGGGAAGACCCGGGGCCAGGGCCGCTCATTCTGGACTACATTCATCCTGAAGACCGACCCCTGGGCGAAGCGGCCCTCGAGGACCTCCTCCGCCACCCGGGAGCCACCCTGGAGTACCGCCTGCGCATCCTGGACAAGGAGGGCGGGGTGCGGGCGGTGCGGGTGTGGGGCAGGAACCTCCTCCAGGACGAAGCGGTGGGTGCCATCGTCCTCAAGGTCCAGGACGTCACCGAGCTGGTCAGGCACCAGGCCCGCCTGGAAAGCGTCCTTGACGCCCTCCCCGGTATAGTCTTCCAGCTACAGGTGGCGGAGGGAGAAGACCCCGCCTACGCCCCCCTCCACTACATCAGCTCCAAGCAAGCCGAGGCCCTCCTGGGCTACCCGGTGGAACGCCTCCTCGCCGACCCCGCCTTTTTCTTTTCCCAAGTCCATCCCGAGGACCGGGCCGGGCTCGAGGCCACCGGCCGCCGGGCGGTAGCGGAGCCAGGTGAAGTGCAGGTTCACACCTACCGCTTTCGCCACGGAACGAAAGGGGCCTGGGTCTGGCTCCGGGACACGGTCATCTACTACCCGGAAACCCACCTCCTCACCGGCTACACCTACGACGTAACCCTAGAGACAGCCCAGGAAGAGCGCTTTCGCCTCCTCTTTCAGGCCCATCCCCTGCCCATGTGGGTCTACAACCTGGAAACCTACCGCTTCCTGGAGGTCAACGAGGCGGCCACAACCAAGTACGGGTACACCCGGGAAGAGTTCCTTTCCATGAACATCCTCCAGATACGCCCAGAGAGGGAGAGGCAGAGGTTGCTGGAAAACCTCAAGGGGCCCCGAAAACCCCTGGAACACTCCGGACCCTGGACCCACCGGCTCAAGGACGGCCGGGAAATCCTGGTGGAAATCCACTCCCACGCCATAGAATACGCCAACCGGCCTGCCGTCCTGGTGGTGGCCATAGACATCACCGAAAAGCTCCAGGCTGAGGCCACCCGGAGGCTTCTGGAAAGGGCCCTACAAGCCTCTCACGAGGCCATGCTCCTCACCGACCGCGAGGGGCGCATCCTGTGGACAAACCCCGCCTTCACCCAGATGACGGGGTACGCCCCCGAGGAGGCCTTGGGCAAGAACCCCCGGTTCCTCAAGTCCGGGGTTCATGACCAGGCCTTTTTCAAACACCTCTGGGACACCATCCTTTCCGGCCAGGTGTGGCGGGGCGAGATCGTGAACCGCCGCAAGGACGGCTCCCTTTACACGGAGCGCATGACCATCACCCCGGTGCAAGAAAACGGGGAAATCACCCACTTTATCGCCATCAAGCGGGATTCCACCGAGGAAAAAAAGCGGGAAGCCGCCCTCCGCGAGTCAGAAGCCCGCTTCCGCACCCTGGCGGAAACCGCCCCAGCCTTCATCCTGATCTGGCAGGCGGAAAGCGCTGAGCAGCCCGAAACCGCCCGGCTGGTCTACGTCAACCCTGAAGCCCTGCGCCTCACGGGGTACTCCCTGGAGGAGGTGCGATCCCGGCCCATCTGGGAGTTCGTCCACCCCCAGGACCGGGAGCTGGTCCGGAAGCAGGGCCTGGCCCGCCTCCGGGGGGAAGGTGTGCCCGTCCACTACCCCTTCCGCATCCTGACCAAAGAAGGGGAGGTGCGCTGGCTGGACTTCTCCGCCGCCCGGGTGGAGCTTTCGGGGAAGCCCGCCATTCTGGGGATAGGCCTGGACATCACCGAGGCCAAGGAGCGGGAACTCACCCTCGAGGGCTTCGCCCGGCTGAGTATAGCCCTAAGGCAAAGCCAGGACCTAAAGGAGATGATGGAACGGGGCCTGGACACGGCGATGGCCATCCTGGAGGCCCAGGCCGGTGGCCTGCTCCTCTACGAAGGCAACCCCCCGAGGCTCGCCGCGGAGGTCTGCCGGGGATGGCTGGAGGGCCTTCCCCCCGCCCCTACCCCCGCCGAGAAGAGCCTGGTGGCCCGGGCCCTGGCCGGGGAGGTGGTCCTGAGCCCCGACCTCAAGAACGACCCCCGCACCCGGGAGGTCGCCCGGCCCCTCATCCCCGAGGGCCATAGCGGCCTGGCCCTCCCCCTTTTGGCGGGAAAGGAGGCCGTCGGGGTGCTCCTCCTCTCCTGGCCCCATCCCCACATTCCTGGGCCCAGGGAGGTGGAGCGGGCCCAGATCCTGGCCGAGGCCATGGGCAACGCTTTCCGTAGGGCAAGCCTGCGCGAGAAGCTGGCCCAGCGGCTGGAGCATCTGGAAGCCCTCAGGGCCGTGGACCAGGCCACCGCCGCCTCCTTGGACCTGGGGCCCACCCTGGAGGTCTTTCTGGCCCAGGCCCTCCGCCTGCCCCTGGATGCGGTGGCCCTCTTCCTCTACCGCAAGGAGGAAAAAGCCCTGGTCCTGCAGGGGGCCAAGGGCTTCCTGACCCCCAAGGACCGCCTACCCCAGCGCATCCCCTTGGGGGTGGGGCACGTGGGCCGGGCGGCCTTGGAGGGGCGGGTGGTCCAGGTGGCGGACCTTTCCCAGGAACCGGGGGCCCACCCCAGCTTCACCCTGGAGGAGGGTCTGGTCGCCGAAGAGGCTTACCCCCTCTTCGCCAAGGGGCGGCTTCTGGGGGTCCTGGCTGCCTTCACCCGCAGGCCCTGGGACCTGGCCCCCGAAGAGGAGGAGTTCCTCGAGGCCCTGGTGGGCCAGGGGACCATCGCCCTGGACAACGCCCTCACCTTTCAGGCCCTGCAACGGAGCCAGCGGGAACTGGAAGCTGCGTACGACCTCACCCTCTGGGGCTGGGCCAAGGCCGTGGAGCTCCGGGACCAGGAAACCGCGGGCCACACGGAGCGGGTCACGGAGCTCACCCTGCGCCTGGCCCTGGCCCTGGGGGTGCCCGAGGAGGACCTGGAGCACATCCGGCGGGGGGCCATCCTCCACGATGTGGGCAAGCTGGGGATTCCCGACGCCATCCTCCTCAAGCCCGGCCCTCTCACCGAGGAGGAGTGGGCGGTGATGAGAAAGCACCCCGTCTACGCCCACGAGTGGCTCTCCGGCATCCCCTTCCTCAGGAAGGCCCTGGAGATCCCCTACGCCCACCACGAGCGCTGGGACGGCTCCGGCTACCCCCGGGGCCTGAAAGGGGAAGCCATCCCGTTTCCTGCCCGAATCTTCGCCGTGGTGGACGTCTACGATGCCCTCACCTCCGACCGGCCCTACCGCCGCGCCTGGCCCCGGGCGAAAGCCTTGGCCTACCTCCAGGAGCAGGCGAGCAAGCAGTTTGACCCCGAAGTGGTAACCGCCTTCCTGCGCCTGGTGGAGGAAGAAGGCCTTTAGGCCAGAGGGTCCCGAACGTGCCCGGGGCCACCCTCTTGCCAGAACCTGGGGCCAGAATGAGGGTATGCGGAAACTGGGCGGCCTTATCCTCCTCCTGCCCCTCCTCCTCGCCCTGAACCTCCTCCTCACCAAGGGACCCCCGGTCCTCTGGACCGAGCCCATCCAAGCGGGTCCGGAAACCCTGCAGGAGGTCTACACCAAAGCCCACCCCGCCGTCCTGCGGATAGAGGGCCCCGAAGGTGGCCGGGGCACGGGCTTCTTCTACGCCCAAGGCCTCGTCCTCACCGCCTACCACGTGGTGGCCGAGGGGGGGCCTTTCACCCTCTTCCTGGCGGACCGTACCCGTAAGGAGGCCCGCCTCCTGGGCTTCGCCGAACCCCTGGACCTGGCGGTCCTGGCCACCGAGGCCTCCCCGCCCGCCCCGCCCCTCCCCCTGGAGACGGTGCGGCGGCCCGAGGCGGGGGAGGCCATCCTCCACATCGGCAACGGCCGGGGCCAGTTCATCGCCCCCCGCTATGGCCGGGTGATCCGCCTTCAGACCAGCCCCTCCGCCTTTCTCCCCCAGGGGCTGGTGGAGACCTCCCTTCCCCTCTCCCCCGGGGACTCGGGGGGGCCGGTCCTGGACGCCGAGGGCAAGGTCCTCGGCGTGGCCGTGGCCATCGGCCAGACGGAGGAGGGCTTCCGCAGCTACTTCACCCCCCTCTTCGGCCGGGGAGAGGTCCTTTTGGCCCTGGAGAGGGGGGAGCGGAGCTACTGGCCCTACCTGGGCCTCCGGGGCCCCCGGGCCCTGACCCCCGAGCTCGCCCGGGAGCTGGGCCTTCCCCCTGGAGGGGTGGTGGTGGGGGAGGTGGTGCCGGGCGGGGCCGCCCAGCGGGCGGGGCTTCGGGGCCTGGAATCGGGCGGGGTACCCGACGTGATCCTGGAGGTGGCGGGAGTCCCCGTCAACACCTTTGAAGACCTCCTCCGCGAGGTGCGCCGCCACCAGGTGGGGGACCGCATTAGCCTCACCGTGCGCCGAGGTGGGGAAGTGTTCCAGGTGGAGGTCACGCTAAGCCCCTTCCCCGGCCGCTAGCTCCCGGTAGGTGGGCAGGCCCAGGCCCTCGGCCAGGAGCACCCCCCGGGCGATGGCCCGGGCGAGGGCATCCGCGGCGTAGGCCCCCAGGCGGAGGAGGAGGGGAAGCCCCACCCCCCGCCCGTCCCCCAGGGCCAGGGCGAAGACCAGGTCCCCGTCCAAAGGGGTGTGGGCGGGGCGGAGGGCGCGGGCGATCCCGTCCTGGGCCATGATGGCCAGGCGCCTGGACTGGGCCTTGCTGAGGGGAGCGTCCGTGACCACCGCCGCCAGGGTGGTGTTCTGGCCCATCAAGAAGGGGTAGCGGTAGTCTTCGGGCTGGCCCCGGTAGCGGGAGAGGTCAGGAAGAAGCCCCCGCTCCTCCTCGCTGAGGAAAGCCTCGGCGTAGAGCCTGCCCGTGAGAGGGTCAAAGGGGCGGCCCAGGCTGTTCACCGCCACCAGGGCCCAAACCCCGTACCCCTCCTCCAGGCGGTAGCCCGCCATCCCCAGGCCCCCCTTGACCCCGCCCGCCAGGGCCCCGGTACCCGCCCCCACGCTCCCCTCGGCCACCTCCTCCCCCGCGGCCAGGGCGGCCAGGTACCCCGCTTCCGCCCCCGGGGGCCTAAAAGCCTTACCCCGCCCCAGGTCGTAGAGCACGGCGGCGGGGACGATGGGCACCGGGCCCGCGGGGGTGGGAAACCCCAGGCCCCTTTCCCGGAGGTAGCGCACCACCCCCTCGGCCGCCGCCAGGCCGAAGGCGCTTCCCCCGGTGAGGAGGAGGGCCTGGATCCTTTCCACCGTGTTCTCCGGGGCCAGGAGGTCCGTCTCCCTGGTTCCCGGGGCCGCCCCCCGGACATCCACCGCCGCCACCGCCCCCTCCTCCAGGAGGAGGACCGTGCACCCGGTGAGGGCCTCGAGGTCGGTGAAGTGCCCCACCCTAAGACCCGCAAAGGGCACCCGCAGGACTTCCGCCACAGGCCCAGTATGCGGTAGCCTTAAGGGCAGGACAAGGAGGGAGCATGTGGAAGTACCTCATTAACGGCGAGCCGACACCCAGGGTTCAAAGCCTCCTGGAGGGGGTGGGGCGGGCCTTGGAGGCCCAGGGGTTCCGCCATGACCCCAATGCCGAGGCCCCCAACCTGGTCCTGAACGCCATCACGCAGGAGAACCCCAAGCCCTACCGCCGCAAGGCCCAGGCCACCTTCGTGGCCTCGGTCCTGGAGCTTCCCCAGTTTCCCCAGGAGCCCATCAAGACCCTCTACCCTTACCTGGTCCGATCCCTCTCCAACGTCCTCCTGGCCTACGTGCCCGGGGAAGGGGTGGCCTTCCTCACCCTGGAGCTGGGCCATTACCGGGAGATGGAGGGGGAAGGCTTCCATGAGCGGGTGGCGAGCCGCCTCAGGCCCATCGCCTGCAGCCGCCTGGTCATCACCAACGTCTTTGACCCCGACCTGGAGCCCGAGCTTTGGCAGGGAGACGAGCTCACGGAGAGCATGTACCGGGCGGGGAAGAAGCTCAAGGAGTGGGACCTCCTCCCCGCCCCCTTCCCCATAGAGGAGATCCTCCCTCCTGAGGACCTCCGCCACGTGAAAAGGCTCTACGGCATCGGGGGGCTTTCCTACGGAAACCTCTCCGTGCGCAAGGACGCAAGGCGCTTCTGGATGTCGGCGAGCGGGGTGGACAAGGCGAACCTCAAGGAGATCGGCCGGGACATCCTCATGGTGAAGGACTACGATCCCGAGAAAAACGCCATCCTCCTCTCGGTGCCGCCCCAGGTGGAGCCCCGGCGGGTGAGCGTGGACGCCATTGAGCACTGGATGATCTACCGGGAACACCCCGGGGTGGGGGCCATCCTCCACGTCCACGCCTGGATGGAGGGAGTCCCCGCCACCCCCTTCAACTACCCCTGCGGCACGTATGAGCTCGCCCAGGCGGTGGCGGAGAAGGTGCGGGAGGCCCCTGACCCCACCCGGGCGGTGGTGGGCCTCAGGAACCACGGCCTCACCATCACCGGCCGGAGCCTGGAGGAGATCCTGGAAAGGATTGATGGCAAGCTCATCCGCACCGTGCCCATGACATGAAGGCCCTCCGCTACACCCCCTCCCTCCCCCGCTTCTTCGGGGCCAGGCTTTTGGGAAAGCGCTTTCCCAAGGGGCTTCTACCCTTGAAGCTGGAGGAGGTCCCCCTTCCCGAGAGGCCGGGCTTCCTCAAGGTCAGGGTCCTCCTCTCCGGGGTCTGCGGCTCGGACCTGGCCCTCCTCTACGGGAAAAGCCCCCCCACCATCAGCCCCTTCTTCTCCTTTCCCGCCGTTTTGGGCCACGAGGTCCTGGGGGAGGTGGAGGGGGAGAGGGTGGCGGTGAACCCCCTCCTCGCCTGCGCCGACCGGGGCCTGCCCCCTTGCCCCATGTGCCAGCGGGGGGAGGAGGGGCTTTGCCAGAACGTGGCGGAAGGGGTCCTGGCCCCGGGGATGCTGGGCTACAACCGGGACCTGCCCGGGGGGTGGGGGGAGTGGGTCTTCGCGCGGGAGGAGCGCCTCTACCCCATCCCGGACGGGGTCCCGGACGAGCGGGCGGTCCTGGCCGAGCCCCTGGCCGTGGTCCTGCGGGGGCTCAAGAGGCTTTGGCCCTGGCCGGAGGAGGTCCTCATCCTGGGCATGGGGACCATCGGCCTCATGGCGGTGCGCCTCCTCCGGGCCTTGGGCTTCGCGGGAAAGGTGTACGCCGTGGCCAAGTACCCCCACCAGGCGGAGAGGGCAAGGGCCTTCGGGGCGGACCTGGTCTACGGGAGCGCCAAGGAGGCCCTCCAGGAAAGGGCGAAGCGCTACCGCTACCTCCTCTTCGCGGGCCACCGGGGGGGCTTTCCCTGGGTGGTGGAGGCCTCGGGAAGCGGGAAGGGCTTCCGGGAGGCCCTTACCCTGGCGGAAGAAGGGGGGAGGGTCCTCCTCCTGGGGGCCCCGGGCCTGGAGTGGGCGGACCTCTCCCCCTTCTGGTTCAAGGAGGTGGCCCTCCTGGGGAGCTACACCTACACCCGGGAGGAGTTCAAGGAGGCGGTGGCCCTCCTCAAGGAGCTTGAGGGCCTCGAGGGCCTCGTGGGCGGGGTCTTCCCCCTGGAGGCGTGGCAAGAGGCCCTCAGGGCCAGGGGCAAGGCCCTCTTCCGGCCAAATGTGCCCTAAGAGCAGGGGCGCACCTCTGCCCGCATGCCCTTACCTTGGTACCCCACCCCTTTGCGGCAAGGGAGCAGGCCAGCCTTTGCCAACCACGCCACCTTTCCCAGACCCAACCCCCCTTAGGCTTAGGCTATGCGCACCCTCGCCCTTCTCCTCTTCCTGGGGTTCCTCCGGGCCGCCGCCCTCGCCCCCGGGGACAAGGCCCCCATCCTGGAGGCCAAGGACAGCTATGGCCGCCCCGCGGACCTTAGGGGAAGCTACGTGGTCCTCTGGTTCTACCCCAAGGCCAAAAGCCCCGGGTGCACCGCCCAGGCCAAGCGCTACTCCGAGCTCCACGAGGCCTTCGCCCGCCTAGGGGCCAGGGTCTACGGAGTGAGCCACGACCCCGCCCAGGAGCAGTGCGACTTCGTGGAGAAGCTGGCCCTCAAAGGGGGGATGATCCCGGACCCCGAGGGCCGCCTGGCCCGGGCCTTCGGCGTGCGGAACCTCTTTGGCTTCTACAGCCGGGATACCATCCTCCTGAACCCGGAAGGACGGATAGAGCGCATCTGGCGGAGCGTCAACCCCTTCCAGGACGCGGACACCGTCCTGGCCTATTTGAGGGACAAGGCCCGCTAAAGGCGCTTCTCATCCCAAGGCCGTAAGATGGGGGGCGTGTACGCCCTCCGCGAGGCGCTAAGGCAGATCCTCCGCCACCCCACGGCCAGCCTCGCCACCTTCTTCACCGCCTTGGTCTCCTTCGCCCTCCTCTACTTCCTGGGCCTCCTCCTTTGGAACCTGGAAAGGGTGGTGGAGAGCCTGGAGCGGGAGCTGGAAGTGGCCGCTTTTTTACAAGGAAATGCCAACGTGGAGGCCATCCTCACCGAGATCCAGGCCTGGCCCGAGGTGGGAGAGGTGCGCCTCCAGGGCAAGGAAGAGGCCCTGGCCCAGCTGGTCTTGGACTACCCCTACCTGGCCCAGGCCAAGGACCTGGTGGAAAACCCCCTGCCCGACACCCTGCGCCTCCGCCTGAAGACCCCCGAGGCGGTGCGGGCCGTGGCAGAGCGCCTCAAGGGGCTTCCCGGGGTGGAGGGGGTGGAGTACGGGGGCGAGCTCACCGAGCGCCTGGTGCAGGTGCTCTCGGGGAGCCGCCTGGCCATGGCCCTCCTGGTGGGGCTTCTCCTCCTCAACACCTTTTTCAGCGTCATGGGGGCCATCCGCCTCTCCATGGAAAGCCGCAAGGAAGCCTTGGGGATCATGCTCCTGGTGGGGGCCACCCGGCGCTTCATCCAGGCCCCCTTCGTCCTGGAAGGGATCCTCCTCACCCTGGGCGCCGGGGTGCTTGCGGTGCTGGCGGGAGGAGGGCTTTACCTGGGCCTGGCCCGGGCCCTCCAGGGGCTCCTCCCCTTCCTGCCCGTGCTGGGCCAGGAGGACCTCGCCCGCACCGCCCTCCTGGTCCTCCTGCTGGCCGCTCTCCTGGGGGCAGGCGGGGCCTACATGGCCAGCCGGGCCCATCTGAAGGAGGCCTAGGATGCGGCTTTGGAGCTGGCTCCTCCTCCCCCTCGCCCTCCTGGCCCTGGCCCAGGACGTGGCCACCCAGGAGAAGCGGGTGAGGAGCCTCGAGGCCGAGGCCGCCCAGGCCCAAAGGCTGGAAAGGGAAGCCCAGGCCCGGATCCAGAGGCTCAACCAGGAGCTTTCCCGCCTCTCCCAGAGGGTGCAGAACCTCCTTACGGAAAAGGGCCGCCTCGAGGGGGAGATCGCCCGCTTGGAAAGGGAGCGGAAAGGCCTCCGCCAGGAGATCGCCCGTCTGCAGCAGGCCATAGGCGAGGCGGAAGCCCGCATCCAGAAGCTGGAAAGGGACCTGGCCGCCCTAAGGGAGCGCCTCCAGGCCCTTATGCGAAGCCTCCACCGGGAGCGGGCGGGGCGCTACCTACCCCTTCTTCGGGCAGAGTCCTTCACCGACCTGGCCGTTAGGGCCCGCTGGGTGGGGTACATCTCCCAGAAGGACGCCGACCTGGTGCGCCGCCTCCAGGCCACCCTGAAGGCCCTGACGGAGGAGAGGGAGCGCCTTAAGCTCCTCCTCACCGACCTCTCAGCCAAGGAAAGGGCCCTGGCGGAAACCCAGACCCGGCTGGAAGGGGAGCGGAGAAACCTCATGGCTACCCTGGCCTCCCTTAGACAGGAAGAAGAAGGCAAGAAGGCCCTCCTGCGGGACGCCCTCACCGAGCGCCAACGCCTGCAAAGCGCCCTGGCCCAGCTCCAGGCCCAGGTCCTGGCGGAAAGAAGGCGCCTTCTGGAGCTAAAGCGCCAGGAGGAGGAAAGAAGGCGCCAAGAGGAGGCGCGGCGGCGGCAGACCGCCCTCCAGGTGGTGGTCCCCCCACCCCCCCTTCCCGCCACCATAGGCCGCCTGGCCTTCCCCGTGCCCGGGGGCAGGGTGGCCGTGGCCTACGGGCAAGAGGGGCCCTTCCAGGTGATCTCCGGGCCCAGCCCGGGAAGCCCGGTGCAGGCGGCGGCGGAGGGGTACGTGGCCGGCATCCTCTACCTGCCCAACCTGGGCTACACGGTGATGCTGGTGCACACGGAAAGCCTCTCCACCGTCTACACCAACCTGCAGGAGCCCCTGGTGGCCGAGGGCCAGAAGGTGAGCCGGGGCCAGCTTCTGGGCTACACCGGGGGCGGTCTCCTCATCCGCCCCGAGGAGCTGGAGTTCCGGGTGGCGGTGCGGGTGGGCGGGGAAACCCGCTTCGTGGACCCCTCGGCTTACTACTAACCCAATAAGCCTGCATCCCAAACCCGGGCAAAGAAACCTTACCAACCGAGGTCCTTGCATAGAATGCCCTACACGTCCGGGAATCACGCTTACCTGTGACCCAGGACTTCAGTCCCTTGACAGGCTCTGGCTTGAACGCAATAGTTGCCTTTGGGAGGCGCCCTCATGATCACAAAACGGACCCTGGGCTTATCGGCAGCAGGCGCAATAGTAGCAGCGCTCTTCGGTTTCGTCCTGGGCTTCGGCGCCTACACCTTCTATGAGGCGCGTGGGTACTCATACCTTAGCGATGACCCCGCCGCCTGCGCCAACTGTCACGTGATGCGAGAGCACTACGAATCGTTTCTGCACTCCAGCCATCGCCCCCACACAAACTGTAACAGCTGCCACACCCCGAAAGGTTTCTTTGGCAAATGGTATACCAAAGCCCTCAACGGGTGGTTCCACTCCGTTGCCTTTACCACCGGCAACTACAGGGACCCCATCTTCATCAAGGAGGCTAACCTCAATATAGCCCTCAAAAATTGCGTCGCTTGCCATAGCGAAATCGTGAGCCACATGGGCCTTGACCCCAAGGATCTGGTGAGCATGGCCTGCACGCGCTGCCACGGCAACGTGGGGCACCGGGCCAATAAGTAGGAGGGGAGGAGTATGAGGCAACGCTTGGTCATTATCGGGATTATCGGCGCCTTCGTGCTGGTCGGCATCGGCATCGGACTGGTGCTGGCCAACGTTATCCGGCAAAAAGCCGAGGGGGAACGGTATCCCCTGCGCCTCGTGGAGATTGGCGAGAACGAGGTGGATGAAGAGAAGTGGGGCATCAACTTTCCTCGTCATCTTGAGCGCCACCAGCTGACCCAAACGCCTTACGGTAGCACCCCCTACGGTGGCGGCGCTACCGATCCCCCTCAGAACAAGCTGGAAGCCAACCCTTTCAAGCGCATCGCCTGGGCTAACATGCCCTTTAGCGTGGATTACAACGAAGATCGGGGCCACCATTACGCGCAAATAGACCAGAGGAACACCAAGCGCGCCACCGAGTTTAACCAGCCAGGGGCTTGCGTCAATTGTCACTCGGGGGATTTCCTGCACCTCATGACCCAAATGGACTGGGCGGAGATTAACCGCACCCCTTACAAAGAGCTAAAGGACCGCATTTCCCTCCGCGGGATCACATGCGCCGACTGCCATGATCCCACCACCATGGCCCTACGCATTACCCGCCCGGCTCTGATTGCGGCTTTGGAGGCCCAAGGACGCGATTGGCGCAAGCTCTCCCGGCAGGAGATGCGTAGCCTGGTCTGTGCCCAGTGCCACGTGGAGTATTACTTTAGGGGACCTGAACGCGAGCTCGTCTTCCCCTGGTCCAAGGGACTTTCCATTGAAGCCATTGAGGAGCACTACGACACCTATGGCTTCGCTGACTGGAAGCACGCCCTCACAGGAGCCCCCATGATCAAGATTCAGCATCCGGAGTACGAGCTCTTCGTCACCAGCGTTCACTACCAGCGGGGTGTGGCCTGCGCCGACTGCCATATGCCCTACGTGCGCGTAGGGGGCATCAAGATTAGCGATCATTGGGTCCGCAGCCCCCTCACGAATCTGACCAACGCCTGCCAGAACTGCCACCGCATCCCTGAGGAACAGCTCCGTAACCTGGTCCTCTCCATCCAGAAGCGCACTGCGGAACTCCTCAAGAAGTCTGAAGCAGCCCTCAAGGATGCCATAGACACCATTGTCGCGGCCAAAGAAGCAGGGGTACCGGAGGAAGCTCTTGCGGAGGCGCAACGTTTGCACCGCCGTGCGCAGATGCGTTGGGATTTCATCATCAGCGAGAACAGCATGGGCTTCCACAGCCCCCAGGAAGCAGCTAGGATTTTGGCCGAAGCCATAGACTTCGCCAGGCAGGCGCAACTAAGCGCAGAGGTAGCACGCCGCAGCCACCTGGGGACCCAAGCCACCAAGCCTTAAGGCCCGCTTTCAGCAAAGAACGGCCCTGGGGGCCAGACCCCCAGGGCGGCTTCTCTAACTCAAGCGGGCTCAATGAGGCCGTAGTTCCCGTCCTTGCGACGGTAGACCACGCTGATCTCCTCAGTCTTGGCGTTGCGGAAGACGAAGAAGTCGTGCCCCAGGGCCTCCATCTGGAAGACGGCCTCCTCGGGGTCCATGGGTCTCATCTCAAAGCGCTTGACCCGGACGATCCTGGGGCCCTCCTCCTCCTCGGGCTTGCGCAGGGCTTCCATGTCCCGAACCTCGGGCGGCGGGGGGCCCTGGTAGGAGTGGCGCTTGCCCACGAAGCGGCGCTCCCGGTAGCGCTTCAGCTGGACTTCCAGCCGGTCCACCATGCGGTCAATGGCGGCGTAGAGGTCCTGGTCCTCCTCCTCCACCCTTAGAAGCCCCCCGGGGAGGTCAAGCTGGACCTCGGCCTTGGCCTTCCTCTCCACGTGGGCGCTACCTGCCAGGGAGAGAACCACCTTGGCCATGAGCTCGCCGTTCTGGTAGCGGTCCAGGCGGGAAAGCTTCTTCTCCACGTAGTCCCGGATGGCGTCGGTGATCTCCAGGTTGCGGCCGATGAGCTTGTAGACGTTCATGCCTCCTCCTTTCCGCCCCGGTCAGGGCTTTCCCTTACCCTTATGCTACCACCTTCCCCGGGACGCTCGTCCCGCACCACCTGGCCCGCCTTCAGCACCACCACCCGGGCCGGGTAGGCCTCCAGGAGCTCCCGGCTGTGGGTGGCCACCATCACCGTGGCCCCCCTTTGGTGAGCCGATTTGAGGATGTCCAAAACCTGGAGGGCGTTCTCGGGGTCCAGGTTGCCCGTGGGCTCATCGGCCAGGATCACCGGGGGGTCCAGGAGGAGGGCCCGGGCCAGGGCCACCCGCTGGGCCTCCCCCACGGAAAGCTCCTCGGGAAAGGCCCGCTTCTTGTGGAATAGCCCCACCCGGCGCAGGGCCGTGGCCACCCTTTCCGGCCACTCTCTGGCGGGCACCCCCTGCACCTGGAGGACAAAGGCCAGGTTCTCCTCCACGGTCATGTCGGAAAGCAGGCGGTGGTCCTGGAAGACCATGCCGATGCGGCGGCGGTGGAGGGCGATGGCGTCCCCCTTTAGGGCCTTCAGGTTCTGCCCGGCCACGTAGACCGCCCCCTGGGTGGGTAGAAGCCGCCTGAGGATGAGGGCCAGGAGGGTGGACTTCCCCGCCCCCGAGTGGCCCACCACGTAGACGAACTCCCCCTTCTTGACCTCAAGGCTCACGTTGTAAAGGGCCTTGGTCCCCGTCCGCGGGTACGCCAGGCTCACCCGGTGGAAGGCGATCATGCCCCCACTATAAGGCGAATCACGTTCCCTTCTCATGGAGACGCGCTATAGTGAAGGCGAGTGAGGGAGAGGATGAAACGAAGCGCATGGTTTTTGGTGGGGCTTGGGGTGCTTTTGGCCCTAGTGTACGCCCAGCTCCCCCGCCCCCAGGCGGAAAACCTTCTGCAAAACCCTAACGGCCAGGCCCTCTTGGAGGTCTACCAGAGGATCCAGCAGGACTACCTGGAGTCCCTGCCCAGGGAAAGGCTCAACGCCCTTCTGGAAGGGGCCATCGGCGGGATGATCTCCGCCCTCAAGGATCCTTTCGTGAGCTACTCCCCGCCCCAGAGGGCAAGCCTGAGGCAGGAGGACCTCCGGGGCGAGTTCTTCGGCATCGGGGCCACCCTCACCCCCGCCAACCCCGATGGCACCGGGGCCCGGATTGAGGGGGTGATGAAGGGCCTGCCCGCGCAACGGGCCGGGATGCGGGCGGGAGACGTGATCCTGGAGGTGGACGGGGTGGACGTGACGGGCCTCCCCCTGCAGGAGGTGGTGGCCCGCATCCGGGGGCGCGAGGGTACCAAGGTCACCATCAAGGTGCGGCGGGAAGGGGTACCCACCCCCCTGGTCTTTGAGCTCATCCGGGAGAAGGTGGAGATCATCGCCGTCTCCACGGGAAGGATCGGGGAGGTGGGCTACATCGCCCTGGAGACCTTCGGCACCTTCAAGGTAGAGGACCAGGTCAGAAAGGCCATCCAGGAGCTGAAGGACCAAGGGGTCAAGAAGCTCATCTTTGACCTCCGGGACAACGGGGGCGGCCTCCTGGACCAGGGATGCGCCGTGGCCAGCGCCTTCCTCAAGGAGGGTCCCATCGTCTATACCCGCACCAAGAACCTGACCCGGGTGTGGTGCGAGGCCTCGGGCAGGCCCCTCTGGGACGGCCCCATGGTGGTCCTGGTGAACGGAAACTCTGCCTCCGCCAGCGAGATCGTGGCTGGGGCCCTGCAGGACTACGGCCGGGCCCAGGTGATCGGGGAGAAGACCTTCGGCAAGGGCGTGGGCCAGACCCCCTACACCCTGGCCAACGGCGGGGAGCTCACCCTGGTCACCTTTGAGTGGCTCACCCCCAAGCGCCGGGCCATCAACAAGGAGGGGCTGAAGCCCGACATAGAGGTCAAGGACACCCGCTTCCCCACCCCCTTCTCCCTTCAAGGGGCCGGGGCCCCGCCCGGGGCCGAGGTGACCGTGACCCTGAACGGCAGGACCGTGAAGCTGAAGGCCGATCAAGAGGGCAAGTTCACCTACGCTGAGCCCCAGCGCCAGCGCCCCCTGCCCGAGGATCGGGGCCAGGCGGTCCTGGACCTGGAGAAGGACGCCATCCTGAAGAAGGCCCTCGAGGTCCTGGGGAAGTAGGGGAAAAAGCTTAGGGGCCGGGCTTGCCCGGCCCCTTCCTTTACTTGACCACCGCGCCAGCGGGGATCTCCCCGTCCACGGTGACCAGGACCAGGTCCTCCCCCTCCTGGGCCGCCAGGATCATGCCCTGGCTCTCCACGCCCCGAAGCCTGGCGGGCTTGAGGTTGGCCACCAGGATGACCTTTTTGCCCACCAGGTCCTCGGGGCGGTACCACTTGGCGATCCCCGAGACCACGGTCCGCTCCTCGTTCCCCAAGGAGAGCCTGAGGACCAGGAGCTTGTCGGCGTTGGGGTGCTTCTTTGCAGCCACCACCTGGGCCACCCGGAGCTCCACCTTGGCGAAGTCCTCCACGCTGATGGGCTCGGCTCGCGTCGTTTCCACCCTCTCCTCCTTCCGCTCCTTGGGGAAAAGCACCGGGGCCTCCTCGGGGATGGGCCCGGGCCCGGAAAGGCCCCAGCGCTCGGCCTCCTCCAGGCGCACCTCCTCCTTCAGGCCCAAAGCCCCCCTCAGCTCCGCCATCTTGCCCGGCATGGCGGGGGTGAGGAGGATGGAGGCGATCCTAAGCCCCTCCACCACCCGGTAGAGAACCGCCTGGGCCTCCTTGGGGTCTTTCTTGTGGAGCTCCCAGGGCCGCTTCTCGTTGATGTAGCGGTTTAGGGCCTTCACGTAGGTCATGGCCTCCTCGAGGGCCACGTGGAAGCGGAGCTCCCGCACCAGGGGCCTGAGGCGCGCCGCAAGCCTCGTCCCCTCCTCCAGCTCCTCCCCGGGAACGGGCCCGGGGATGCGGCCCTCGGCGAAGCGGAAGAGCATGGCCCGGGTGCGCTGGACCAGGTTCCCCAGGTCGTCGGCCAGGTCCGCCTCGTACCGGGCCCTTAGGGCCTCCTCGCTCACCGGGGTGTCCTGGCCGTAGGGGATCTCCCTAAGGAGGTAGTAGCGGAGGGCGTCCCGCCCGTACCGCTCCAGGAGGGCGAAGGGGTCCACCACGTTCCCCAGGGTCTTGGACATCTTGCGCCCGTCCGGCCCCAGGAGGAACCCCCCCACGTTCAGGTGGCGGTACATGGGCATACCCGCCGCCTTCAGCATGGTGGGCCAGAAGACGGCGTGGGGCTTGAGGATGTCCTTGCCGATCAGGTGCCAGGCGTGGGGCCAGAAGGCCTGGTACTTCTCCCCCTCGGGGTAGCCCAGGGCGGAGACGTAGTTGAGGAGGGCGTCAAACCACACGTAGGTCACGTGGTCCTCGTCCCAGGGCAGGGGGATGCCCCAGGGCACCCGGGAGCGGGGCCGGGAGATGGAGAGGTCCCCGATGGGCTCGGAGAGCATGCCGAGGACCTCATTCCGGTACCCCTCGGGGCGGACGAGGTCAGGGTGGGCCTGGAGGTAGTCCACAAGCCACTCCCGGTACTTCTCCATGCGGAAGAAGTAGTTCCCCTCCCGCCTCCTTTCCACGGGGCGGCCGTGGATGGGGCAAAGCCCTTCGGAAAGCTCCTTCTCCGTGTAGAAGCGCTCGCAGGCAACGCAGTAAAGCCCCTCGTACTCCCCGTAGTAGATGTCCCCCGCCTCGTGGACCTTCTTTAGGACGTGGCGCACCACCTCCTGGTGGCGCGCCTCCGTGGTGCGGATGAAGTCGTCGTAGCTGATGCCGAGAAGCTCCCAAGCCTTGCGGAAGCGCTCCGAGACCCGGTCCACGAAGGCCTTGGGGTCCTCCCCCGCCCGCTCGGCCGCCCGGTAAACCGTCTCCCCGTGCTCGTCGGTGCCGGTGAGAAAGAAGGTCCGGTAGCCGTCCAAGCGGTGCCAGCGGGCCAGGAAGTCCGCCACAACCGTGGTGTAGGCGTGGCCCAGGTGGGGCTCGGCGTTCACGTAGTAGATGGGGGTGGTCACGTAAAAGACCTTGTCCATGCGCCCTCCTCAAAAAAAACCGGGGCACGCGCCCCGGGCGGGGAGGCTCCCCCGCCCTAGCCCGGGGGCATACCCTTCATGCCAGGCATTGTACACCTAGGGAAGGAGCTCCTCCACGCCCATGGGCCCCCCGATCAGGGCCCGGGTGGCCAGGCCCACGAAGAGGCCGGTCTCCACCACGCCGGGGATCTCTAGGAGGGCCCTGTGGAGGCCCAAGGGGTCCCCAATGGGACCAAAGCGGCAGTCGGCGATGAGGTGGCCGTTATCGGTGAAGTAGAACTCGTCCCCATCCATGCGCAAGGCGGGCTCCCCTCCCAGACGGGCGATGGCCCTGAGGGTGGCGTGGTGGCCAAAGGGGATGATCTCCACGGGGACCACGCCCCGGCCCAGGACGGGGACCTTCTTGGTGTGGTCGGCGATGACGATGAACTCCCTCGCCGTGGCCTCCACGATTTTCTCCCGCAAAAGGGCCCCGCCCAGGCCCTTGATGAGGGAGAGGTCGGGGGCGATCTCGTCCGCCCCGTCAAGGGCCAGGTCCACCCCTTCTGGGGGGAGGTCTATGAGGGGAATCCCCTCCTTGAGGGCCAGGTCCCGGGTAGCCTCGGAGGTGGGGACGCCCCTAACCCCCCTAAGCTCCCCTTCCCGCAGGCGGCGGGCCAGCTCCAAGACGGCGTAGCGAGCGGTGGAGCCGGTGCCCAGGCCCACCACCATGCCGTCTTGCACGTAGGCCACGGCGGCGTGGGCGGCCTCCTTCTTGTAGGCCTCGAGGGGCCTCTCCACCTCACGCCCCCCTTTCCCGCCTTAGGGCCTCGGCCACCTCCTCCGGGTGCTCCTCCGGAGAGACCTTGCGCCACACCTTCGCGATTCTCCCCTCGGGGTCTATGAGGAAGGTCTGGCGCAACACCCCCTCGTACTCCTTCCCGTAGAGGTTCTTCTTCCCCCAGGCCCCGTAGGCCAGGATGGCCTGGCGCTCGGGGTCGGCGAGGAGGGGGAAGTTCAGGCCGTACTTCTCGGCGAAGCGCTTGTGGCTCTCCACGTCGTCGGCGGAAACCCCCAGCACCACGGCCCCAAGGGCCTCGAGGTCCCCCATGCGGTCCCGGAAGCCGCAGGCCTCCTTGGTGCAACCCGGGGTGTCGTCCTTGGGGTAGAAGTAGAGGACCACCCACCGCCCCCGGTACTGGGACAGGCGGTGGACCTTTCCCTCCTGGTCGGGGAGGGCGAAATCAGGGGCTAAAGTGCCTTCCATGGGGGGCATTATAGCTTGTAGCCGAAGCGGCGGAGGAGGTCCTTGCGCCAGGCCACCTCGGCCTCGTCCTCCACCCCCAGGGGCTTGAAGCCGTCCATGACCCCCAGGATGGCCCTCTGCTCCCCCTCCTCGGCCACCACCACCTTGAGGGGGTTGGCGGTGGCGGCGAAGATGCGCACCACCTCGGGGCAGGCCTTCACCGCGTGCAGGACGTTGATGGGGTAAAACCCCTCCCCCAGGACGATGAGGAAGGTGTGGCCTGAGGCCAGGTTGAGGAGGTTCTTCACCGCCAGCTCCGTGAGGGCCTGGTCGGTGCCGGAATGCCGGATGAGGCGCTTGCCGCTGGCCTCGGAGAAGGCGAGGCCAAAGCGGATGCCGGGCACCGCGGTCACCAGGGCCTCGTGCAGGTCCTCCACCGTCTTGATGAAGTGGGCCTGGCCCAGAATGACGTTCAGGTTTTCGGGCTTTTCAATGGGGATCAGCCTCAGCTCCATGCCCTGATTTTATACTGGCCCCGTGCGGGCCCTGGAGGTGTTTCGCGCCTTTCTCGGCCTGGGCCTCACCTCCTTCGGCGGTCCCCTGGCCCACCTCGGGTACTTCCACCAGGACCTGGTCCGGCGCCGGGGATGGCTCTCCGAGGCCGGCTACGCCCAGCTTGTGGCCCTGTGCCAGGCCCTGCCCGGCCCCACCAGCTCCCAAGTGGGGATGGCTTTAGGCCTCCTCCGCGCCGGACCCCTGGGCATGGTGCTGGCCTGGCTGGGTTTCACCCTTCCCTCGGCCCTTCTCCTCTTCCTCCTCGGGGTGGGCCTCGAGGCCCTGTCCCCGCCCCCCGGGTTCTCCCAGGGGCTCAGGCTCCTGGCCCTGGCGGTGGTGGCCCAGGCGGTGGGGCAGATGCTGGCGAGCCTGGCCCCCGACCGGCCCCGCTTCGCCCTCGCCCTCCTGGCCGCCTTTCTCCTCACCCTCTGGCCCCAGGGCCAGGTCCCTGCCCTCCTCCTCTCGGGGCTCCTAGGCCTCCTCCTCAAGGCCCCGCCGCCTCCCCCGGCCTTCGCCCCGGCCCTCTTTTCCCCGGTCACGGCGGCCTTCGGGGCGCTGGCCTTCCTGGCCTTCTTGGGGTTACTCCTCCTCCTCCACCTCCTCGCCTCCCTCCACCCCCTTTGGGGCTTCCTCAAGGCCCTCTACACCGCAGGAGCCCTGGTCTTCGGCGGGGGCCACGTGGTCCTCCCCCTCCTGGGGGAGCGCCTGGTCCCCGGGTTCCTGGACGCCGGTTCCTTCCTCACGGGCTATGGGGCAGCCCAGGCCGTGCCCGGTCCCCTCTTCAGCTTCGCCGCCTTCCTGGGTGCCCGGGTGGAGCTAGGGCTACCCTCTGCCCTCCTCGCCCTCCTTGCCCTCCTCACCCTCTTCCTGCCGGGCACCCTTCTCCTCCTGGCCGCCCTCCCCTTCTGGACCCGCCTAGGGGAAAACTCGCTTTTCCGGCGCGCCCTTCAGGGGGTGAACGCCGGGGTGGCGGGCCTCCTTCTTGCCGCCCTCTACGATCTCCTCTTTCAGGAAGCCGTCCGGGGCCGGGAGGACTTTGCCCTGGCCCTCCTCCTCTTCGGCCTCCTGCGGCTCGGCTTTCCTCCCTGGGCCCTGGCCCTTCTCGGAGCCGCACTGGGCGGTGCCCTCCTCTGATAGCATGGGGAACATGGACGTCCTGGAGAAGGCCGTGGCCGGGGAGAGGCTTGCGGAAGAGGAAGTGCTAAGCCTCTTTGACCTCCCCCTGCCCGAGCTGGCCGCCGCCGCCCACGAGGTGCGCCTCAAGAAGACCGACCCCCAGGTGGTCACCTTCCTCATTGACCGCAACATCAACTACACCAACGTCTGCACCGTGGCCTGCGCCTTCTGCGCCTTCTACCGCACCAAGAGGCAGAAGGACGCCTACACGCTGGGCTTTGAGGAGATCGCAGGGAAGATCGTGGAGCTCTACCGGGTGGGGGGGAGGCGGATCCTCCTCCAGGGCGGGGTGAACCCCGAGCTCCCCCTGGAGTGGTACCTGGACCTCCTCCGCTTCCTCAAGGACCGCTTCCCCGACCTGCGCATAGACGCCTTCAGCCCCGAGGAGATCCTGGGCCTGGAAAGGCTCACCGGGCTTAGGGCCGAGGCCATCCTGGAGAGGATGAAGGAGGCGGGGCTGGACGGGATGCCGGGGGCGGGGGCGGAGATCCTGGTGGACGAGGTGCGCCTCAAGGCGGCCCCCGCCCGCATCAAGACCCAGGACTGGTACCGGATCGTGGACGCCGCCCAGGCCTTAGGCCTCTACACCCTGGCCAGCATGGTGATCGGCTTCGGGGAGGGCAAGGAGGAGCGCACCGCCCACCTCCTGGGCCTAAGGGCCCAGCAGGATAGGGCCCTGGAGCGCCACAAGAACGGCTTTGCCGCCTTCGCCCTCTGGACGCTCCAGGTGGAGCACACCCGCCTCAAGGGCAAGGCCCCGGGGGCCACGGCCCACGAGTACCTGAAGACCCTGGCCGTGGCCCGGCTCGCCCTGGACAACTTCGCCCACTTCCAGGCCTCCTGGCCCACCCTGGGCTTCAAGGTGGCCCAGACCGCCCTCTACTACGGGGCGGACGACTTCGGGAGCACCATGCTGGAGGAGAACGTGGTCTCGGCGGCGGGGGGGCACGGGCGCACCCACGCCACGGTGCGGGAGATCGTGCGCCACATCGTGGACGCCGGGTTCAGGCCCGCGGAAAGGGACCCCCTCTACCGCATCCTCCGCTACCCGGACCCCGAGGCCATCCTGAAGGAACCTTTGGAGCTCCCCCTGGCCTAAGTGCCCGCGCTTTGGTTTCGCGACGTGGGATGCCGTGGGAGGGCTTTTTTGGGGCCCCCACCGCGGCGAAAGCCGCGGTGGGGTACTTAGGAGGGGACCGGGCGCCTCAGGCCTTCTTTGATCTCCTCCAGAAGAGGCCTCAAGGGGCGGCCCGCCTCGAGGGCCTGGACGAGGGCGCTCCCCACCACCACCCCGTCCGCCACCGCCGCCTGCTGGGCGGTGACCCGGCCCGAAACCCCAAAGCCCAGGGCCACGGGGAGGGGGGTGGCCGCCCGGATCCGGGCCACCAGGTCCCGCACCTCCTCGGGAAGCCTTTCCCGCATCCCCGTGACCCCGGTCACGGAGACGGCGTAGACGAAGCCCGTGGCGTAGCGGGTCACGGTCTGGATGCGCCCCTCCGTGGAGGTGGGGGCCAGGAGGAAGACCGTCTCCAGGCCGATCTCCTGGGCCAGGCGCACCAGGACGGGGTCCTCGTCGGGGGGGAGGTCGGGGAGGATGAGGCCCGTGGCCCCGGCCCCCTTGAAGAGGCTAAAGAAGCGCTCCGGCCCCCAGGCCAGGACGGGGTTCAGGTAGGTCATGAGGAAGAGGGGCTTGTCGGTGAGGGAGCGCACCTCTTTGACGAGCTCCAAAACCCCCTGGACGCTCATCCCCTTCCTGAGGGCGGCTTCGCTCGCCCGCTGGATCACCGGCCCGTCCCCCAGGGGGTCGGAGTAGGGCAGACCCATCTCCAGGAGGTCGGCAAAGGGCAGGACCTCCTTCACCGCCTCCAAAAAGCCCTCCCGGCTGGGGAAGCCCGCGGTGAGGTAGGGGATGAGGGCGGCCCGCCCCTCGGCCTTGGCCCTGGCGAAGGCTTCTTTGGTGGTCATAGCTCCCCTCCCAGAAGGCGCATAACCTCGGTCACGTCCTTGTCCCCCCGGCCCGAGAGGTTGATGACCACGATCTCTTCCTTCCCCATCTCCGGCACCACCTTGGCGGCGTGGGCGATGGCGTGGGCCGACTCCAAAGCGGGGATGATGCCCTCGAGGCGGGCGAGGAGCTTGAAGCCCTCCAAGGCCTCCTCGTCGCTGACGCTGGCGTATTCCGCCAGGCCAGAATCCGCGTAGTAGCTGTGCTCCGGCCCCACCCCCGGGTAGTCCAGGCCGGCGGAGACCGAGTGGGCCGGGGTGATCTGGCCGTCGTGGTCGTAGAGGAGGTACATGTAGCTCCCGTGCAAGACCCCCCGCTTCCCCGCCCCGATGCTGGCGGCGTGGCGGCCCGTGCTGAGCCCCTCCCCCGCCGCCTCCACCCCGATCAGCCTCGGCCTCTCCCCCTCGGGCAGGTAGGCGAAGGGGGCGAAGAGGCCGATGGCGTTGGACCCACCCCCCACGGCGGCGATGAGGGCGTCGGGGTAGCGGCCGAAGCGCTCCAGGCTCTGCCGCTTCACCTCCTCCCCGATCACGCTCTGGAAGTCCCGCACCATCATGGGGTAGGGGTGGGGGCCCACCACCGAGCCCAGGATGTAGAAGGTGGTGCGCACATGGGTGATCCAGTCCCGGATGGCCTCGTTGGTGGCGTCCTTGAGGGTGCGGCTTCCCGCCGCCACCGGGCGCACCTCGGCCCCCAAAAGCTTCATGCGGAAGACGTTCAGGGCCTGCCGCCTCACGTCCTCCTCGCCCATGTAGACCACGCACTCCAGGCCGAAGAGGGCGGCCACCGTGGCCACGCTGACCCCGTGCTGGCCTGCTCCCGTTTCCGCGATGACCCGCCTTTTGCCCATGCGCCGGGCCAAAAGGGCCTGGCCCAGGGTGTTGTTGATCTTGTGGGCCCCGGTGTGGAGGAGGTCCTCCCGCTTCAGGTAGACCTGGGCCCCGCCCCAGTACTCGGAAAGCCTCCTGGCGTGAAAGAGGGGGGTGGGGCGCCCGGCAAAGGTCCTGAGGTAATGCTCCAGCTCGGCCAAAAAGGAGGGGTCCCGCTTGGCCTCCCGGTAGGCGGCCTCCACCTCCTCGAGGGCCGGGATCAGGGTCTCCGGCACGTACCGCCCCCCATAAGGCCCAAAGCGGCCCCGCGCGTCCGGTAAGGGAAAATCCGGCAAGGTAAGCATGTTCCTCTCCAAATAAAGGCGCCAGGCGCCCTTAGCCTTTCCATCCTAAGCCCCGGAAGCCTAGGCTCGGTAGCGCCGCTTGAAGGCAAAGGGGGTCCTGGCCCGCATGCCCTAAGGGTAGCGGGGAAAGGGCGGGGAGGCAAGTAGACTTAGGGGCATGGACCCCATTCCCGTTTTGGACAAAGGTTTCGTGCGCCTGGTGGAGGTGATGGGGGACGACCACGCCATCGTCCAGGCAGCCCGGGTCTCTTACGGCGAGGGCACCAAGAGCCTCCGGGAAGACAAGGCCCTCATTGACTACCTCATGCGCCACCGCCACACCAGCCCCTTTGAGATGGTGGAGTTCAAGTTCCACGTCAAAGCCCCCCTCTTCGTGGTGCGCCAGTGGTTCCGCCACCGCACCGCCAGCGTCAACGAAATCTCCGGCCGCTACTCCGTGCTCAAGGAGGAGTTCTACGAGCCTCCCGCCTGGCGGCGGCAGGCCAGGAGGAACAAGCAGGGTTCGGAAGGGGCCCTCCTGGACGAGGAGGCCTCGAGGCTCCTCCAGGAAACCCAGGCCCAGGCCTACGCCGCCTACCAGGCCCTCCTGGAAAAGGGGGTGGCCCGGGAGATGGCCCGCATGGTCCTGCCCCTCAACCTCTACACCGAGTTCTACTGGAAGCAGGACCTCCACAACCTCTTCCACTTCCTCAAGCTTCGCCTGGCCCCCGAGGCCCAGTGGGAGATCCGGCAGTACGCCAAGGCCATGGCCGAGATCGTCAGGGCCCGCGTCCCTCTGGCGTGGGCGAGTTTTGAGGAGCACATTCTCCAGGGGGCAAGCCTCTCCCGCACCGAGCTCATGGCCCTGAGGGGCCTCCTCACCCCGGAGCTTTACGAGAAGGCCCTAAAGGCGCTGGACCTTCCCGAGTCCCGCATCCGGGAGGCCCTGGAGAAGGTCTTCGGAGGCCCCAACCCCTAGGCAGGGAGAAGCTCTTCCACCCTCTTCCCCGCTTTCTCCTCTATGAGGCGGAAGAGCTCCTCCTCGGTCAGGATGGGGACCCCCAGGGCCCGGGCCTTTTCCAGCTTGCTCCCCGGGCTCTCCCCCACCACCAGGAAGCTCGTCTTGCGGCTCACGGAGTCCGTCACCTTGGCCCCAAGCCGCCTAAGGAGGGCCTTCACCTCCTCCCGGGGGCGGGAAAGCTCCCCGGTGATGACGAAGGTGAGCCCCTTCAGGGCCTCGCCTTCCCGCTCCTTGGCTGCCATCTCCACCCCGGCCTCCTTCAGGCGCCGCACCAGGTCCCGGAACTCCGGATCCCTTAGGGTATTCAGGATGGCCCTGGCGGTGAGCTCCCCCACCCCCTCCACCTGCAAAAGCTCCTCCAGGCTGGCCTCCAGCAGGCGGTCCATGTGCCCGAAGCGGCCGGCCAGGTTCCGGGCCAGCACCTCCCCCACCCCGGGCAGGCCCAGGGCGTAGAGGAGACGCTCCAGGCCCCGGCCCTTGCTCTCCTCCATCTGGCGGAGGAGGTTCTTTGCGCTCTTCTCCCCCATCCTTTCCAGGTTCGCCAGGTCCTCCTTCCTCAGGCGGTAGAGGTCGGCCACGTCCCTGACCAGGCGATTTTCCAGGAGCTTTTCTATGAGCTTTTCCCCTAGGCCCTGGATGTCCATGGCCTTGCGGGAGGCGTAGTGGCGGATGGCCTCAAAGCGCTTGGCGGGGCACAAGGGGTTGGGGCAGCGGTGGACCTTCCCCTCCTTGAGGAGGGCGTGGCCGCACTCGGGGCAGGCCTGGGGCCAGAGGATGGGCCTTTCCTCCCCGGTCCGCCGCTCCTTCAAGACCCGGAGCACCTCGGGGATGACCCCGCCCGCCTTGTGCACCAAAACCCAGTCCCCGATGCGGATGTCCAGCTCCTCAATGAAGCTCTCGTTGTGGAGGGTAACCCGGCTCACCTCGCTCCCCTCCAGGAAGACGGGCTCCAGGAGGCCCACGGGGGTGACGCGTCCGGTCCGCCCCACCTGGAAGACCACGGAGAGGAGGCGGGTCTCCTTCTCCTCAGCGGGGAACTTGTAGGCGAGGGCGAAGCGGGGGGCGCGGGCGGTGTAGCCCAGCTCCCGCCAGAGGGCGAGCTCATCCAGCTTGACCACCACCCCGTCCGCCTCAAAGGGGAGGTTTCGCCGCTCCTTGAGCCAGGCCCGGTAGGCCTCCTCCACCCCCTCCACCCCCAGGGCCCGGGCGAAGCCGTGCTCCACGGGGAAGCCCTTTTCCTGGAGCCAGAGGAGGAGATCGTGCTGGGTCTTGAGGCCCGACTCCTCCAGGCCCAGCCCCAGGGCGTAAAAGGTGGCCCTGAGCCCCCTTTTGGCGGTGACCCGGGGGTCTTTTTGCCGCAAGGACCCCGCGGCGGCGTTCCTGGGGTTTTTGAAGATGCGCTCCCCCGCCTCCTCCAGCTCCTCGTTGAGCCGGAGGAAGGCCTCTATGGGCATGTAGACCTCCCCCCGGACCTCCAGGCGGTCCGGGACCCCCTCTAAGCGGCGGGGGATGGTGGGGATGGTGAGGAGGTTCTGGGTCACCTCCTCCCCCGTCTCCCCGTCCCCCCGGGTGGCCCCCCAAACCAGGATGCCCTCCTCGTAGTAGAGGTTCACGGAAAGCCCGTCCACCTTATGCTCCACGGTGTAGACAAAGGGCCCTTTCCGCCCTAGGGCCCGCTCTATGCGCTCCTCAAAAGCCCTCACCTCATCCAAGCTGAAGGCGTTGTCCAGGGAGTACATGCGGCTTGGGTGGCGGATGGGCCGAAAGGTGGCCTCCAGGGGCTTGGCCCCCACCTGCGCCGTGGGGGAGTCGGGGCTTATCAGTTCGGGAAAGCGCTCTTCCAGCTCCTTAAGCTCTCTAAGAAGCCGGTCGTACTCGGCGTCGGAGATCTCCGGGGCGTCCAGGACGTAGTAGCGGTAGTTGTGGTAGCGGATCAGGTCCCTGAGCTCGTTTACCCGCCTGCGGGCCGCCTCGAGGGTCATGCCTTGAGTTTACCCGGACGGGTATAATAACCTCCGGCGACGAGCCAAGGGAGGTTAAAGATGAAACGTGTTCTAGCGGTTATCGCAGTGCTGGCCCTGGGTCTGAGCCTAGCCCAGGTTCGGGTGGGGATCGCCTTTGACGCAGGCGGCAAGTTTGACCGCTCCTTCAACCAGTCCGCCTGGGAAGGGGCCCAGAAGGCGGCCAAGGAGCTCGGGGTCAAAGTCTTTGACTTTGAGCCCGCCGACCCCTCCCAGGTGGGGCAGGGCATCCGCACCTTCGCCGAGGAGGGCTTTGACCTGGTGGTAGGCGTGGGCTTCGCCAACGAGCCCGCCATCACCGCCACCGCCAAGGAGTTCCCCAAGGTGAACTTCGCGGTCATTGACGCCGTCCCCGGGGAAGGCAAGCTACCCAACGCCCTGGGCCTGGTCTTCCGGGAGCACGAGGGGAGCTTCCTGGTGGGCTACATTGCCGGCAAGATGACCCGCACCGGGGTGGTGGGCTTCATCGGCGGCATGGACATCCCCCTGATCCACAAGTTTGAGGCGGGCTTCCGCGCGGGGGCCGAGTACGCCTTCAAGGAGGACAAGATCCAGGGCAAGGTCCTGGTGGGCTACGTGGGCAACACCCCCGCCGCCTGGAACGACCCCGCCAAGGCCAAGGAGATCGCCGCCAGCCAGGTGCGTCAGGGGGCGGACATCATCTACGCCGCCGCGGGCGGCTCGGGCCTGGGCCTCATTGACTACGTGAAGCAGGCCAAGTGCCTCAAGGAGGGGGGCAACGTCCGGTTCGTGCGCAAGGCCGACCCCTACGCCAAGGTGCCCAAGTACGCCGACTACGAGAAGACCTGCGGCAAGGACGGCACCAAGGCCACGCCCCTCTTCTTCATCGGCGTGGACGCCAACCAGAACTACCTGGGAGACACCGACAACAACCCCGCCACCTTGAACCACGGCCTCACCTCCATGCTGAAGCGGGTGGACGTGGCCACCTACGAGGTCATCAAGAGCGTGGTGCAGAAGACCTTCAAGGGCGGGGTTAGGGAGTTCGGCCTCGTGAACAACGGGGTGGGCTACGCCCTGGACCAGTACAACAGGGCCCTGATCCCCGCGGGCGTGGTGAGCAAGCTGGAAACCCTCAGGCAGCAGATCATCAAGGGCCAGGTCAAGGTTCCTGAGAAGCGCTAGGGCGCTTGGCCAGGCCGGGGGCCTAGGGGTCCCCGGCCTTTGCCTTATACTTCAGCCGTGGCTAAGGCGCTGGCCCTCAAAGACATCACCAAGCGCTTCCCCCTGGTCCTGGCCAACGACCACATCAGCCTGGACCTGGAGTGGGGGGAGGTGCTGGCCTTGGTGGGGGAAAACGGAGCGGGCAAGTCCACCCTCATGAAGATCGTCTACGGCCTCCAGCCCGCCGACGAGGGAGAGATGTGGGTGGAGGGGAAACCCTACTGGCCCAAAAGCCCTCTGGACGCCATCCGGGCAGGGATCGGTATGGTGCACCAGCACTTCATGCTGGTGGAGCCCTTTACCGTGTTGGAGAACCTGGTCCTGGGCCTGGAGCCCGGAAGCCCCCTCTTCCTCAACCTGGAGGAGGCGAGGAAGCGGGCCACCCACCTCATGGAGGAGCTGGGTTTCCAGGTCCCCCTGGAGGAGCGGATAGAAAACCTCCCCGTGGGCCTGCAGCAGCGGGTGGAGATCCTCAAGGCCCTCTACCGGGAGGCCCGGATCCTCATCCTGGACGAACCCACCGCCGTCCTCACCCCCCAGGAGGCGGAGGAGCTTTTCCGCTTCCTCAGGACCTACGTGGCCAAGGGGAACGCCGCCATCTTCATCAGCCACAAGCTGAAGGAGGTCCTGGAGGTTTCGGACCGCGTCACCGTGATCCGGGACGGCAGGGTGGTGGGCACGGTGAAAACCCAGGAAACCTCCGTGGAGGCCCTGGCGCGGATGATGGTGGGCCGGGAGGTGGTCCTAAGGGTGGAGAAGGGCCCCGCCAGGCCAGGAGAGGTGGTCCTGGAGGTGGAGGGCCTCGAGGCCCCACCCCGCCTCAAGGGGGTGAGCTTCCAGGTAAGGGCGGGGGAGATCGTGGGGATCGCCGGGGTGGAGGGGAATGGCCAGACGGAGCTGGTGGAGGCCCTCACCGGGCTCCGCCGCCACCGGGGGGTGGCCCGCTATCTGGGGAAGCCCCTCCCCCACCTGGCCCGGGGGGTCCGGGAACTCCTGGTGAGCCACATTCCCGAGGACCGTCTGGCCCGGGGCCTGGTCCTGGACTTTTCCGTGAGGGAAAACGCCATCCTGGGGGACCAGCACCGCCCTCCCTTCCGGGGCTTCCTGGGCTTCTTGGACGACGGGGCCATGGAGGCCCACGCCCGGAACCTGGTGGAGAGTTTTGACGTCCGCCCCCGCTCCACCGAGCTTTCCGCCCGGCGCTTCTCGGGGGGCAACCAGCAGAAGATCGTGGTGGGGCGGGAACTCCTTAGGGGCCCCAAACTCCTCATCGCCGCCCAGCCCACCCGGGGGGTGGACGTGGGGGCCATTGAGTTCATCCACCGCCAACTGGTGGAGGCCCGGGACCGGGGCCTGGGGGTACTTCTGGTCTCCGCCGACCTCTCGGAGATCCTCTCCCTCTCTGACCGCATCCTGGTCATGTACTCGGGGCGGATCATGGGGGAACTCACCCCCGAGGAGGCCACAGAGGAGCGCCTGGGCCTTTTGATGGCGGGCATCCCCGCCTAGTCGCGAAACTCCCCCTGGACCCGGGAGAGGACCAGCACCTCCCCCGTCCTTAGGGCGTAGCGGACCCTCTCCCCCCGCACGAACCCCCTCTCGTCCCGGCTCTCCACCCCGCCATAGAGGTAGGCGTACCCCTCCTTTTCCCTAAGAAGGGCTCTTTCCGCCTTGGTGGTCCGCCCCCCCTGGGCGAACTCCACCCCATCCAGGAGCCAGAGCCGGTCCTCGTCCAGGAGGTAGCGGAGGCTTCCCGCCCGGCCCTTTAGGGGCTTCTCCCCCTCCCTCTGGACCTCGAGGGGGCCTGCCAAAAGGGCCTCCCCGGTGTCGTTCCGGTAGCGGAGGCGGCTCCCCTTGGCCCGCACCGCCCCCTGGATCACCCACACCTCCCCGGGCCTGGGGTCCAGAAGAAGCCGCCCCTCCTCCTCCAGAAAGCGGGCCTCCCCGCCGGAGAGGAAAAGCTCCTCCTTGCCTCCCCGCTCCACCACCCCCAAAGACCCCTTGGCCTCCACCTCCTCCCCCAGGCGCACCTCCACCCCCTTGGGGTCATGGAGGACCAGGCGCAGGTAGCGCTCCGCCTTCCCCTCCCCCGCCCGCCTCAGGCGCATGAGGTAGGGGAGGCCCTCCCGCTCCAGGTCCCGGTTGTAGGCCGCCTCCACCCTTTCCCCCACCGTAAGGCCCTCCTCCACCCCGCTTCCCCCATCCCGGAAGAAGGCCCGCTCCCCCACCCGCACCCGCCCCTCGGAAAGGTCCAGGAGTTCCCCCACATGGAGGTCCCCATAGTCCGCGTAAAAGAGGCTACCCTCCTCCCCACTCACCCAGGCCAGCACCCTCTTGTCCTTGCGCACCAGCTCCACCTCGGGGCGGAAGACCTCCTCCGCCAGGACCAGGCCAAGCAGGAGCAGGACCAGGAGAAGGGCGCGGCCCATCTACTTCTCCCCAAGTCGCCTAAACTCCTCCAGGGGAAGGCGGAAGGCCCTTCCGTAGACCCTGACCTGGTGACGGTTCACGTTGTGGAGCAGGGTGGAGCCCGAGAGGCGGAAGCCCTCCTTCTTGTTCTCGCTCACCGCGGGCCTACCCAAGACGATGGCCTCCCCCGTGTTGTCATCGTAGTAGAGGCTGTCCCCTGTGGTCACCAGGTCCCCGTCCTGCAACCTCACCCCCCCGGTGGCGATCAGCTTCTTGGACCCGGTGAGGCTCCGCACCTCCCTGGCCCGGATCACCAGGTCCCCCTCCCTGCGCTTGCGGAGGAGGACCACCTCCTTGGGGTCGGTGAAGACGGCTAGGCCCTTCTCCTCCTCGTAGTAGACGAAGCCCGCCCGGCCCTCCTGGTTGCCACTCCTTAGCAGGGCGTTTTCGCTGGTAGAGGTGTCCGTGTCCACCTGGAAGGTCATGCGGCTGGCCTCCACCTCCACGGGGTCCTCGCCGGGCTTGGGCTCCTGGCGCATCCTCGCCGGGCCCAAAAGCTCCCCTTCCCCCGTCTTTTCCCGGTAAACCAAGGCTGGCCCCCGGGCCTCCACCCGGCCTCGCCTGGCCACCACGCCCCCCTCAAAGCGGGCCTCCCTCTCCCCTTCCGCCTCCTGCATGGTCCTGCCCCTGGGGGCGGTGAGGGTAGCCCTGGGGGCCTGGATCTCCAGGTCCTTGACCCGTCCCCTTACCCCCCCCTCAAAGGTCCAGGGGCCGTAGCGCAGGTCCCCGGAAAGCCTCCCCCCCTCCACCTGGATGATGCGCACGCCGGAGGCCGCCAGGGCCACACCCAGGAGCAACAACAGGGTCATTCGCTTCACGCGCTACCTCCTTCCACGGTGCAGGGGCCGAACCTCCCCCCTGCGGGAAACTCAAACCGCGGGCTTGCCGCTTCTATCCTCTCCAGGGCGAAGTCCGCCCGGAAGTCCAGGGCCTCCCCCCGGAGGTTTGGGGCCTCTATCCGCACCCAGGGGGCCAGAAAGCCCTCCTTTTGCCGGATGAGCACCTCCCCCTTCCCCGGGGCGGAAAGCTCCAGGCGGTAGCACCCCTTGAGGATCTCCACCCGGGCGAAGGGGGCGCGGAGGTTGTCCCCCACCTCCACCACCACCTCGGGGGCGAAAAGGCGCAGATCCAGCCGCCCCTCCACGTACCGGGCCCCGGAAAGCCCCCCCCGGATGCGGAAGACCCCGCTCTCCTCCACCATCTCCTCCGCCCGAAACCGCCACTCCACCCCTTCCTCCTCGGGGAAGAGGGTGAACTCCACCCCCATGAGGCGCACCCCGGGCCGCACCTCCGGGGCCTGGGGTGGGCGGACGAGGAGGAGGAGCCAGGCAAGGGCCAGGAGAAGGAGGAGAAGGCGGGCCACGCCCTTTACCTTAGCCCATCCCCCTTGAGAAACATGATGGCTATCCCAAGACATCCCGAGGGTTCCCCCGCACCCTGAGGTTCAGCCAGGTCTTGCGCAGGCGCAAAAGGACCTTTAGGGGGCGGTAGAAGGGGGAAAGGGGTAGGGTGTAGGCGGGGAAGCGCACCCTTGTCCCCCCAAACCCCTCCTTGAAGCGCCAGATGCCCTCCGCATGGCTACCCTCCGGGGTCCTGGGAATCCCCCAGAGGTCGTAGATCCTGTAGCCCCGAGCGATCCCGTGGCGGATGGCGGCCAGGTGCATCCCCATGGGGGCCTTGGCCTCCGGGTGCTTCCGGCCACTCCCCCCATAGAGGTAGTCCACCTTGCCGGCAAAGGCCACGAAGAGGCCCGCCGCCAGGGCTTCCCCATCTTTGCGGGCCAGGGCCAGGAAAGCCTCACCCTGGGGCTGGTTCATCTCCTTGAAAACGGCTCGGTAGTAGGCCTCGGCATGCTGAAGGAGCCTGGCCCGGCGGTTGGTCTCCTCAAAGAGGCGGAAGAACTCGGGGAAGGCCTCTTCCCCTTCTATGGAAAGCTCCACCCGCTTCAGGGCCAGGCGGGCGTTCCTGCGGTGCATCTCCTTCATGCCCTTTAGAAGGGCCTCCTCCCCTTGGGTGAGGTCCAGCCAAAGGGTGTGGCCAGGCTGGATGGGCTCTTCCGGGAGAAGGCCGGGGAAGAGGGGCTGGGCCTCCTCGGCGGGAAGCCCGGCCTCCGGTTCCAGGAGCAGGTGGGTGCCCCTCACCCCCTGGGCCAGGGCCCGGGCCACCCGGGGGAGGTCCTCCAGGCGGCGAAGGGCGGGCCCCCTGGGGGCGTAGGCCAGGCGGAGGCCCCCAGGGAGGGGTCTTAGGAGCACCTGGGCCGCTCCCAGGGGCACTCCCCCTTCCTGGACCAAAAGGCGCCTCGGTTCCCACCCGGAAAGGCGCTTGACCTCCCCCCAGCCCCAGGACTGCAGGGCGCTGGTGATGGGGAAGCCCGCCACCAGGCGGTTCCAGGCCTCGGGTTCCGTGATCTCTAGAAGCTCCGGCACCCCTCAAGCATAGAGAAGGGAGGCCAGCTCTTCCACCAGGCCGTCGCCCTCGAGGGGGAGCCGCTTGGCCTTGAGGTAGGCCTGCAGGGCCTCGGCGAAGCGGGGATCCCGGGCCCGGGAAGCCCGCTCCCCAATGGGCACGAGGGGCCACCCATAGGCCAGATGGCCCAGGATATCGTAAAGGTCGTATTCCCCTGGGAGGATCCGGCGCAACAGGGCCTCGGTCCAGCCCTTGGCCACCAGGTTGGCCAGGAGGGCCCGGCGGCTTGGAGTCCTCCGCCACAAGACCTTGTAGCGGCCCTCCTCGGGCAGGACCTGGACCAGGCGGTCCCGCACCTCCTCCAAGGAGGCCACCCGCTCCCCGCCCGGGAGAAGGTACCCCTCCCGGGAAAGGAGGCCCTCCACCGCCTGCTTTAGCCTGCGGCCAGCGATGGGTTTTTCCAGGAAGAGGTCAGCCCCCAGCGCCTTTCCCGCCCCCTCCAGCTCCCGCCCGCCGCCAGTGAAGAGGATCACCGGCACCTTGAAAAGCCGCCGCACCGCCCGGATGCGGCCCAGGAGGGTGAGGCCGTCCATGTCCGGCATCATGATGTCCAGGACGATGAGGTCCGGGGTTTCCCGCCTCAGGTATTCCAGGGCCGCCTTGGCGTTCTCCGCCAGAACCACCTCGTGGCCCGAGCCAGCGAGGAGCACCTCGAGGAGGTAGCGGATCCTAGGATCGTCGTCCACCACCAAGAGCTTCGCCACCAAGCCCATGCTAACGAAGGGAGCCACAACGGGAAAGGGCTATGTACCATAGAGGATATGAGGATCGCCTTCCAGGGCACCGAAGGGGCCTACAGCGAGGAGGCCCTGCTCAAGACCTTTCCCGGGGCCTTGCCCCTAGGCTTTCCCACCTTCCACCAGGTCTTTGAGGCGGTGGAGGGGGGGGAGGCGGAGCTCGGGGTGGTGCCCGTGGAGAACACCACCGCGGGCAGCATCAACCAGACCTACGATCTCCTCCTGGAAAGCGACCTCCACGTGGTGGGGGAGATCGTCCACCGGGTGGAGCACTGCCTCCTGGCCCCCAAGGGCACGGAGCTCAAGGACCTGAGGGCGGTGAAGAGCCACCCCCAGGCCCTGGCCCAGTGCGACGGCTTCCTGGCCCGGATGCGCCTCACTCCCATCCCCGTCTACGACACCGCCGGGGCGGCGAGGAGCCTGGCGGAGGCCCCGGAGCCAGGGGTGGGGGCCATCGCCTCGAGGCGGGCCGCGGAGCTTTACGGCCTGGAGGTGCTGGCGGAGAACATTGAGGACTACCCCCACAACTACACCCGCTTCTTCGTCATCGGCCGGGAAGAGGCAAAAAAGGGGGAAGGCCCCCACAAGACCAGCATCGTCTTCGCCGTGCGCCACCGGCCCGGGGGGCTTCTGGAGGCCCTGACGGTCTTCGCCGAAGCGGGGGTGAACCTCACCAAGCTGGAGTCCAGGCCCCGGCGGGACAAGCCCTTCAGCTACCTCTTCTACCTGGACCTCGAGGGGCACGTGGAGGAGCAGGGGCCTGCCCAGGCCCTCCTCGCCCTCCTTCGCCGGGCCGCCTTCTTAAAGGTGCTGGGCTCCTACCCCGCCCACAAAAACGGGGTCTAGCCCGGGCGCACGTCCACCACCCGCTCCCCAGCGGCCCTGAGCCGCTCAGGGACCCGATTCACGTCCTCCCCCACCACCCGGATGACCAGGCGCTGGTAGCCTTCCAGGTGCAGGGCGGTGGCGATGGAGACGATGTTGGCCGGGGGGACCGCCTGGGCCATCTGGGCCAGGGCCCCGGGCACGTCGGGCACGTCCACGGTGATGCGCAGACCCCCGAGCCTAAGCCCCAGGACCTCAATGAAGGCCTTGAGGACGTCGGTGACGGTGATGATGCCCACCAGCTTCTCCCCCTCCATCACCGGGAGGCCGCCGATCTTCTTCTCCTCCATGATCAAGGCCGCCTTTTCCAGGGGCTCATCCGCCCCGATGGTGATGACGGGCTTGGCCATCACCTCCTCCACCGTGAGCTTGGAAAGGAGGTAGTTCATCTCCCACACGGAGAGGGTGGTGGCCTTGGAGGGCATGGCGTCCTTGAGGTCCTTATCCGTCACCAGGCCCAAGAGCTTCCCGTTCTTCACCACCGGAAGGCGGCGGAACTTCTTCTGCTTCAACAGGTTGATGGCCTCCAATACCGGGGTATCCGGGCTCACGGTGAGGGGGTCCTTGGTCATCCAGTCCCTGACCAGCATGTTCCACCTCCGATTCCAGTCTATCCTGGTCCCCGGTGAAAAATGTCCCCATCCGGGGATCCCGGACGGGGGAGGAAGGTCTGGGGCTAACGCAGGTTGGCCCCGATCACCGTGCGGCCGAAACGCCCGCCGCCAAAGGCGTAGAAGTACTCCCCATCCACGAAGAAGCCGGTGCGGGGGTCAAGGAGGAACTCCACCCCCAAGGAGAGCTGGAGGCCCAAATCGGCGTTCCCCCCACCGGGGAGGAGCATGCCCAACCCCCCGCCGAAGTAGGGGCGGATGCCCCTCAGGTCGCGGTCCACCTGGCCCAGGTCCGGCTTGAAGAGGACCTCTCCTGCCGCCAAGAAGCTGGGGCCCGCGGGGAAGAGGTCCAGATAGCCCCGGAAGGCCAGGTTGCGTTCCAGAGGGGCCTCGAGGCCAAGCCCCAGCCCCGCCGGGGGCAGGGATAGGCGGAAGGTGACCGCCCGCTGGGCCAGGCCCATGCCGCCTAGGGCCAAAAGGGTGAGAAGAACCAGGGTCTTGCGCATCCCGCCACCTCCTAAGGCATCCTACTCCCTCCCCCCCTCAAAGGGAAGGAAGCCTCTTCTCACCTCCGGCTAACCCTTGGCCCGTAAGCTTGGCCCTATGAAGTGGCTTCCCTTAGCGGCCCTCTTCCTGGCCCTCGGCACCCTCCTCACCCCCATGCTGGCCCAGAACCGGAACGTGGCCACCCGCATCGGCTTCGTGGACGCGGATGCCCTGGTCCAGGCCCACCCCGAGTACAAGAAGGTGCAGGACCTCCAGGCCCAGGCCCGCAAGGAGCTTTCCCCCCTGGAGGAGAGGCTCAAGCCCCTGGACCAGAAGGTGCGCGCTGGCCAGGCCAGCGCCAAGGAGCGGCAGGATTACGAGGCCCTGATGAAGAGCTACCAGGACACCCTGAAGAAGTGGCAGGACCGGCAGAACACCCTGCTGAAGCCCATCCTCGAGGACGTGGACGCGGCCATCGCCAAGGTGGCCAAGGCCCAGGGCTTCGCCGTGGTCATGAGCCGCCAGGTGGCCGCCCAGTCCGGCCTGGTGGTCTACGCCGACGAGGACACCGACCTCACCCAGGCGGTCATCCGGGAACTCAAGCGCTAGCCCCTTCCTTCCTTCCCCCGGGGCATCCCTTTTCCCCGGGGGGCTTTATATAATGCCTCCGATGGCTAAGCGGAAGCCCGCTGCCAAGCCCAACCGCGACCTCGAGGCCTGGGCCGCTTTTCTCGGGGCGTTGGGCTTCTTCCTCCTTGCCCCCCTCCTCCTCCCCACCGCCCTCCTGGGGGAATCCGTGCGGGAACACTTCTACCGCCTCCTGGGGCTTCCCGCCTATCTGGTGCCCTTCGCCCTCTTCCTTCTGGCCTACGCCCTTTACCGCCACCATCCCCTGAAGCCCTTCCTCCGCCACCTCCTCTTCGCCCACCTTCTGGCCTTAGCCCTCACCCCCCTTTTGGGCCCCCTCTCGGGCCGGCTGGGCCTTCTCTGGAGGCAGGCCCTCGAGGTCCAGGCGGGGGTCCTGGGCCTCCTCCTCCCTCCCCTCCTCGCCAGCCTGGTCCTGGACCTCTGGATGGGAAAGCGCCCCTTTCACCTCCTCCTCACCCTCCTTCGCCTGGGGGTGGAAGGGGTGCGGCAAGCCCGCTACAGGATCAAGACCCTCCTCCTCCGGGCCCGGATCGCCCACCTCGCCCGCCTCTACCCCGAGCACACCGCCCTCAAGACCCTGGGAAAGGACCTTTCCCCGGGAGAGCTTCCCGAGGTGGACAAGGCCCTCAAGGCCTTCCTGGAGGAAAGGGCCCGGGAGTTGGAAAAGCGCCTTTCGGAAACGCAAAGGCCCCTAGAGCCCAAGCTGGAGGCCCTCCTCCAGGGCCTGAAGAACCCCATCCCCGGGGAAGGCCCCCTAAGGGACGCCCTGGAGGAGAGGCGGGCCGCCCTCCTCCTGGAGGCCCAGGCCCTAAGGGCCCGCCTCAAGGCCCTCCACGCCCTCCCCCGGGTCCACCCAAGCCCCAAGGGCCTCCTCCAGGGCCGCCGCCTTCTGGAGGAGAGGAGGGCCCGCTGGGAGGAGGTCTCCGGCCTTTTGCAGGACCTGGAGGCGCGCTTTTCCCAGCTTTCCCGCTGGCTCCGCTTCCTGGAGGCCCACCCCGAGGCCCAGAGCGAGGGCTTGCGCGCCCTCCTCACGGGAGGCGCCCCCCCAACCCTCCCCACGGAGGCCCAGGAGGTGGAGCCCGAGCCCTTTGACCTGGACCTGGTCTTCCCCGAGCCGGTCCAGGAGACCAAACCCAAGCGGCAAGAGAGCCCGCGGGCGGCCGTGGCTACCCTCGCCCTGCCCACCCCGGACCTCCTGGACCCCCCCGAACCCAAGGGGACCAGCCGCGCCCTGGAGGAGGAGGCGGAGCGGCTCAAGCGGGCCATTGGGGAAACCCTCAGGCACTTCGGGGTCCAGGCCGAAGTGGTGGGGCACGCCCGGGGACCCTCGGTGACCCGCTACGAGCTCCTCCCCGCCCCGGGGGAGAAGATCAGCCGCATCCAGAGCCTGCAAAACGACCTGGCCCGGGCCCTGGCGGTGGGGGCGGTGCGCATTGAGGCTCCCATTCCCGGGAAGAACACCGTGGGCCTGGAGGTGCCGAACCCCAGAAGGGAGCTGGTGCGCTTCTCCGAGGCCGTCCTCTCCCCCGCTTTCCAAAACGCCAAGGGCCTCCTCCCCCTCATCCTGGGCAAGAGCATTGAGGGGGAGATCTGGGTCAAGGACCTGGCCAGGATGCCCCACCTCCTCATCGCCGGCTCCACCGGAAGCGGCAAGAGCGTGGCCATCAACACCCTGATCACAAGCCTCCTCTACAAACACCTGCCCACATCCTTGCGCCTCCTCCTCATTGACCCCAAGATGGTGGAGCTCACCCCCTACGAGGGCATCCCCCACCTGGTGCGCCCGGTGGTGACCAGCCCCGAGGAGGCGGCAGGGGTCCTCCAAGGGGCGGTGGCCCACATGGAGAGGCGCTACCGGATGATGAGCGGGGTGGGGGCCAGGAACCTGGAGCAGTACAACGCCAAGGTGGGCCCCGAGGAGGCTCTTCCCTACCTGGTCATCGTGGTGGACGAGCTCGCCGACCTCATGATGACCGCCCCCAAGGAGGTGGAAAGCGCCATCCTGCGCCTGGCCCAGATGGCCCGGGCCACAGGGATGCACCTCGTTCTGGCCACCCAGCGCCCCAGCGTGGACATCCTCACCTCCCTCATCAAGGTGAACATCCCCGCCCGCCTGGCCTTCGCCGTCTCCAGCGGCTTTGACTCCCGCACCATCCTGGACGCCCAGGGGGCGGAGAAGCTCATTGGCCAGGGGGATGCCCTCTTCCACCAGCCGGGCCTGCCCAAGCCCGTGCGCCTGCAGGTGCCCTACATCTCGGAGGAAGAGGTGGCCCGCCTGGCCGGTTTTCTCCGGGGGCAAAGCTTTGATGACCGCTTCGCCGAGGCCTACGCCCAGGACCTTGAACCCCCTAAGGCCCCCGAAGGGACGGGCCCGGGGGAGGTGGACTTCTCCGATCCCCTCCTCAAGAAGGCGGCGGAGATCGTGGTGGAGGAGGGCTACGGCTCCGTGAGCCGCCTGCAGCGCAGGCTCTCTATTGGCCACGCCCGGGCGGGGAAGCTCATGGACGCCCTCGAGGCCATGGGCATCGTGGGGCCAGCCCGGGGGTCCAAGCCGCGGGAGGTCCTCGTTACCAAGGAAGAGCTCAAGGACTTCTTCGGCTAGTGTGCTAACATGAACCCCTGTGGAAACGGTGCCGGGTGGGCGCTGGGTGGCGGAGATCTACGGGTGTGACCTGAACGTGCTGGAAAGCCCCAGGATGGTGGAGGCGGCCCTCTTGGACGCGGTGATGCGCCTGGGAGCCCCCAAGGGCTCGGCCCAGTCCGTGGTCTACAAGTTCCACCCCCAGGGGCTCTCGGCGGCGGTGGTGAGCCCGGTGGCCGCGGTGATGATCCACACCTGGCCTGAGGACGGGGCTTCCGCCACCCTGGACCTCTACTTTTACCGGGACGGGGTGGACCCCGAGGAGGTCTTGAAGGGCCTATCCCGGGCCTTCGGGGCCAAGGAGGAGTCCGCCTTCCGCTACTGGCGGGGCACGGAACACGCCATCAGGCGCCGGGCCTTCGGCGCCTCCAAGGAGGGTTAACCATGGACTACGGCATGTACTTCTTTGAACACATCACCCCCTACGAGACCATGGTGCGCCGCATGGAGCGGGTCATCGCCTCCGGGCGCACCAAGTACCAGGACTACTTCCTCTTTGAGACCAAGGGCTTCGGTAAGGTTCTGGTCCTGGACAAGGACGTGCAGAGCACGGAAAAGGACGAGTACATCTACCATGAGACCCTGGTCCACCCCGCCATGCTGGCCCACCCCGAGCCCAAGACGGTGCTCATCGTGGGGGGCGGGGAGGGGGCCACCCTTCGCGAAGTCCTCAAGCACCCCACCGTGGAAAAGGCGGTCATGGTGGACATAGACGGGGAGCTGGTGGAGGTGGCCAAGGCCCACATGCCTGAGTGGCACCAAGGAGCCTTTGAGGACCCCCGCACCGTCTTGGTCATTGAGGATGCCCGGGCCTACCTGGAGAAAAACCCCGAGGCCTACGACGTGATCCTCATTGACCTCACCGACCCCGTGGGGGAGGACAACCCCGCAAGGCTTCTCTACACCGTGGAGTTCTACCGCCTGGTGAAAAGCCGCTTAAACCCCGGCGGGGTCATGGGCATGCAGGCGGGGATGGTCATGCTCACCCACCACCGGGTCCATCCCGTGGTCCACCGCACGGTGCGGGAAGCCTTCCGCTACGTGCGAAGCTACAAGAACCACATCCCGGGCTTCTTCCTCAACTTCGGCTTCCTGCTGGCCTCGGACGCCTTTGACCCCGCGGCCTTCTCCGAGGGGGTCATGGAGGCCCGCATCCGGGAGCGGGGCCTCCCCTTGCGCCACCTCACCTCCCACTACCTCGAGGCCCTCTTCGTCCTCCCCAAGGACCTCCAGGAGGCCATAGAGGCGGAGACCCTGGTCTCCACCGACCAAAACCCCTTCTACGTCACCCCCGAGGGGGAGGCCCGGCAGGCCCCTTACCGGGGCTAGGGCGTGGTAGAGTGGGCCTATGCCACGGGCAATAGTCGCCACAGTCCTGGTCCTGGCCCTCCTGGGGCTGGGCTATATTTTTCTGGTTCCCAAAGGGCAAAAGGGTCTGGACCCCGCGCAGGGGGCCCGCTTCGCCCTGGGGCCGGAAGAGGCCCCCGTGGTGGTGGTGGACTTCTCCAACTACCTCTGCGGCTTCTGCCAGCAGCACGCCCTAAACGTCCTCCCTCGTCTCAAGGCCGAGTACGTGGACACCGGAAAGGTGCGCTACCTCTTCCGCGACTTTCCCTTCCCCGGCCAGGCCCACGTGATCCGGGCGGGCGAGGCCGCCGCCTGCGCCCAGGAACAAGGCCGCTACCTCGAGTACCACCAGGTCCTCTTCCGGGGGGCGAGCGCCTGGGGAGGCCTTAGGGATGCGGCCCTAGACCGCTACCTGGTGGATCTGGCGGGCCAGCTCGGCCTGGACACCGGGGCCTTCCAGGCCTGCCTGGCCTCCGGGCGGATGCGCCAGGGGGTCCTGGCCGACCAGAAGGCGGCCACGGACCTGGGCCTCACTGGGACCCCCACCTTCTTCATCGCCGGGGAGAAGCGCACGGGCTTCATGCCCTACGAGGAGTGGAAGAGCCTGCTGGACCAGGCCCTGGGGGAAAAGCCCTAGCCCTTTGGGTGTAGGGGCGGGGGAAGCACACCCCCCGCCCCGTTCCTTTCTTTTGCTACCCTTGGGGCATGGAAGCCGTCTGGGTAGCCGTCGCCTTCGCCTTCGGCCTCCTCGCCAACCGCCTTGGTCTTCCCCCCTTGGTGGGGTACCTGGGGGCGGGTTTCGCCCTCCACGCCCTGGGCTTCCGCGAAACCGAGTTCCTGCACCACGCGGCGGAGATCGGGGTGCTCCTCCTCCTCTTCAGCGTGGGGCTGAAGCTGAGGCTCAAGGACCTCCTCGAGGCCCGGGTCCTGGGGGTAGGGAGCATCCACCTCCTCCTCTTCAGCCTTCTGGCCCTCCTCCTGGTGAAAAGCCTCCCCCTGGCCATCGCCCTGGCCTTCTCCAGCACGGTTCTGGTGGCCAAGCTCCTGGAGGACAAGAAGGAGCTCACCACCTATCACGGGAGGCTTGCCATCGGCATCCTCATCCTGCAGGACCTGGTGGCCGTGGGCCTCCTCACCCTTTACGGGACGAAAGAGGTCACCCCCTGGGCCACCCTTTTGCTTCTCCTCCCCCTCCTGCGCCTAGGGGTGGTTTGGTTTCTAAGTGCCAACCCCTTATCATGTCAACATGGCAGCCCCTCTTCAGATCCAGCTGACCCCTGAGGAGGACCGGCTCCTGCTGGAACTCTCCCTGGACCCGAAGACCCACAAGAAAACCCGCCTCTGGGCCGCCATGGT
>CAMTVD010000001.1:0-68546 GCA_947085095.1 uncultured Thermus sp. | reverse complement strand
CGGGTCACCTTGGTGAGGTGCCGGGGCCGGTCCGGATCCAGACCCCGGGCCCGCGACAGGGCCTCCGCCTTAGGATAGAAGGCCTGGGCCAGGAAAAGAGGGGTGATCTCAGGCTCGGAGGCCACGGGAAGCGCCAGGGGAGAATCCGCCAGGGCCAGGGCATCGGGTTCCGGGGAGAGAACGAGAAGATGGGCCCCTTTCGCCTTTAACCCCTCCAGGGTGGAAAGAAGAGCATCCAAGGCCTCATCCTTTTGCACCAAGGCCAGCACGGGAAAACCCGCTTCCAAAAGGGCCTGGGGACCATGGAGGAACTCCGCCGCCGAAAACCCCTCCGCGTGAAGCCCTGCCACCTCCTTGAGCTTCAAGGCCGCCTCGAGGGCCACGGGGTACGTGAACCCCCTCACCAGGACAAAAAGGTTCTCCGCATCCTCCAGGTACTCCAGTTCCCCCGAGGCCTCCAAGGCCCGGTGCAGGGCCTCAGGTAAGCTGGGAAGGACCTGGCGCAGGCGACTTTCCTCCACCAGGTGCGCTAGGAGGTGGAGGGTGGCGGCCAGCATGGCGAGGAAGCTCTTGGTGGCGGCCACCGCCTTCTCCTCCCCAGCATGCAAGGGAAGGACCACCTCCGCCATCCGGGCTAGGGAGCTCTCCTCCTGGTTCACCAAGGCCACGGTGAGGGCTCCCTGGGACCGGTAGGCGCTTACCGCCTCCAAAAGATCGGGGCTTTCCCCGCTTTGGCTAAAGGCGAGAAGAAGGGAGGGAAAAGGCACCCGGGGCCTAGCCCGGTAAAGGGTGAGGACGGAAGGGGCTAAGGAGAGAACCGGCCACTCCAATCGGGCCTCGAAGAGGTACTTGGCAAAAAGGGCCGCATGGTCCGAACTCCCCCGGGCCACGGTAAGGGTGAGGGCCGGGGGGCGCTTCTTCAGGAAGCTGGCGAGGCTCCTCACCTCGCCCTCGTTCTCCCTAAGGAGGCGCTCTATGACCTTGGGAGCCTCCTCCGCCTCCGTACGCATCCAAGAGGCCATAGGTCCACTATAGAACACGGGAAGCCCCTTCCCGCCACCTGGTCCTTTCCGGAGGGTAGTGGTATACTTCCACGGATGGACCGCATCATCATCCGGGGAGCACGGGAGCACAACCTCAAGAACATCAACCTGGAGCTCCCGCGGGGCAAGTTCATCGTCATCACTGGGGTTTCCGGCTCGGGCAAGAGCACCCTGGCCTTTGACACCATCTATGCGGAGGGGCAGCGGCGCTATGTGGAAAGCCTCTCCAGCTACGCCCGCCAGTTCCTGGGGGTCATGGACAAACCCGAGGTGGAAAGCATCGAGGGCCTCTCTCCCGCCATCTCCATCGACCAAAAGACCACCAGCCACAACCCTCGCTCCACCGTGGGCACAGTAACGGAAATCCACGACTACCTCCGCCTCCTCTATGCCCGCATCGGCACCGCCTACTGCCCAGAGTGCGGCCGCCCCATCGAGAAGCAGTCCGCCAGTGAGATCACCGACCGCCTCCTAAAGAACCCCCCGGGTACCCGGGCCATCCTCATGGCTCCTTTGGTGCGGGGGAGGAAGGGGGAGTACCGTAAGCTTTTCCAGCAACTCCAAAAGGAAGGCTACGCCCGGGTACGGGTGGACGGTGTCATCTACCTCCTGGAGGAGGCCCAGGGCCTAAACCTGGAAAAGTACGAGAAGCACGACATTGACCTGGTGATCGACCGGGTGGTCCTTAAGGAGGAGGAGCGCCCCCGCATCGCTGAGGCGGTGGAGCTCGCCCTCCTTAGGGGCGAGGGGCTCTTGCGGGTCCTTTACCCGGATTCCGGCCAGGAGGAGCTTTTCTCCGAGAAGTTCGCCTGCCCCGAGCACGGAAGCGTCCTGGAGGAGCTGGAGCCCCGCATCTTCTCCTTCAACGCCCCCTACGGGGCCTGCCCCGCCTGCTCCGGCCTCGGGTACAAGCAGGAGTTTGACCCCGCCCTCATCGTGAACCCCGAGCTCTCCCTGGCCGAGGGGGCCATCCTCCCCTGGGCCCGGGGGCGGGACACGGGACGGAGCTACCTCTGGGACCGACTCAGGGCCCTTGCGGAGCACCTGGGCTTTGACCTTAAGACCCCTTTCAAGGACCTCCCCGAGGAGGTGCAGAAAGCGGTCCTCTACGGCCTCCCCGAGCCCTTTGAGGTGGTCTTCCGCCGGGGAGGCAAGGAAACCTTCCGGGTGGAGGTCCACTACGAGGGGGTGATCCCCTGGCTGGAGAAGCGCTACCAGGAGGCGGATTCCGAGGGGGTGCGGGAGGTCCTCGAGGGCTTCATGGCCCTGAGGCCCTGCCCCACCTGCGGGGGGACCCGCTACAAGAAGGAGGTCCTCTCGGTGAAGGTGGCGGGGAAGAACATCGCCGAGGTCTCCGCCCTGCCCGTGCGGGACGCCCTGGCCTTCTTCCAAGGCCTTGAGGAGAAGCTCCCCCCCTTCCAGGCCAGGATCGCCCACCCCATCCTGCGGGAGATCGTGGAGCGCCTGGGGTTCTTGGTGGGGGTGGGGCTGGACTACCTCACCCTGGACCGGGCGGCCAACACCCTCTCCGGGGGCGAGGCCCAGCGGATCCGCCTGGCCACCCAGGTGGGCTCGGGCCTCACCGGGGTCCTCTACGTGCTGGACGAGCCCAGTATCGGCCTCCACCCCCGGGACAACCAGCGCCTCATCGCCACCCTGAAGCGCCTGCAAAGCCTCGGCAACACCCTGATCGTGGTGGAGCACGACGAGGAGACCATGCGGGCCGCGGACTGGATCGTGGACATGGGCCCGGGAGCGGGGATCCACGGGGGGGAGGTGGTGGCGGAGGGCCCCTTGGAGGCCATCCTCCAAAACCCCAAAAGCCTCACCGGGGCCTACCTGAGGAGGGATAAGAAAATCCCCGTGCCCAAGGAGCGGCGAAAGGGGAATGGGAAGTGGCTGGTGCTCAAAGGGGCTCGGGAGCACAACCTCAAGGGGGTCACCCTGCGCATCCCCCTGGGCCGCTTCGTGGCCATCACCGGCCCCTCGGGCTCGGGGAAGAGCACCCTCATCCACGACATCCTCTACGCCGCCCTGGCCCAGAGGCTCATGCGGGCCAAGACCACCCCCGGGGCCCACGAGGCCTTGGAGGGGATTGAGCACCTGGACAAGGTCATTGAGATTGACCAGTCCCCCATCGGACGCACCCCCCGCTCCAACCCCGCCACCTACACCGGCATCTTTGACGAGATCCGCGACCTCTTCGCCAAGACCCCCGAGGCCAGGAAGCGGGGCTACGGCCCGGGCCGCTTCTCCTTCAACGTCAAGGGAGGGCGGTGCGAGGCCTGCGGTGGGGACGGCACGGTGAAGATTGAGATGCTCTTCCTGCCCGACCTCTACGTGCCCTGCGAGGTGTGCAAGGGGAAGCGGTACAACAAGGAGACCCTGGAGGTGAAGCTCAGGGGGAAGAGCATCGCCGACGTCCTGGACATGACGGTGGAAGAGGCCCTGGACTTCTTCCAGAACGTCCCCACCATCGCCCGCAAGCTCCAGCTCATGGTGGACGTGGGCCTGGGGTACATGCGCCTGGGCCAGCCCTCCCCCACCCTCTCCGGGGGCGAGGCCCAAAGGATCAAGCTGGCCACCGAGCTGGGCCGCAAGTCCACGGGCCGCACCCTCTACATCCTGGACGAGCCCACCACCGGCCTCCACTTTGACGACGTGGCCAAGCTCCTCTCGGTCCTCCACCGCCTGGTGGACGGGGGCAACACCGTGGTGGTCATTGAGCACAACCTGGACGTGGTGAAGACCGCCGACTGGGTGATTGACCTGGGGCCGGAGGGCGGGGACCGGGGCGGGGAGATCGTGGCCGAGGGCACCCCGGAGGCGGTGGCCCTCACGGGGAGTCCCACCGGCGTCTTCCTGGCCAGGATCCCCGAGATTGGGGAGAGGCTCAAGGTAGCCGCGGATTAGGCGGGGGCCCCTTCAGCGGGCCAGGATCCCCGAGAGGGCCAGGTCCAGGGTCTTCTCCAGCTCCCCCTTCAGGTCCCGGTGGGGGGTGTAGGCCGCCCAGCGCAAAGCCGAAAGGAAGTAGAGGTCCGCCAGGGTCCGGCCCATGCGCTCCAGGGAAAGGTCCTGCCGCACCACCCCCGCTTCCTTGAGGGGCCTCAGCACCTCGGCGATCAGGTCCCCCAGGGGCAAGGCCTCAAAGGCCGCCCTGGCCCGGATGGGGTCAGGATTCAAAAGCTCGTACAGGAGGGGAAGCACCAGATCCTTCTCCGCCTCGGTGAAGGCGGCTACCTCCTGGAAAACGAAACGCAAGACGGCCAAAGGGTCCATCCCTTGGGCCAAACGCCTTTTGACCTCCTCCCTAAGCCGGGCCAGAAGCAGGCTCCCGTAGTCCAGGAGGACGGCCTCCTTGTAGGGGAAGTAGTTGAAGAAGGTGCCCCGGGAGACGTGGGCGGTCTTGGCGATATCGCTGGCCGTGGTCTCCTGGAAGCCCCGCTCGCGGAAGAGGGACATGGCCGCCTGGAAGATCCGGTCCCGGCGGCGCTTCTTTTGGTACTCCCTCACGGACATGGGCCTAGTGTACTCTAGTCCAAACTCAAAGCTCAATCGCTTTCCCTACCCAGTCCGAGAGGGCGGCAAGGAGGGCAAGCCCCCCCCTCGTGGCATAGACCTTGCCCTCCCGGGAAAAGGGCCAAGGCACCACCTGGTACCCCATTCCCTGGAGAAGCCCCGCTACCTCCTCCCCCGCCGCCACCCGGGGAGGTAGCCTCCCCGCCTCCGCCAGGAAAAGGTGAGCGTTGTGGCCCAAGAAGACAGCCTCCAGGCCCTCCCAGATCTCCTCTAGAAAGCCCAGCCAGGTGGGGTCCTGGGCCAGGCGCTCGGGCCTTTTGGCTCCCGGGACCAGGAGGGCCCTTGGGGGCGGAGCGGCGGGGAAGGCGTAGGTGGGGGTCCAGACGGAGCCTGCCAGGGCGGGGGTCCCCTTCCGCCCCTTGGCCACGGTGTAGGCGGGAAGCCCTAGCCGCCTGGCCGCCTCTAGGGCCAAGGCTGCCTCCAGCTCGGAAAACTCGGGAAGGAGGAGGACCGCCAGCACCCTGGGCCCATTATGGCAGAAGGGGAAAGAGGAGCTCCGCCGCTTCCCCCCGGGTCACCACCTCAGGACCCACGGTCCCCTTCTCCCCCAGGGCCAGGAGGATCTGGTTTAGGGTGGAACGCCGGAGGGGCCTCTGCAGGTCCTCCCGGTACAACTCCCGGGCCTTGAGGACCACCCGCAGGGGAACCTCGAGGGCCCTCGCCCGGTAGTAGTGTTCCAGGTTGGCCAAGAAATCCCCCAGGAGGATGGGCTCGGAAAGGCCCAACTGCCCCTTTAGGTAGTAGGGTCCGGCAAAGAGGCTCCTCCGCAGAAGGCTCACCGCCTCCCGGTAGCCCCGCTTCTCCGTTTCCCAAAGCCCCTTCTCCGGTGAGGCAAGCCGGTTCCCCCGCTCCAGGAGGCGTTTGCGCAGGGCCTCTATCCCCGAAGGGCTGCGGGCGAGACCATGGAAGTCCCCCAGAGGAGCTTTCTCCAGTCCCGCCTGGGGCGCCTTGCGCAGAAGGGCCGCCGCCACCCCCGCCGCCTCCCCCAGGGCCATCTGTAAGGGCACCACCCGGGCGGAGAAGGCGGCGGCGCTATCGTACCCCGCGGCCTGGGAAACCACCAAGAGATTGCTAAGCTCCCGGGGCACCAAGGCCCGGAAGGGAACGCCATAGGGGGCCGGGGTGCCCAGGAGGTAGGGGGTTTCCCCGGGAAAGTAGGCCTGGCCGTCCAGGGGGTACCCCCCCAGGGCCACGGCGTCAGGGAAATCCCTGCCCAAAAGCACCTCCTCCGCCCGCAGGCGGTAAAGGGCCCTAAGGTGGCGGCTTTCCCGGATGTAGAGGCTTGGGGCTACCCCAGAAAGCCGGGCGGTACCGAAGATCAGGGGGTCCCGCTCCCGCAGGTAGGCCACCACCCGCTCGGCTTCCGAGGCCGCCTCGGCCCGGGCCCGCTCCTGGGCCACGGGGTCGGTCCCCTCCACCCCAAAGAGGAGGAGGGCGTTCACCAGGAGGCTCCCATCGTCCTGGCGGGCCAGGTTGAGGCCGCGGAGGGTGTAGCGGTTGGGGTTGGAAGGGACATACCCCCGCACCAAATCCCCAAAGCCCCAGCCGCTTCGCCCCCAGGCCCCGGCCCCCGTGCGCCGCACCTGGCCCTCGTAGTTCAAGGCCAGAAAGGCCACCCCCCAAGGAACGCCTTCCAAGCGGAAGACGAGGGTGGCAGCCATGCTCCGCTTGTCCAAGCCCGTGTCCTCCCGGCCCAAGGTGAAGGAAGCCCCGGCGTAAAAGGCCAGGTCTGCGGTGTCCGTGGCGTCCACGAAGTAAGGGGCCTGGTAGGTGCCCCTGGGGGTGGTGAGGGAAAGGAGTCTAGGGCCCTCCCGCTCCAGGCGGTCCAGGGGCTCCTCGAGGCGCACCTCCACCCCCGCCTCCTTCAGCATGGCCCAAAGGGCCCCTTCCGCCTGCCCCACGTCAAAGGAGGGATCCTGGCCGATGCGGCGGTAGAAGTCCCGGAAAAGGCCGCCCTGCAGGAGGCCCTCCCGGTCCTTGGCCAGGTCCAAGGTGGCCAACCACCCCTGGGTGAGGACCCCACCCACCCCCCGCCCGGGCTCCAGGAGGAGGACCCTAAGCCCCTCCTGGGCCCCCGCCACCGCCGCCGTCACCCCTTGGGGCGTGGCCCCGTAGACCAGGAGATCGTACTGGGCTAGGCCGAAGCCAAGGCCAAGGAACGAAAGGAAAATCCAAAGTGCTCCCATGGGGCCAGACCCCACCCCTAGGGCAAAGCCTCCTTGGCTTCCTGGTACTCCGCCACCAACCGGGCCACCACCTCCTTAGCGGAAGGGATCTCCCGGATGAAGGCCACCCCGTGCCCGGCGGAGTAGACCTCCTTCCAGGCCTTGCCACCCTGGCGGAAGCGTTCCAGGGAATCCCGGAGGAAGTTGGCGGGCACCCCGGTCACCTCGGGCGTGTAGAGGATGTCCTCAGGGGTGGCCCGGAGGAGGGCCTCCTTGTACTCCAGAGGGGCCTCGGCTTCCAGGGTGGCGATGAAACGGGTGCCGATGTAGGCCCCATCCCCCAGGGCCAAAGCGGCCAGAAGCTGCCTCCCCGTGGCGATCCCCCCGGCGATGAGGACGGGCACCCCCAGCTCCGCCCTGAGCCAGGGCCCCAGGACGAAGGGGCTCACCTGCCCCGCATGCCCCCCGGCCCCCGAGGCCACGGCCACCAGGGCGTCGGCCCCGGCCTCCACCGCCTTCCTCCCGTGCCTGAGGCCCACCACGTCGCACCACACCACGCCCCCGTAGGCCTTCACCCTCTCCACCACCTGGCTGGGGTCCCCCAGGGAGGTAACCACCAGAGGAACCCGGCGCTCCACCACGGCCAGGAGGTCCTCCTCGAGGCGGGGGTTATCCTTCAGGATCAGGTTGACCCCGAAGGGCACCCCCTGGGGGAAGGTCTCCAGAAACTCCCGGAAGGCCTGGTGGGTGCGGAAGTTGAGGCTCGGGATGACCCCAATCCCTCCGGCCTCGGCCACCGCGAGGAGAAGCCTAGCCCCGGAAACCAGGAACATGGGGGCGGCCACGATGGGGTAGCGGATGCCCAGCATCTTGGTGATGGCGGTCTCCATGGCCTAGGATTTTACCCGGTTCAAGGATAATCAAGGGGTGGAACCGGAGCGCTCCCTAAGGCTTTCCATCTGGGAAGGAACCCTCTCCATTCTCTTCATCAACTGGAGCACGGGGGTCATCCTCACGGGCTACGCCCTGGCCCTGGGGGCCTCCCCCGGGGCCCTGGCCCTCCTAGGGGGGCTTCCCTTCCTGGCCCAGCTCCTCGCCCCTCTGGCCCTCTTCCTCCAGGGAAGCCGCAAAACCCTGGCGGTGCGCCTCAACCTCCTGGCCCGCCTCCTCTTCCTGCCCGCAGTTCTGGTTCCCTTTCTCCCACAGGGGTACCAGGTGCCCACCCTCCTCCTTTTTGCCGCCCTCTCCCAGCTCCTGGCCGCCCCCGTGGGGGTGATCTGGCTCTCCTGGATGGCCGACCTGGTACCAGAGGCCATACGGGGGCGCTACTTTGGCCTGCGCAACGCCCTCTTGGGCCTGGTGGGCACCCTGGGCAACCTCCTGGGCGGGGCGGTGGCCGACCATCTACCCCCTCCTTCTGGCTACCAAGCTGTCCTTCTCCTGGGGGTGACCCTAGGCCTCCTCTCCGTGCTCCTGCTCAGGCTTCAGACAGAACCTCCCTCCCCTTCCACCCCCCCGCCCCGCAAGGCCCTGGGCGCCGCTTCGCGGGACCGGGCTTACCTGCGCTACCTGGCCTTGATCTTCAGCTGGTATCTGGCGGTGATGGTGGGCGGGCCTTACGTGATCCCCTACTTCATCCAGGTTGGGGGGCTTTCCATGACTGAGGTGGGCCTCTGGACGGTCCTTTCGGCTGTTTCGGGCCTCCTCTTTGGCCCCATGTGGGGTAGGTTAGCCGATAGGGAAGGGCACGGGACGGTCCTCTTCCGGGCTGGATGGGTGGCGGCCCTGATGCCCCTTCTTTGGCTTCTGGGTTCGCGGGGTTTCCCCTGGCCCATTTGGCTCGCAGCCGTGGCGGACGCCCTGGCCTGGAGCGGCCTGGGCACCGCTTCGGTGAACGCCGCCCTGGCCCAGGCCCCCAAGGAAACCCGTGGGGGCTACCTGGCCCTTTTCTGGCTGGCCCTGGGGCTAGGGGGGCTTGCGGGAAGCCTGGTGGCCGGCCTGGTGGCCCGCCTCGAGGTGGGGCCAAGCCCCTACCACCTCCCCATCCTGGTCTCCATGCTCCTCAGGGTCCTGGTGGTCTTGCGCCTCCGCCGCCTAACCCTCTAACCCCTTGCGGCGCATCTCCCCCCACTGGCCCTGCTTGCGCAGAACCTGGAAGGTGGCCAGAAAGCGCTCCAGGGCCAGGAGCTGGCGGTAGCCCAAGACCTCCAGCAGGCTTAGAAAGAGGAGGACTAGCCGGTCGCCAAGCCTGGGGTAGCGCTTGAGGAGCAGGGTTTCCATCCCAATGGAAAGCTGGGAGAGCAGGACCCCATAGCCCAAGGCCAAGAGAAGGAAAAGAAAGGCGAACTCCGGGTTGAACACCCCCAGGAGGTAAAAGACGGGAAGAAGGGCGTACCCCAAGACCTCCACCGCCGGCCCCAAGGCTTCAAAGAGGAGGAAGTAGGGCATGGCCACGAAGCCCAGGCGGCCGTACCGAGGGTTGAAGAGCATGGCCCGGTGGAGCCAAAGAACCTCCCAAAGCCCCCGGTGCCAGCGGTTCCGCTGCCGCCTCAGCGTGTTCCAGTCGGAGGGCACCTCCGTGTAGCAGATGGGATCGGGGGTGTAGAGGATGCGGTAGTCCCGCCCCTCCTCCCGCGCCCTCCGGTGAAGGCGCACCACCAGCTCCATGTCCTCCCCCACGGTGTCCGTGCGGTACCCCCCCACCCTCAAGGCCTCGGTCCGCCGGAAGAGGCCAAAAGCCCCCGAGATGATGAGTAAAGCATCCATGGCGCTCCACCCGGCCCGGCCCATGAAGAAGGCCCGGGCGTACTCAATGATTTGCATCTTCTCCAGGAAACCCCGGGGAAGGTGGAGCGCCTCCACAATCCCTTCCCGCACCTGGGCCCCGTTCAGGGGACGAATGGTGCCCCCCACGGCCAGAACCCGCTCGTCCTCCAGGAAGAGGCGGCTGGCCCTAAGGAGGGCCTCGGGGTCCAGGAGGCTATCCGCATCCACCGCGCAGAAGAGGGGGTAACGGGCGAAGTTGAGCCCAGCGTTTAGGGCATCCGCCTTACCGCCATTTTCCTTGTCCACCACCAAGAGGTTGGGGTGGCTGAGGGAGCGGTAAACGCCCCGGATGGGCTTTGTGGGCAGGCTCTTGCGGAAAACCCAGTCCACCTTGACCAGTTGGAAGGCCTCCTTCAGCACCTCCAAGGTGCGATCCCTAGGCCCATCCGCCACCACGATCACCTCAAACTCCGGGTAGCGCAGGGCCAAAAAGGAGCGCACGGAAGCCGTGATGGACTTCTCCTCGTTGTAAGTGGGAACCAGGATGGAGACGGGCAGATAGGCCTCCCGCTCCAAAAGGTCTTTTAGAGAGAGCTCGGAAAGCTCCCGGGCATAGCGGGCCACCATGCGGAGGCCGAAGATGGCAAAAACAGCGTAGAGCAGGTTCAAAAAGGCGAAGTAGTAGAGCACGAAGACCTGATATCCATAAATAATCCAGGCTAGTTTCTCCACGCCACCTCCCTGAGCACCTGCGCGGCCATGGCCCGGCCATAAGGATCGGGATGGGTTTCGGCCGCTTCCCTTAGGCCCCCGGGGTCCAGCGAGCCCAAGGCCTCCGCCGCCGCCCGGCGCACGTAGAAGGAGGGGTCCTCGAGGGCCCTCCACAAGGCCTTCCGGGCCAGGTGGGGAGGGAGGAGGGGAAGGAGGCGGGCCGCCTGGACCCTGAGGAACTCCTCCCCCGAACGCAAAAGCCCCAGGACCACCCCCTCGTAGCCCAAAGGGGGGTAGCCCAGCCGGGCCAAAGCCCGGAGGGCCGCCGCCTGGATTTCGGGCTCTTGGACCTCTAGAAAGGGGAGGACCTTTTCCGCTAGGGAGTGGAGGTGGAGGCGACCGATGGCCTCCAGGGCGGCCCAGACCTCCTCCTTACCCCCCTTATCCAGCAAGAGGGCCACTGCGGGCTCCGCCCGGTCCTCCAAAAGGAGCAACGCCTCCAAAAGCCCCCCCTTGGATAGCCCCGAGGCCAGAAGAGCCTCCCCTAGCCGCAAAACCCCCTCCCCCTGGGCTGCGCGGGCCGCCGCCCGGGCGGCGGCCAGGCGGAGGACCGGGTCCGGATGGACCAGGTAGGGCAGGATGGACTCCAGGGTTTCCGGAAGCCGGGCCAGGCCCAGGGCCTCCAGGGCCTCGAGGCGCTCGGGGCGGGAGGTCCAAGAGCGTTTCAGCCAGAAGACCCAGGGGGGGCGGGCCAAGCGGATCCACTCCGCCACCTTCTCCCCCATCTCCCCCTTGAGGGTTTCCCGAAGGTGCAAGAGGGCCTGCAAAGCCGGCTCCGGCCAGGGAGGGGGGGGAAGCGCCCCCTCCCCAAAGAGGGCCCGGGCGAAGCGGGAAACCCAGTCCTCGTAGGCCTTGCGGTCCCGAAGCTCCTTGGCCTCGGTATAGGCGTGGTAGAGGAGGATGTAGGCGGAAAGGAGCACCAGGATCAGGGCGGTGAGGAAGAGGGCCTGGAGGAGAGTCTGCCGGGTCGCGGAGTAGTCCAGGAGCCCAAAGAGGCGTCCGGAGAAGACCAGGACCAGCCCTCCCAAGGCCAGGGCCTCGAGGGCCACCACCAGAAAGACGAGGAGGGCGTAAAGGCGTTCACCGCGCCGCCACATACCGCTCCAGACGGAGGACCAGCTCCTGGGGACTAAAGGGCTTGCTCAGGTAACCCTGGGCCCCCAGGCGCATGGCCTCCAGGATGGTCTTCTCCTGCTTCAGGCCGGAGAGGACGATCACCGGGGTATCCTTGCCCAGCTCTTGGCGCAAATGCCGGAGGAGGTCCAGGCCAAACCCCCCGGGCAGGTTCAGGTCCAGGACGATGGCGTCCCAGGCTTCGGCGAACCTCTCCTTGGCCGTGGGGAAGTCCTTGACCAGGTAGACCTGGTGGCCCGCCCGGGAGAGGGCCATCTCCAGGACCCGGGCCACCACAGGGTCGTCCTCCACCAAAAGGACCTTCATGCCTCCTCCTGAAAAACAACGTAAAGCAGGGCTGCCAAAACCATGTGAAAGGTTCACTCTCCCAGCTCCCTCAGGTAGCGCCGAACCTCAGGGTCGGGGTTGGCCCTAAGCTCCTCCTGGAGGAGCCTCAGGGCCTCCTCCCGCCTCCCTCGCTCCAGGAGGGCCCTGGCCAGGGTGAAGCGGGCCAGGGGGTAATCGGGCTTCACCGAGAGAACCTGGCGGGCGAGGAGCTCCGCCTCCTTGGTCCGGCCCAGGGCCAGGAGCACCTCGGCCAAGCCCCAGCGGGCGTCCAGGTTCCCGGGGTCCTGGGAGAGGACCTGGCGGTAGCTCTCCTCCGCCTCCCCATACCGCCCCATGTGGTGGAGGAGGCGGCCGTAGCGCACCCGGATATCGGGGCTGTCCAGAAGGGCTAGGGCCCTCTCGTAAAGGGGCTTGGCCTCGGTGTGGCGGCCCTGGAGGTAGAGGGCGAAGGCGAGCTCCCCAATCGCCTCGACGTCGTCGGGGAAGACAAGAACCGCCCGCCTGAGGTAAGCCTCAGCCCCGGCAGGGTCCTGGAGAACGCGCCTTCTCCCCTCGTAAAAGCTCCTCCGCTCCCGGAAGGCCAGGGGGTCCGAGGGGAAGCCCTCGAGGCCCACCTCGTCCAGGGCGAAGGCCCGCACCTGGCTCACCCGGTCCGCCTGGGGGGTATAGGTGAAGGTGGGGCCCGCCACCCTATCAGAGAGAACCACGGCCCCGCCGCTCCGCACCTCCACCCGGAAGCCCCGGGTACCTTGGGGGCCCAGGAGGCGGAAGACCACCTCTCCTTCGGGTCCGGGAACAGGCCGCACCAGGGGAGCGGGGAGGAGCTTTCGCCTTTCCCCGGTGCCCAGGACCGCCCCTTCCCCAGCGGGAAGCCTTTCCGCCCCCAAGGCCACCTGGCCCCGGTAGAGGGAAAGCCGCCCCTGCCCCTCCCTAGAGAGGCGCAGGTGGGTTCCCGTGGGCCGCACCTCCCCTTCCGGGGTGGAGAGGGCGAGGGGGATGGCCGCCTCGCGCACCACCTCCACCCCGCCCGCCTCCAGGGCCACCCGTACCCGCTCCCCACCGCCCCAGAGGCTCCGCCACCGCTTGGCCTCCCCCTCAGCCTCGGGGCTGAAGGCCAGCTCCAAGCCGCCAAGCCGCACCACCTCCCCTGCGGGCACCTCCCCGAAGGCTTTGGAGCCCAGGGGGGCCGGGTAGAGGGGAAGCCGGGTCAGGGCAACGAGCACCAGGAGGAGCAGAAGAAGCCGCCCCACCGGGGCCCTCTGGCCGGGCCTGGGCCGGGGTAGGAGGAGGAGGAAGGTGCTCCCCCGGCCCAGGCGGCTTTTTAGGCGCACCCCGCCCCCGTGGGCCTCGAGGACCCGCTTCACCAGGGCGAGCCCCAGCCCCGTCCCCTCCACCTCCCCCCGGGTGGAGGCCCGGTAGAAGGGTTCAAAGACCTTTTCCTGTTCCTCCTTGGGGATGCCGGGCCCGGTGTCAGCCACGACGATGCCGTAGCGCTCCCGGCCCAGAAGGAGGCGCACCCCCACCCGGCCCCCTTCCGGCGTGTACTTGACGGCGTTGGCGAGGACGTTCAAGACCGCCTGGTAAAGCCAGTCCCGATCCCCGTAGGTCCAGGCCTCCCCCCGGGGCAGGGTGAGGCGGAGGGCGATCCTCTTCCTGCGGGCCAGGGGGCGCACCTCCTCCGCCGCCTGCTGGAGGAGCGCTTTCAGGTCCACCCGCTCCACCTTGAGGCGGACCCCCTGGCCCAGCTTCAGGTAGTCCTGGGCCTTTTGCAGAAGCTCCTGAATGCGCCCAGCGCTTTTCTCGGCGATGGCAAGAAGCTCCTTGGCCTCCTCGGGAAGCCCCTCCGTCTCCAAGGCCAGCTCCAGAGCCCCCAGCACGCTCATGAGAGGGTTCTTGATCTCGTGCAGGAGGAGGCGAAGCAGCCTGGCCGTCTCGTCCTGGGCTTGAAGGAGGGCCAGCTCCCGCTCCCTCAGGGCTAGGACCTCCCGGAAAGCGCCGAGGAGGAGGGCCAAAGCCTCCCGCACCTCCCGGCTTGGGGGCTTGGGGCCCTCCCAGTAAAGGACCACCTCCCCCTCCTCCAGAAGCTTCTCCCCCCGCACGGGCCCCTCGGGCAAAACCTCCCCCCGGTAGACGAGCCGCACCGGGTAGCGGCGCAAAAGGTCCGAGAGGAAGGCGAGGTCCGAGGGTGGAGCTTGCGGCATCGCCCCTAGGCTAGAGTCCGGGTGTGAAAAACCTGTGATTAAGGCTTAGGGGCCATGACCACCAGAAGCAGGGCGGGGGCCGCCGACTGGTTGCGCACCCCGTGCGCCTCCCCCGCCGGGGCGAGGGGGGCCATGCCCGGGGCCAAGAGGGCCTCCTCCTCCCCCACCCGGACCACCACCTCGCCCTCCAGGACATAGTAGACCTTGTCGGAGCCGGAGTGGGCGTGCACCCTCTGGGCCTGCCCGGGAAGGAGGGCGTAGAGGTCAAAGAGCATCTTTTCCGAGTCAAAGACGGGGATCTTCAAAAGCTTCTCCTGGGAAAAGCGGGCTAGCTTCTTCAGGTCGCGGATCTCCATGGCCTAGAGTGTACTTGACGAAGGACGGGCGGGAGGCTAGACTAGCTTTTGCGCGCCGGGGAGTAGCGCAGCCTGGTAGCGCACACGCTTGGGGTGCGTGTGGTCGTCGGTTCAAATCCGGCCTCCCCGACCAGGAACCCCGCCCCCTAGAGGGCGGGGACCTAGCTTTTTGGGCCTATACCTGGCCGGTGGCCCTTTTCAGGACCTCCTTTAGGGCTTTCAGGTTCTCCTTTACCGGTTTGTCATTGAAGAGGGCGCTTCCCGCCACGGCCACGTCCGCGCCCGCCAGGTAAACCTCCCCCACCGTGGTCTGGTTTACCCCCCCGTCCACCTCAATGAGGCAGGTGGGGTTCAGGGCGTCCCGCATGGCCTTCAGCCGCCTAAGCCGCTCGGTGGACTGGGGAATGTACCTCTGCCCCCCGAACCCCGGGTTCACGCTCATGAGGAGGGCCAGGTCCAGCTCGGGAAGAAGGGCCTCAAAGGCGGCAAGGGGGGTAGCGGGGTTGATGGCCAGGCCCGCCTTCTTCCCCAGCTCCTTGACCTTCTCCACCGCCCGGTGGGCGTGGGGCGTGGCCTCATAGTGCACGGTGATGATGTCCGCCCCCGCCCGGGCGAAATCCTCGAGGTAGCGCTCGGGTTTCACGATCATGAGGTGGACATCCAGGGGCAAGGCGGTTACCCGGCGCACCGCCTCCACCAGGATGGGGCCGAAGGTGAGGTTGGGGACGAAAACCCCATCCATCACATCCAGGTGGATCCAGTCCACCCCGGCCGCCTCCGCCTCTTCAATCACCTCCTTAAGCCGGGATAGATCCGCCGTGAGGATGGAGGGAGCAAAGCGCACGGCCCCACTATACCCCGCGCACCATGCGGTACGCCCAGGCCAAGGCCAGAACCATGAGGGAAAGGAGGAGGAGCTCCGCCAAGACCGCCTGGAAACCAGGGTGCTCCAGGGAGAAGGGGTATTTCTGCAATCCCTCTGCGGTGATCACCAGGATCCGCCGCACCCCAGCGATGATGCCGATAACCAAGAATGGCTCCACCTGGAGCTGCCCCTCGCGGGCAAAGCGCACCAGGGTATACAGGATCTCCGCCATCATCAAAGCGAGGAGCACCCTGTCCAGAAGAAGGATGGGAAGGCCGGCCCCTTTGCCCTGGAGAACCAAGTCCGCGCTTTCCAAGACCGCCATCACCAGGAGGTAGGCCGCCCCCAGGATTACCAAGATCCCCGCAAAGGAGTAGATGACCGCCTCTGCCCGGGGAAAGATGCGAAAAAGAGGCTCCATGGGACACAGGGTAGCAGGGGCAGGCCCCCTTTCCCACAAGAAGGGATCGGTGTGCCTACACGAAAAGGGAAAGAAGGGCTTCCGCCACCCTCTCTGCGGTGAGGCCCAGCTTCTCGTAAACCTCGGGGTAGGGGGCGCTGGCCCCGAAGCGGTCCAGGCCCACCACTTCCTGGGCATAGCGCTCCCATCCCAGGCTCGCCCCGGCCTCCACAGCCACCGTGGGCAGGCCTGGGGGAAGAACCTCCTTCCGGTAAGCCTCGGGCTGGGCGGCGAAAAGCTCAAAGGAGGGCAGGCTCACCACCCGGACCCGCCTTCCCTTCTCCAAGAGGAGGGCCCGGGCCTTCAAAGCCAGGTGGACCTCGCTTCCCGTGGCCACCAAGACCCCTTCCGGCTCCTCGGCGTCCTCCAGAACGTAGCCACCCCGCAAAAGCCCCTGGGCCTTCTCCGGTGAAAGGAGGGGCACGGCCTGCCGGGTGAGGACGAGGGCGGTGGGGCCCTCCTTGCGCCTTAAGGCCACCTGCCAGGCGTAGAAGGTCTCGTGGGCGTCGGCGGGGCGGATGACCCAGAGGTTCGGCATGGCTCGCAGGCTCATGAGGTGCTCCACGGGCTGGTGGGTGGGGCCGTCCTCCCCCAGGGCGATGGAGTCGTGGGTGAAGACGAAGACCGTGGGCGTGCCCATGAGGGCGGAGAGGCGGATGGCGGGGCGCATGTAGTCGGAGAAGACCAGGAAAGTGCCCCCGTAGGCCCGGTACCCCCCGTGGAGGTTCAGGCCGTTCAGGATGGCCCCCATGGCGTGCTCCCGCACCCCGAAGTGGAGGTAGCGCCCCAAGGGGTTTTCCCGGGAGAAGTCCGCCATCCCTTGGGCCTGGGTGTTGTTGGAGGGGGTGAGGTCGGCGCTTCCCCCCAGAAGCTCGGGCATCCGGGGGGCGATGAGGTCCAGGGCCTTGCCGCTGGCGGCCCGGGTGGCTAGGGGCTTGTCAAAGGTGGGGGGCTCCTCGGGCAAGGGGGGAAGCTCCCCCTTCAGGCGGCGGGCGAGCTCCTCGTAGAGGTCGGGGAAGGCCTTGGCGTAAGCCTCCATGGCCCTTTCCCAGGCCTCCTGAAGGGCCTTTCCCCTCTCTCGCATGTCCATGTGGCGGTAGACCTCTTCCGGGACCACGAAGGGAGGGTAGGGCCAGGCGAGGTTCCTCCGGGTGGCCTCCACCGCCTCCGGGCCCAGGGGCTCCCCGTGGGCCTTGTGGGAGTCCTGCTTGGGGGAGCCGAAGCCGATGTGGCTCCGCACGGCGATGAGGCTGGGTCTCTCGTCCAGCTTCGCCAGCCGGATGGCGTGGCGGAGGGCCTCGAGGTCGTTGGCGTCCTCCACCCTCAGGGTGTGCCAGCCGTAGGCCCTATAGCGGGCGAGGACGTCCTCGGTGAAGGCCAGATGGGTGGGGCCGTCAATGGAGATGCGGTTGTCGTCCCAGAAAACGATGAGCTTGGAAAGCCCCCACATCCCTGCCAGGGAGCTGGCCTCCCCCGAGACCCCCTCCATCAGGTCCCCGTCCGAGGCCAGGACGTAGGTGTAGTGGTCCACCACCGTGTGCCCGGGGCGGTTGAACTCGGCGGCGAGCTTCTTTTCCGCCAGGGCCAAACCCACGGCGGTGGCGATCCCCTGGCCCAAGGGCCCCGTGGTCACCTCCACCCCCGGGGTGTGGCCGTACTCGGGGTGGCCCGGGGTCTTGGAGCCCCACTGGCGGAAGCGCTGGATCTCCTCCATGGGCAGGTCGTAGCCCGTGAGGTGGAGGACGGCGTAGAGGAGCATGGAGCCGTGCCCCGCGGAGAGGACGAAGCGGTCCCGGTTGGGCCAGGAGGGGTCCAGGGGGTTATGGCGCATGGCCTCCCGGTAGAGGAGGTAGGCCAGGGGCGCCATGGCCATGGGCATGCCCGGGTGGCCGCTCTTGGCCTTTTCCACGGCGTCTATGGCCAGAAAGCGGATGGCGTTCACCGAAAGGGCGGTGAGGTCTTGGGTCTCGGTCATGGTTCCCTCCAGGCTACGGAAACGTGAGGCCGGGCACAAGGCGGCCCCCTTTACGGGGAAGGGGGCTTGGCCCCGGGAAGACTATACGCCTTGCCTAAGGCCTTGGGGGGTGGTAAAATCCCTTAGGCGTGGGCGCCCGTAGCTCAGCAGGATAGAGCGGGGGCTTCCTAAGCCCTAGGTCGGGGGTTCGAATCCCTCCGGGCGCACCAAGTCTAGAACGCAAACCTTCCGCCCACGCTTTCGTGGGCGGAAGTCCTTTTACCCCCATAGGCTCAGGCTTGGGGCCTGGGCCCGGAGAGAAGGCCTTCGGGGTCTATCACCCAGGCCCGCCTCTCGCCCTCGAGGAGGTAGCGGTAGGCACCCAGGGTGCCGTTAGGGCTAAAGGCTGTCAATGACTTTGCCCAGAAGGTCCAAAAGCCAAAAGCCTTTGGGCAAGAAGCACGGCAAAGGCCACAAAGTGCAACCCAGCCAGGGTCTCAGGCAAACGCTCATCGTCCCGCAGGAAAGGTGCCCCAAGGTACCTACCGCCATGTGCACCTTACCCCCTCGCCGCCGCTTAGCCCCATCGTACCCCCCTCGGTGCCCGCTCTCCGGAGTGGAGGGATACGAGGCCCAGCCTCTAGGTCTGCAACAGGATGGGTGAAACCCCCGCTCTGCTCCCTACGGGGGATGGGTTCCGCTTGGTGGGGGGCCTTTCCTTCAAGCGTTGAAGCCCTAGACCGCCCCAGGGCCCGCCCCTCGCGGAGGCCGGGGAGCGGGAAGCCCAGCCTCAGGGAGAGGTGAGGATGGTGCCGTCAAACCCCACCGCCACAAAGGTGGCGTTGCCGTAGGTAACGCCGTAGAGCCATGCGCCTGTCCCCCAGGTCCGCGCCGTCCAGTTCACCCCATTGGAGGAGGTGAGGATGGTGCCCCAATCCCCCACCGCCACGAAGGTGTTGTTGGCGTAGGTAACGCTCCCTAGCCATCTTCTCGTCCCCGAGGTCCGCGCCGTCCAGTCCACCCCGTCGGGGGAGGTGCGGATGGTGCCCCAATCCCCCACCGCCACGAAGGTGTTGCTGCCGTAGGTAACGCCCCGGAGCCAGTGGCTCGTCCCCGAGGCCCGCTCCGTCCAGTCCACCCCGTCGGGGGAGGTGAGGATGGTGCCCTCCGTCCCCACCGCCACGAGGTGTTGCTGCCGTAGGTAACGCCCCGGAGCCAGTGGCTCGTCCCCGAGTACTGCCGCGTCCAGCTCACCCCGTCTGTGGAGGTGAGAATGGTGCCCCAATCCCCCACCGCCACGAAGGTGTGGTTGCCGTAGGTAACGCCGTGGAGGTGGTGGGTCGTCCCCGAACTCCACGCTACCCAGTTCACCCCGTCTGTGGAGGTGAGGATGGTGCCCAAATCCCCCACCGCCACGAAGGTGTGGTTGCCGTAGGTAACGTCGCGGAGGTGGTGGGTCGTCCCCGAACTCCACGCTACCCAGTTCACCCCGTCTGTGGAGGTGAGGATGGTGCCGTCCTCCCCCACCGCCACGAAGGTGTGGTTGCCGTAGGTAACGCTCAAGAGCGTGTTGCTCGTCCCCGAGGCCCGCAGCCTCCAGTTGACGCCAGGCGCAAACACAGTGAGGCTGAGGCTCGCCGCCTTGGCGATGCTCCCACTGGTGGCCTGGACCTGGAGGTTGTGGGTGCCGCTGGGTACGCTGCTGGTCACGTTGACGGTGAGGATCTGGTTCACCGGGTTCGGGCCGCTCACGCTCACGCTGCTGGGGGGGAGGCCGACCCCGCTGGGAGCCCCCACCAGGGAGAGGTTCCCCGTCCCGGTGAACCCCTGCTGCGGGGTGAGGGTGAGCTGGGTGGTGCCGCTACCTGCCTGCGGGACCGAGGGGCTGGTGGGGTTGTGGGAGCTGGTGAAGTTGGGGGCGCCGCCACTACTCGTGCCCCAAGCGGCCAGGAGAGGGGCCAAGACCAAGGCGCCCAAGAGCTTCCAGGAACCCCTCATAACTCCACCTCCTTCAGGGCAGGTGGGTTGCTCAGGAGAAATCCTCTCTCCAGGATTTTAGCAAACGCCCCCTCAGCCTTTCGGCAAGGCCCCACCCTTTACGGAAGCCCCCTTCGGACACAGGTACCCCCAAGGGGCGGAATATGAGGTAGATTACACACCTTTACCGGGGATCCCGGGGGGCGCATAAACCCCCGGCCATCTCCATCGCCAAGATCGCCCTTTTGGGGGAAGTCCTGAAAAAGGAGGCCGAAGCCCTCGGGTCCGCCATGGACCTCCCCCAGCCCGTTCGGGAAGTCGCGGATTCGCTGGCACACCTGGCCCAAGGGGGCGGCTCGCGGGCGGTTGAATCGCCCTTCCCCGGTTGAGGGGCGGTTACGGACCGCCTTGGTGGGGGCCCTCGAGGATGGAGAACCGCCCTCCCCTAGCCCGAGCACTTTGCCAGGGTGAGGAGGGCCTCGAGGGGGCAGGAGGCCTCCACCTAAGCCCTGGGTCAAGGGTTCGGATCCCTCCGGGCGCACCAAGTTAAGAGGCTTCCCGCCCAGGTCTCCCTGGGCGGGATTCTTTTAGGTGGGGGCCTCAGTAAGACCGGGCCGGGCGGCGGGGGCGGGGAGCGGTCTCCAAAAGCCCCTCCACCCGCTTGGCCCGTTCCAGCCTGACCCCCTGGACCTCCGCCGCCTTGGCCAGGTCCTGGGGGCGGAGGTCCACGTAGAAGCCCCCCTCGGCCTCGGCGATCTTGCCCACCTCGAGGCCCCGCTCCTTCAAGAGGGCCACCAGGCGGGGCAGGGTGAGCCTGGGCCCCGTGGCCCGGTGGGTTACCCACCCCTCCTCCCCGGTGAGGAGGCTCTTCTCCTTGGGGGCCCCACCCAGGAGGAGGGCCATGAGGGCGGCCACCACCTCCACCCGCCCCTCGGCGAAGAGGCGGCCGGCGAAGTCCAGGTAGAGCTTGTAGTCCTTCTCCGGCACCCGGGCCAGGCGGGCCAGGAGGTGCTGCCACTTGGCCTCGAGGACCTCCTCCGGGGTGGGGGGGTTGACCCGCTTGAAGGGGCGCCCCACCGCCTTCTCCAGCTCGCCAAGCTCCCGCTTCTCCCGGGAGCTGTAGAAGATGATCACCTCTCCCCCCCTACCCGCCCGTCCCGTGCGCCCGGAGCGGTGCTGGTACGTCTCCGGGCTATGGGGAAGGCGATGGTGCACCACCAGGTCCACCTCGGGGATGTCCAGGCCCCGGGCGGCCACGTCCGTGGCCACCAGGACCTTCACCTCCCCCTCGCGGAAGGCCCGCATGACCCGCTCCCGGTCCGCCTGGGAGAGGTCCCCGTGAATGGCCCGGGCCGCGTGCCCCAGCCGGATGAGGCCGGTGGCCACCTCCTCGGTCTCCGCCTTGGTCTGGGTGAAGACGATGGCCCGCTTGGGGGCCTTCACGTAGAGGATGTCGGAGAGGAGGGAAAGCCTGTCGGAAGGGGCCAGGATGGCCTCCTCCTGGTAGGTGACCGCCTCCTCCCGCACCACGTTGATGACCACCGGGGATCGCATGTAGCGCTCGGCCAGCCTCCTGGCCCAGGTGGGCAGGGTGGCGGAGAAGAGGAGGGTCTGGCGGGAAGGGGGCGTGGCGGAAAGGATGGCCTCCACCTCCTCCTCAAAGCCCATGGAGAGCATCTCGTCCGCCTCGTCCAAGACGGCGATCTCCACCCCAGAGAGGTCCAAGACCCCCTGGCGCAGGTAGTCCAGGGCCCGGCCCGGGGTGGCCACCACCACGTCGGCGCCCCGCATGAGCTCCTCCTTCTGCTTGCCGTACCCCGTGCCCCCGTAGACGGGGACCACCTTGAGGTGGGGGGCGAGGGCGGCCAGCTCCGAGGCCACCTGCAGGGCCAGCTCCCTCGTGGGGGTGAGGACCAGGGACCGCGGCTTCCGCCCCCGCTCCTTGCTGGGAACGAGCCTCTCGGCGATGGGCAGGGCGAAGGCCAGGGTCTTGCCCGTGCCGGTGCGGGCCTGGCCGATGAGGTCCCGGCCCTCCAAGGCCAGGGGCAAGGCGGCCGCCTGGATGGGGGTGGGGGCGGTGATGCCCCGCCTAAGGAGGGCCTCTTTGATCTCTTCCTTCAGGGGAAAGTCTTTGAACTCCACTTCTTTTCCTTTCCGGGCCCACCTGCGCCCGAAAAGGGAGGTGCGCCCGTAAACCTTCCTAGTTTAGTGAACTAGGGCACGAAAGTCAAGGGAATGACCTCCACCTCCTCCCCTTCCTTGGCGTCCTGGTCCGGAGGAAGGACCACCAGGGCGTTGCCGAAGGCCATGGAGCGGAGGACCCCGCTACTCTGGTTCCCGGTGGTGCGGACGCTGGCTCCCCCGGCCAAGGAAAGGAGGCCGCGGCGGAAAACCTTCTTCCCCTTGGCTCCTTTAAAGGAAGTCTCCGCTTTGGCCTTGAGGGAGGCGTAGGGGGCTTCCGTGCGCCTGAGGAGGCGGAAGAGGAAGGGCCTGCCATAAAGGAAGAAGGTGACCATGCTGGAAACCGGGTTCCCGGGGAGGCCCAAGACGGGAAGCTCCCCAAGCCGGGCGAAGAGCAGGGGCCCCCCGGGCTGCTGGCGCACCTTCCAGAAGACCACCTCCCCCTTTTCCTCCAAGACCTTGCGCACCACGTCGTACGCCCCCATGGAGACCCCGCCCGAGGTGAGGAGGAGGTCCAAAGGCCCCGCCTCTATGAGCCTCCTAAGCACCGCCTCGGGCTCGTCCGGGACCTTGCCCAGGAGGACAGGCTCCCCCCCGGCCTCGAGGACCAGCCCCAGGAGGCTATAGGCGTTGGAGTTGTAGACCCCCCCGTAGGGCAGGGGCTCCCCGGGCTCCACCACCTCGTCCCCGGTGGAGAGGATGCCCACCCGGGGCCGCCTATAGACCCGGACCTGGGGGTGGCCCATGGCCGCCGCCAGGCCCAGCCGCCCCGGGGTGAGAAGGTCCCCCCGCCTCAGGTAGACCTCCCCCCGCCTGAGGTCATCCCCCTTGGGGCGGATGTCCCTGGGGCTCGCCGGGGCGAAGAGGAGGACAAACTCCCCCTCCCTCCGGGTGTCCTCCACCCGGACCACCGCGTCCGCCCCCCTGGGGATGGGGGCCCCGGTGTAAACGGCCACCGCCTCCCCCTTCCCCACCTCCCCGGGAAAAGGCCTGCCCGCGGGGGATTCCCCGATCACCCTGAGGCGCACCGGGCGCTCCAGCGAGGCCCCAAAGGTGTCCTCTTCCCGGCAGGCGTAGCCGTCTATGGCGGTGTCGTCCTGGTCGGGATGGTCCACCAAAGAGACCAGGTCCTCGGCCAGGACCCGGCCCAAGGCCTCCTTCAGGGGAAGGGTCTCCACACTAAGCTCCCCCCTGACCTCCGCCAGGACCAGGCTCAAGGCTTCCTCCACGCTGAGGTTCGTGCGCATCGGCTTTAGTCTACCCGCTTGCGGAAGGCCCAGGGCCAGAGGGCGATGCCCAGGGCGTAAAGGGCGAGGGTCACCCCAAAAAGGTAGTCAAAGGCCCTGAGCCCCATGGCCCCCTGGACCATCCCGGAAAGGGCGCTCCCCAAGGCGAAGAGAAGACCCCAGAGGGCCCCTTCCACCAGCAAGAACCCCGGCCTTTCCTCCTCGTCCAAATAGTCCATGACCAAGGCGGCGTACACGGGCCCGGCGGCGTTCATCAGGGCCCCGCGGATGAGGAGGGCGAAGGTGACCACGGGAAGCCAAGGGGCCCAGGCCAAGGCGGCCAGAAAGGGCAGGGAGATGGCCTGGACGAAGACGATGGCCCCAAGCTTTCCCATGCGGCGCACCAAAAGGGGCTGGAGGAGCATGGCCACCCCCGTGGCCAGGGAGGAGAGGGCGAAGATGAGCCCCGTGGTCCCGTAGGTGAGGCCGAACTTCGCCTTCAGGTATAGGTTCAGGAAGGGGATGACGAGCCCCGCCCCAAAGCCGATGACGATCTGGGGAGCCAGGAGCCTGAGCCAGAGGAAGAAGCGGCGGGAAAGCCTTAAGGGCTTCCTCTCCCCTTCCACCACGGGAAGCCTCCACAGCAAAGGAAGCCCCAGGAGGAAGAAGGGCAGGGAGAAGAGGAGAACGTACCGGGCCCCAAAGAGGTCGGAGAGGAGGCCCGCCAGGAGGGTGGAGAAGAAGCCGCTTAGGGTGGTGAGGGCCGCCTGGAGGCTGAAAAAGGCCACCCGCCTCTCCTCGGGGACCAGCCGGGCCAAAAGAGGAGCCGCCGCCCCCTGGAGGAGGGCCCCCGCCAAGCCGTAAAAGACGAGGCCAGGAAAGACCAGGAGGCCCAGGCCCAGCAACAGAACCCCCAGGAGGGTGAGGAGGAAGGCCAGGTAGAGGCTTCGCAGGTACCCAAACCTGGGGATGAGGTAGGCCAGAGGCAGGGCGAAGGCCACCCCCGAGAGGAGGAGGATCGCCTGGGCCAGGCCGATGGCCTGGCGGGTGTAGCCCAGGGCCTCGAGGTGGAAGTTGAGGAAGAAGTAGACCAGGTTGGCCCCGAAGGAGAACAGGAAGGCGGCCAGGAGGAAGCGGTAGGCGGCCTTCAAGGGACCTCCCGGCTGGGGCAGTAAGGGGCCAGGACGCAGGCTTGGCACCGGGGCTTCCTGGCTAGGCACACGTAGCGGCCGTGGAGGACCAGGGCGTGGTGCAGGAAGACCCAGCTCTCCTTGGGGAAGAGGGCCTCGAGGTCCTTACCCATCCGCTCCGGGGCCTTGGCCTCCGAGAAGCAGAGCCTCCGACTCACCCGGGCCACGTGGGTGTCCACGGCAATCCCTGGCACCCCGAAAGCCGCCCCCAGGACCACGGTGGCCGTCTTCCACCCCACCCCGGGGAGGCGCATCAAGGCCTCCTTGTCCTTGGGCACCTCTCCCCCATACTCTTCCAGGAGCCTTCGGGCCAGGGCCACCAGGTTCCTGGCCTTGGTCCGGTAGAGGCCAATGCGCCGGATATAGGGCTCCACCTCCTCCGGGGAGGCCTGGGCCAGGGCCTTGGCATCGGGAAAGCGGGCAAAGAGGGCCGGGGTGGCCTCGTTCACGCTTTTGTCCGTGGCCTGGGCGGAAAGGACCGTGGCCAAAAGGAGCTGGAAGGGGGTTTCGTGCTTTAGCTCGGTGCGGGCCTCCGGGTAGGCCTTTTCCAGGGCCTCCAGGACCTTCCGGGCCCGCTCCTTTTTTGCCCCTTTTCCCTCTCTAGGGCACGCCACGGCCTCCACTCTACAATGGAGCCGTGGAAAGGCCCAAACTGGGGCTCATCGTGCGGGAACCCTACGCCAGCTACATCGTGGACGGCAGAAAAACCTGGGAGATCCGCAAACGCCAGGCCCGCCACCGGGGGCCTTTGGGCATCGTAACCCAGGGCCAGCTCATCGGCCAGGCGGACCTGGTGGGGGTGGAGGGGCCCTTCAGCGTGGAGGAGCTCCTGCCCTTCTTTGAAAAGCACCTGGCGGAGGAAGGCTTCCTAAAGGCCTACGCCCAGGGGGAACCCCTTTACGCCTGGGTCCTGGAGAACGCCTTCCGCTACGAAAAGCCCCTCTACGTCCCCAGGCGGCCGGGCCGGGTGATGTTCGTGGACCTCACCGAGGCCTTTGAGGAAGGCTAGCTTTTCCTGGGCACCGCCAAGAGCCCCCCGTAGCCCACGAAGACGGTGAGGTCGGGGTCCAGGGCCTGGTGCACCTCGGGGCGGTGGGTGGCGGCCACCAGGGTGATCCCCGCCTCCCGGCAGAGCTTGCCCAGGCCCAAGGCCACCCGCCTGGCGGTGGGCACGTCCAGGTGGGCGGCGAACTCGTCTATGAGGAGGAGGTCCGGCCGCCAGGCCAGGAGGAGAGCCAGGCGGAACCTCTCCCTTTGCCCCGTGGAAAGCTCCTGGGGCCTGGCCCGGTACAACACGGCGTCGGAAAGCCCCACCCGGTTCAGGACCTCTATGGCCGCCCTTACCTCCCCCATCTCCCGGTAAAGCCGCTCCAGGAGGGGAAGCTCCCCCAAAGGCACCTCCACCTCCCCGGGGATGTAGGCGGCCACCCGCCCCCCAGGGAGGAGGATCCGCCCGGCGTCCGGGGGCTCCCCCAGGAGGAGGCGGAGGAGGGTGGTCTTCCCCGCCCCGCTGGCCCCGGCCAGGACCACCAGGCTCCGGGGCGGGACCTCGAGGTCCGCCCCCCGCAACACCGCCCGCTCCACCCGCCTAGCCTTCACCCCGAAGGCGGAAAGGACCTCCTCCACCTCCGGGGAAAGGCCCTTCAGGTCCAGAAGGCTCCGGTAGCCCTTGTAGACCCCCTGGAGCCGGATGGGGCCCGGGAGGCCCTCCACCCGGCCGTAGCTTTTTTGGAAAAGCCGCCCCCCGTGGGCCCTGGCGTAGGGGTCCTCCTCTAGGAAGCGCTCCAGGTGTTTTTGGGCCTCCTCCGTGAGGGGGTAAAAGAGAACGGGGCGGCCGGAGGCGGTGTCAAAGAGGTAGCGGAATCCCACCTTCTCAAAGAAGGGGTGGTAGCGGGCCATCTGAGCGATGGTGTAGACCAAATGCTTCTCCCGCCGCCCCTCCGGGGCCCCCCGCTCCCGCACCCAGTCCAGGGCCACCCGGACCAGAAGGGCCCCAAAGCCCTCCGAGCGGTAATCGGGGTGGACCACCACCCGGGCGATGCGGGCGGCGGCGGTCTCCACTTGATCCAGGGCCCTCTCCCAATCCTCCCCCCCCTCAAAGGTGGGGTGGAACCAGTCCGGGGGGAAGATGCGCTCCCGGATGTTCCGCTCCACGCCCTCTGGGGTCCTGCGGTGCATCGTGGGGATGGGGGGGTCCAGGCGCAGGTAGCCCAAGATCCTGGGCTCAAAGGGGAGGCGCTCCACAAGCTCCAGGACCAGAAAGCGGCTCGCCGGGGTGGAGCCCTTGATCTCCTTCAGCCTGGCCTCTTTTCCGCAGTCGCAAAGGGGCTTGCTGTTGGCAGCGATGGTCTTGCCGCACCGGGGGCAGACCCAGAGGGCCACCACTTCCTTCTCGGAGGCGTAGTGGAACTGCTCCAGCTCAGTGATGGCCTCAAAATCCGCCTCAAACTGGGCCTCCCGGGCCCTCAGGCGGTAGCGGTAAGCCTCGCCCCCCAAAGGCCCCTCCCGCACGTGCTCCAGGTCCTGGGCGAAGGGAGGCCAGAGGGGAAAGCGGCCCCAGAGGGCGTACTCGTCAAAGCCCAGAATGGGCTTTTTGAACTCCGTGGAAAGCCGGACCCTATCCCCGGGGCGAAGCCACTTGGCGGCGTCCCCGGTCATGCGCAAGACCACGTTCCCCGAGAGGAGGACCTCCCCGTACCAGCGCCAGTAGACCCGGCGGGCCAGGACGCGCATAGCGCCTCAGTAGGCCTTGGCGAAGACCACCCGCTTGCCGTAGGCGCTGGGCTTGCCGCAACGCACGCAGAAGCCCTCTTCGGGTTCGGCCTCAAAGGGCACGCAGCGGGTGGTGGCGGTGGTCTCCTCCTGGATGAGCTTCTCGCAGGCCTTGTCCCCGCAGTGGAAGGCCAGGGCGAAGCCCTCCTGCACCGCCTCCTTGAAGGCCTCGTAGCTCTCCACCTTGCGGGTTCGGCTTACGCGGAAGTCCAAGGCCCGCTGGTACAGGGCCTGGTGAAAGGCGTCCAGGCGCTCGGGCAGGGCCTCGGGCAAAGCGGTGAGGGGCAGGGTCTCCTTGCCCCCCAGGCGGCTCGCCAGCACGGCCTGGCCCGCCTCGAGGTCCTTGGGCCCGAGCTCTATGCGGTAGGGGACCCCCTTCAGCTCCCACTCGTGGAACTTGTACCCCGGGGTGTGCTGGTCCCGGTCGTCCAGGTGGACCCTGAGGCCCCGGGCCAGGAGGTCCTTCTTCAGGGCAAAGGCCGCCTCCAGAACCCTTTCCCGGCTCTCCTCCCGGTAGATGGGCACGATGACCACCTGGATGGGGGCGAGGCGGGGCGGGAGGATGAGGCCCCTATCGTCCCCGTGGGTCATGATGATGGCCCCGATGAAGCGCCAGGAAAGCCCCCAGCTGGTGGTGTGCACGTACTTCACCTGCAGGTCCTTGTCCTGGAACTTGATGTCAAAGGCCCGGGCGAAGTTCTCCCCCAGGTAGTGGCTGGTGCCGGACTGGAGGGCCTTGCCGTCTTTCATCATGGCCTCAATGGTGGTGGTGTAGACCGCCCCGGCGAACTTCTCCTTCTCCGTCTTCAGACCCTCAATGACGGGGATGGCGGCGTACTCCCGGGCCAGCTTGGCGTAGATGCCAAGCATCCGGCGCACCTCCTCCTCCGCCTCCTCCCGGGTGGCGTGGGCGGTGTGCCCCTCCTGCCACAGAAACTCGCTGGTGCGGAGGAAGGGGCGGGTGCGGAGCTCCCAGCGCACCACGTTCCCCCACTGGTTGAGAAGCTGGGGCAGGTCGCGGTAGCTCTTGATCCACTTGGACCACATGTAGCCGATCACCGTCTCCGAGGTGGGGCGCACCGCCAAGGGTTCCTCCAGCTCCTCCCCCCCGGCGTGGGTCACCACGGCGAGCTCAGGGGAGAAGCCCTCCACGTGCTCCGCCTCCTTCCTGAGGAAGCTCATGGGGATGAAGAGGGGGAAGTAGGCGTTCTGGTGCCCCGTCTCCTTGAACATTGCGTCCAACACCTGCTGGATGTTCTCCCAGATGGCGTAGCCGTAGGGCCGCACCACGATGGTGCCCCGCACGGGGCCGTAGTCCGCCAGCTCGGCCCTTTGGATGACCTCGAGGTACCACTCGCTGAAGTCTTGGCTTTGAGGGGTGAGGCCCTTCTCCTTCGCCATACCCGCCCATATTACCCCAGTAGAATGGCCCCATGGACCTCTTCCCCGTCTTCAAGGAACTGGTGCAGGCATCAGAGGGAAAAATCCTCCTGGTGGTCCTAGACGGCGTGGGGGGGCTTCCCCTGGAGCCCGGCGGCCCCACGGAACTGGAGGCCGCCCTCACCCCCAACCTGGACGCCCTGGCCCAGGAGAGCGCCCTGGGCCTTCTCACCCCCGTCTACCCCGGCCTCACCCCGGGCTCCGGCCCCGGCCACCTGGCCCTCTTCGGCTACGACCCCTTCCGCTACGTGGTGGGCCGGGGGGCCCTAAGCGCCCTGGGCCTGGGGGCGGACTTCCGGGAGGGGGACGTGGCCCTTAGGGGCAACTTCGCCACCCTAGCCGAGGACGGCACCGTGCTGGACCGCCGGGCGGGCCGCCCCTCCACCGAGGAGAACGCTCGGGTCGTGGCCAAGCTCAAAGAGGCCATCCCCCGGGTGGAGGAGGTGGAGGTCCACTTTTACACGGAAAGCGAGCACCGCTTTTTGGTCATCCTCCGCGGGGAGGGGCTTTCCGACCAGGTGGCGGACACCGACCCCCAGAAGGCGGGCCTAAAACCCCTCCCCGCCAAACCCCTGGCCCCCGAGGCGGAGAGGACGGCGCGGATTTTGAACCTCCTGGCCGAGCGCATTCGGGAGGTTTTGAAGGGCGAGCCCAAGGTCAACGGAGCCCTCTTCCGGGGAGTCTCCAAAAGGCCCACCTTCCCCAAGATGGAAGAGGTCTACGGCCTGAAGGCGGCCGCCATCGCCAGCTACCCCATGTACAAGGGCCTGGCCAGCCTGGTGGGCATGGAGGTCCTCCCCGTGGAGGGGGAAGGGGATGCCCTCGAGGGCAAGCTGAAGGCCCTGAAGGAGAACTGGGACCTCTACGACTTCTTCTACTTCCACGTGAAGAAGACGGACGCCATGGGAGAGGACGGGAACTTCTGGGGCAAGGTGGAAAAGATAGAGCTCTTTGACGCCCTCCTTCCCGAGATCCTGGCCTTAAGGCCCAGGGTCCTCGCCATCACCGGGGACCACTCTACCCCCGCCCTCCTCAAGGCCCACTCCTGGCACCCCGTCCCCCTCCTCCTCAAGGCCCCCTACCTCCGGAACGACGAGGCGGGGCGCTTCACGGAAAGGGAGGCCCTTAAGGGGAGCCTGGGCCACCTCCGGGGGGTGGAGCTCATGCCCCTCCTCCTGGCCCACGCCGGGCGGCTCCTCAAGTACGGGGCGTAAAATGGGGCTATGGTCCGGCACCGGCTGAGCCTCGAGGAGTTCCAAGCTCTCCTGGAAAAGGCTCCGGAAGGGCTCCGGCTGGAACTTTTGGACGGCGAGGTATACGAAATGGCCCCCCTCGGCAGTGGGCACGCCAGCCTGGTCACCTACCTGGCCAAACAGCTGGAAAGGCTCTACGGGAACCGGGCCCTGGTCTACGTGCAGAACCCCTTGCGCCTTTCCCAGCACTCCCTTCCCCAGCCAGACCTGGCCCTGCTCCAGCCCCGGGACGACTTTTACCGGGCCCGGCTCCCCGAGCCTGGGGACATCCTCCTGGTGGTGGAGGTGAGCTTCTCCAGCCGGGAGATGGACCTCAAGGTGAAGCTCCCCCTATACGCCCAAGGGGGCATCCCCGAGGTTTGGCTGGTGGAGGAAACGGGGACCCTGGAGGTGTACCGGGAACCCCGGGGAAGCCACTACCGCCACCGCCTGCTCCTGGAACCGGGGGAGGAGGTGGCCCCGCTTCTCCTCGCCCACCCTCTCCTGCGCTGGGACCCCCCTAGAGGTACCCCGCCCGCCTGAGCTCTTCGGCCACGGCCTCGAGGAGCAGCTCGTAGGCCCGGTCCAAGTCCACCCCCTGCAGCAAGGCCCCCGCCGCGGGCACATGCCCACCCCCGCCCAGGCGCAGGGCGATGTTCTGGGCGGAAACCCCGCCCCGGGAGCGGAGGGAGACCTTCACCCCTTCTTCCCGCCTGCGGAGGAAAGCCGCCACCACGCTCCCCTCCGCATAGCGGATGAGTCCCACGAAGCCATCCGAGTCCTCCTCCGGGGCCGCCTCCTCGGGAAGGTGGGCGGTGACGAGAAGCCCGCCAAAGTGGAAAGCCACGGTGGAGAGGACCTGGCCCATGAGGCGGAAGTAGGAGGGGGGGCGGAACTGCAGGCGGTCGGTGAGCTCAGCAAGCCTCACCCCATGGCCCAGAAGCTCCGCCGCCACCCTCAGGACCTCGGGGGTGGTGTTGGCGAAGCGGAAGTTGCCCGTGTCCGTGAGGATGCCGGTGAGCACCGGAGTGGCGATCTCCTCCGTCCACTCCACCCCCAAGAGGTCAATGAGGTCCTTGACCATCTGGGCAGTGGCCGCCTTGGAGGGGTCCACCACGGCGATCTGGCCAAAGCGGGGATTGGTGCCGTGGTGGTCTATGTTGATGACGAACCCCTCCACCGGCACCCCCACCACCCGGGAGGGCTCGGCGCTGTCCAGGACCACCAGGGTAGCCCCGGGGGGCAGGTGGTCCACGGGGTCAGCGTACTCCTCCTCCTTGGGCAGGAAGCGGAGAAACCTGGGGGGCTCGGCCACCCAGCGGGCGTCCTTGCCCAAGGCCTTCAGGGCCCTATAAAGCCCCAGGGAACTGCCGATGGCGTCCCCATCCGGGTCCACGTGGGTGGCGATGTAGATGGGTCCCTCCACCGCCCGCAGCACCTCGGCCACCAGGCGCATCTTCTCCCAGTACTTGGGGTCAGGAGCGTTGCCGTCCACAGGGCTAGGCTATCACGCGAAGGGGTTTTCCCCTGTGTGGAAAGGGCAATGGGCGGCCACTCAGCACATCGCGATGCGCGTGTTCAGAGGTTCCACCCCCCGGCCACCTCCAGAACCTGGCCGGTGAGGTAGGGCTCGTTCACGAGGAAGAGCACCGCCCGGGCGATCTCCTCAAGAAGGGCCAGCCTTCCCATGGGGATCTCCCCCAAAGGCTTAGAGATGGAGTTCTCCGCCACCCCCGGGGCCACCACGTTGGCGGTGATCCCGGCGGTGGCGAAGCGCTTGGCGATGGCCTTGGTGTAGAGGACCACCCCGGTCTTGGCGATGACGTAGGGGGTGATGTGGGGCCGGGCGAGGAGGTTGGAAGCCCCCGCATACCCCAGGTTGACGATGCGCCCGTAGCCCTGTTCCACCATCAAGGGGAGGACCCTTTGCGTGAGGAGGAAGGTGGCGGTGAGGTTGGTGTCCAAAATCCAGCGCCACTCCTCGAGGCCCACCTCCTCTATGGGCTTATAGAGGTAGTCCCCCACGTTGTTCACCAGGACCCCAACCCCCCCCAGGTGGTAGCGCACCTCTTCCACCAAGCGGGCCACGTCCCCTTCTTGGGTAAGGTCGGCCCGGACCTTGATGGCCCTCACCCCCAGGGCCTCCGCCTCCTCCCTCGTGGCCTCGGCCAGGCCCTCGGAGGTGCGGTAGTGGACGGCCACGCTAAACCCCTCCCGGGCCAGGGCCAGGAGGATGGCCCGGCCGATGCCCTTGGCGCTTCCCGTGACCAGGGCAACCCTCATGCTCCCTCCAGGTAGCGTTCCAGCAGGACCCTGGTGAAGCGGTTCAGGGGGTAGGCAAGACCCGCCTCCGGCTCCACCCAGGCCCACTCCAGGATTTCATGGTTGGGGCGCACCTCCCCTTCCCCCCTGGCGAAGTAGTTGAGGAGGAGCATGTGGGTGGGCTTATAGAACTCGGGGCTGAAGAGGGCCTCTTGGACCAGGGCGAAGCGGACCTCCCGGAGGTCCAGGTTCACCTCCTCCTTGATCTCCCGCCTCAGGGCGGCCTCGAGGGCCTCCCCAAAGGCCACCTTCCCCCCGGGCACCCCCCAAAGCCCCCGCCACTTGGCGGTGCGCACCAAAAGCACCCTGCCCTCCCTCTCCACTAAGGCCCCCACCGTGGGGATGGGATACTGCGGAAAATCCTCCATAGGTACCAAGCCCCAAGATACAGGGCCTGGAGGAGGACGAAGGTGAGGTAGGCCCCAGGCTGGTGAAAGGCCAGGAAGAGGCCCATGAAAAAAAGCTGGGTGGTGAGGCCCAGGTTCACCACCCCCGCCAAGGCGGCCTCGTCAAAGAAGCGCCTGGGATCCAGGCGGAGCCTCTGGAGAAGAAACCCCTCCAGGGCGGCGATGGCCCGGTCCTGGGGCAGGAAGAGGAGGCGGTAGAGCCCCCGCAGAAGGGCGAGGAGGGGGCTTGGGGGGTCTTTGGCCTCCTCCGGAAGGGGAAGGCCCCGGTAAAGGCGGTAAAGCCTTTCCAGGTTGAAGTCGTAGGACTGGACCAGGGTGAAGACCAGAAAAGCCAAGAGAGCTTCCCCCCACTCCCCGGTCCTCCCCCCTAAGGCCAGGAAGAGGAAGAGGTTGCCCAGGAGGTCCAGCTCGGTGTCCAGATAGCGGCCCAGCTCCGTGGCCTCCCCCCTAAGGCGGGCGAGCTGCCCGTCGGCGTTGTCCAGGACGGTCTTCACCTGGAGGAGAAGGGCGGCTAGGAGGTCGGCCCTAAGCAGGATGAGGCCCGCGGCCATGAGGACCAGAAGGGTGTGGAAGAGGAGCAGATGATGGGGCCTTACAGGGGTGGGGAGGAGAAGCCGCACCACCAGGTGGGCCAAGGGGCGGTAAAGGACGATGTTCAAAAACTCCTGGACCGGCCTGGCCTTGGCCCCAGGCACCATGGCTAGCCCCGCAGGTGCTGCAAAATCTGGGCCACCACTTCCTCGAGGCCGAGGTCGCTGGTGTCCAGGATGAGGGCGTCGGGGGCGGGGGCGCTTTGCGCCTGGTCCTTCTCGTCCCGAAGGAGGAGGTCCTTAAGCACCGCCTCGTAGTCCCCGGGCCTCTCCTTCGCCCGCCTCAGGGCCCGCACCTCGGGCCTGGCGGTGAGGTAGAACTTGTGGGGGGCCTGGGGAAAGACCACCCTTCCCATGTCCCGCCCCTCGGCCACGAAGGGCGGGGGCACCTCCTTGAGCCTGGCGTTCACCCAGGCCCGCACCCCGGGGAGCCTCGCCACCTGGGAGACCACCCGGTCCACCGCCTCCGTGTGGAGGTGGGGGGTGAGGTCCTCCCCGTCCGCCAGGACCCGGTTCCCCTCTTTTGCTGGCAGGAGGCGCACCCGCTTGGCCTGAAGGAGGGCAAGAAGCCCCGCCTCGTCCTCCAGGTCCACCCCCGCCCCTAGGGCCAGGTAGGCGGCCGCCCGGTAGAGGAGGCCGCTACTGAGGTAAGGGACCCCCAGGGCCTCCGCCACCCGCTGGGCCACGGAGCTCTTCCCCGAGGCCGAGGGGCCGTCAATGGTCACGATGCCCCGCATAGGCTCAAGAGGTCCCGGAAAAACCCGGGGTAGGAGATCTCCGCCCACTCCGGCTCCCACACCCTGACCCCCACGGGCAGGCCCGCCACGGCGAAGGCCATGGCGATGCGGTGGTCGTGGAAGGGCTCCACCTCGCCCCTTCTTACCCCGCCCCCCCGGATCCGGAGCCAGTCCGGCCCCTCCTCCACCCCCACCCCCAGGGCCCGGAGGTTTTGCGCGATGGCCGCCACCCGGTCGGACTCCTTGACCCGAAGCTCGGAAAGCCCGGGGATGAAGGTCTCCCCTTCCGCCCAGGCGGCGGCCGCCGCCAGAACGGGCACCTCGTCCACCATGAGGGGGATGAGGCCCGGGTCCACCTCCACCCCCTCTAGGGGGCTATAGCGGGCCCGCACGTAGCCCACGGGCTCCCCCGCCTCCCCCTCGAGGACCCGCCACTCCAGGTCCGCCCCCATGGCCTTGAGCACCTGGAGAAGCCCGGTGCGGGTGGGATTGAGCCCCACCCCCTCCACCACCACCTCCGAGCCCGGCACCAAAAGGGCCGCCACCAGGAAGAAGGCCGCCGAGGAGAAGTCCCCGGGGACGGTGAGGTCCTTGGCGGGGAAGGGGCTCGTCCTCTCGGTCCTCACCCGGTTCCCCTCCACCCAAAGGGGCAGGCCGAAGTGGCGGAAGAGGCGCTCCGTGTGGTCCCGGGTGGGGACGGGCTCCTCCACCTCCGTCACCCCCTCGGCGAAGAGGCCCGCCAGGAGCAGGGCGCTTTTCACCTGGGCGCTAGGGACGGGGAGGGTGTAGCGGACCCCCCGCAAGGGGGCCCCCCTCACGGCCAAAGGGGCCCTCCTCCCCCCTTCCCGGCCGTCTATCTGCGCCCCCATGGCCCTTAGGGGCTCGGCCACCCGGCCCATGGGCCGCCGCCTCAAGGAGGCGTCCCCGGTGAGGACGGCGAAAAGCCCCTCCTGCCCCGCCAGGATGCCCAGGAGGAGGCGCATCAGGGTGCCGGCATTCCCGCAGTCCAGAACGTCCTGGGGCTCCTTCAGGCGGAGGCCCTGGCCCCTGACCAGGAAGTGGGGCCCCTCCTCCTCTATCTCCGCCCCCAGGGCCCGGAGGACCCGGGCGGTGGAGAGGGTGTCCCCCGCCTTCAGGGGGTGGTAAAGCCGCCCTTCCCCTTCCGCCAGGGAGAGGAGCATGAGGCCCCGGTGGGTCACGGACTTGTCCCCGGGAACCCGCAAGGCTCCCCTTAGGGGGCCACAGGGGGCCAGGTCCAGAAAGGGGCGGTCCATGCCCCCTAGTCTCCCCGGCCCCAGGGGCTTTGGTCAAGGGCGGGGCTGGCCCCCAAGAGAAGCCCCTCCCCTTGCAAAACCCCTTCCTCCCCGGGAAAGAGGAGAAAGGTGTGGGGGGGCCGGATGGGCGCCCCCAGGAGACGGGCCTCGCCCTCCAGGAGGGTGAGGACCAGGGGGAGGTCCGGCCTCAGGGCAAGCTCCCCCTCCAAGGGGAAGCGGAAGAGGTGGAAGTAGGGGGTCTTGAGAAGCCTTTCGCCTCCAGGAACGGGCTCCGGCCTCACCGGGGGGATGGGGGTGGGCTCCAAGAGGGCCACCTCCAGGGCCTTTTCCAGGTGAAGCTCCCGGGGGCGGCCGTAGTCATAGAGGCGGTAGGTGAGGTCTGAGGGGGTCTGGACCTCGTAGACCCGCACCCCAGGCCCCAGGGCGTGGACCACCCCGGCGGGCAGGTAGACCACCTGGCCCGGCTTGACGGAGACCTTGTGGAGGAGGGCCTCGAGGCTCCCCTCCTCCACCCGCCTAAGGACCTCCTCCCGGCTCGTGGGCCGAAGGAAGCCGTAGACGATCTCCCCGGGGGAGAGGACGTACCAGGCCTCGTACTTCCCCGGCCCGCCCTCCACCCTCCGGGCGTAGCCGTGGGGCGGGTGCACCTGGACGGAAAGCCACTCCTTCGGGTCCAAGAGCTTGACGAGCAGGGGCTCCTGGCAAAGCCAGACCTCCCCGATCCCCGGGCCGAAGCCCAGGGCGCTTCCTCCCCAGATCCGGGGCACGGGCTTGGGATCGCAGGGCCGCACCGGGGTTAGCATAAGGGGTATGCGCGACCTGGACCGCGAGGAGACCTATCTCTCAGACCGCCGGGGCCTGGCCCTGGAGCTCAGGGACCTGGTGGGCACCGGCCCCGTACCCCAGGAGGCCTACCCTGGCCCCCACGGGGTCCTGGCCTACGGGGAGGGGCGGTTCGCCGCCGAGCTCCTCTCCCTCCCCGAGTGGGTGGAGGAGGGCACCCTCTTCCTCCTGGAAGGGGGGTACGACCTGGGGGAGGCCGCGGCCATGGGCCTCTTGGCGGAAGGGGGAAGGGCCCAGGTGGTGCGGGTGGGCTTCCGGGCGGGCGTGGACGCCCACCTCCCCCCAAGCCCCTTGAGCCCCTACCGCTACCTCCGCTTCCTCCTCCTGGCCACGGGACAGGAGGAGGCCCTGAAGGAGGTGGACGAGGCGCTCCTGCGGGAAAGAAGGCGGCTTGGCCCCGAGGTGCCCCTGGAGGAAAACCCCGCCAAGTTCCTGGCCTACACCCTCCTGGAGCGGATCCCCCTGTTCTACAGCCCCTTCTTCCGCCCCCTGGAAGGGGCGGCGCAAAGCCTTTTCGCCCGCATCGGGAAAAGCCTCTCCCTAACCCCGCCCTTTAGCGCCCTGGAGTTCTTCCTCACCGGCCTCGAGGCCCGCCACGAGCAGGGAGACCCCCTGGCCGCCGTCCTCCTGGGCGAGGGGGAGGCCCTTGCCCTGGCCAAGGAGATCCTGGAAACCCGGGTGGACGCCATCGCCGAGGTCCCCCCGCCCGAGGGGAGCCGCCTGGCCCAGGCCATGGCCCTCTGGTACCGCCTGGCCTGGACCGCCTACTACCTGGCCCTCCTCTACGGGGTGGACCCCTCGGACCAGGAGGTCTTGGAGAGGCTCAGGGAGGCGAGCTAGGGTGGGAATCCCGCCCTTCCCCCATCCCAAAAGCTTGGAAGAGGCCTTAGAGATCCAAAAGGCCCTCGCCGCTAGGGTGGTGGTGGAAGGGAGCCTCCAAGGGGTCAGGCGCATCGCCGCCCTGGACGCCGCCCACAGGCGGGGAAAGCCCTTAGTGGCCGTGGCCGTGCTCTATGACCTGGAAAGGGGCCCCCTCCACGTGGGCAAAGGCGTGGTCCCCGAAGAAGACCTCTTCCCCTACGTGCCCGGCTTCCTCTCCTTCCGCGAGGCCCCCGCCTACCTGGAGGCCCTAAAAGCCCTCCCCGAAAGGCCAGAGGCCCTCCTGGTGGACGGGCAGGGCATCGCCCACCCCCGGGGCCTGGGCATCGCCAGCCACCTGGGGGTGCACCTGGACCTGCCCAGCGTGGGGGTGGCCAAGAGCCTCCTCTATGGCCGCCCAGAAGGCCCCTTGCCCCAGGAGCGGGGAAGCGCGGTCCGCCTCCTCTCCCCCGAGGGAAGGCCCCTGGGCTACGCCTACCGGAGCCGCGCCGGGGTCAAGCCCCTGTACGTCTCCCCCGGGCACCGGGTGGGCCTGGAGGAGGCTTTGGCCTTCGTCCGGGCCCTCCCCACCCGCTTCCGCCTCCCCGAGCCCCTGCGCCTGGCCCACCTGGAAGCGGGAAAGGCCCTAAAGGCCTTAGACTGAGGCCCGTGGAGCCTAGGCCGAATCCCGTATACCGGGCCACCTGGTACCTGGCCCGCTTCCTCCTCCACCTCCTCTTTGGCTACCGGACGGAAGGGGCCGAGAAGGTACCGAAGACGGGACCGGTGATCCTGGCCGCCAACCACCTCTCCATCCTGGACCCCATCGCCATCGGCGCGGGCATCCGGCGGCCCCTAAGCTTTCTGACCAGGGCAGACGTGTTCCACCTGCCCCTCCTCTCCTGGCTCCTACCCCGGCTTTACGCCATCCCCGTGGAGCGGGGAGCGGGGGATCTTTCCGCCGTCAAGAACGCCATCCGCGCCCTGGAAAAGGGCATGGCCTTCGGCATCTTTCCCGAGGGCACCCGGAGCCGCACCGGCAAACTGAACCCCTTCAAGACCGGGGTGGCCGCCATCGCCTTCCGCACGGGAAGCCCGGTGGTGCCCGTGGCCGTGATCGGCACCGAAAAGGCCTGGCCCGTGGGGCGGAAGCTTTTCCGCCTCCGCCAGCCCATCCGGGTGGTCTACGGGGAACCCATCCCCGTTCCAAGGAAGACCAAAGTTACCCACCAGGAGCTGGAAAACCTCACCCGGGAGATAGAGGCCCGGGTACGGGAACTTCTCCCCCCCCAGTACCTCTAGAGGCAATACTTTCACTATCACACATTGCTATACATAGTGGTAGAAATAGGACGGGGTATTGCGATAAAGGTTTGACCTGTGATATAGTCCCTCCGGAAGGGAAAAGAGGAAGGAGGTGAAGAATGGCAGCAAAGAAAACCATCACCAAAGCGGATCTGGTAGACCAGGTGGCGGCGGCGACGGGCCTCAAGAAGAAGGACGTCAAGGCCGCGGTGGACGCCTTCCTGACCAAGGTGGAAGAAGCCCTGAGCGGGGGCAACAAGGTCCAGCTCACCGGCTTCGGCACCTTTGAGGTGCGCAAGCGGAAGGCCCGCACCGGCGTGAAGCCCGGCACCAAAGAGAAGATCAAGATCCCGGCCACCCAGTACCCCGCCTTCAAGCCGGGCAAGGCTCTCAAGGAAAAGGTCAAGAAGTAGGCTATTCCCTTCCCCCGGGGGGCTCGGCCCCCCGGGCTATCCCTTAGGCCCCGCCCAGGGCCCCCCCGGGCTTGATCTTGGGCACCACCCGGGGCGCCTCCTTCTCCTCCTTGGGCTCAGTAGGGGGTTCCAAGGGCAGGCCCTCCACCACCCGCTGGAACTCCTCGGCCGTGAGGGTCTCCCGCTCCAGGAGGGCCTCGGCCACCCGCTCCAAGGCTTCCCGCCTTCTCTCCAGAAGGGTCCTTACCCGCTGGTACTGCTCCTCTATGAGCCCCCGCACGGCCTCGTCTATGCGCTTGGCGGTCTCCTCGGAGTACTGGCGCACGTCGTACCCGCCCAGGTAGGTGTCCTCCCGCAGGGCGTAGGCCACGGGGCCGAACTCGGGGTGCATCCCCCACTCGGTGATCATGCGCCGGGCCAGCTCCGTGGCCTGGCGGAAGTCGTTCTCCGCCCCGGTGGTCACGTCCTCAAAGACGAGCTCCTCCGCCGCCCGCCCCGCCAGGGCCACGGCGATCTGGTCCAGGAGGCGCTTTCTGGACCAGTGGAGCATGTCCTCCCGCCTAGGCATCATGAAGCCCAAGGCCCGCCCCCGGGGAACGATGGTCACCTTGTGCACCCCGTCGGCATGCTCCAGAAAGTGGGCGGCCAGGGCGTGCCCCGCCTCGTGGTAGGCGGTGATCTGGCGGTCCCTCTGGGTAAGGACCAGGCTCTTCTTGGCGGGGCCCATCATCACCCGGTCGGCGGCCTCCTCCAGGTCCTTCATGGTGATCTTCTTCCGCCCCTCCCGGGCAGCGAGGAGGGCGGCCTCGTTGAGGAGGTTCTCCAGGTCCGCCCCCACGAAGCCGGGGGTGCGCTTGGCCAGGAGGGCCAGGTCCACGTCCTCGGCCAGGGGCTTGCCCCGGGCGTGGATCCTCAGGATCTGCTCCCGGCCCTTCACGTCGGGAGCGTCTATGGCCACCTGGCGGTCAAAACGGCCCGGGCGCAAAAGGGCCGGGTCCAGGACGTCCGGACGGTTGGTGGCGGCCATAACGATGATAGTGGATTCTTTCTCAAAGCCGTCCAACTCCACCAGGAGCTGGTTTAAAGTCTGCTCCCTCTCGTCGTTGCCGCCCCCCACGCCGCTTCCCCGCCGCCTGCCCACGGCGTCTATCTCGTCAATGAAGACGATGCAGGGGGCGTGGCGCTTGGCGGTCTCAAAGAGGTCCCGCACCCTGGCCGCCCCCACCCCCACGAACATCTCCACGAAGTCCGAGCCGGAAGCGGTGATGAAGGGCACCCGCGCCTCCCCGGCCACCGCCCGGGCGATGTGGGTCTTGCCCACCCCCGGGGGGCCCACCAGGAGGACCCCCTTGGGAATGCGGGCCCCCATCTCGTGGAAGCGGCCGGGGTTTTTCAGGAACTCCACGATCTCCTTGAGCTCCTCCTTGGCCTCCTCGGCCCCGGCCACGTCCTTGAAGGTAACCTTGGGGGCCTCGGTGAGGACCTTGGCCCGGCTTTTGGTGAAGCTGAAGGCCCCATCGGAAGGCCCGGTCCGTCCGGCCCGGGAGAAGTAGAAGAGGGCCCCCAGAAGAAGCCCCACCAGGAGGAGGGGCCAGAGGAAGCCCAGGGCGTTCTGGGTCTGGGGAGGTTCCACCCGCACGCTCACCCCCTGGCGCATCCAGGCCTCGAGGGTGGCGTTGTCCGGGGGGCTGGCCGCGTGGGTGGTGAAGCCCGAGCCGTCGGTGAGGGTGCCCTGGATGCGGGTATCCCCGGAGCGCACCACCACCTCCTTCACCCGGCCCGCCCTCAGGTCCTCGAGGAAGGTGGTGTAGTTCACCGTGCCGCTGGAGCCCCCCGTGGTCCCCGCCAGGCTGAAGGCCCAGGCCAGGAGGAGCAGGCCCAGGACGAACACCAGAAAGTTCAGGGGAAGCCGGGACATGTCTTTCCTTAGGGTACACGGCGGGAAGGGTTCCTGGGTAGTCCAGGGCACCATGACATAAACACGCTCAACTCTCTTGACATGTTTCTATGGCTTGGCTTATGCTTGGTGGGAGAGGTGAGGTTATGGCCAAAGCGGTAGGCATTGACCTGGGCACCACCAACAGCGTGATCGCCGTCATGGAGGGCGGCAAGCCCGTGGTATTGGAAAACGCCGAGGGCGAGCGGGTCACCCCCAGCGTGGTGGCCTTCCGGGACGGGGAGACCCTGGTGGGGCGCATGGCCAAGCGCCAGGCGGTCCTGAACCCCGAGGGGACCATCTTTGAGGTCAAGCGCTTCATCGGCCGCCGCTTTGAGGAGGTAAAGGAGGAGGCCAAGCGGGTGCCCTACAAGGTGGTTCCCGGGCCCGACGGGGGCGTGCGCCTCGAGGTCAAGGGGAAGCTCTACACCCCGGAGGAGATCAGCGCCATGGTCCTCCGCAAGCTGGTGGAGGACGCCTCCAAGAAGCTCGGGGAGCGGATCACCAAGGCGGTGATCACCGTTCCCGCCTACTTCAACAACGCCCAGCGGGAGGCCACCGCCAACGCCGGGCGGATCGCGGGCCTCGAGGTCCTGCGCATCATCAACGAGCCCACCGCCGCCGCCCTGGCCTACGGCCTGGACAAGAAGGGGAACGAGACCGTCCTGGTCTTTGACCTGGGGGGCGGGACCTTTGACGTGACCATCCTGGAGATCGGGGAAGGGGTCTTTGAGGTGAAGGCCACCTCCGGGGACACCCACCTGGGCGGCTCGGACATGGACCACGCCATCGTGAACTGGCTGGCCGAGGAGTTCAAGCGGGAGTACGGGGTGGACCTGAAGGCGGACCGCCAGGCCCTGCAGCGCCTCATTGAGGGGGCGGAGAAGGCCAAGATTGAACTCTCCAGCACCTTTGAGACCACCATCTCCCTCCCCTTCATCGCCCTGGACCCCGCCAGCAAGACCCCTTTGCACCTGGAGAAGAAGCTCACCCGGGCCAAGTTTGAGGAGCTCATTGAACCTCTCTTGAAGCGCCTCCGGGGCCCGGTGGAGCAGGCCCTCAAGGACGCGGGCCTCACCCCGGGCCAGATTGACGAGGTGATCCTGGTGGGCGGGGCCACCCGGGTGCCCGCCGTGGAGCGGGTGGTGAAGGAACTTCTGGGCAAGGAGCCCAACCGCTCCGTGAACCCCGACGAGGTGGTGGCCCTGGGGGCCGCCATCCAGGCCGGGGTGCTCATGGGGGAGGTGCGGGACGTGGTCCTCCTGGACGTCACCCCCCTCTCCCTGGGCGTGGAGACCAAGGGCGGGGTGATGACCGTCCTCATCCCCCGGAACACCACCATCCCCACCCGCAAGTGCGAGATCTTCACCACGGCGGAGCACAACCAGACGGCGGTGGAGGTCCACGTCCTGCAGGGGGAGCGCCCCATGGCCCAAGACAACAAGAGCCTGGGCCGCTTCCGCCTCGAGGGCATCCCCCCCATGCCCGCCGGGGTACCCCAGATTGAGGTCTGCTTTGACATTGACGCCAACGGCATCCTCCACGTGACCGCCAAGGAGAAGTCCACGGGGCGGGAGGCCTCCATCACCATCCAGAACACCACCACCCTCTCCGAGGAGGAGATCCAGAGGATGATCGCCGAGGCCCAGCGCCACGCCGAGGAGGACCGCCGCCGCAAGGAGCACGCCGAGCTCAAGAACGCCCTGGACACCGCCAGGGTCCAGGCGGAGCGGATCCTGAACGAGAAGCCAGGCTCCCCCGAGGCCAAGGCCCGCCTCGAGGCCGCCATCGCCAAGGCCAAGGAGCTGGTGGGGCGGGACGCCCCCGACCCCGAGCTGAAGGCGGCCACCGAGGAGCTCCTGCAGGCGGTCCAGGCCTACGAGACCTCCGCCGGGGCAGGGACCACCGGAGGCCGCCCGGACGACGTCATTGACGCCGACTACAAGCCCGCCGACTAGGCCCCGACCCCTCAAGGAGGAAGGCATGGAGGAGAGGAGCCTGGGGGAAAACGCCCTGGAGAAAGACCTAAAGGAGATGGAGAGGGAGGCGGAGGCCCTGGAGGCCCGCCTCAAGGAGGCGGAGGAGGAGCTTCGCGCCTTCAAGGACCGGTACCTCCGCCTCCTGGCCGACTTTGACAACTACCGCAAGCGCATGGAGGAGGAGCTTGGGGCGCGGGAAAGGGAAGGAACCCTCAAGGCCCTCAGGGCCCTCCTCCCCGTCCTGGACGACCTGGACCGGGCCCTGGAGTTCGCCCACGCCAACCCGGAGAGCATCCTCCAGGGAGTTCGGGCGGTGCGGGAGGGCTTTTTCCGTATCCTGGTTGGGCTCGGGGTGGAGGAGGTCCCAGGGGAAGGAAAGCCCTTTGACCCCCGGTACCACGAGGCCATCGGCCTCCTCCCCGGGGAGCCCGGCAAGGTGGCCAAGGTCTTCCAAAGGGGCTTCCGCCTGGGGGAGAGCCTGGTGCGCCCCGCCCGGGTGGCCGTGGGCCAGGAGAAACCCGAGGAGGAAGCCGGGGTGGAGTGAGCCATGAAGGACTACTACGCCATCCTGGGCGTCCCTAAAAACGCCACCCAGGAGGAGATCAAAAGGGCCTACAAGCGCCTGGCCCGCCAGTACCACCCCGATGTCAACAAGAGCCCGGGGGCGGAGGCGAGGTTCAAGGAGATCAACGAGGCCTACGCCGTCCTCTCCGATCCCGAGAAGCGCAAGATCTACGACACCTACGGCACCACCACTCCACCCCCTCCCCCGCCTCCAGGAGGGTACGACTTCTCCGGCTTTGAGGTGGAGGACTTCTCGGATTTCTTCCAGGAGCTCTTTGGGGGCGGGCTCTTTGGTGGCGCCCGCCGCACCCGTCGGGGGCGGGACGTGCGGGCGGAGCTCCCCCTCAGCCTCGAGGAGGCCTTCCACGGCGGGGAGAAGGTGCTGGAGGTGGGGGGAAGGCGGGTCTCCGTGCGCATCCCCCCCGGGGTGCAGGACGGGGCCACCCTCCGGGTCCCGGGCATGGGGGGGGCGGGGGAGCCCCCGGGGGACCTCCTCCTCACCGTGCGCCTCCTCCCCCATCCCCGCTTCCGGCTGGAGGGCAAGGACCTCTACGCCACCCTGGACGTCCCCGCCCCCATCGCCGTGGTGGGGGGAAGGGTGCGGGCCATGACCCTGGAGGGCCCGGTGGAGGTCACCATTCCCCCAAAGACCCAGGCGGGGCGGAAGCTACGGCTGAAGGGCAAGGGCTTCCCCGGCCCCGGGGGGCGCGGGGACCTTTACCTGGAGGTCCGCCTCACCATCCCCGAGCGCCCCACCCCGGAGGAGGAGGCCCTCTGGCAGAAACTGGCGGAGGCGTACCATGCTCGCGCCTAGCGAATGGCTTTCCCTGGAGGCCCTAACCGAGTACGGCCTCTCCTTAAGCGCCGTGCGGGGTTATGTGGAGATCGGCTTCGTGGAGCCTTTGGAGGCGGAAGGCACCTGGTACTTCCGCCGGTCCGACCTCCTGCGCATGGCCAAGGCGGAGCGCATCCGCAAGGACCTGGGGGCCAACCTCATCGGGGCGGCCCTGGTGGTGGAGATCCTGGAGCGCCGCTGAGGGGACATCCTTCCCCCTCCCTTCTCCCTACAATCGCTTTAAGGTAGCACCCCTAACCCCTCTGCTTCCTTTTTCTGCCCTTGCTTTTTCTATCAACAAACTTGACAATGCACATGTTAAGTGATATGATAAGTTGCGAGCGAGGAGGTGGGGATGAACCTGGAACGCTGGACCCAAGCCGCACGGGAAGCCCTGGCCCAGGCCCAGGTTCTGGCCCGGAAGCTTCAGCACCAGGCTATAGATGCTCCGCACCTTTGGGTTGTCTTGCTGAAGGACCCAGCAGGGCTCCCCTGGCGGCTTCTGGAAAAGGCTGGGGCCGATCCCAAGGCCCTGAAGGAGCTCATGGAGCGGGAGCTTGCCCGCCTCCCCAAGGTGGAGGGGGCCGAGGGCGGGCAGTACTTGACAGCGCGGCTTTCCGGGGTCTTCGGCAGGGCCGAGGCCCTGATGGAGGAACTCAAGGACCGCTTCGTGGCCCTGGACACCCTGGTCCTGGCCCTCGCCGAGGCCACGCCGGGCCTCCCCGGCCTCGAGCCCCTGAAGAAAGCCCTTTGGGAACTTAGAGGAGGTAAGACTGTGCAGACGGAACACGCGGAGAGCACCTACAACGCCCTGGAGCAGTACGGCATTGACCTGACCGCTCTGGCCGCCCAGGGCAAGCTGGACCCGGTGATCGGCCGGGACGAGGAGATAAGGCGCACCATCCAGATCCTCCTCCGGCGCACCAAGAACAACCCCGTCCTGATCGGGGAGCCCGGGGTGGGCAAGACCGCCATCGTGGAGGGCTTGGCCCAGCGCATCGTCAAGGGGGACGTGCCCGAAGGCCTCAAGGGCAAGCGCATCATCTCCTTGCAGATGGGCTCCCTCCTGGCCGGGGCCAAGTACCGGGGCGAGTTTGAGGAGCGCCTGAAGGCGGTGATCCAAGAGGTGGTGGGGAGCCAAGGGGAGATCATCCTCTTCATTGACGAGCTCCACACCGTGGTGGGGGCGGGCAAGGCCGAGGGGGCGGTGGACGCCGGCAACATGCTGAAGCCTCCTCTCGCCCGGGGAGAGCTCAGGCTCATCGGGGCCACCACCCTGGACGAGTACCGGGAGATTGAGTAGGACCCCGCCCTGGAGCGGCGCTTCCAGCCCGTGTACGTGGACGAGCCCAGCGTGGAGGAGACCATCTCCATCCTCCGGGGCATCAAGGAGAAGTACGAGGTGCACCACGGGGTGCGCATCGCCGACCCTGCCCTGGTGGCGGCGGCCGTCCTCTCCCACCGCTACATCACGGAAAGGCGCCTCCCCGACAAGGCCATTGACCTTATTGACGAGGCGGCGGCCCGGCTTCGCATGGCCCTGGAGAGCGCCCCCGAGGAGATAGACACCCTGGAGCGGAAGAAGCTCCAGCTGGAGATCGAAAGGGAGGCCCTGAAGAAGGAGAAGGACCCCGACTCCTTAGAGCGCCTCAAGGCCATAGAGGCCGAGATCGCCGAGCTCACCCAGGAGATTGCGAAGCTGAAGGCGGAGTGGGAGGCGGAGAGGGAGATCCTCAAGAAACTCCGCGAGGCCCAGCACCGCCTGGACGAGGTCAGGCGGCAGATTGAGCTGGCCGAGCGCCAGTACGACCTGAACCGGGCCGCGGAGCTCCGCTACGGGGAGCTTCCCCGCCTCGAGGCCGAGGTGGAGGCCCTCTCCGAGAGGCTCAAGAACGCCCGCTTCGTGCGGCTTGAGGTCACCGAGGAGGACATCGCCGAGATCGTCTCCCGCTGGACGGGGATCCCCGTGGCCAAGCTTCTGGAAGGGGAAAGGGAGAAGCTCCTCAGGCTTGAGGAGGAGCTCCACAAGCGGGTGGTGGGCCAAGAGGAGGCCATCAAAGCGGTGGCCGACGCCATCCGCCGGGCCCGGGCCGGGCTCAAGGACCCCAATCGGCCCATCGGGAGCTTCCTCTTCCTGGGCCCCACGGGGGTGGGCAAGACCGAGCTGGCCAAGACCCTGGCCGCCACCCTCTTTGACACCGAGGAGGCCATGGTGCGCATTGACATGACGGAGTACATGGAGAAGCACGCCGTCAGCCGCCTCATCGGGGCCCCGCCCGGCTACGTGGGCTATGAGGAGGGGGGCCAGCTCACCGAGGCGGTGCGGCGCAGGCCCTACACCGTCATCCTCTTTGACGAGATCGAAAAGGCCCACCCCGACGTCTTCAACATCCTCCTGCAGATCCTGGACGACGGCCGCCTCACCGACAGCCACGGGCGCACCGTGGACTTCCGCAACACCGTCATCATCCTCACCTCCAACCTGGGAAGCCCCCTCATCCTCGAGGGCATCCAGAAGGGCTTCCCCTACGAGAGAATCCGCGAGGAAATCTTCGCCGTCCTGCAGAAGCACTTCCGCCCCGAGTTCCTGAACCGGCTGGACGAGATCGTGGTCTTCCGGCCCCTCTCCCGGGAGCAGATCCGCCAGATCGTGGAGATCCAGCTCTCCAACCTCAGGGCCCGGCTTGCCGAGAAGCGCATCACCCTGGAGCTCAGCGAGGCCGCCAAGGACTTCCTGGCGGAAAGGGGCTACGACCCCGTCTTCGGCGCCAGGCCCCTGAAGCGGGTCATCCAGCGGGAGCTGGAGACCCCCCTGGCCCAGAAGCTCCTGGCCGGGGAGGTCAAGGAGGGGGACCGGCTGGTGGTGGACCGGGGGCCCTTGGGCCTCACCTTCCAGGCCGCCCAACCCCTCGTGGCCTAGAAAGGAGGAGGTATGCAGGTGGTGGAGGTGCTGCAAAAAGCCTACCAGGACGAGCTTTTGGACGCCCTTAGGGCGGAGAAGGCGGCAGAGGGGGTGCCCTATCCCCACCTCAAGGCCCTCCTCCTGGAGGTGGCGGGAAGGGAGCGGGCCCACGCGGAGGCCTTGGCCGAGGCCCTCCGCCGCCTGAAGGCCCCCCTCCCCCCTTCCCCCAAGGTGGAGGAGGTGGGGTGGGAGGGGCTCCTCCGCCTCCTCAGCGAGGAGGGGCTGGACCGGGCCTACTACCTGGAGAGCACCCTGCCCGACCCCGGCCTCGAGGCCCTCTTCACCCGGCTAGGACAGGAAGAGAAGCTCAACCAGGAGACCATCCGCAAGGTGGTGGCCCTCCTAGGAGGTGGTCCATGATTGGCAAAGAGGAAGTCCGGCGCATCAAGGAGACCCTAAAGGACCTACAGCCCCCTGTCCTCTCCCTCTACCTGGACCTGAACCCGGCCAAGCCGGAAAACGCCAATAGGGCCTACGCCCTAAGGGCCAAGGACGCCATGAAGGCCCTCTCCGTGCCCGAGGCCCTGGCGGAAAGGGTCCTGGAGCTTCTGAAGCACGAGGTCGTCCAGGCCAAGACCCTGGCCCTCTTCGCCAATGAAAAGCGCCTGGAACTCTTCCCTCTCCAGGTGGAGCTTCCCCTGGTGAGCGGGGTCAATACCGCCTTCCTGGACGAAAAGGAAAGCCGCCTCCTCACCGACGGGGCCCTGGCCCACTATGGGGAGCCCTTCCTCCTGCCCCTGGTCTACGCCCTGGACGAGTACGAGCGCTACGGCGTGGTCTACCTGGACCAGGAGAAATGGCGGGTCTTTGAGATCTTCCTGGGCGAGATCGCCGAGGTCAAGGACGCCTTTTTAGCCCTGGACACCGAGGCCTGGCGCCGCCTCTCCCTGGACGCTCCCGGGCGCCGCTTCAACCTCTCGGGCATCTCCCGGGGCGGGGCGGGGCAGGACCTCTTCGCCAAGCGCCTGGCCGCCTGGGAGGAGCGCTTCTACAAAATCCTGGCGCAGGACCTGGAAAAACACCAGGAGGAGCGGGGCTTCACCCGGATCGTTCTCATGGGGCCGGAGGAGCACACCAAGCTCTTCCTGGGCTACCTGCCCAAGCGCCTCAAGGAGAAGGTGGTGGCGGAGCTTCCCTCCCTGCCCCACCCCGGGGCGAGCCCCGGCGAGGTCCTGAAGCGCCTGGAGCCCGTCTTGGCGGAGCTGGAGCGCCAGGCGGAGGTGAAGCTTTTGGAGGAGCTGGAGGAGGCCTACCCCAAGGCGGCCTTCGGCCCCGAGGTCCTTGAGCGGGTGCAGGAGGGCCGGGTGGAGCTCTGGGTCCTTCCCTGGCACCTGAATGGGAAGGTCTACGCCTGCTCCGGCTTTTACCTGGCCGAGGAGGCCCAGGCCCTGGGCTCCTGCGAAAAGCCGGAGGAAAAGCCCCTGGCCCTGGTCCTTCCCGAGCTCGCCAGCGGGTATGCGGCCAAGCTGGAGTTCGTGCGCGGCGAGGCCGAAAGGAGGCTTCTTGAGCGCGGAGGCATGGCCGCGCTCTTGAGGTGGTAAGGGAGGTGGTAAGCATGATCCGGTTTGATCCTTTTAGGGAGCTGGAGGAGTTGCAGGAGAGGCTGACCCGCACCCTGGGCGCCCCCCAGCAGGGGCCCAGGGTCTACGCCCCCCTGGTGGACGTGGTGGAGGACGGCGAGGGGCTCCACCTCCTCGTCTACCTGCCGGGGGTGGCGCCGGAGAAGGTGGAAGTGGTGGCCGAGGAGGGGGTGCTCTCCGTGAAAGCGGAGAGGCCCTTTGAGAAGAAGGAGGGCGTGGCCTACCACCGCCTCGAGGGCCCCTACGGCACCTTCGCCCGCAGCTTCAACATCCCCAGCACCTACGACCTCTCCCGGGTGCAGGCCCGCTTCCGCCACGGGGTCTTGCACCTCCTGGTGCCCCGGGCGGAGGAGACCCGGCCCAAGAAGATCCCGGTGCAGGTGGAGTGAGGGAGGTGAAGCATGCGGAGGACGGTTCGCTACATCCTGGCCACTTCCAACCCCATGGGGGACCTGGAGGCCCTGGAGAAGTTCGCCAAGGTGGCCCCGGACACCGGGGCGGACGCGGTGGCGGTCATCGGCAACCTCATGCCCAAGACCGCCAAGAGCCGGGACTACGCCACCTTCTTCCGCGTCCTCGCCGAGATCCATCTCCCCACCGCCTACATCCCCGGCCCCGAGGACGCCCCCATTTGGGAATACCTCCGGGAAGCCGCCAACACCGAACTGGTCCGGCCCGAGATGCGTAACGTCCACGAGACCTTCACCTTCTGGAGGGGACCCTACCTGGTGGCCGGCATCGGCGGGGAGATCACTGACGACGGAGAGCCCGAGGAGAAGGAGGCCCTCCGCTACCCCGCCTGGGTGGCCGAGTACCACCTCAAGGCCCTCTGGGAGCTCAAGGACTACCCCAAGATCTTCCTCTTCCACACCCGGCCCTTCCACAAGGGCCTGGGAGAGGGCGGCTCCCACGAGGTGGCCCACCTCATCAAGACCCACAACCCCTTGGTGGCCCTCGTGGCGGGCCGGGGCCAGAAGCACGAGATGCTGGGGGCGAGCTGGGTGGTGGTCCCCGGAGACCTCTCCGAGGGGGAGTACAGCCTCTTGGACCTCCGGTCCAGGAAGCTGGAGACGGGGAACGTCCGCTAAGGAGAGGCCCCGCCCTCGGGCGGGGCCTTTTTCCCTATGAGCACCGTCACCTGCCCCAACTGCGGCGCCAAAAACCGTCTGGGAACACCCCCACCGGGCCAGGTGCCCGTCTGCGGGGCCTGCAAAAGCCCCCTTCCCTGGATCGTGGAGGCGGACGAAAGGAGCTTCCCGAAGGAGGTGGCGGGGGCGCCCCTGGTCCTGGTGGACTTCTTTGCCCCCTGGTGCGGCCCCTGCCGCCTGGTGGCCCCGGTGCTGGAGGCGCTGGCCCGGGAGCAGGCGGGCAGGCTCAAGGTGGTGAAGGTGAACACCGACCGGAACCCTCCGCTGGCGGGGCGGTACCGGGTGATGAGCGTCCCCACCCTGATGCTCTTCCAGAAGGGCCACCCCGTGGCCACCTGGGTGGGGGCGGCGCCCAAACGGGTTTTAGAGGAAAGGTTGAAGCCCTATCTGGGCTGAAGGAGGGAAAAAGATGCTGGAGAAGATCTGGCCCTTTGGCCGTTCCCGCTTCCGCAAAGCGGTAGAAGAGGCTTTGGAAAAAGCCTTCCGGGAGACGGGAGAGGTCCTGGAGCCCCTCTCCGAGCTTTCCGAGCACGAAGACCACTACCTCCTGCGGGTGGAGGTGCCGGGCCTGGGCCCCGAGAACCTGGAGGTTCGCCTCGAGGGGGACCAGCTGGTCGTAGAGGGGGAAAAGCGGGAGGAGAGGCGCACCAAGCACCTGGCGGAGATCGCCTATGGGCGCATCTACCGGGCCTACCTCCTGCCCAAGGACGCCAGGAAGGAAGGGATTGAGGCCCACCTCCGCAAGGGGGTGCTGGAGGTGAGGATCCCCAGGGAGAAGCGCCCCGAGGAGCCCCCGGTCAGGATTCCCGTGAAGGAAGCGTAGACCCATAACGCTCCCACCCCCAGGGGGTGGTTTACGCAAGATACTTGACACATTTAGACTCAAGGGGTACCCTTACCTGGGAGGTGACGCCATGTTGATGAAAATCGCCGAGTTTGAAAAGCTTTTCCGGCTGGCCGCCGGCCTGGACGTGGACAAAAATGACCTGAAGCGCCTTTCGGACTTTCTCCGCAACAAGGTCTACGACCTGCTGGTGGTAGCCGAGCGTCACGCCAAGTACAACGGCCGGGACATCATCTTTGAGCCGGATGTGCCCATTACCAAGGGGCTTCAGGAAACCCTCAAGGAGTTCCGCGCTATGGACACCACCTTGGAGCTCAAACCCGTTCTGGACACTCTGGCTACCCTTCCCCCTTTGGACCTGGAGATCTCCGAGGACGTGCGGAACCTACTTCCCGAGATCGTGGGGGCCTTGGTGGTGGCCTACGCCCGGGTGCTGAAGGAGCTGGACCCCATGCTTAAGAACCCGCAAACCGAACACCATGAGCGGGCTGAGCGGGTCTTTAACCTCCTTCTCTGAGGATGAGCCAGGATCTACCCCTTTTTCTCTACCGCCGGGCCACCCGGCTGGTCTTCAATCTGGTGCTGGTGGCCCTTCTTATCGGGCTTTTCGTGGGGGTGGGGCGCACCTTCTTGGAGCTGGGCCTTACCCTCAGCGAGCCCACGGTACGCCTGGGCCTCAAGGAGCTGATCACCAACGTCCTTAGCCTGGTGGTCGTCCTGGAGCTGGCCCGGGTCTTCGTGGAGTACTTTGAGTTTGAAAGGGTGCGCCTCGAGGTCCTCCTGGAGATCGGGGTGGCCTTGGCCCTTAGGGAGCTTCTCCTTCTCCTCTTCGCCGAGAAGCTTTCTGGGCTAGATCTATTCTTCTGGACCATGGGCATCCTGGCCCTGGTGGCCGGGCGCACCCTGGCGGTGCGGTTTTCCCCTAGGAGGTCGTCATGAGGGTGGAAGAGGTGGCCCTGCCCGGCGTGGGGCGGAAGTTCATCATCACGGTGCAAAGCGGGGACCGGCTGGTCATCGTGGTGCACACCTCGGGCAAGCGGGAGCTTCAGTACTTTGAGGCGGGGGAGGAGGACGAGCCCACGGCCGCTTTGGACCTCACCGACGAGGAGGCCCGGGAAGTGGGGGCCATCCTGGCCGGGGTCCTCTTCCACCCCGAAGCGGTGGGGGATACCCAGAGCAAGCTGGGGGAAAAGGTCATTGAGTGGATCAAGGTCCTGCCCGGCTCCCCTTTGGTGGGCAAGAGGGTGGAGGAGATCCCCTTACCCCCCGGGGCCCACCTCCTGGCCGTGGACCGGCCCGGGGCCCCCCTATTACCGAACCCTGGGCCGGGGGTGGCCTTGGAGGTGGGGGACACCCTGGTGCTGGCGGGAAGCCGGGAGGCGCTGGAAGCCCTGAAGAGGAGCCTCTGATGCACCCTTCCCTGGAAGCCTTCGCCCTGGCCGCAGGGCTTTTGGCCTTGGGAGCGGCCCTGGTGCATCGCTTTGGCTTCCCCCCCTTGCCCGTCTACCTCCTCACGGGCCTCCTTATGGGCCACCGCCTCCCCGTGGAGGAGCTGGAGCCCCTCCCCTCCTTGGGGCTTTTGCTCCTCCTCTTCTCCGTGGGGCTGGAGTTCGGCCCGGACCGGCTAAAGGAGCTCTCCAGTAAGGCCACCCGGGCCGGCTTCTACGACGCCTTGGCCCTCCCTTTGGGCTTCCTCCTCGGTCTCCTGGCGGGACTGGACCTCAGGGGGGCCGCCCTCCTCGCCGGGGTCCTCTACATCAGCTCCAGCGCCGTCATCGTAAAGCTGATCGTGGACCTGCGCCGGGCCGCCAACCCGGAAAGCGAGGTGGTCCTGGGGGTCTTGGTGCTGGAGGACCTGGTCATCGCCGTTCTCCTCGCCCTCCTGGGCGGGCACGGCCCCGGCGGGTTCCTGGCGGGGGTCCTCCTGGCCCTGGCCTACCTGGCCTTCGCCCGCTTCTTAGGACCTACTCTGGTGCGCTTCATGGAGGGCCTCTCCCATGAGCTGCTCCTCCTCCTGGGGGCCGCCTTCACCACGGGGACCGCTCTCCTCTTCCACGCCCTGGGGGCCTCGGAAGGGGTTGGGGCCTTCCTCTCTGGGGTCATCGCCGCCTCCTTGGGCCTAAGGGAAAGGTTGGAGCACCTCTTTGGTCCGGTGCGGGACCTGGGGGTGGCCCTCTTCTTCTTGGTGGTGGGAGCGGAGGCTTTGGGTCTTCTCCAGGATCTCACTCCCCTGGGGGTGGGCCTGGCCCTCCTGGGGCTTGTATTCAAGCTCCCCCTCAACCACCTGGGAGGAGCCCAGGCGGGCCTGGGGCGGAAAAGGCGGCTTTACGCCGCCCTCTACCTGGTCCCCCGGGGAGAGTTCAACCTGGTCCTGGGAAGCCTGGCCTTAGCCCAGGGCTACCCGCTGGTGGCCCAGGTGGCGGTGCTTTTGGTCCTCCTCTCCATTCCCTTGGGGGCTCTCCTCATCCGCTTCGCCCCCGAGATCGGGAAGGCCCTCTTCCCCCCGGAAAAGAAAGCGCGGGCCGCGGCCAAAGCCGGCTGAGGCTTCGCTCGCCTTACTCTTTTCACTTCTTTTGAGGTAGCCTGATTCGTGGGAGGCGCCTATGGAGATCTTTTTCCAGCTTTTCTGGCTTTTTTTCATCCTTTCCGTCCTCACCCCCTACCTGCAGCAACAAATGCTCCTGGGATCCAGGGCCCGGAAGATCGCCGAGCTGGAAAGGAAGCGGAAGAGCCGGGTCATCACCCTCATCCACCGCCAGGAGGCGGTGAGCTTTTTGGGCATCCCCATCAGCCGCTTCATCAGCATTGACGACTCGGAGCAGGTCCTGAGGGCCATCCGCCTCACCGACAAGAACGTGCCCATAGACCTGGTCCTCCACACCCCGGGGGGCTTGGTCCTGGCGGCGGAGCAGATCGCCGAAGCCCTCCTCCGCCACCCCGCCAAGGTCACGGTCTTCGTCCCCCACTACGCCATGTCCGGGGGGACCCTGATCGCCTTGGCCGCCGATGAGATCGTCATGGACGAGAACGCCGTCTTAGGCCCAGTAGACCCCCAGCTGGGCCAGTACCCCGCCGCCAGCATCCTCAAGGTCCTGGAGAAGAAGCCCCTCCAGGAGATAGACGACCAGACCCTGATCCTGGCCGACGTAGCGGAGAAGGCCCTGAGGCAGGTCAAGGCCACGGTGAAGAACCTCCTCAAAAAGCACATGCCCGAGGAAAGGGCCGAGGAGGTGGCCCATGCCCTTTCCCAGGGCACCTGGACCCACGACTACCCCATTGACGTGGCCCAGGCCCGGGAGCTGGGGCTCAAGGTCTCCACGGAGATGCCCCTCGAGGTCTACGAGCTCATGGACCTCTACCCCCAGGCCCAGGGGCAGCGGCCCAGCGTGCAGTACGTGCCCCTCCCCTACCGCCAGGGAGAAGGCACGGGAGGCCGGTAGGTGTTCCCTCTCTACGATCTGAACCACGCCCGCCGCCCCGCCTGGGTGGTGAAGGGCCTGGTCCTGGTCAACGTCCTGGCCTTCCTCCTGGAGCTGGCTTGGGGCCCGGAGGCGGTGATCCAGGCCTACGGCTTCATCCCCGCCCTCTTCTTCCAGGACCCCTTTGGGGAGGGGTACCGCCTTTTCACCAGCATGTTCCTCCACGGGGGGTTCTTCCATATCCTCTCCAACATGTGGTTCCTCTGGGTCTTCGGGGACAACGTGGAGGACCGCATGGGCCATGGCCGCTTCCTCCTCTTCTACCTCCTGGGCGGGGTGGCGGCGGCCCTGGCCCAGGGCCTTTTCATGCCCAGCTCCCCCATCCCCATGATTGGGGCCAGCGGGGCGGTCTCCGCCGTGCTGGGGGCCTACTACGCCCTCTTCCCTCGGGCTTACGTGGTATCCTTGATCCTCTTCATCTTTCCCCTTTTCGTCACCTTCCCGGCGGGGGTCTACCTGGGGTACTGGGCCCTCCTCCAGCTCTTCCAGGGGCTTTTGGGCCTGCCGGGGGTGGCCTGGTGGGCCCACCTGGGGGGGTTCCTCTTCGGGGTCTGGGCGGGTCCCCGTTTGGCGAGGCGTTGGCATCGCTGGTAGACTCTGGACCATGAAGGTAGCGGACCTGATGACCGGGGCCCCCGAGACCCTAAGGCCCGAGGCCACCCTCGAGGAGGCCGCCCGCAAAATCCTGGAAACCCGCTACGGGGGCTTTCCCGTGGTGGACGAGGAAGGCCGGCTTCTCGGCCTCTTGCAGGTGGAGGAGCTTCTCCCTAGGCCAGAGAACGTCCCCTTCTCCGACGTGGAGGCCCTCCAGCTTTTTGGGGAATGGGTGGACGAGGGCACCCTCAAGGAGATCTACCGCCGTTACCAGAGCACCCCGGTGCGGACGGTCATGCGTCGGGACCTTCCCCGGGTGCACCCGGAGGACCCCCTGGGCAAGGCCCTCCAGGTCCTCCTCACCACCGATATCCGCCACCTGCCCGTGGTGGACCGGGAAAACAGGGTGGTGGGCATCCTCACCCGCAGTGACTTCTTAAAGCTCATCTTCGGGAGGGGTTGATGCACGGAGCCGAGCATATCCTGGAGGTATTTTATCTTCTCCTGGCGGCCCAGGCCATGGCCTACCTGTTCAAGCGCCTCAACCAGCCCGTGGTCATCGGGGAGGTGCTGGCGGGCGTTCTGGTGGGCCCGGCCCTTTTGGGCCTGGTGCACGAGGGGAAGATCCTGGAGTTTTTGGCGGAACTCGGGGCCATCTTCCTCCTCTTCATGGTGGGCCTGGAAACCCGGCTCAGGGACATCCTGGCCGTGGGCAAGGAGGCCTTTTTGGTGGCGGTCCTGGGGGTGGCCTTCCCCTTCCTGGGGGGGTATTTGTTCGGCCTCCAGATCGGCTTTGAGACCCTCCCCTCTCTCTTCCTGGGCACCGCCTTGGTGGCCACCAGCGTGGGCATCACCGCGAGGGTCTTGCAGGAGCTCGGGGTCCTCTCCCGCCCTTACGCCCGGGTCATCCTGGGGGCGGCGGTCATTGACGATATCCTGGGCCTCATCGTGCTGGCGGTGGTGAACGGGGTGGCCAAGACGGGCCAGGTGGAGACAGGGGCCATCGCGCAACTGGTGGTCCTCTCCGCGGTCTTCGTGGGCCTCGCCGTCTTCCTTTCCACCCTGGTCGCCCGCCTGCCCATAGAAAGACTCCCCGTGGGCAGCCCCCTGGGCTTCGCCCTGACCCTGGGGGTGGGGATGGCGGCCTTGGCGGCCAGCATCGGGCTCGCCCCCATCGTGGGGGCCTTCCTGGGGGGGATGCTCCTCTCCGAGGTCCGGGAAAAGTACAAGCTGGAGGAGCCCATCTTCGCCATAGAGAGCTTCCTCGCCCCCCTCTTTTTCGCCATGGTGGGGGTGCGGCTGGAGCTTTCCGCCCTCATGAACCCGGCGGTCCTCCTCTCGGGCAGCGTGGTCACGGTGATCGCCATCCTGGGCAAGGTCCTGGGCGGGTTCCTGGGGGCCCTCACCCAGGGGGTGCGGAGCGCCCTCACCGTGGGGGTGGGCATGGCCCCCCGGGGCGAGGTGGGCCTGATCGTGGCCGCCCTGGGGCTTTCGGCGGGGGCGGTAAACGAGGAGGAGTACGCCATCGTCCTCTTCATGGTGGTCTTCACCACCCTCCTCGCCCCCTTCGCCCTCAAGCCCCTCATCACCTGGACGGAGCGGGGCTCACGGGTTCAGGAATGACCCGGTAGGCGGCGTAGGCGGCGAGGACCTTGGCCAGGTACTCCCGGGGCTCGTCCCGCTCCTGGAAGCGGAGGAAGGGGTAAAGCCCCCCTTCCCGCTCCATCCCCCTCAGGGTGTAGCCGATCCCCCCGTTGTAGGCGGTGAGGGCGCAAAGGGTGGCCTCGAGGCCCCCAAGCCCCGTCCCCCGGCACCTTTCCAAAAGCCAGCGCAGGTAGCGGGCGGCGTAGCGGATGGCGCTTTCCGGGTCAAAGGGGTCGGCGGGGGGTTCCCCCAGCATCCTGGCCACGTCGGCCCAGGTGCTCTTGAGGAACTGGGCCAAGCCCAAGGCCCCCGTGGGACTCACCGCCCTGGGGTCAAAGCGGCTTTCCACGTGGAGGAGGGCGTAGAGGAGGTCGGGGTCCAGGCCCTCCTTCCCGGCGTAGGCCTCCACCCAGTCCCGGTAGGGCCTGGGGTAGGCCAAGGCGGTGGGCCAGGCGGCCCGGATCCCCTCCCGGTACATCCCCAGGCGGTAGAAAAGGGGGACCAGGCTGGGCCAGTCCCGGGGCCTGGTCCAGAGGGCGTAGCGCGCCACCCCCCGGGCCCAGGCCTCCTTCCCGGCCCGCACCAGGGCCTCCACCAGGGGGGCTTCCGGGGGCGGGGAGGCTTCCGGGACAGGGGGCGGAGGAGGAGGAACCTTGCCCAGGATCAGGCCCAATCCCCCGCCAAGGAGGACGTAGGCCTCCTCCCTGGCCCCCCTTAGCCCCAGCTCCCCCGCCAGGAAATGGGCCCTGAGGGCGGCGTCATCGGCGTAGGGGCTGTTCGTTTGGGCGAGGGAGAGGTAAAGCTCTAAGGCCTCCTTCTGAAGCCCTAGGCGCTCCAAAAGCCCCGTGGCCCGCCAGAGGCCCTCGGGGGTGCTTTTGCGGTAGGCGGCCACGGCCTCCAGGAAAAGCCCCTGCTCCTCTAGAACCCGCCCCTGGCCGTAGCGGGCCTCGGGGTGGTCGTACTGGACGAAGGCCGAAAGGGCCTCCTCCAGCCGCCCAAGCCGCAGGAGGGCGTACCCCAGGCCCAGATACCCCCTGGGGTCCTCCCGCGCCCAGGCCCGGTAAAAGGGCAGAGCCTCCCGGTACCGCCCCAACCGGAAGAGGGCCTGGGCCCTGAGGTCGGGCCTCTTCCCGGGGGGAAGCACGCTCAGGAGGGCCTCGTAGGCCCGCCCCCGGAAGAGGGCCTCCCAAAGCCTCTCCCCCTCCCCCAGGGCGAGGAGGGCGGCCACCGCCTCCTTCGCGGGCAAGAGCCTCTCCCAGGCGGAAAAGGCCCTGGGGTCCCCCGCCTCCTGCAAGAGGGGGGCCGCCACCCGCCAGGCCTCCCTGGCCTCCCACCCGGGCTCAAAGGCCCTCACCCCCTCCAGGAAGAGGGCGTAGCGCCAGGCGTACTCCGCCCGCTCAGAAAGGGGGATCCCTTCCCTTCCCAAAAGCCGCCACCCCGCCAGGAGGGCCGCGTAGCCTTCCCCCCCAAGGGCCACCTGGCGCAAGACCTCGGCCTCCCCCCTCTCCAGGAGGGCGTAGGGCTCGGGCAGGCCCTGGGCCCCGCAGGCGGTCAGAAGGAAAAGCCCAAGCCACAGCCCCCGCACACCCCCACCCTAGCAGACCCCCCCTGAGAAACCTTAGTGGGAGGCAATCCTTCCCTCAGGGATAGCCCTACTGGCAAGAACGGGGGAGTTGGGCGTAGCCTGGTGAGGCTTATGGAAGGCCGTATTCCTCCCCACAGCCTCGAGGCGGAGCAAAGCGTCTTGGGCTCCATTCTCCTGGACTCCGACGTCATGGACGAACTGGAAGGTCTCCTCCCCTCCCCCGAGGCCTTCTACATGGAGAACCACCGCAAGATCTACGCCGCCATGCAGGCCCTGAGGGCCGCCAACAAGCCCGTGGACCTGGTGACCCTCTCCGAGGAGCTCTCCAAAAGGGGGGAGCTTGCGGGGGTGGGCGGGGTGGGCTACCTGGTCCAGCTCTCCGAGGCCACCCCCACCGCCGCCTACGCGGAGCACTACGCCCGCATCGTGGCGGAGAAGTGGACCCTGAGGCGGCTCATCCAGGCGGCGGGCGAGGCCATGCGCCTGGCCTACGAGGAGGCGGGGAGTCTGGACGAGATCCTGGACACCGCGGGGAAGAAGATCCTGGAGGTGGCCCTCACCAAGACGGACACCGAAGCCCAGTCCATGCGGGAGCTGGTCACCAAAACCTTTGAGCACATTGAGGCCCTCTTCCAGAACAAGGGGGAGGTGGCCGGGGTGCGCACGGGCTTCAAGGAGCTGGACGGGCTCATCGGCACCCTTGCGCCAGGCTCCCTCAACATCATCGCCGCCCGTCCCGCCATGGGCAAGACCGCCTTCGCCCTCACCATCGCCCAGCACGCCGCCCTGAAAGAGGGGGTGGGGGTGGGCATCTACTCCCTGGAGATGCCCGCGGCCCAGCTCACCCTGCGCATGATGTGCTCCGAGGCCCGCATTGACATGAACCGGGTCCGCCTGGGCCAGCTCACCGACCGGGACTTCTCCCGCCTGGTGGACGTGGCGGGCCGCCTCTCCGAGGCCCCCATCTTCATAGACGACACCCCCGACCTCACCCTCATGGAGCTCAGGGCCCGGGCGCGGCGCCTCAGGAGCCAGAGCCAGGTAGGCCTCATTATCTTAGATTATCTCCAGCTCATGGCCGGACCCGGGGGAGGCAAGAACGGGGAAAACCGCCAGCAGGAGATCGCCGCCATCTCCCGGGGGCTCAAGGCCCTGGCCCGGGAGCTCAACGTGCCGGTGATCGCCCTGAGCCAGCTCTCCCGGGCGGTGGAGGCCAGGCCCAACAAGCGCCCCATGCTCTCGGACCTCAGGGAGTCGGGGAGCATTGAGCAGGACGCCGACCTGGTCATGTTCATTTACCGGGACGAGTACTACAACCCCCATTCCGAGAAAGCGGGCATCGCCGAGATCATCGTGGGCAAGCAGCGGAACGGCCCCACGGGCACCGTGGAGCTCCAGTTCCACGCCCAACACGTGCGTTTCAACGACCTGGCCAGGGAGCCCTAGGGGGAAAGCAGGGCCTTGGCCCCCTCCCTCAGGGCCTGGCCCAGGTCCCGGTGCCCCAGGGAAAGGCCCAAGGAGAGGGCCTCGAGGTAGCTCTCCTCCACCAAGGCCACCTCTATGGCGATGATCTTTTCAAAGGCCTCCACCGCCGAAAAGATCTCGTGGCTTCTCAAAGCGGTACGCAAATGTTCCAGGGAAAGCTCCTGCACGATGCCCATGGCGGGGATGATGGCCCTGGGACCGATGCCCAGCCGGGCGTGCACCAGCCCGATGCGCCTGCGCCTTTCCGCGTAGGCCCGGTCGTAGGCGCCGGAAAAAAGCTCCCGGTACCACTCGGCGAAGGTGCCGTAAAGCCTTTCCACCCGGCCGGGAACGGCGTGGAGGACGCCGGAAAGCTCCGGGTCCCGCCCCAGGTAGTCGTAAAAGGCCAGGGCCACCTCGGGGGCGATGGGGGCCATAACCCCTCCTAGCTCCCGTAGCAGGGCGGCATGGATCTGGGTAAAACCGGTGCGCCGCTTGAGGAGGTCCAGGAGCTCACCGGGGTCCACGGGACAAATGTACCCTCCCGTCCCCCAAAAGTCCAGCCAGGGCCTCACTCCGTGCTCACGCCCTGCTCCACCTGCTGGTTCACGGGCTCCACCATGCGGAAGTGCTGGCTGGGGTCTTGCAAAAGCTTCTCCAACCGGAGGGCCTTCTCCTCCCGCTTGGCCTCCCTAAGCACCCGGATGTAGGCGGAAAGGAGCTCGCGCACGTCCTCCACCCCCCGGGCATCCAAGGGCCTCACCGCCACCCTGGCCCCCTTGGCCAGGCGGCGGCGCATGGCCTCCTCCGTGAGCCCCATCTCCGGCCAGTGGCGCAGGTAGACCCGCCCCCCCGTCATCCCCGAGCAGATCCAGGGCCCCGGGTCCCCCAGGACCAGGGCCCGCCCCCGGGTCATGTACTCAAAGGCGAAGCCCTTAGCCTGGGCCCGGGCGGCCAGGTTGCCCAGGTCGTCCCGCAAGGGGCGCTCGGGCTCCCCACCCAAGACCACGTCCGCCCCGGAAAGGCGGATGCAGAAGCGGCTGTCCGCCATTCCCTCCACGATGAGGAACCCGCCGATGGCCCCGTAGGCGAAGCTCTTGCCCACGGAACCGTCCACATAGGCCCCGTAGGGGTTCTTCCCCTTGAGGACGGCCACCAGCCCCCCAAAGGCCCCCTTGGCCACCCCGTCCTGGGCCCCGCCCTCCACCACCACCCGCATCCCCTCCACGTTGAAGGCGGCGAGGCCGTTCCCGGCCACGCTCCCCGCGTCAAAGCGGAGCTCCACCTCGGCGTCAAATCCCTTGCCGTAAAGCCTCCTGCGGGCGATCTCCCCCGCCAGGTGGGCCCCCAGGGCCCGGTCCGTGGAGTTCACCGGCCCCTCCTGGAAGACCATGCGCCGGCTCCCCTCGCCGTAGGCATGCATGACCACCTCGGTGATGGTGCGGGTGAGCTGGTTCAGGGGCTTCCTGAGGACGTGGGCCGAGGTGTCCTGGAGCCAGTCGGGCTCCTCCACGGGCAGGAAGAAGTAGCCGAGGTCCAGCTCCTCCTGCCGGTCCCGCTGGTAGAGGAGGTCCGCCCGGCCCCGAAGCTCCCTCAGAGAGCGAACCCCCAGGGCGGCCACCAGCTCCCTCAAGGCCTCCCCCTTGGCCTCAAAGAAGCGGGTGAGCTGCTCCACGGCCCGTTCCAGGTCCTGGGGCACGAAGCGCTTCAGGCCGTGGGCCAGGGCCTCCTCCACCGTCTCTATCTGGGTGGTGATGCCCACGTGGCAGGTGTCCAGCTGGCAACCCCGGCAGATGGTGCAGCCGATGGCCACCATGGCCATGGTGGCCATGCCCACCCGGTCCGCCCCCAAAAGGACCATGCGCAGGACATCGTAGGCGGTCTTCAAGCCCCCGTCGGCCCAGATCTCCACCCGGTCGCGAAGCCCCGCCCGCACCAGGGCCCGATGGGCCCGGCGCACCCCCAGCTCCACGGGGAGGCCCGCGTACTTGAGGGCGTGGAGCCGGGCCGCCCCCGTCCCCCCCTCAAACCCCGAGAGGGTGATGACGTCCGCCCCCGCCTTGGCGATGCCCACGGCGATGGTGCCGATCCCGGGGATCACCGGCACCTTCACCGAGACCAGGGCCTTGGGGTTCACCGTCTTCAGCTCCTCAATGAGCTGGGCCAGGTCCTCAATGGAGTAGAGGTCGTGGTTGTTGGAGGGGCTGATGAGGTCCACCCCCGGCACGGCGTTCCTGGCGGCGGCCACCTTGGCGGAGACCTTCTTGCCCGGCAGGTGCCCCCCTTCCCCCGGCTTGGCCCCCTGGCCGATCTTGATCTCAATGACGCTGGCCGAGTTCAGCATGTAGGCGTGGACGCCAAAGCGCCCCGAGGCCACCTGCTGCCCCCGCCAGTGGGTGTACCTGCCCAGCATGTCGGGGATCTCCCCCCCCTCGCCGTTCATGCAGAGCATGTTGAGGCGCTTGGCCGCCTCGGCGTAGGCCCTGAAAGCGGCCTCCCCCTGGGAGCCGAAGCTCATGGCGCTGATGACGAAGGGGAGAGAGTGGCCGCCCACGGAGAGGTCCACCTCCTCGGGGGCCACCTCGCTCCTTTCGGGGAAGCGCACCTCCAGTAGCTGCCTGGCCGCCACCGGGCTTTCCCGCTCCAGGGAGTGCACCTTCTCCTGGAAGTGGCTGTAGGGGGCCTGGCCCGTGGCCACCTCCTGGGCCGCCTTGTAGATCCTGGGGTTGAAGCGGAAGTCCTTGGCGGGAGGAACCTTCTCCGCCCGGAAGAACCCCTCCCTTTCCAAAAGGGTGCGCTCCAGTTCCAGGAAGCCGTACCCCCCGTTCTCCGATCCCAGGAAGTTGCGGGTGCCGAAGTACTCGGCGAGTTCCGGCTTCAGCCCGATGGCGCTGAAGATCTTCCCGTAACCCCTGAGCTCGTGGATGCCCATGGTGGAGATGACCTTCTCCAGGCCTTTCCTCAGGGCCTCGAGGGCGTTCGCCACCCCCTTCCTCCCCTCCAGGGCCCGGGCCTTCTCCTCCATGAGCCAAGGGGCCACGGCCTCTGCCCCCAGGCCTAAGAGGAAGGCCAGGTCGTGGAGGTTCCGCACCCCGCCCGAGTGGACCAGGACCGAGGTCTTGCGCCTCAAGGCCACCCCGTCCGGGCCCCGTTTCAGGAGGGCCCGGTTCACCGCCGCCACCGCCAGGCCGATATCTATCCAGATGCCCCCCTGGAAGGCCTCCCGGTCGGAGAGGATGAGGACCTCGGCCCCCGCCTCCACCGCCCTCACCGCCTCCTCCTCCAGGCGCTTGAGCCCCACGAGGAGGCCCTCCTCCACGGTGAACTGGGGGACGAGGGTGGCGGTCTGGAAACGGGCCCGCACCTCCTCCAGGGTGAGGGTGCCGAAGGCCTCGGCCAGGGCCTGGTCGCTTTCCAGAACGAGGGGCAGGAGGAGCTCCTCCACCCTCCCCCCGCCCTGGCCGTGGGGCAGGGGGCGGCGGCCCAGGAGGGTGCGGGTGGAGAAGTGCTCAATCTCCCGCTCCCGGTCAATGGCGGGGTTGGTCACCACCGCCACCGTCTCCTTGAAGAACTCGGAGAGGTTGGGCTTCTCCGGGTTCAGGGCGGCCAGGGGGCCGTCGTAGCCCAGGGAGCCGATGGGCTCGTTGCCGGTCTTGGCCAGGGCCTCGAGGTAGGCCCCGTCCCAGCGGTCCCAGCCGTAGGCCCTCTCCAGCCCCAGAGGGGGCGGGGCGGGCTTCTCCTCCACCTGGGCCTCGCTCCCCCCCGCCACCGGGGGGAGGCCCTGGCGCAAGGGGCCTTGGAGGTGGACCCGGTACCCCGCCACCGGGGTCCTGGCGGCGAGGCGCTCCAGCACCAGGCGCTGGTGGCGGTCAAAGGGAAGGACCCGGGCCCCTTCCGGGGTGAGGCGCAGGTAGACCTTCTCCCCCGGGGCCAGGGGCTTGGGCTCGGAAACGAACTCCTCGGCGCTGAAGACCCCCCTCTCCGAGGAGAAGACCAGCTCGTACGGGGTCTCAAACTGCCAAAGGGGCCTCAGGCCCATGGCGTCGGTGGCGAAGACCGCCTCGTCCCCGTGGCGGCTCACGATGGCCGCAGGGCCCTGGGCCAGGGGGCCAAAGCGCTGCCTGAGGGTCATGTAGAGGTCTTGGAGCTCCTCGGGGAGGCCCTTGATCTCCCCCAGGATAGGGGGGAAGACCAGGTCCATGGCCTCGGGCAGGGTGAGGCCAAAGCGGTAGATGAGGCCTTCCAGCATGCGGTTCAGGTCCTGGGAGTCCGAGCCCCCGGTGCGGGGGATGCCCAGGAAGTCCAGCTCCCGCCTTAAGCGCTCAATGGTGTTGATCTCCCCGTTGTGGCCCAGAAGGCCAAAGGGCTGGACCTGCTCAAAGGTGGAGAGGGTGTTGGTGGAGTAGCGGTTGTGGCCCAGGGCGATGGCGCTCTTGAACTCGGGGCGGGAGAGCTCGGGGTAGTAGCGCTTGAGGAGCTCCGCCGCCCCCCGCACCTTGTAGACCACGCTGTGGGTGGAGAGGGAAACCACGTGCACGGGGAACTGGGCCTCGAGGCGAAGCCCCAGCTCCCAGAGGGGGGCGTCCCCGTCCGGGGAAAGACCCGCCACCTGGAGGAAAAGGGGCTCCGTGCGCCGCCCCACCGGGCCCAGGACCTCGCTCACCACCTCGCCCCTTTGGAAGTGGACGGGGCGCACGCCAAGCCGCTGCCCTTCTTGCCTCAGAAGGTCAAAGAACTCGCCCAGGCGGCCCTCCTCCCCCTTGGGCACGAAGAAGTGCCCCACGAAAAAGCGGGGGTTGAAGGCCAGCCTGGGGTCATGCCCCGCCTTCTCCAAAAACCCCGCCCATAGCTCCCGGGGGATGTCGGTCTGGATTCCCGTTCCGTCCCCCTCGCCCCGGATGGCCCCCGCGCGGTGGGCCATGCGGTAGAGGCTTTCCAGCGTGCGCCGCACGATGCGGTGGGAGGGCTTGCCGCTCTTTTCTGCCATGGCGATGATGCCGCAGGCGTCCTGGCCTAGGGGGATGTCCGGGTAGGCTTCCTTCCAGGTCATCTTCGGGCTCCTTCACTGGGCAAGGGGGTCTGGGGTGGGCAAAGATATGCGCGTCGTTCCCGGGATTATACACCACGCCCCAGGAGGGGTCAATGGGAAAAGGGGCACTAGGCCCCCCTGACCCGGTGAAAAGCCTGAAGGAAAAGGGGCAGGGCCCTGGCCCTTTCCTCCTGCTCCCTGAGGGCCTCCTCAAAGCCCACGGGGTCCATGAGGAGGTGGGGGAGGCGCAAAAACCCCAGGTAGTACTCCCCCGCCTGCCCCGGGTACCGGAGCCTGGCCCTTTCCTCCGGGAAGAGCAGGTCTTCAAGGGCCGCCGGCGAGGCCAGGTACGGGGTGGCGGGGGCCTTTTTCAGGAACTCCTTGAGCTTTAGGGGGTTGGTCCAAAACCCGTAGCGCAGGCGCTCGTCCAGGCTTTCCAGGGCCCCCCACGCCCCCTTCCTGGCAAGCTCCATGCGCCTAAGCCGCAGGCGGGCGTACTGGGAGAGGGTGAGGACCTCCCGAGAAAGGCCCAAGGCGATGAGGAGCCTCGAGGCCATCACGTAGTCCTGGTACTCCCGGTAGGGGTCCACCCCTCCAGCATGCCAAAGGCCCCGGGGTAGGATGGTGCCATGGACCGCAAGGCCTGGGTGATGCGTGCGGTGGAGGCCCTTCGCTTCGCCAGCTTCAAGGAAATCCAGCGCTACCTGGACGAGGAGGGGGAAGCCTTCTCCAAGAAGGAGCTTCTGGACACCCTAAAGGCCCTGGTGGAGGAGGGCAGGCTGGAGGAAAAGGAAGGCGTCTACCGCCTGGCCAAAAAGAAGGGGGGCGGCGAGGCCTTTGAGAAGCTCTTCGGCTAGCGGGAGTAGTTGGGGGCCTCCTTGACCACCACCACGTCGTGGGGGTGGCTCTCAATGAGCCCGGCCATGGTCATGCGCACGAAGCGGGCCTTCTGGCGGAAGGTTTCTATATCGGGGGCCCCCACGTAGCCCATGGCGCTCCTCAGGCCCCCCACGATCTGGTAGAGGACATCGGCCACCGGGCCCTTGTAGGGCACCATGCCCTCAATCCCCTCGGGGACCAGCTTCTTGGCCTCGGTCTCCCCCCCTCTGCCGGGGTCTTGGAAGTAGCGGTCGGCGGAGCCCTGCTTCATGGCCCCCAAGGAGCCCATGCCCCGGTAGAGCTTGTACCGCCTGCCGTCCTTCAAGACCTCCTCCCCCGGGGCCTCGTCGGTGCCCGCCAGCATGCTCCCCAGCATCACCGTGTGGGCCCCGGCGGCCAGGGCCTTGGCCACGTCCCCGGTGTACTTGATCCCCCCATCGGCGATGATGGGGACGTCCAGGTCCTGGACCCCGGTCAAGGCCTCGAGGATGGCGGAGATCTGGGGCACCCCCACCCCCGTGACCACCCGGGTGGTGCAGATGGAGCCGGGGCCGATGCCCACCTTCACCGCATCCGCCCCCCTCTCCGCCAGGGCCCTCGCCCCCTCCCGGGTGGCCACGTTCCCGGCGACGACCTCCACCCTGTCCCCAAAGGTCTCCTTCAGGTAGGTGAGGGCCTCGAGGATGCCCCTGGAGTGGCCGTGGGCCGAGTCCAGGACCAGCACGTCCACCCCCGCCTCCACCAGGGCCTGGGCCCGCTCGGGGAGGTCCCGGCCCGCCCCCACCGCCGCCCCCACCAGGAGGCGGCCCAGGGCGTCCTTGGCGGCGTTCGGGTACTGCTTCCGCTTGACCAGGTCCTTCAGGGTGAGAAGCCCCCTAAGCCTCCCCGACTCGTCCACCAGGGGGAGCTTCTCCACCTTGTGCCGCCTTAAGACCTCCTCCGCCTCCTCCAGGGTGGTGCCGGGGGGGGCGGTGATGAGGCGCTCCAGGGGGGTCATGACCTCGGTAACGGGGCGCTTCAGGTCCCGCTCAAAGCGGATGTCCCGGTTGGTGACCAGGCCCAGGAGCTTGCCGTACAGGTCCACCACGGGAAGCCCCCCGATGCGGTACTCCCGCATGAGGCGCTCGGCGTCCTCGAGGGTGGCCGTGGGGGGCAGGGTCACCGGGTCCTGGACCATGCCCGCCTCGGAGCGCTTCACCTTGCGCACCATGGCCGCCTGGGCCTCTATGGAGAGGTTCTTGTGGATGACCCCAAGCCCCCCCTCCCGGGCCATGGCGATGGCCATATCGGCCTCGGTGACCGTGTCCATGGCGGCGGAGAGGATGGGGATGTTGAGCCAGAGCCTCTTGGTGAGCCGGGTCCTGACCGAAACCTCCTTGGGCAGGACCTCCGAGTAATCGGGCAGGAGCAGGACGTCGTCAAAGGTGAGGCCTTCGTAAAGGATCTTCCCCTCGTACATGGCCCTAAGCCTACCCGCCCAGAGGGGTTTGGGTCCAGGGGGGGAATACCATTCCGCCCCACAGGCCAAAAAACACCCCCCAGCCCACGGATGGACTGGGGGGAAACCCGCGCCGCAATCCCCTGACGGGGCTAAAGGTTCTGCAACAAAAAGGCTGGTAGACAGGCTGACCGCCATCTTGGTCGCAATCCCCTGACGGGGCTAAAGGTTCTGCAACTCTAACCTCTGGTTTTCCCTGTGTGGGACGGGGCTCTCGGAGGGGGGGTTTGTGAGAAAGATGAAGCTTGGAATATGCGTAAGGCGAATAAGGGAGGTTTTGGGGGGTTTTGGCCCGTTCTCAAGCCACAGCAGAAGGTGCGATGAGAAGGTGAAAACGCATATTGCCCATCCCCAAGGGAAGTTTGGCTTTCAAGGTCCCCTCCCGGTCGCCCGGGACAGAGGCATTATACCACTTTGGGGCAACGGTAGACCAGGTACAAAAATGATCCACTAAGGCCCTTCTAGAAAACACTTCACTTTGCTAAAGCGAGAACTATGCCTTTGCCCCGCAATAAAGCAGATGGTGGAAGCAACTATTTTATGTGGAAGCCTGGGGACCAGGCACCCCTTCCCCGCCCCAAAGCCCTCCCGACCGGCTGATAACCCAGCTAAAGGCTTTCCCCCCACGCTACCGTGGGGGGAAGCATTGTCCTCGTGGTGGGCGGCGTAGGACTTGAACCTACGACCTCTCGCGTGTGAGACAGGCTCTTTAGAGTTCACCTGGTGTTGTGACATGCAGGATAAGGCTTGCTCATGATAACTATCGTGCCCAATAGTAAAGGGCGACCCCACCTCCCTCTTGTTCGTTAGCCCTCAAATAAGCCCTCACGTATTTGCTACTGTTCCAACAAAAGCCAAGCTGTCCCCTCTATGAAGGTCCTCTCAGCGACGCAAGAGATTCAGGGCATGGAGGACTACTCCACGTTTCCGTCCAAACCCTTACCCAGAACGAACCTAGTCCTGAGAATCTACCCACGCCGCTGACAGGGCCTCAGCCTGTTCCAAAACCGTCTTCACAGCCTTCTCCTGTTTATCCGGGGGATAACCATACTTGCGAAGAATACGCTTGATAATAACTCGCATCCGAGCCCGTACGCTCTCCCGAATAGCCCAGTCTATGGAGGCGCTTTGGCGCACCGCCTGAACCAGCTCTCGGGCAATGGTCCGCAGGGTCTCATCGCCCAGCACTTTTACAGCGCTATCGTTGGTTTCCAAGGCATCATAAAAAGCAAGCTCCTCCTCTGACAGCCCCAGCTTCTCCCCCCGGGCGTTAGCCTCCCGCATTTCCTTGGCTAGGGCAAGGAGTTCCTCGATCACCTGCACAGCTTCAACAGCCCGGTTTTGGTATTGGCGAATTGCCCGCTCCAACATCTCAGCAAAGGAACGGGCCTGAACAATATTTTTCTGCCGACGACGGTTAATCTCCCCTTTGAGCAAACGCTGGAGAACCTCTATGGCAAGGTTTTTATAGGGCATATTGCGAACTTCAGCTAAAAATTCATCAGACAGGATTGAGATATCGGGCTTCTTTAAACCAGCAGATGCAAATATGTCCGTGACCCCCTCGGGAACAATAGCCTTGGATACCAGCTGCCTAATGGCATAATCCAGCTCTTCCTCCGTGCGGGCTTCCTCGGGTATCCGCTTCACCAAGCTGGCCCGAACTGCCTGGAAAAAGGCTAAGTCGTCTCGTATGCGTAGCGCCTCTTCGTGGGGCACAGCCAGCGAAAAGGCTCGCGAAAGCTCACGCATAGCCTGCAAGAATAGGTCCTTTCCGCTCTCTTGGGCAAGGATATGCTCCTGGGCAGCCGGTAGTAGCGAGAGCCTTTCCTGTGGGCTTCCCCCCTTCCACGCCGACCAGTCAAAACCATAGAAGAGGTCACAACAAACCTCGTATCTTTCCCGCATAACCGCCACGGTTTCTTCTTGGGAGATGGCTGCCCGACCCCTACCACCACTATCTGCATAGGTGGCTAACGCTTCCTTTAACTCTTGGGCAAGGGTCGTGTAAGGATTTATGTGTAAGGGTCCGTGTTTAATAGGGGGGCACACCTTAGCACGAGGAGGTGCCCCGTGGACCAGGATACCTTGCGAATCTTGCTGAGGGAAGCGGTGCGGGAGACGGTGGCCGAGGTTTT